>JAEUOZ010000054.1 GCA_016790225.1 Rubrivivax sp.
ACGCCCACGGCGAGGGCGGCAAGCAGCAGGCAACGGTTGGAGATGCTCTTCGAACCGGGCAGGCGCACGGTGCCCGCGGCCAGGTCCAGGGGCGGCAGGTCCAGGTATTCCATGGTCACTCCCCGGGCGGCGGACTCAGGGAATCCAGCCAGGCATCCCGCCGGGCCCGGGCGGTGGCGAACATGGCCTCCAGCCCGGGGCCGTCGGCGGAGGCGAGCAGCACGCGGGTCTCCAGCAGCTCGGCCATGTAGGCGTCCAGTTCGCGCAGCAGGGCCTGCCGGTTGGCGAGGCAGATGTCTCGCCACATCTCCGGATGGCTGCTGGCGATGCGCGTGAAGTCCCGGAAACCGCCGGCGGCGAAACCGAAGAGCTGGTCGGAATTCGCCCGCCCGGCCAGGTCGTGGACCAGGGCGTAGGCCAGCAGGTGCGGCAGATGGCTCACGGCCGCAAAGACGCCGTCATGCTCGCCCGGGGCCAGTTCGGAGACACGGGCGCCGCAAGTCTCCCACGCGGCGCGGACCCGGGTGACCGCCCCGGCCGTATTCTCGGGCAGCGGGGTCAGGACGACCCGCTTGCCCCGGTAGAGGTCGGCCTGGGCCGCGGCCACGCCGCTCTTCTCGGCGCCGGCGATGGGATGCCCGGGCACGAACTGGCCGATCCGGTCGCCGAAGGCGGCGCGGGCTGCCGCTGCCACGTCGGCCTTGGTGGAACCGCCATCGGTAACCAGGGTGTCCGGTCCCAGGTGCGGCACCAGGGCCGCCATGACCGGCGCCATCTGGCCCACGGGCATGCCCAGCAGCACCAGGTCGGCCCCGGCCAGCGCATCCGCCCAGTCGCCGGCGATCCGGTCGATGACGCCCAGGCGCAGGGCCTCCTCCAGCGGCGCCCGGGTGCGCCCGAGACCCACCACCTCCCCGACGGCGCCGGCCGCCTTCAGGGCCAGCGCGAAGGACCCGCCGATCAGCCCGACGCCGCAGATGACGATCTTGTTCACGTTGAAAAACCTTTCACCGCGGAGGACACGGAGGACTCAGAGAAAATCGTTTTCGTTTTCTCGACCCGGAAATGCAAGCACGATTCAATCGCGCACGGCCCCGGTTGGAAATGGCAATTCTCGAATGGTTTGCATTTCTCTGCGTCCTCTGCGTCCTCTGTGTTTCGCGCCTTTCAAAGCGTTTTTTCGAGTGCCGCCAGGAAACGCTCGTTCTCCTCGGGCAGGCCGATGGTGACGCGCAGGTGGTTGGGCAGGCCGTAGCCGCCGATGGGGCGGACGATGACGCCCTGCTTGAGGAGCTTCTGGTTCACGGCCGCCCCGTCCGCGACGGCGAAGGTCACGAAGTTGCCGTGGGAGGGAATGTGCTCCAGGCCCAGGCGCTTCAGGCCGGCCACGATCTGCTCCATGCCCCGCCGGTTGAGCTCGAAGCTCTCCGCCAGGAAGGCATGGTCGTCCAGGGCCGCGACGGCAGCGGCCAGGGCCAGGTTGTTCACGTTGAAGGGCTGGCGGATCCGGTTCATCAGATCCGCCACTTCGGGAGAGGCGACCCCGTAGCCCACGCGCAGGCCGGCGAGGCCATACACCTTCGAGAAAGTGCGCGTGACGATCAGGTTGGGGAATTCGCGGATCCACGGGAGCGTATCCACCCGGTCCGCCGGCGGCAGGTATTCGTTGTAGGCCTCGTCCAGCACCACGGCCACATGGACGGGCACCGATGCGATGAAGGCCTTGACGTCCGCATAGGGCAGGAAGGTCCCGGTCGGATTGTTCGGGTTGGCGATCCAGACCACCCGGGTGTCCTCGCGGATCAGGTCGCCCATGGCGGCCAGGTCGTGGCCGTAGTGCCGGGCCGGGGCCACCAGGCATTCGGCGCCGGCCGTCATCGTGGCCAGAGGATAGACCGCGAAGGCATGCCGCGAAAACACCGCCGAACGGCCGGGGGCCAGGAAGACCCGGGCCGCGATGTCCAGCACGTCGTTGGAGCCGTTGCCGAGGACGATCTGCTCCATGGGCAGCCCCAGGCGGTCGGCCAGTGCCTTCGCCAACTCGAACTGGTCCGGATAGCGCTCGATGCCCGCGATGGCCGCCTCGACCGCCGCCCGCGCCTTCGGGCTCATGCCGAGGGGATTCTCGTTGGAGGCCAGCTTGACGATGCGCTCCACCGGAATGCCCATCTGGCGGGCCAATTCCGTGATCGGCTTGCCGGGGATGTAGGGCGAAATGGCGCGGACATACTCCGGCGCGGATTGGGCGATGCTCATGCAAATGCTCCTTCGTTCGAACAGGACCCGCGGCGAACCGCGCATCCACGTGACAGGGACAACCGCCAAACCAGGCGCCTCCTCAACGCTCCCCCGACCCAGTCCGGGTGCCGGGCCGCCCCAAGCCCGGACGGCACGCGGCGGAGCCGCAATCCGCCCGTGCCACCGATCAACGCTCCCCGTAACTGCCGAGCGCAGCGAGCAGTCGAGTTCCCCCGCCCCGGGGCGGGGGCTAGGGGGTGGGGGGCCAGATTGCCCCGAAGGGATCGGCTTGCCGATCCCCGCCCCGGGGCGGGGGCTAGGGGGTGGGGGGCCATCTACCGGTCGGCACGGGGATAGGAGCCGAGCTCCTTCACCCAACCCGCGCGGCCGCGCAGTTCCTCCAGGGCGGCCGCCACCTCCGGCTCCTCCCGGTGGCCTTCGACGTCGATGAAGAATACATACTCCCAGCGGCTGCCGCCGAAGCCCCGGGCCGGCCGGGATTCGAAGCGGCTCATGGAGACCTTATGGGCCGACAGGGGCACCAGCAGGTCGTGGACGGCGCCGGGCTTGTTCTGGGCCGAGCAGACGAAGGAGGTCTTGTCCCGGCCGGAGGGCCCGGCGTCATGGCCGGCCAGGACCAGGAAACGGGTCGTGTTGTTCGGGTCGTCCTCGATGCTGGCGGCCAGGATGTGGAGCCCGTAGAGCTGGGCCGCGGCCTCGCCCGCGATGGCGCAGGATTCCGGGTCCTCGGCCGCCATGCGGGCGGCCTCGGCGTTGCTGGCCACGGGCACCCGCGGCAGGGTCGCCAGGTTCCGGTTCAGCCACTCGTGGCACTGGGCGAGGGACTGGGCATGGGAATAGAGCCGCTTGACCTGCCGCACGTCCCCGGCCTTGGACAGCAGGTTCTGCTGGATGCGCAGGTTCACTTCGCCGCAGACCTTCAGCGGCGAGGTGAGCATCAGGTCCAGGGTGCGTCCGACGGCCCCCTCGGTGGAGTTCTCCACCGGCACCACGGCGTAGTCGGCATTGCCCGACTCGACGGCCCGGAAGACGTCGTCGATGGCGCCGCAGGCGGTCAACGTCGGTCCGGAACCGAAGTGCTTCTTGGCCGCGGTTTCCGAGAAGGTCCCGGCGGGCCCCAGGTAGGCCACGCGCAGCGGCTGCTCCAGGGCCAGGCAGGCCGACATGATCTCGCGGAAGATCTGGCGCACCGCGCCCTCGGGCAGCGGTCCGGGATTGTCCCCGGCGAGGCGGCGCAGGACCTGGGCCTCCCGCTCCGGCCGGTAGATGTTGCCCTTCTTGATCTCTCCGATCCGGTGGGCGAGCCGGGCGCGTTCGCTGACCAGGCGCAGGACCTGGTCGTCGATGCGGTCGATGCCCTCCCGGAGCCGCCCCAGTTCTTCCTTCTCGTCAGCCATCCAACCCCCGTACTAAGAACCCCTGACAGAATGAAACACGCCTGCGCCGGGGCATGGCCGGGAGGCAGCGCAAGGCGCGGCGGCCCAGCGATGCTCGACGCCTCGCCAGCCGTCGCAACGCCGCGATGCGCCCGGCCAGGCCCCGGCCCTCCGGGTTGGCCCCACAATGCGGCGCTCGCTTTGTCGCACGGCTCGGCAAGGGATCGACCCTTGCCGTCGCCGCGCTTCGCGCGATCATCCGCATTCTGGGGCCAACGTAGGCGTGTTTCATTCTGTCAGGGGTTCTAAAACGCGGGCGACGTGCCGGGGATGGCCCCCGGGGCACGCCGCCCTTGCCGGTGTCAGCCTTCGACCGGCAGGTAACGGACGTGCAGCACGCCTTCGATCTTCGCGATCGCGTCGATCAGCTTCTTCGGCACCTTGCTGTCCACGTCCACCAGCGTGTAGGCCACGTCGCCCTTGGACTTGTTCATCATGTTGTGGATGTTGAGCTTGGCATCGGCCATGGCGGTCGATATCTGGCCCACCATGTTGGGGACGTTGGCGTTGGCGATGGCGATCCGGAAGCCCGATTCCCGCGGCATGACCACGTTGGGGAAGTTCACCGCATTCTGGATGTTCCCGTCCTGGAGGAAATCGCGCACCTGGTCGGCCACCATGGCGGCGCAGTTCTCCTCGGCCTCGGCCGTGGACGCGCCCAGGTGCGGCAGCGCGATGACCTTCGGGTGGTTGTTGACGTGGGCGCTGGGGAAGTCGCAGACGTAGGTCGAAAGCTTCTTGGCATCCAGGGCGGCCAGCACTGCGGCCTCCTCGACGACGCCCTCGCGGGCGAAGTTGAGCAGCACGGCGCCGTGCTTCATGGTCTCCAGGGACTTGCCGTTGATCATCTTGCGCGTCGCGTCGACCAGGGGCACGTGCAGGGTCAGGAAGTCGGCATGCTTGAGGACGTCGTTGAGGCCATTGGCCTTCTTCACCTGGGACGGCAGGCTCCAGGCGGCGTCCACGGTGATCTCCGGATCGTAGCCGATCACATGCATGCCAAGCTTGATGGCGGCGTCGGCCACCAGGCAGCCGATCTTGCCCAGGCCGATGACGCCCAGCGTGTGGCCGGCCAGCTCGTAGCCGGCATAGGTCTTCTTGCCGCCTTCGACCTTCTTCTCCATCTCGGCGTCGGCCGGATCGAGGCCGGACACGAACTTCATGGCGCCGCCGATGTTGCGGGCGGCCATCAGCATGCCGGCCAGGACGAGTTCCTTGACCGCATTGGCATTGGCGCCGGGGGCATTGAACACGGGCACGCCGCGGGCCGACATGGCCTTGACCGGGATGTTGTTGGTGCCCGAGCCGGCACGGCCGATGGCCAGCACGCTCTTCGGGATGTCCATGCTGTGCATGTCGGCCGAACGGACCAGGATGGCGTCGGGCTTGGCGATCTCCTTGCCGGTGACGTAGCGCTCGGCGGGCAGGCGCTTCAGGCCCGTGGCGGAAATGGCATTGAGGATGAGGATCTGGAATTGGTCAGCCATGATGTGATCAGCCCTTGGAAGCCGCGAATTCCTTCATGTACTCCACCAGCGCCCTGACGCCCTCGATGGGCATGGCGTTGTAGATGGAGGCCCGCATGCCGCCGACCGAGCGGTGGCCCTTCAGCTGGACCATGCCGCGGGCCTTGGCGCCCTTGAGGAACTCGTCGTCGAGGGCCGCGTCCTTCAGCGTGAAGGGCACGTTCATCCGCGAGCGGTCGGCCTTGGCGACCGGGTTGCGGTAGAAGTCGGTGGAATCCAGGTAGTCGTAGAGGATCCCGGCCTTCTCGACGTTGCGCGCTTCCGCGGCGGCCAGGCCGCCGTTCCGCTTGAGGAGCTGGAAAACCAGCCCGGCGATGTAGATCGCATAGGTGGGCGGCGTGTTGTACATCGAATCCGCCTCGGCGTGGATCTTGTAGTCCAGCATGGTGGGCGGCGTCGGCTGCGCCTTGCCGATCAGGTCGTCGCGGACGATGACGATGGTGAGCCCGGCGGGCCCGATGTTCTTCTGGGCGCCGGCATAGATCAGGCCGTACCTGGACACATCCACCGGCTTGGACAGGATGTTGGACGACATGTCGCAGACGAGGGGCACGTCGCCGGTGTCGGGCGTCCAGTGGAACTCCACCCCGCCGATCGTCTCGTTGGCGGTGTAATGGACGTAGGCGGCGTCCTTGTCCAGCTTCCAGTCGGCCTGGGCCGGGGCGTACGTGAAGCTCTTGTCCTCGGCGCTGGCGGCGACATTCACGTGACAGAAGGTCTTCGCTTCCTTGATGGCCTTCTTCGCCCACTCGCCGGTGTGCACGTAGTCGGCGCCGGCCTTGCCGCGCAGCAGATTGATGGGGATCATCTCGAACTGCAGCGTGGCCCCGCCCTGCAGGAACAGCACCTTGTAGTTGGCCGGGATGCCCATCAGTTCGCGCAGGTCGGCCTCGGCGGCCTCGGCGATGCCGATGAATTCCTTGCCCCGGTGGCTCATCTCCATGACGGACTGGCCGGAACCGTGCCAGTCGAGCATCTCCTCGGCGGCCTGCTTCAGGACTTCTTCGGGCAGCGCCGCGGGACCGGCGCTGAAATTGAACACTCGGGCCATACGATTACTCCTCTTCGTCGGTTTCGATGACTTTTTCGATGCCGGCCAGTCGGGTGCCGTCATCGAGGGAAATCAGGGTCACGCCCTGGGCGGAACGCCCGGTCTCGCGGACCTGCTGGACCTTGGTGCGGATCATGACGCCACCGGTGGAGATCAGCATCACCTCGTCCTCGGGCTGCACCAGGACGGCCCCCACCACCTTGCCATTGCGCTCCGAGGTGGCGATGGCGATCATCCCCTTGGTGCCGCGGCCGTGCTTCGTGTACTCGGCGATGGGTGTGCGCTTGCCGAAGCCGTTCTCGGTGGCCGTCAGCACGTTGAACTCCTCGCCCTGGGCGACCAGCATGCAGATCACGCTCTGCTCGTCCTCGAGCATCATGCCGCGCACGCCGCGGGCCGTGCGGCCCATGGGGCGCACGTCACCCTCCTCGAAGCGCACGGCCTTGCCGGCGTCGGAGAAGAGCATCACGTCGCAGGCGCCGTCGGTGATGGAAACGCCGATCAGGTAGTCGCCCTCGTCCAGGGCGACGGCGATGATGCCGGCCTTGCGCGGGTTGGAGAACTCGGTCAGCGGGGTCTTCTTCACCGTGCCCATGGCGGTGGCCATGAACACGAAATGGTTCTCGTCGAACTCCTTGACCGGCAGCACGGCGGTGATCTTCTCGTTCTCCTCCAGCGGGAAGAGATTCACGATGGGCTTGCCGCGGGAGCCGCGGGTGCCCTCGGGCACTTCGTAGACCTTCAGCCAATAGACCCGGCCGCGGCTAGAGAAGCACAGGATGTAGTCGTGGGTGTTGGCGATGAACAGCCGGTCCACGAAATCGTCTTCCTTGATGTCGGCCGCCTTCTTGCCGCGGCCGCCCCGCTTCTGGGTCCGGTAGTCGTCCAGGGGCTGGCGCTTGACGTAGCCGGTGTGGGACAGGGTGACGACCATGTCCTCGCGGGCGATCAGGTCCTCCAGGTTGATGTCCGCCGTCTGCAGGACGATCTCGGAGCGCCGCTTGTCGCCGAACTGGGTCTTGATGGCGGCCAGCTCGTCGCCGATGATGCGGGTGATGCGTTCCGGCCGTGCCAGGATGTCCAGCAGGTCGGCGATCTGCTCCATGACTTCCTTGTACTCGGCGACGATCTTGTCCTGCTCGAGTCCGGTGAGTCGCTGCAGGCGCAGTTCCAGGATGGCCTGGGCCTGGGCGTCGGAAAGCAGGTAGCCGCGCCGGGACAGCCCGAACTCGGGGGCCAGCCCCTCGGGGCGCGAGGCCTCGGCGGATGCCCGCGCCAGCATCTCCTCGACAAGCGTCGAGCGCCAGGTGCGGGCCATCATCTCCCGCTTCGCGTCGGCCGGCGTGGGGGCCGCCTTGATCAGGGCGATGATCTCGTCCACGTTCGACAGGGCCACGGCGAGGCCTTCCAGCAGATGCCCACGCTCCCGGGCCTTGCGCAGCTCGAACACCGTGCGCCGGGTCACCACCTCGCGGCGGTGGGACAGGAAGCATTCCAGCATCTGCTTCAGGTTCAGAAGCTGGGGGCGGCCGTCCACCAGGGCCACCATGTTCATGCCGAAGGTGTCCTGGAGCTGGGTCTGCTTGTAGAGGTTGTTCAGCACCACCTCGGGCACTTCGCCGCGCTTGAGCTCGATGACCACGCGCATCCCGGACTTGTCGCTCTCGTCCTGGATGTGGCTGATGCCCTCGATCTTCTTCTCGTGCACGAGCTCGGCGATGCGCTCGAGCAGCGTCTTCTTGTTGACCTGGTAGGGGATCTCGTCGACGATGATCGATTGCCGCGCGCCCTTGTCGATGTCCTCGAAGTGGCACTTGGCGCGCATGATCACCTTGCCGCGCCCGGTGCGATAACCCTCGCGCACCCCGTTCAGGCCATAGATGATGCCGGCGGTGGGAAAGTCGGGTGCCGGGATGATCTCCATCAGCTCCTCGATGCTGGCCTCGGGCGCCTTCAGCAGGTGCAGGCAGGCATCGACCACCTCGTTGAGGTTGTGCGGCGGGATGTTCGTGGCCATGCCCACGGCAATGCCTGCCGAACCGTTGACCAGCAGGTTGGGCAGGCGGGTCGGCAGGACCAGCGGCTCCTTCTCGCTGCCGTCGTAGTTGGGCCCGAAATCGACCGTCTCCTTGTCGATGTCGGCCAGCATCTCGTGCGCGATCTTGGCCAGGCGGATCTCGGTGTAGCGCATGGCCGCGGCGTTGTCGCCGTCCACGCTGCCGAAGTTGCCCTGGCCATCCACCAGCATGTGGCGCAGCGAAAAGTCCTGCGCCATGCGCACGATCGTGTCGTAGACCGCCGTGTCGCCATGAGGGTGGTACTTGCCGATCACATCGCCGACGATGCGCGCACTTTTCTTGTAGGGGCGGTTCCAGTCGTTGTTGAGCTCGTGCATCGCGAACAGCACGCGACGGTGGACCGGCTTCAGGCCGTCACGCGCGTCGGGCAGGGCCCGGCCCACGATGACGCTCATCGCATAGTCGAGATACGAGCGCCGCATCTCCTCTTCGAGGCTGATGGGCAGCGTTTCTTTCGCGAACTGGGACATGCACCGTGGCCGCGCGGTGGGGCGGCAAGAAGCGCCCGAATGGGCTGGCAGCCCGAGCGACAAGGGATTCTATGCGGCGCTCCGATGTCGCTATGGCGCAACATGGCCAATAGGCAAAAGCTGGCAGATCGCCAAAATGGGGCCCAGACGAAGCGCTATGGCACAATGAATTCGTCAACGGTATCTACTCGCGCCAGCGGGTATTTGC
Source organism: Rubrivivax sp. (assembly GCA_016790225.1). Next base: position 9,029 of record JAEUOZ010000054.1, read on the forward strand.
CCGAACATCTCGCCCCGTTTTGGACGTCACGCAGGCAACTGCGGCTTTCCTCGAGAGGAGAATCATGAAGAAACTCAACAAGGTGGCAGCGCTGTTTGCAACAGCAGCGCTGGCCGCCCCGATGGTCGCGTCTGCGCAGGCGCAGGCTCCGGCCAGGACCGTCGACAACTGGCGTGCGACGGATGGCACCGTCTGGCGCAACGGCACGAATGAGCTCTGCTGGCGCGATGCCACCTGGACCCCGGCCACGGCCGCTCCTCGTTGCGATGGCGCTCCGCCGCCCCCGCCGCCGCCCCCGCCCCCGCCGCCTCCTCCCCCGCCGCCCCCGCCGCCCCCGCCTCCGCGCGCGGCCCCCCCGGCTCCTCCGCCCCCGCGTCCGGCTCCGCCGCCGCCGCCCGCTCCGGTGAGCGAGAAGGTCACGTTCGCCGCTGACGCATTCTTCGATTCGGGCCGGTCCGTGCTGAAGCCTGAGGCTCAAGCCAAGCTGAACGATCTGGTCGACAAGACCAAGGGCGTCAACCTCGAGGTCATCATCGCCGTCGGTCACACCGATTCGGACGGCAGCGACGCCTCGAACCAGAAGCTGTCGATCGCTCGCGCCGAGTCGGTCAAGGCCTATCTGGTCAGCAAGGGCATCGAGAAGAACCGTGTCTACACGGAAGGCAAGGGCGAGAAGTCGCCTGTGGCCGACAACAAGACCAAGGAAGGCAAGGCGAAGAACCGCCGCGTCGAGGTCGAGGTCGTCGGTACCCGCACCCGTCGCTGAACGGTCGATGGGGCCGCAGTCCCCTCGGGGCCTGCTGCTCCCATCGGTGGGAGCCCACGGGTCCCGCCAAGAACAAACCCCGCCGCGGCGGGGTTTTTCGTTTCTGGGCAGGCTCACTGTTCGCCACCGAACCGACCCGTCAGGCCATTCGCTGCTGCGAGCGATCCCGCCATCAGCCTTGCCGCCTCGCCCCAGGATGCCTTCATGAGCACGAACGTCGATACCCAGGAACTGGCCAAGTTCAGCGCGCTGGCACACCGGTGGTGGGACCGCGAGAGCGAGTTCCGCCCGCTGCACGAGATCAATCCGCTGCGGCTGGAGTGGATCGATAGCCTCGCAGCCTTGGCCGGCAAGCGGGTGCTGGACGTGGGCTGTGGCGGCGGCATCCTGGCGGAGGCCATGGCTGCCCGTGCAAGCAGCGTGTTAGGCATCGACCTTGCCACGAAGCCGCTGGGTGTGGCGCGTCTGCATGCGCTGGAGACGGGCGTACCGAATGTCGACTATCGCGAAGTGGCGGTCGAAGCCCTGGCGGCGGAGCAACCGGGCAGCTTCGAAGTCGTCACCTGCATGGAGATGTTAGAGCACGTGCCGGACCCTGCCTCCGTGGTCCAGGCCTGCAGCCGGCTGGTCAAGCCGGGCGGCTGGGTGTTTTTCTCCACGCTCAACCGCAACCCCAAGTCCTACCTGTTTGCGATCATCGGCGCGGAGTATGTTTTGAAGCTGCTGCCGCGCGGCACGCACGACCATGCTCGATTCATCAAGCCCAGTGAGTTGGCGCGTTGGTGCCGTGATGCTGTATTGGATTGGCAGGCCACCAAGGGTATGGAATACAACCCGCTCAAGCGGCGCTACTCCTTGAGCGAGGACACGAGCGTCAACTACCTCGTGGCCTGCCGGCGCGCGACCTGATGCAGGCACCCGTGCGCCTGGTGCTCTTCGATCTGGACGGCACCCTGATCGACAGCGCCCCGGATCTGGCAGGTGCTGCCAATGAGTTGCGCGCCAGCCATGGGCTCGGCCCGCTGCCATATGCCGAGCTTCGGCCGATGGTGGGCTCTGGCGCGCGCGGCATGGTGCGGCAGGCTTTCGACATCGGGCCCGGCGAAGCACGGTACGAGGCCCTGCGCGTGTCGTTCCTGGATGCCTACGAAGCGCGGATGCTTCGGTTGACCCGCATCTTTGACGAGATGCAGCCGGTCCTTCTCGCGCTGGAGGCGCGCGGCATGCGCTGGGGCGTCGTCACCAACAAGGCACAGCGCTTTGCGGCGCCGATCACGCAGGCGCTGGGCATCGCACAGCGTGCTGCGGTCGTGATTGCGGGGGACAGCACGCCGTACACCAAGCCGCACCCGGAGCCGCTGCACGAAGCGGCACGCCGCGCCGGCTGTGCATCGGCCGATGCCGTCTACGTCGGTGACGACCCCAGGGACATCCAGGCCGGCCGTGCGGCGGGCATGCGCACGGCTGCTGCGGCCTGGGGCTACCTGGGCCTGGGCGAGCCGGTCGAAGCCTGGGGTGCCGATATCGTGCTGCCGCAGCCCGCCCGGCTCTTGAACTGGCTGCAACTGGCCTAAACTCCAGGGCTTGGGGGCCGACCTGGCTTCGACGTGGGTGCGGAGTCGGATCAGGGCATGCCGAGCGCCAGAACAGCTCGTAAATCCAGCTGGAAACAAGTAACTGCGAACGACGAACGTTTCGCCCTCGCCGCTTAACACCGGTGAGCCTCTCAACGGTTGGCCGATGGGCCGGGCTGAAGGTCGCAAGACCCTGAGCTGAGAGGTCAGTCACATTGGCTGGCGCCTGACCGGGTCACTCGGTCAGGAGCGAGATTCAGTGACTGGCGGACCGGATAGCGTGCTGCTGCGCGATCCGGGCCGTGAGATCCAAATCAGACAGCTACGCATGTAGAACTGGTCGGCAATGGCTTGCGGACGGGGGTTCGATTCCCCCCGGCTCCACCAGTACGACGGGCCCAGAGACCTCTCTGGGCCCTTCTCTTTGGGCTGGTCTCCAAGGGAAGCGGCGGCTGGCCTGTTGACCACGGTGCGCCTGACGAGGCCCCGGAAGGCCAGCCAGGGGACCGTGTCTCGCTCCGTGCTCTGCCAGCCTGTTGACCAACACCAGGCGAGGCCGAGGAATCATGCGGGTTTCAGTGCGGCGAGTGCAGGTCGCAGACGGGTCGGCAGCCCGCACTCCACAGGCCCTTTCCCGGCCGGAACCTGGTCCGTTCCGGTACCCTGCATCCATGTACACCGCCACGTTCACCTTCTCCAGGCGCCAGTTCGACGACGCGTTCCACGCGCTGGATCAGGTGATCGCGGCGACTGCGAAGTCGCTTCCCGGGTACCTGGGCGAGGAGAGCTGGGAGAACGCCGCTTCAGGGCTGATCTCCAACGTCTACTACTGGGAGTCGATGGAGGCGCTGCGTGCATTGATCGAACACCCAGCCCACCAAGCCGCCAAGCGCGAGCAGTCCAGGTGGCTGGCGGGGTATCAGGTCGTGATTGCCCAGGTCGTTGGCAGCTACGGGGATGGCAAGATTGACCATCCGCTGGCGCAAGCCGGCTCCAAGAACCATCAACCCGGGGACTGACTTCCAGACCCAGGACGAGCGCCATGTCACTCATCGCCTTCTTCATCGCGGCCACGGTACTGGCCATCACGCCCGGCCCAGGCATTGCCTACGTCGTGGCCCGCACGGTGGCAGGAGGGCGAGCCGAGGGCCTGGCCTCATGCATCGGCACGGGCCTCGGCGGCATGCTGCACGTGTTGGCAGCGGCCGTCGGACTTTCGATCCTGGTGGCGCAATCGGCGATCGCCTTCACCCTGTTGAAGTACCTGGGTGCTGCGTACCTCGTCTACCTGGGCGTGCGGATGCTGATGCGCGCTCAGGCCGATGACGCCCTGCAGCCGGTGTCAGCCCAGGGCGCGCGCCGTGCGCTGGTCGAGGGCATCGTCGTGGAGGCGCTGAATGTGAAGACGGCACTCTTCTTCCTGGCCTTCCTGCCGCAGTTCGTGGTCCCGACCGAGCCGCTGGTGCCGCAACTGGTGCTGCTGGGCAGCATCTGTGTGGCACTGAACACGCTGGTGGACCTGATCGCCGTGTTGGCGGCTCACCGGCTGCTGGATTCCGGTGCCGCCCGGGCTGCGCGAGCCCGGTTGATGACGCGGGTGTCGGGGGTCACCATGATCGGGCTGGGTGTCTTCCTCGCGACGGCAAGACGGCAAACCTGAGTGGGGTGCGCGAGCCGCAGAACTGCTCAAGCTGCATGCCCCAAGCCTCCGGAAACCACCCCAACAGCGCCGACAGCCCGAGCGGCAGGCGCCCGTCACGCAGCGCAGCCTCGATCATGGGCGGCCTCCACCTCTACGATCGTGGCAGCAGGTCTGCGCCAACGCCGTCAACCACGGGCAGCCATGCCACCACATCCCAAGGGTCCGCATGGGGCCAACCCGGCAAGACGGCGCCAAGTCCACCCAGGACTGGGCGCCAGCTGATGGCGTCGATCGACAATCCGATTCGCCGTTTCGAGCGCTCCGCCCTCGGTGCTTGCCTCGAAGCGGGACCGCGGCGCCAGCCCTCAGGCGAAGTCAGGCCAGTTCAGGTCCTTCTCGGAGACCGTGACGCCCTCCGTGATCGGCCACTGGATGCCGATACCCGGGTCGTTCCAGCGCAGGCCTTTTTCGGCGCCGGGCGCGTAGAAGGCCGAGACGAAATAGATCACCTCGCTGTCGTCCGCCAGCGTCTGGTAGGCATGCGCAAAGCCTTGCGGCACGAGCAGGGCGCGCCGGTTCTCGGCGCTCAGCTCGGTGCCGAACCAGCGCCCGCGCGTGGGCGAATCGGCGCGCAGATCGACGATGACGTCGAAGACGGCGCCGCGCACGCAGCGGATGAACTTGGCCTCTTCGTGCGGCGCCATCTGGTAGTGCAGGCCCCGCACGGTGCCGCGCCGGCGCGAACCCGACATGTTGGCCTGCACCGGCTGAAAATCGACGCCCACGGCGGCAAACTCGTTGCGGCACCAGGCCCGCGCAAAGTAGCCGCGCTCGTCTTCCAGGCGCTTCAGATCGGCGATGAATGCGCCCTTGAGCGGGGTTTCGGTGAGGATCACGTTCAGGCTCTCCGGAGTGATCGTGCTGGCGGAGCCTCAGGCGGTCTGCAGACCGATGCCGTCGTAGCGATCGAAGGCGTCCTTGTCCAGCATGCGGCGTCCGTCGATCATGAGCGGGGCTTGCCCCATCTTCTTCAGCAGTTCGCCCACGCCCTTGAACTCCGGCCAGCGCGTCAGCAGCACCACCGCATCGACGTCCTTGACCGTGTCTTCCAGGCTGTCGGTGTAGGTGATGTGATCCGTGCCGAACAGGTGCATGGCTTCGGTCTTGGCCACGGGATCGTAGGCCTTCATCCGGGCACCGCGCTTCTGCAGCTCGCGCACGATGGGAATCGAGGGCGATTCGCGCATGTCGTCCGTGCCCGGCTTGAAGGCCAGGCCCAGGATGCCGATGCGGCTCTTGCCGACGTCGGCCAGACGCTTGTCCAGGATATCCAGGATCTGCTGCGGCTGGCGTTCGTTGATGGCGATCACCGCGTCCAGCAGCTGCATCGGCTGACCCCGGTCCTGGCCATGCACGATCAGCGCCTTCACGTCCTTGGGGAAGCAGCTGCCGCCGAAGCCGCAGCCGGCTTCGAGGTAGGTGGTGAACACCGGCACGATGCGCCGACCGTCATCCAGGATGGGCGTCAGCCGCTTGTCCAGGTGCACACCCTTCATCACGTCGACGACGTCGATGCCGCCCAGCGCCGCGCAGAGGTTGCCGATCTCGTTGGAGAACGAGATCATCGTCGCCAGCAGCGAGTTGGAGGTGTACTTGATCATCTCCGCCGTCTTGGCCGAGGTCTTGACCTTGTCGACGTGCGGGAAGACCTCGTACAGCATGGCCATCACATCCTGCGTGCGGGCATCGATGCCGCCCAGCACGATGCGATCGGGGAACATGAAGTCGTCCACCGCCTCGCCCTCGCGCAGGAACTCCGGGTTCATGCCCACGCCAAAATCGCGCCCGGCCTTCTTGCCCGAGGCCTGCTCCAGGATCGGAAGCACCACGTCATCCGTGGTGCCTGGCACCACCGTGCTCTTGACGACCACGACGTGGTAGCTGTCCTTGTCCTTGAGGGCCTCGCCGATCTCGCGCGCCACTTCGCGGATGTACTTCAGATCGATCGCGCTGCCGTCGAAGGGCGTGCCCACGGCGATCAGCGAGAGGTCGGATTCCAGCACCGCCTCGCGCAGCCGCGTCGTCGCATGAAGTCGAACGCCAGCGTTCTTCTTCAGCAGCAGCTCCAGGCCCTTCTCGTAGATGGGCGGGATGGCCTTGTTGATCTTGTCGACCTTGGAAGGATCGATGTCGACGCAGGTGACCTGGTGGCCGGTCTCGGCCAGGCAGACCCCGGAAACCAGACCGACGTAGCCGGTCCCAATGACTGAAACTCGCATCACGCATCCACCGCTTGTTGATTGTCCCGGTACCAGAGCATCGTCCGCTTCATGCCCTCGGCCAGCTGGATCGACGGGTTGTAGCCCAGCTCGGTGCGCGCCTTCGTGATGATGGGGCAACGGCGGTTGGGGTTGTCGACCAGGTAGTCCTTGTCTGCACTCTGCTGCGTGACGACCTGGCCCTGGTAGCCGAAGAGCTCGCGCGAGAGCGCGGTGACGTGGTCGGCGACGTGCTTCATCGACACCTCGGGGCCTTCGACGCCGATGTTGTAGGCCTCGCCCGGGCGGCCGCGAACCAGGATCTTGTAGTAGCCCACGATGGCATCGGCGATGTAGCAGAAGGTGCGCGTGGGTGAACCGTCAGACAGCATCACGATGTCTTCGCCGGCAAAGACATTGCGCGCAAAGTCGGGCAGCACGCGGCGGTCGGTGATCTTCAGGCCGGGGCCGTAGTTGTTGAAGGGCCGCGCCATCTTCACGGGCACGGCGTGCTGCGCGGCGAAGTTGACGCACAGCGTCTCGCCGTAGCGCTTGGATTCGTCGTAGCAGGCACGCGGGCCGGTGCAGCTGACATTGCCGCGGTAGGTCTCGGGCGTGGGAATGTTCTCCGGCGTGGGGTCGCCGTAGATCTCGCTGGTGGAGTAGAACAGCATGCCTTCGACCGGCGTGCCGCGGCTCTTCTGGTTCAGGCAGTACTCCAGCAGCAGGCGCAGGCCATTGACGTTGGCGTCCATGGTCTCGATCGGGTACTTGCGATAGAAGGTCGGCGAGGCGATCGAGGCCGCGTGGATGATGAACTGGAAGTCGCCCGCGTCTTCGGGCATCGGATGCACGACATCGTGCTTGCGCAGTGTCAGGTTCGGGTTGCCCGCCAGATCGGTCAGCCAGGTGGGCACGCCGCGGATGTAGTTGTCGAAGACCGTCAGGCGGATCGGTGCGAGCGTGGGGTTGCGCTCGTTCCAGCGCAGCACCGCCTGCACCAGGTAGTAGCCCAGAAAGCCGCCCCCGCCGATGATCAGCAGGTTCTTGCCCGAGAGCACGGGCAGTTCTTCGGCCAGGTTCTGGCAGATGTAGTCCAGGTCGGTGGATACGACGTCGCTTGCGTTGTTCATGAGGCTTTCGAAGAGAGATGAAAACTTGTGCAGGTCGGGCGCGCGGCGGGCTTCAGGATTCCCAGACCTTCCAGGGCGCCTTGCCGGATTGCCACAGCTCTTCAAGCACCTGCTTGTCGCGCAGCGAATCCATCGGCTGCCAGAAGCCGTGGTGGCGGAAGGCGGCGAGCTGGCCGCTTTCGGCCAGGCGCTCCAGCGGTTCCTTTTCCCAGGAGGTGCCGTCGCCATCGATGGTGTCGATGGCCTTGGGGTTGACGACGAAGAAGCCGCCGTTGACCCACGCGCCCTCGCGATCCTGCTTTTCCTTGAACGAGCCCACCTTGTGCACATCGTTGTGCAGGGCCAGCGCGCCGAAACGGCCCGGCGGCTTGACGGCGGTCAGCGTGACCAGCACCTGCTGCTCGCGGTGAAAGCGCAGCAGCGCACTGATGTCCACATCGCCCACGCCATCGCCGTAGGTGAAGCAGAAGTCCTCGTCACCCAGGTACTCGCGCACGCGCTTGAGACGCCCGCCGGTCATGGTGGATTCGCCGGTGTCCACCAGCGTCACCTTCCAGGGCTCGGCGCGGCGCGCGGTGAACTGGGTGGTGTTGTTGCGAAAGTCGATGCTGATGTCCGAGGTGTGCAGCGCGTAGTTGGCGAAGTATTCCTTGATGACGTAGCCCTTGTAGCCGCAGCAGACGATGACCTCGTCCACGCCATGTGCGAGGTAGGTCTTCATGATGTGCCACAGGATCGGGCGGCCGCCGATTTCCACCATCGGCTTGGGGCGCACGCCGGTTTCTTCGGCCAGTCGGGTCCCCAGACCCCCGGCGAGCAACACAACCTTCATCGAGTGGCTTCTCCATCAAGCAGCCGGCCGCGGAACGGGCCGGCGATCTTCGCAAGGGGGTCTGTCTGCGTGTGCGGGGCAAGGGCCGAAGCCTGCGCGCCCAGAGATCCGGACCCGGTACTGGCGGCCGAGGGGCACGGTCTGCGGCCCTGGCAGTCAAGATGCGGGCATTCTAGGAAGCAGGCCCGGCCAACCGCCCCCCAACGACCATGGATCGACTCCCGAGATTAGGGGTTGACCCGTAATGCAGGAAACGGCGCGAGGGAATCGCCCCGTGTGGGGATGTCGGTCCTGCCTCAGCGCAGGCGTGCCAGCAGGGCATCAAATCCCGGGTAGTCGCCACGCTGCATCGAGACCTTCTGGCTCAAGCCCGGCCGCTGCTCGCCGGCGCTGAGCGCGGCCAGGAAGCGGGGGCCATCGGTCACCCAGCTGCCGCCCATCAGCGTGACGCCGCGCTGGAACAAGGCGTCGGGCAGGCAGCTGGCGGTCGGGCCGATCAGCGCAATCGAGCTCGCGCCCGCGCAGGGTTCGAGCATGCGGTCCAGTGAGTCGTTCATCAGCAGCGTTCCGGTGGCCAGGACCTTGTTGCACGCGCGCAGCGCCTGCGCATCCAGGGTCACCCGCCAGCGGCCGTGCTCGGCCACCAGCTCGGGCTTCAGCTCCACCACGGTGAGCTGCGCGCCGCTGTCCAGCACGCGCTGCAGCAAGGGCGTGAACAGGCCGATCATGCCGATGTGGTCTTCAGGGCGGGCATCCAGGGCGCCCATCGAGTCGGCGCTCCTGGCCGGCGCCCAGCCCGCGCGGTCGAAGCACCATCGGCTCAGCGCGTTGACGGCAGCCAGGCCGATGGCCTTGCGTGCGCCTTCGGGCTCCAGCCACTGCTGCGCGATCTCCAGCGGCGGCCGGCCAGCCAGGCCGAAGTGACGGTCGGCCTGCCGCAGCTGCGCCAGCGTGTCGTCCAGCAGCACGTAGCTCAGGCCCACCGTGCCGTCGGCCAGCTCCAGCGCGCAGAACTCCCCGCGCGTCGCGCCGGGCGCCGGGTCCGGCGGCAGGTGCAGCGCCTTCACGCAGGGCAGCGCGGCCAGGGTTTCCAGCCGCTGCAGTCGCGACAGCGTCTCCTCAGCCACGCCCATGCGATCCTCCTTCGGGCAGCTGGGGCCTCGCATCCGGGGCGCCGCTGCCACCGCGGTGCCGGGCCGCACGCGGCGAGAGCGCGTTGGGGAAGTACAGCGCCGTCAGGCTCATGCTGTGCACGGGCGAGAAGGTGCGCGTATCCACACCGTACTCTCCCATCGCAAAGCGGCGCCACTCGCGTTCCCAGTGGATGTGATCGCAGACTTCCAGCAGGCCCATGGTCTCGCGGTCGCCGACCAGCACGCCCTGCACGCGAAGGCCCAGGCTGGCACGCGCCTCGTCCAGCCGCTCCAGCGTGTGCGGCACGCAGCCGAACTCGCCGTCGCTGACGATCAGCAGATCGGCGCTGCGCCAGGCGGCGGTGTGCACGGCCTCGATCGCCTGCTCGATCGGCGTCTGGATATCGGTGCCGCCGTCGAAGGACTGGGCCATCAGCTCGAGCAGCGTGCGCAGCCCCTCGGCGCCCCGGTGCAGATCCTGCTGGATCAGCTCGCCCGGGCCGCCGAAGGCGATCAGCCGGCAGGCGCGCCCGGCCTGGTGGGCACTGCGCAGCGCCGCGATGACGACCGCCTTGGCGATCTTCTCCGGCGCGCCGCGCATCGATCCGGAGGTGTCCAGGCAGACGATCAGCGGCCCCTGCTCCAGGCGCTGGGGCTCGTCGTCCTGCCTATCGGCCTGCGCGGCTGCCGCTGGATCGATGCGCCAGTCGTTCAGCACCGCCTCGGTCTGCCAGGACAGCAGCCGGCCTTCGGCATGGCGCGCACGCCAGAGTTTCTTCAGCACCGGATGGCGCAGCATCACCGCTTCGCTGCTGAGCATGCGTTCCGGCTGCGCCGACCAGCGCACGCCAGTGATCTCGCCGGGCGCATCCGGCAGACGGGTCTGCACCAGGCGCAGCGGCGAGCGGCGCGGGCGGTCGGCCTGCGGCCTGTGCGTCCGCGCCGGCAGGGCCGTGGTGCTGCGCTCCGCGCGGCCCAGGCGGCGGATCAGCTCCGCCAGCGCCGGCAGCAGCGCCAGACGATCCGCTGCTTGCTGGGCCTCGCTCCAGCCGCGCGAGCGCAGCTGGCCTTGCAGGTTGTCCCAGGAAAGATCCCGGAAATCGCCCAGGCCCAGCAGCAGGCTCAGGTCCTGATCCAGCCCCTGCGTCTGGATCTGCCAGGCCTCGCGGAATTCGCGTGTGACGGTGTCGATGGCCTGCGAGCGAGACTGTCTCGGCTGCAGATCGATCAAGCGATCCAGGTGCCACAAGAGCGTGCGCAGCAGCTGCTCGGCCAGCGCCGGCGCCTGCCGACACAGGGCCGGCAACTGCAGCGTGGCGACCACTTCCCGCAGCGGGCCGCTGGCATCCGGCACGCCGAAATCCGCGCTGGCCGCCGGCAGCTGTGCCTGGTCCAGCGCCCGCAGCCACAGGCCTGCATCGCGCAGGCGCTCGGCGGCGGTGCCGGCCGCGGTGATCACGCCGGGCAACCAGGTGCCGCGCGGCAGGGCTTCCAGCCGGTCATAGGGTGCGTCCAGCGCGCCCGCGCAGGGGCCTTGGCGGTCGCCGAGCGTCAAGCCACCGCCTCCGACCACTGCACCGGCTGCGGGCGGTCTTCGTTCGAAGAGGCCTCCTGCGGCAAGGACGCAAACGCGGCACGCAGCTGCTGCAGGCGCCCAGCGAGCGCATCCAGCACGTCCAGCGTCTGGCGGTAGGCCTCCAGCCAGGCCCTGCTGAATTCGGGCGGCAGCCACAGGCGGCCGGCCAGGCGAGCGGCAAGCTCATCGTGGCGGCGGACGTTGTCTGCCCGTTGCAGCGCCACATGCGTCAGCAGCTCATCCAGCTGTGCCAGGCGCGCGGCGATGTGCACCGGGCTGTAGTGACGGCGCAGCCGATCCTCCAGCCGCGCCGACACCACGCGCAGCAGCCCTTCGCCCGCCTCGCTGCGACCGGCGCCCGAGATGGCGCGCGCCAGGGCCATCTTGCCGGCGCTGTCGTCGCCGTCCTCGGCGCCGGCCGTGCTCTCGATCTCGAACTGCTTTTCGAAGGCTTCGACCGCGCGCGTGAGCCAGGGCGCCAGCTGCGGCACCGCCTGCAGGCAGTCCTCCCGGAACCAGCGGGCCAGCGGCTCCACCTCCTGCGGTGTGGGGCTGGCGACAAAGGGCGCGGTCCACAGATCGATCAGGTCGGCCTGCGCGCGGCCTTCTGTCGCGGCGGCCATGCGCAGCAGGTCCATCCACTGGCGCCAGCGGCGATCGGACAGGCGGATCTCGCGCGATGTCAACCACTGCCGCAGCGCGGCGCAGCCGGCCAGCAGATCGTCCGACAGGTCGACGGCAGCCGCCTCGTGCGCCCAGGCCTGCAGGTCTTGCGTGCGCAAGGAGGCCTCTGCAGGGGCGGGCGCATCGCCCAGGCGCAGCAGCTCGGCGAAAGCGGCGTCGCTGACGGGGCCGACCGGAATGCGCACCAGGAAGCGATCGTGAAAGGCCTGCAGCGCTTCGTCCGCCGGCACCTCGTTGCTGGCGGCGACGACACTGATCAGCGGCACGGCGCACCGGCCGCTGCCGTTGTCGAATTCACGCTCGTTCAGCAGCGTCAGCAGCGCATTCAGGATGGCCGAGTTGGCCTTGAAGACCTCGTCCAGGAAGGCGATTCCGGCCGTGGGCAGGAAGCCCTGGACCAGCCGCTCGTAGCGGTCGTCCTCCAGCGCCTTCAGCGACAGCGGGCCGAACAGCTCTTCGGGCGTGGAAAAGCGCGTCAGCAAGCGTTCAAAATAAGCGGCCCCGGCAAAGCAGCGGTGCAGGCGCCGCGCGAGCTCGCTCTTGGCCGTGCCGGGCGGGCCGATGAGCAGCGCGTGCTGGCCGGCCAGCGCCGTGAGCAGCACCAGACGCGCCTGCACGCCGCGCTCCAGCAGGCCTTGGTGCAGGCTGTCCAGGGCCTGCTGCAGGCCCGCGCGGGACGTGAAGGAATCGACAGTCATGACGGATGTGTGGCCGAAGAGTCGAGGGGCGTGCAGCGCGCGGACGGCGCGCCGCGCCGGATGCGACTCTAGAGCATCGGCGCTGGCTGACTGTGGGTGCGGCGGAACGCAAGGGGGCCTGACCTGGACGTCCTGCAGGCGTCACGATGGCCGGCGGTCCAGCCATTGGCCCAGCGGGCGGGTTGGTCTTGAGCCGGGCCTGTGCCAAGTTGGCGCAGGCTCTTTCCTGAAGCCGCGCGGCCATCGGGACAACCCTAGGTAGAGCCCAGCATAAGTCCGCACGATGATGCATGCTGGATCAGGGGGCTGATGCTCGGCTCCTGTCCGTTCTGGATCCGTCACCCCCACCAGAAAACTGCGAAAGGCCGCCATGCAGAAGACGCTCCACATCAACCCGGACAAGTGCACCGGCTGTCTCCAATGCGAGATGGCCTGCTCATTCGAGAACTACGGCACCTTCGCCACGGCGCGCTCGCGCATCAAGGTGTTCGATTTCCACGCCACCGGACGCAAGGTGCCCTACACCTGCACGCAATGCGATGAGGCCTGGTGCCTGCACGCCTGCCCGGTGGAAGCGATCACGGTGGACAAGCTCACCGGCGCCAAGATCGTCAACGAGACCACCTGCGTCGGCTGCAAGGTCTGCACGATCAGCTGCCCCTTCGGCACCGTGAACTACGTGCAGGAGACCGGCAAGGTGCAGAAGTGCGATCTGTGCGGCGGTGACCCCGCCTGCGCCACGGCCTGCCCCACCGGCGCCATCACCTACGTGGATGCCAACTGGACGGGCCTGGGCAAGATGCAGGCCTGGGCCGACAAGCTCGGCAACCAACCCGCAGCCTAACTCACAGACTCAGGAGCACTTCACATGTCTTGGGCAGGAAAAATCCTTCGCGTCAACCTCAGCACCGGCACCGTCAGCTCGGAGCCGCTCAACATGGACTGGGCGCGTGCCTATCTCGGCTCACGCGGGCTGGCCAGCAAATACCTGGTCGAGGAGATCAGCCCCTCGGTCGATCCGCTGTCGGCCGACAACAAGATCATCTGGGCCACCGGGCCGCTCACCGGCACCATGGCCTCCACCGGCGGCCGCTACACGGTGGTCACCAAGGGCCCGCTCACGGGCGCCATCGCCTGCTCCAACTCCGGCGGCCACTGGGGTGCGGAGCTGAAGATGGCCGGCTGGGACATGGTCATCTTCGAGGGCAAGTCACCCAAGCCCGTCTACCTGTCGGTTTCAGATGACGTGGCCGAGCTCAAGGACGCGTCGCACCTTTGGGGCAAGACCGTCTGGGAGACCGAAGAGATCATCAAGAAGAGCCACCAGGATCCGCTGACGCGCATTTCCAGCATCGGCCTGGCGGGCGAGAACCAGGTGCTGTTTGCCGCCGTGGTGAACGATCTGCACCGCGCCGCCGGCCGCTCGGGCGTGGGCGCGGTGATGGGCAGCAAGAACCTCAAGGCGATCGCCGTGCGCGGCACCAAGGGCGTGGGCAACATCGCCGACCCCAAGGAGTTCATGAAGGTCACCTTCGAGAAGAAGAAGATCCTGGCCGAGAACGGCGTCACCGGCCAGGGCCTGCCAACCTACGGCACCCAGGTGCTGATGAACGTGATCAACGAAGTGGGCGCGCTGCCCACCCGCAATCACCGCGACAGCCAGTTCGAAGGCGCCAAGGACATCTCGGCCGAAGCCATGGCCACGCCGCGCAAGACCGATGGCAAGAAGCCCCTGGTGACCAACCAGGCCTGCTTCGGCTGCACCATCGCCTGCGGCCGCATCCAGAAGATCGACCAGAACCACTTCACGGTGCAGAACAAGCCGCAGTACTGGGGCGCCAGCGGCGGCCTGGAGTACGAGGCGGCCTGGGCGCTGGGCGCGGCCAATGGCGTGAACGATCTGGAAGCGCTGCAGTACGCCAACGTGCTGTGCAACGAGCACGGCATGGATCCCATCAGCTTCGGCGCCACCGTCGGCGCCGTGATGGAGCTCTACGAGATGGGCGTGCTCACGAAGGAGCAGCTGGGCACGGATGCGCCGTTCGGCAGCGCGCAGGCGCTGGCGCACTTTGCCGAGATCACGGCCAAGGGTGAGGGCTTCGGCAAGGAGATCGGCCAGGGCTCGGCGCGCCTGTGCGCCAAGTATGGCCACCCGGAACTGAGCATGACCGTCAAGAGCCAGGAGTTCCCGGCCTACGACGCGCGCGGCATCCAGGGCATGGGCCTGACCTACGCCACCAGCAACCGCGGCGCCTGCCACCTGCGCAGCTACACCGTGGCTTCCGAAGTGCTGGGCATCCCGGTGAAGACCGATCCGCTGGTGGCCGACGGCAAGCCGGAACTGGTGATCGCCTTCCAGGATGCGACCGCGGCCTTCGATTCCGCCGGCATCTGCATCTTCACCAGCTTTGCCTGGGGCCTGGCCGACGTCGCGCCGCAGGTGGCGGCCGCCTGCGGGCCGGAGTTCACGCTGGAGAACATGGCCAAGATCGGCGAGCGGATCTGGAACATGGAGCGCGACTTCAACAACAAGGCCGGCTTCACCGCCAAGGACGACACGCTGCCTCCGCGCCTGCTGAACGAAGCGGCCAAGACCGGCCCCGCCAAGGGCCTGACCAGCAAGCTGCCCGAGATGCTGCCCAAGTACTACGCCGCGCGCGGCTGGGACGAAGGTGGCAACCTCAAGGCCGATACGCGCGAGCGTCTGGGCCTCTGACGCTGCAGTTGAGCGAACCGGGCGCGGGCCGACGCCGCGCCCCCTGACCAGACGGACAGCGCCTTGATGGCGCTGTCCTTTCTTCGAGGAGGCACCTTCGTGCAACACGTGATCCTGGGAGCCGGCCCTGCCGGCGTGATCGCCGCCGAGACCATCCGCAAGTACGCGCCCGACGACAGCATCATCCTGGTGGGTGACGAGCGCGAGGAGCCCTACTCGCGCATGGCCATTCCCTACCTGCTGATCGGCAACATCAAGGAGCAGGGCACCTACCTGCGCCACGGCGCCGATCACTACGCGAAGCTGCGCATCGAGGTGCGCCGGGCGCAGGCCCGGCAGGTGGATGTCACTCGCCGCTGCGTGGTGCTGCATGACGGTACCGCGCTGCCCTTCGACCGTCTGCTGATCGCCACCGGCTCCTCGCCCGCGAGCCCGCCGATCCCGGGCATCGATTCGCCCAACGTGCATGCCTGCTGGACGCTGGCAGATGCACGCAACATCATGCAGAAGGCCACCCAGGGTGCGCGCGTGCTGCAGATGGGCGCGGGCTTCATCGGCTGCATCATCATGGAATCGCTGGCCGCGCGCGGGGTGGAACTGACGGTCGTGGAGATGGGCGACCGCATGGTGCCGCGCATGATGGGGCCCACGGCGGGCACGATGATCCGCGACTGGTGCGAATCCAAGGGCGTGCGCGTGTTCACCGGCGCGCGCGTCGAGTCCATCGAACCGGCCAACCCGCCAGCCAGCGGCGGCCTGCTGGCCAAGGTGGCGGCAGCGGTGGGCCTGGGCGGCGACGACAAGCCCGCCGGCCCGCTGAAGGTGCGCCTGTCCACCGGGCAGACGCTGGAGACCGATCTGGTGATCAGCGCCACCGGTGTGCGGCCCAACATCGGTTTCCTGGAGAACTCCGAGATCAGGTGCCTGGTGGGTGTGCTGACCGACGAGCACATGCAGACCACCGTGCCCGGCATCTATGCCGCGGGTGACTGTGCTGAAGCGTTTGACAAGGTCAGCGGCAAGACCATCGTCAGCGCCATCCAGCCCAACGCAGCGGACCAGGCCGTCGTGGCCGCACAGAACATGGTCGGGCGCAAGGCCGAGCTGCGCGGCGTCACGCAGATCAACGT
The DNA here is from genome assembly GCA_016790225.1 of Rubrivivax sp. Next base: position 25,171 of record JAEUOZ010000054.1, read on the forward strand.
GCTGGACACGCTGGGGCTGATCTCGTCGAGCTTCGGCAACTGGCAGGGCGTGCCGGGCGGCGAGCATGTGGAGCTCACCGATGCCGCATCCGGCCGTCACCTGAGCCTGCAGTTCTTCGGCGATGTCATGGTGGGTTGCAACAGCGTGGGCTGGACCGAGCACGTGGGCGTGATGCGCGGCCTCGTCGAAGGGCAGGTGAAGCTGGGGCCCTGGAAGGACAAGCTGATGAAGGATCCGACGCTGCTGATGGAAGCCTACCTCGCCGCGGCCCAGGGTCAGGGCGAACGCGGCCACGTGGCTGCGCGCTGAGCGGGCCGGGCGTCGCCGCATGAAGATCGAGTTCAAGCTCTACGCAAGCCTCGGCGACTACCTGCCGGCGGCGGTGCGTCACGAGAACCGCATGCCCCTGGAGGTGCGCGAGAACGCCCCCATCAGCGAGATCATCGAACCCTTCGGCCTGCCGCAGAAGATGGTCCACCTGGTGCTGGTCAACGGCGTCTACGTGCCCCCGGAGCAGCGCATGACGCACCAGCTCAAGGAAGGCGACGTCCTGGCCATCTGGCCCCCCATCGCGGGTGGGTGAGCAAGGACACAGGACAGGCCCTTGAGGCCTGTCCTGTGCCTTGCGAACCGGTCTGGCCTGCAGGCCAGATCGTGGACTGAGCGGGGACACGAGACAGGCCCTTGAGGCCTGTCTCGTGCCCCGCGAACCGGCAGGGCCTGCAAGCCCTGCCGTGGAGAGATGTTCGCCTGCGGAACGTCAGCCCTCTGCGCCGCAGATCCCGCAACCCCGCCTCACCGCCCCCACCACCCCCGCCGCGGCGTCACCGCCTCCAGGCGCTTCATCGTGGCCTCGTGGGACTGGGCGCTCCAGCGCGAGGCGGCGTACTGCGCCTTGGCGAGGTCGTAGGCCGTGGCTCCCGCGGCCACCGGGATCCCGGCGCCGAAGGCCCGACTCACGGAGGCAGAACGCCAGCGGCTTTCCCGCAGGGTGCGGATGGAAGGATCTGCGCCGGCTGCGAGCAGGGCGTCCACCCGCGCCAGGTTGTCGGCCAGGGCCGCCATGTGCAGGGGGGTCATGCCGGCATCGTTCGTGACATTCACGCCCACGCCCAGCAGTGCCGGGTGCCAGCTGCGGTGCAGCGGCACATTGCCCTGCGCGTCGCGCGCGGCAGGGTCCAGCCCGGCGGCGATGAGCAAGGGCACGGTGGCCGGCCCGGCGCCGTGCAGCAGGGTCTCGCCATCGGGGCCGCGCCAGCGGACATCGGCCCCGCGCGCGAGCAGCAGCTCCACGCAGGGCGCGCAGTGAAAGCGCACCGCCATGCCCAGGGGCGTGACCGGATCGTTGGCGTCCCGCGTCGCGGCATTCGGCGACAGGCCGGCATACAGCAAACGTTTGACGTAAGCCGCTGCCTGCGGCCCGCCGACATGGGGCGCCAGGTGAAGCAGGGTGGAGCCCCAGTCGCTTTCCGGCCAGCGGCCTTCGCTTCGGCAGCTGGCCATCAGTGCCTGGAACTCGACCTCCTTCCCCTGGGCCATCGCGTCCCGGAAGGCGTAGTAGTCGCAGGCTGGTGCGGCACCGGCGGTCGCGAGCGGAGGGCTCAGAAACAGGCTCAGAAACAGACTCAGACCCAGGCTCAAGACAGGGCTCAAGACCAGGCTCACAGACAAGCGGGTGGCGAGCACGTGCATGCGCCCAGGATAGCGCTGCGACCGGGAGTACAGTCACCAGGCCTGTTCGGGCAAGACGCAGATGCTCGGGCCACCACTGTCCGGCGGTTCCGCCAACCGTGTGTCGCTTGCCCGCTGTGTGTCCGCCCTTCAACTGCCTCCAGCAGCATGCCTCTCATCCGTTCGCTGGCCACGCTGGCGGCTGCCCTGATCACGATCGTCACCGGCCGAGCAGCGGCTGCGCCAGCCGACACCCTGCGTGTGAGCCACGGCCCGTTCCTGATCGTGGCGCAGGCTCGGCGTGTCTCTTCAGGGGCCTTCCCCAATACCAGCGGCAACCCGTTTGCCACGATGGAAGTGACGGCCTTCTCGCTGCGCTGGCGCGACCGGGAGGTCGTGGTTCCCGGGGTGGGCAAGCGCTTCTTCCGCGTGCTGCGCCTGAGCGATGCGCCGCGGCCTGCCGTGCTGGTGGCGACGTCCGATTTCCATCTGGTCAGCGAAGAGGGCGGTGAACTGCGCATCACACGCTTCGGTCAGCCCAGCACCGATCTTGCCCAGGCGCAATGGCTCGATGCACTCGGTGGGCAGCCCGGGCCGGTGATGATCTACGGCAGCGAGAAGATCAGCGATGAACGCGACACCCAGCTGACCGGCGGGCGCTGGCTGCGCCTGGCCACGCACACGGTGCTGGATGTCAGGACGCTGCGTGCCTATCCGGTGGAGCACTGGGTGCCCGCCCGCGCGGGGCAACCGGGATTCAATGCCGGCAACTCCGATGCTGGCGCGTTTTCGCCAGGCCAGACGCAGTTTGTCGCACCGGGTGAGGCCGATTCCGACGATGCCCAGGGCCGCCGGCCCGATGCGCTGGTGGTCACGGACATCCCCAGCGGCAAGAGCCAGGCGCTGGTGCTGGACCGCCGCCGCACGCCGTATGCCGACTTCAGCGACATCACGGGTGCCTGGGTGTCCCACTACTTCCGCTGGGAGCGGCCGGCCACGGGGCGCGAAGCGCTGGTGCCACGAACCGGCGTCAAGCCCTTGCCCTGGAAAGGCCGCCTGATCAGCTTTGGCGATCGCCAGGAGTACCGCGTGCCGCGCATCGATCCGGCGTTCGTGGGCGTGGTGCGACGGATCGCGATCGACAGCCTGGGCGCACGCGCGGTGCCCGACAGACCCGGCGCCCCAGCGGATGGCAACACGCTGACGGTGCCGGGTTGCGACCACCTGATCGCCCTCTCGGCGACGCCAGAACATGTCGGCGTCTACGCCCCCCAGCCCGCGCAGCCGCCTTGGGTGCGCTGCCAGGCCACGGTGCTGAAACTCGGCGCTCTGGTCGATGCCGAACTCGCCAGCGGCAGGCACGATCGCCTGATCCGCCTGGATTGATCCGCCCGGAGCGTCTGCATGCAAGCCTTCTATCCCGCTGCCTTTGACCGCGAGGCCGGTTGCACCGAACGCGAGTGGCTGATGTGGCTGCCTGCAGCGCTGGGCGAGGTGCCCGTGCGCCAGAGTCCGGGCCGCGCCGAGGTCGATCTGGACGAGGGCCGCCTGGACCTGAGCTGGCAGGTCTGCTCCCCCCGCGTCATCGCCCTCGTGCGACTGCCCCGCCTGGCCGTCCAGTTCCGCTTCACCAACGTCCCCGACGCCCGCCGCCACGCCTTCATGAAACGCTTCGACCTCCACATGCAACGGGGAGGGGGCTGAGGCTGGACAGCAGACAGGCCCTTGAGGCCTGTCTGGTGCCTGCCGAAGCGCGACGGCATGCTTGCCGTCGCGTGGACTGAGCAGGGACACGGGACAGGCCCTTGAGGCCTGTCCCGTGCCCTGCGAAGCGACGCGGCATGCTTGCCGCATCCCTTCCTCAGTTCGTATTCCCCCGCACCTCGGCCAGCGTCGTCACGCCTTGCAGCACCTTCTCGATGCCGTCCTGGCGCAGCGTCTGCATGCCTTCGGACATGGCCATCTTCTGCAGGTCATCGACGCGCGCGCCGGTCTGGATCAGGCGGCGCACGTCCCGCGAGACCGGCATCAGCTCGTGCACGCCGGCGCGGCCGCGCAGGCCCGAGCCGCCGCACTTGTCGCAGCCAGTGCCGTGGAAGTGCTGGATGCGGCCTTCCTTGCCGAAGCGCTGACGCCAGCTGGCCAGCACATCTTCTTCATGGGGCCGGCTCTCGCTCTGACCGAAGGGTGCCAGGTAGTAGCCCAGCAGTTCCTCGGTTTCGGCGGGCGTCGCATCGCGTGAGGTCTTGCAGTTGCCGCAGATGCGCCGCACCAGACGCTGGGCCAGCACGCCCAGCAGCGCGTCGGCAAAGTTGAACGGATCCATGCCCATGTCCAGCAGTCGCGTCACCGTCTCGGGCGCGCTGTTGGTGTGCAGGGTGCTCAGCACCAGGTGGCCGGTCAGCGAGGACTCCACCGCCACCGTGGCCGTCTCGTTGTCGCGGATTTCGCCCACCATGATCACGTCCGGATCGGCGCGCAGGAAGGCGCGCAGGGCCTTCGCGAAGGTCCAGTCGATCTTCGGATTCACCTGCACCTGCCGCAGCCCGGGCTGCGTGATTTCCACCGGGTCTTCGGCCGTCCAGATCTTGCGATCCGGCACGTTGATGTAGCCCAGCGCCGAGTGCAGGGTGGTCGTCTTGCCGGAGCCCGTCGGGCCGACGCACAGGAACATGCCGTAGGGGCGCTCGACGATCTCCTTGAGCAGCTTCAGCGTGCGCGGCGCCAGCCCGATGTCGTCGATGGGCATCGGCTTGGCCGAAGCCAGCAGGCGCATCACGGCGTCCTCCAGACCGTTGGCGGTCGGGATGGTCGCCACACGCAGCTCCAGCTTGCTGCCCGCATGGAACTTGCCGAAGGCGATCTTGCCGTCCTGCGGCTTGCGCTTCTCGGAGATGTCCAGATCGCACATGATCTTGATGCGTGCGAGCAGCGCCGAGCGGTAGGTGTGCGGCAGCTCCATGTAGGGCTTGAGCGCACCATCGCGCCGGAAGCGGATGCGCACCTTGTCGCGTCCGGGCTGGCTTTCGATGTGGATGTCCGAAACACCCTGGCCCTGCGCTTCCAGGATCATCTGGTTGATCAGGCGCACGAGCGAGTTGTCGGATTGCTCGATGCCGCTGTCAGTCTCGGCACCGCCGTCGTCGCCGCCTTGTTTTTCCAGTGAGGCCAGCAGTTCGTTGGCATCCGCGGCGTCGCCTTCGCCTTCGCCGGCTGCGGAACGGGCAGCCGAGACCTCGGCACCCATCTTCTGGTAGACGGATTCCAGCAACGGGCCCAAGGCACCGTGGCCGGCCAGCGCGGGCGAGACCTTGCAGCCGGAGGCAAACTCCAGCTCGTCCAGCGCCTTCACGCGCGTGGGGTCTTCGATGGCCACGATCAGCCGTGTGCCGCGCAGCAGCAGCGGCAGCACCTGCAGGCGCGCCGCAACGACATAGGGCACCTTGGCCAGCGCGTCGGTTTCCGGGGCAAACTGGTTCAGGTCCACCACCGGGTAGCCCATCTTGCGCACCAGCGCCTGCTGCAGATCGTTGCGCCGGATCTGCCCGCTGCGCACCAGGATCTCGCCCAGCGGCACGCTGCGGTCGCTGCGCTGCTGTTCCAGCGCCTTGTCCAGTTGCAGCTGATCGATGTGGCCGAGTGCGATCAGGGCTTCGCCCATGCGCAGCATCGGCATGCGGGCCTGGCGCTCGATGGCGTCCAGCAGCTCCTGCGCGCCAGTGACTTGCTGGTTCAGCAGCCACTCGCCGGCGCCTTTTCGCGCGGGTGCCGCAGCCGCAGGCGCCTTCTCAGGCGCAGGCACGGGCGCGGTCGCAGGCGTCGCCACGGGCGCCTTCATGGGCGCAGCCACGGGCGTATCCAGCGCGGCCGGCATGGTCAGCGGAGCCAGCATCGCCGGCGGCGCGTGCCTGGTCGGCGGTGCCTGCGGCGTCTGCAGCGTCTGCAGCGTCAGCGGGGCGGGCGCCGTGCGCGAGGCCTGCGGCATCCGTGGCGCCGTGCTCGCGGCGGGCGCGGGCGCTGTCAAGGGCGCGGGCGCTGTCAGCGGTGCAGGCTCGGTCAGGGGCGCCGGCATCGTGAGCGGTGCCAGGCCGGTGATCGGTGCCGGCGTGGCCCGCGCGGGTGCCTGCCGGGCCGGCGCAGGCTGCGTCGGCGGCAGGCTCGGCAGCTCGGCCAGGGTATCCAGGGTCGGCAGTCCCAGGGGCTCGCTGCCGGCGCCCACCGTCGGCACAAAGGCCTCGGGTTCCGGCACCAGCGAGAGCTCCAGCGGCTTGCGCGGTGTCGGCTGGCCTGTCTCGCCGCGCGCCGGTGGCGGGGCTTGATGCAGCGAGGGCAGGGACTCCAGCCCCGGCATCTTGATCTCGATAGACGGCGGCAGCGTTGCGGGCGCGGTTGCCTCTTTCAGGCTCAGGGGCGCTGGCTGCGTGAGGCCGGTCGCCGCCCAGGACTTCGCGGGCGTTGCAGTGTGAGCTGATGCCGAGACGGGCGCAGTGATCGTTGCAGAGGCGGGTGCTGAGGCACGTGCGGAGCCAGGCGCAGAGCCAGGCGCAGGAGCCTGCGCGGCGCGTGGCGGTGCAGCGGCCGCAGACGCAGGCGCAGACGCGGGCGCAGACGCAGACGGGCTGACTGCAACGCCGCCCACGTGGAGCGTCTCGAATGCCGAGCTGGGCACAAAGACCCGACGCGCCGCCCCTTCGCTGTCCTGGGGCTCGAACAGGAAGACCCCGAGGCGAACCTCCCGGTGGCCCACGGTGAGGCCATGGTGATCCTGCCCGCTCTTCAGGCGCAGCTGGTAGCTCTGGATCTGCTCGCGGGCGACCACCGCCAGAGGCTTGAGCGGCGTGGTGAGCGTCAGGCGGCGAAACTGTGCAAAGCGCAGCGTCATCGGCGATCGCAGCCCGGGCGTGAGCACCTCGATCGAGCCCTGCTCGACATCGAAGACGACCAGCTGCACCCGCATGATCCGGCCATTGAGGCCCTCGACCTCGCAGGCCTGGGCGCTTTCGCCCGCCGGCAGGGGCTGGAAGCTGCCCAGGGGCGGCAAAGGCCAGTGGATGGCAGCGGCAGCTTCGGGTGCCGAAGCGCCCGGCCCCGGCTTCTTCGGCAGCAGCGTCAGCGGTGGTGATGACAGATCGGACATGGCTTGAAGGTTTCCCGAGGCGGTCGCGCAAAAGTTGGCTTTTTGTGGACCGCCCGCCCAGACAAGGCGACGGCTTCTGTGGCAGGGAATCGGCTGAACTGACCGGAATCTTTAGCTCAATCCGGTCCATTGCCGTCGGCAGGCCCTTCGCCTGCCGAGGTTCTGCGCCGGCTGATCGGCTGTCGGCCATCGGCGCATACCGATCCGCAAGGGCGGGCGCTGCCACGCCCCTTGGCCTTGTGCTTCTGGGGGCAGCGAGGCTTCGTGGGCCTGGACCCGCGGGCGCTCACCGCGCTCACCGCGCTCCCGCGCGATGCGGCCCGAAGCGGCGGGGACGCCGGGGGCCCTCAGCCCTTCATCTGCGCCGGCAGCGCCGTCACGATGCCCGGAAAGACATAGATCAGCCCCACCGCCAGCATCATCAGGAAGAAGAAGGGCAGGGTCACGCGGGCGATCCAGCCAATCTCCTTTTTCGTCATGCCTTGCAGCACGAAAAGGTTGAAGCCCACCGGTGGCGTGATCTGTGCCATCTCCACGACCAGCACGATGAAGATGCCGAACCAGATCGGATCGATGCCGGCCTTTTGCACGGTCGGCATGATCACGCCCATGGTCAGCACGACCATGGAAATGCCATCCAGGAAGCAACCCAGGATGATGAAGAAGACCATCAAGGCCAGCAGCAGCTGGAACTGGCTGAGCCCGAGCCCGGCGATCCACTCCGCCAGGTGGCGGGGCAGGCCGATATAGCCCATGCTGAGCGTGAGGAAGGCCGCCCCGGCGAGGATCAGCGCGATCATGCAGTACAGGCGCGTGCCGCCCAGCAGCGACTCCTTAAACGTCTGCCAGTTCAGCGAGCCTTGTGCGGCCGAGAGCACGAGCGCACCCAGCACACCGATGGCGGCGGCTTCCGTGGCGGTGGCGATGCCGCTGTAGATGCTGCCCAGCACGGCGGCAATCAGCCCTATCACCGGGATGAGATGCCGGGACTGGTGCAGCTTCTCGCGCAGACTCAGGCGTGCATCGGCGGGCGGCACCTGATCCGGATGGCGCAGCGCCCAGATCACCAGGTAGCCGGAGAACAACAGCGCCAGCATCAGGCCCGGCAGCACCCCTGCGATGAAGAGTTGGGCAATCGAGACCTCGGCCGCCACGCCATAGACGATCATGATGATCGAGGGCGGAATCAGCAGGCCCAGCGTGCCGGCGCCGGCCAGCGAGCCGATGGCGATGCCGTCCGGGTAGCCGCGGCGCGCCAGCTCCGGCAGGCTCATCTTGCCGATCGTGGCGCAGGTGGCTGCGCTGGAGCCCGACACCGCCGCGAAGATGGCGCAGCCGGCCACATTGACATGCAGCAGCCGACCGGGCAGCGCCTGCATCCAGGGCGCCAGGCCGCGGAACATGTCCTGGCTCAGCCGGGTGCGAAAGAGGATCTCGCCCATCCACACGAACAGCGGCAGGGCGGTCAGCGTCCAGCTGCTGGCGCTGCCCCAGATGGTGACGGCCATCGCATCCCCGGCAGGGCGGCTGCTGAAAAGCTGCATGCCGATCCAGGCCACGCCCGCGAGGGTGAGGCCGATCCAGACCCCGCTGCCCAGGATGAGGAAGAGCGCGCCGACCAGCAGCAGCGTGACGCCCAGTTCACTCATTGCGGGTGGCCTCGTCCGGGTTGTGTGCGGCGCGTTGTCCGCGCAGTTCGAGCACCAGCTCGTCGATGAAGGCGATGAAGAGGATCAGCGTGCCGGCCGCCATGGCCAGCTGCGGGATCCACAGCGGCGTGGCATCGTTGCCGGTGGACATGTCGTTGAACTGGCGGCTCTGCCAGGCCAGGCGGCCGGCGTAGAAGGCGAACAGGCCCGACAGCGCGCAGGCCGCGAGCAGCGCCCAGATCTCCATGCCCCGGCGCGGCGCACCGCGCAGCGCGCTCAGCAGCAGCGTCACGCGGATGTGTTCGCCGCGCTTGAGCGTGTGCGCCAGCGCCAGGAAGCCGCAGCCGGCCATCAGGTAGCCGGCATAGGCATCCGTGCCCGGCACGTGAAAGTGCAGCTGGCGGCTGACGATGCCCAGCATCACCATGACCAGCAGACCCAGCATCATCAGCGCCGCCAGCCAGGCTGCGCCGTCGTACAGACCATCCAGCAGCTTGCGCATGAGGTGAGTCGTCAGGTGTAAGGGCCGCGATCAGGCGCGGCTTGCGCGTGCGGGCCGCTGCGGCGCCCGGTGCGGGGCGCCGCAGGGCTCACTTGCGGTAGGCGTCCACCAGGGCCTTGCCCTCGGGGCCGGCCTTGTCCAGCCACTCCTTGAGCAGCGTCTCGCCCACCTTCTTCATGTCGGCGGTCAGCGCGGCCGGCGGGGGCAGGATCTGCATGCCACCGCCCTTGAGCTTGTCCAGGCTCTCCGTGTTGGCGCGCTTGCTGGCCGCCAGGCCCCGCGCCTCGGCATCGGCGGCGGCCTTCATCACCGCATCCTGCGTGGGCTTGTCCAGCTTGTCGAAGGCCGCCTTGTTGACGATCACGGCGTTCTTGGGCAGCCAGGCCTGCGTGTCGTACCAGAACTTCACGTGCTCGTGCAGCTTGGCATCCCAGCCCGTGGAGCCGCTGGACATCATGCTCTCGACCACACCCGTGGCGAAGGCCTGGCTCACCTCGGCGGCCTGGATGGTGACCGGCTGCGCGCCCACCAGCTCGGCAATGCGGCTGGTGCCCGGGTTGTAGGCGCGCCACTTGATACCCTTCAAATCAGCCGCGCTGGCCAGCGGCTTCTTGGAATAGATGCCCTGCGGCGGCCAGGGCACGGCATACAGCACCATCATGCCCTGCTCGCCGAGCTTCTTGTCCAGCATCGGCTTCTGGGCGCGCCACAGCTTGGCGGCCTCGTCGTAGCTGTCGGCCAGGAAGGGCAGGGCGTCGGCGCCGAACAGCTGCCACTCGTTCTGGTAGATGGACAGCAGGATCTCGCCGATCTGCGCCTGCCCGCCCTGCACCGCGCGCTTGATCTCGGGCGCCTTGAAGAGCGAGGCGTTGGCGTGCACGGTGATCTTGAGCTTGCCGCCGCTGGCCTTGTCGATGTCGTCGGCAAAGGCTTGCAGATTGACGGTGTGGAAGTTGGTGGCCGGGTACGCGGCGGGCAGGTCCCACTTGGTCTGGGCCTGGGCGGCAACCGAGCACAGCGTCAGGGAGGCGGCAGCCATCATCAGGCGGCGGGTCAGGTTCATCGGGGGCTCCTCGTTGGGGGCAGCAAAGGTCCGCTAGCATAGGTTGTGCCTGATTGCCGTTCGAACCCGGGGCAACCCTGAAACGCAGCGCCTGCCGATCATGCTGGGCCTCCTGATGCTGCAGACGCGCTTTCCGCGGCCACCGGGTGACATCGGACATCCCGCGACCTTCGGCTTCGAGGTGCGGCGGCGCGTCGTTCAGGGTGCTTCGCCCGCACGCGTCGTGCGTGCCGAGCCACCGGGAGCCAGCGCAGGTCCAGAAGAAGCCGCGTGGCTGCAGCCGTTCATCACCGCCGGCGAGGAGCTGGTGGCGCAAGGCGCCAGGGCGCTGGGCACCAGCTGCGGGTTTCTGGCAGGCTGGCAGCGCGAGCTGCAGGCGGCCTTGCCGGTGCCGGTATGGACTTCGGCCCTGCTCAAGCTGGCTGAATTGCGCGGCACGCGATGCGGTGTGATCACCATCGAGGCGGCTTCGCTGAGTGCCGCGCACTTCCTGGCCGTGGATGCCGATCCGCAGACCCCGGTGGAGGGCATCACGCCGGGCTCCGCGCTGCACGCGACGCTGCTGCAGGATCTGCCCACGCTCGATGAGGACGATGCCTGCCGCCAGGTGGTGGCGGCGGGTCAGCGCCTGGTGGCGCGTCACCGCGATCTGCAGGCGCTGGTGCTGGAGTGCACCAACCTGCCGCCTTACGCCCGGGCGCTGCAGCAGGCCGTCGGCCTGCCGGTGCATGACATCGTCTCGCTGCTGAACGAGCGCATGGCCGGGCTCGATGGCGCAGCGGCGAGCGCGCGATGAACCTGCGCTTTGTCGAGGCCTTCTACTGGGCCGTCACGCTGAAGAGCGTGACGCGTGCGGCCGAGAAGCTGTTCATCACGCAATCGGCGCTGTCCAGCCGGATCGCGGCGCTGGAAGAAGAGCTGGGTGTGCTGCTGCTGGACAGGCGCGACAAGCAGTTTCGCCTCACGATCGCCGGCACACGCTTTCACCGGCATGCCGAACGCCTGCTCAGCCTGCAGAGCGAGATCCGGGCCGAGCTCGGCGGGCCGGGGGTCCAGCGCAGCGCGGCGCTGCGGCTGGGCGTGATCGAGTCGGTTCTGCACTCCTGGCTCGTCGACTGGGTGCAGGGCTTTCGCCAGCACCATGTGCAGCTGCAGCTGGATCTGACGGTGGAAACCACGCCGGTGCTGCTGGATCAGCTGCGCCGCGGCACGCTGGACCTGATCGTCGCCGCATTGCCGGTGGACGGCGAAGGCATGGGCAGCCGGGCGCTGGCGCCGATGCCGATGGTGCTGGTCGGGCCGCGCGCCGGCGTGCGCCCGCGGCGGCAGAGCCTGGCGCGGCTGGCACAGACGCAGGAGCTGCTGACCTTCCAGCGCGGCTCGCAGCCGCACGTGGCGCTGCTGGAGCAGTGCCGCAGCGAGGGCGTGGAGTCGCCGCGGGTGCACAACATCTCCTCGATCTCGGCCATGGTGGAGCTGGTGGCACAAGGCTTCGGGCTGGCCACGCTGCCCGAGGCCACGGTGGCGCGGCTGTCGGCGCAACGACCGCTGGCGCTGATCCGCACCGAGGCACCGCTGAGACCGCTACCCATCCACCTGAGCTGGCGCGAGGACCCGGGTGCACCGATCGTCGGCCAGGCCGTGGCCGCCATCCTGGCGCAGCCCCACGTCCTGCCCTCATCGAAAAAATCGATGAAGGCATAGAAAAACTTCTCGTTTGCCAGCGGCGCGGGGCGGTTTTCACAATCGCCCTCCATGAGTTCAGTGACCGACCCAAGCCGCCACCCGGCCCGGCACGCCAGCCCGGCCGAGTGGCGTGCCGCCTTCCGTGCAGGCCACGCGCCTGCGCATACCGTCGGCCTGGCCGAGCGCCATGTGCAGGGCAACGTCGTGATCCTGCCCCAGGCCTTTGCGGGCGACTTCCTGCGCTTCTGCCAGCGCAACCCCAAGCCCTGCCCGCTGCTGGCCGTGGGCGATGCCGGCAACCCGCTGCTGCCCACGCTGGGCGAGGATGTCGACCTGCGCAGCGACCTGCCGCGCTACCGCGTCTGGCGCGATGGCCAGGTGGTGGACGAACCCACCGACATCAGCGCACTCTGGCAAGCCGACTGGGTGGGCTTCGTGCTGGGTTGCTCGTTCAGCTTCGAGCAGGCGCTGCTCGACGAAGGCGTGCCCTTGCGCCACGTCGAGCAGGGCCGCAACGTGGCGATGTTCCGCACCCGCGTGCAGACCGTGCCGGCCGGGCCGTTTCACGGGCCTCTCGTGGTGACCATGCGGCCCCTGAAGGCGGCCGATGCCATCCGCGCGGTGCAGATCACCTCGCGCTTCCCGGCCGTGCACGGTGCGCCGGTGCACATCGGGGATCCGGCGCTGATCGGCATCGAGGACCTGTCACGGCCTGACTACGGCGATGCGGTCGAGGTGCGCGCCGACGAATTGCCGGTCTTCTGGGCCTGCGGCGTCACGCCCCAGGCCGCCCTGTTGCAAGCACGCCTGCCGCTGGCCGTCACGCACGCGCCGGGCGCCATGTTGATCAGCGATCTGCTGAACCACCAGCTCGCGGCCTTCTGAAGCCGCGCGCACCTCCCGAGCCCGACCCCTGTCTCGACCACCCACCGCATGGAGAACCGCATGAACCGTCGTCAACTGGCCGCCGCCACCTGCCTGGGCCTCGCCCTGGCCAGCCAGACCGCATGGTCACAGACCCGCTGGGACCTGCCTTCGGGCTACGGCGTCAACACCTTCCAGGTGCAGAACCTGCAGTGGTTCGCCGACGAGGTGGACAAGGCCACCGCCGGCAAGCTGAAGATCACGCTGCATCCGGGCGCGAGCCTGTTCAAGGCCAACGAGATCAAGCGGGCGGTGCAGACCGGCCAGACGCAGATCGGCGAGTTCATCCTCTCCGGCGCAGCCAACGAAAACGCACTCTTCGGCGTCGATTCCATTCCCTTCCTGGCCACCACCTACGAGCAGGCGCGCAAGCTGGATGGCGCCTCGCGCCCGGCGCTGGACAAGCTGCTGGCCTCGCAGGGCATGACGCTGCTCTACACCGTGCCCTGGCCCGGTCAGAGCCTGTACTCGAAGAAGCCGGTGTCTTCCCTGGCAGACCTGAAGGGCACGAAGATGCGTGCCTACAACCCGGCCACCACACGCATTGCAGAGCTGGTGGGGGCCCAGGCCGTGACCATCCAGCTGGCGGAACTGCCGCAGGCCCTGGCCACCGGGGGCGTGGACAATTTCCTGACCAGCAGCGCCAGTGGCGTGGACAGCAAGCTCTACGAACAGGTGAAGTTCTTCTACGACGTCAATGCCTGGCTGCCGCGCAATGCGGTGGTGGTGAACCAGAAGGCCTTCGAGGCGCTGGACCCCGCCACCCGGGCCGCGGTGCAGCGCGTGGCCGTGGCCGCCGGTGACCGCGGATGGAAGGTCAGCGACCAGAAGGACGACGAGTACCTGAAGGAACTGGGCGCGCGGGGCATGACGGTGGACCGCAGCAGCGCCAAGCTGAAGGCCGAACTCAAGGCCATCGGCGAACGCATGACGGGCGAATGGCTCCGGCAGGCCGGCGCCGAGGGGCAGGCCATCATCGACGCCTACCGCAAGTAAGCCGCCGCCAGTGCCGGGTTTTGCCATGCGTCTGCGTCAACTGATGGATGCGGTCTACCGCGGGCTGATGTTCCTCTCAGGCCTTTCGATGCTGACCGCCTTTCTGGCCGTGATGGCCGGCATCGCGGACCGGCAGATGGCCTGGGGTCTGCGGGGGCTGGATGCCTATGCAGGCTATGCGATCGCCGCTGCGCTGTTTCTCGCGCTGCCACAGACCTTGCAGCGCGGCGAGCACATCCGCGTGTCGCTGCTGGTGCAGCGCCTGCCGGCGGTCTGGCGTGGCGTGCTGGAGTGGTGGAGCCTGGGCGCGGCGCTTGCGCTGTCCGGGGCGCTGGCATTCTATGCGCTGAGGCTGGTGTGGGTGTCCTACACCACGCACGATGTCAGCCAGGGCAGCGATGCCACGCCGTTGTGGATACCGCAGATCGCGATGGCGCTGGGTTGCATCGGGCTCGCGCTGGCCTTTGCCGACGCGCTGGTCTCGCGCGCCGTGGGTGCCGCCTTCTTCCGCGAAGCGGCCCCGGGCGAAGCCGCCCGCGTCGAGTGAAACACAGGGTTTGACATGGACATCACCACCGCTGCCCTGCTCATCGGCCTGCTGCTGGCCGTGCTGGCCTCTGGTCTGTGGATCGGTCTGGCATTGCTGGGCGTGGCCGTGCTGGCCATGCAGTGGTTCACCACGCGCCAGGTCGGCGACAGCATGGTCTTCACGATCTGGGGCAGCACCTCGAGCTGGACGCTGACGGCGCTGCCGCTCTTCCTGTGGATGGGCGAGATCCTGTTCCGTTCACGCCTGACCGCTGACCTCTTCAAGGGCCTGGCGCCCTGGCTCAACCGCATTCCGGGGCGCCTGCTGCATGCCAACGTGCTGGGCTGCGGCATCTTCGCCGCGGTGTCGGGCTCCAGTGCGGCCACCTGCGCCACCATCGGCAAGATCACGCTGCCGGAGTTGAAGCAGCGCGGCTATCCGGACGCCATCTCCATGGGCTCGCTGGCCGGTGCCGGCACCTTCGGGCTCTTGATCCCGCCTTCGATCATCATGATCGTCTACGCGGTGGCCACCGATGTCTCGATCGCCAAGCTCTTCGTGGCTGGCGTGGTGCCGGGTGTGCTGCTGATGACCCTCTTCAGCACTTACCTGATGTGGTGGGCCTGGCGCCACCCCGACCAGGTGCCGGCGGGCGAAGCGCAGATGCCCCTGGCGCAGAAGCTGGCGGCCGCCCGGCACCTGATCCCGGTGCTCACGCTGATCGCCCTGGTCATCGGTTCCATCTACAGCGGCATCGCCACGGCCACCGAATCGGCGGCTTTGGGTGTCGCGGGTGCCCTGCTGCTCAGCGCGATCGAAGGCAGCCTCAACCGGAAGACCTTCATCGAAGGCCTCACGGCGGCCTGCCGCGTCTACTGCATGATCGGCCTGATCCTGGCCGGCGCGTCCTTCCTGACGCTGGCCATGGGCTTCATCGGCCTGCCGCGGGAGATTGCCGCGTTCATCGGCAGTCTGAACCTCACGCCCTTCCTGCTGCTGCTGTTGCTGATGGGCTTCTTCATCATCCTGGGCTGCTTCCTGGACGGCATCTCGATGGTGGTGCTGACCATGGCCGTGCTTCTGCCTACGGTGCAGGCGGCCGGCATCGACCTGATCTGGTTCGGCATCTTCATCGTGCTGGTCGTGGAGATGGCACAGATCACGCCTCCCGTGGGCTTCAACCTCTTCGTGCTGCAGGGTCTGACAGGGCGGGACCTGCCCTGGCTGGCCCGCGCGGCCTTGCCCTTCTTCGGGCTGCTGATCCTGGCCGTGGGCCTGATCTACCTGTTTCCCCAGACCGTGCTCTGGTTGCCCGGTCTGATGTAAACCCGAAGCTCCGACACCGCGGCGCGGCTGCGAACATCGCGGCTGGCCCGGCAGCGCCGTGGGCGAGCCCATGGCCGCCGACCGCCGGGCGCCGATCACCACAAGGACCTTGTCATGAGCACCACCGCCCCCCGCTGGCAATTCTGGATCGACCGCGGCGGCACCTTCACCGACATCGTCGGCCGGCGTCCGGACGGCGGCCTGGAAACCCTCAAGCTGCTCAGCGAGAATCCGGAGCAGTACCGCGACGCGGCGGTGGAAGGCATCCGGCGTCTGCTGGGTCTGGGCGTTGGCGATCCCATCACGCCGCAGCAGGTGGACTGCGTGAAGATGGGCACCACGGTCGCCACCAATGCCCTGCTGGAGCGCAAGGGCGACCGCACGCTGCTGGTCACCACACGCGGCTTTCGCGATGCCTTGCGCATCGCCTACCAGAACCGGCCGCGCTTGTTCGATCGCCACATCGTGCTGCCCGAACTGCTCTACGACCAGGTGATCGAGGCGCATGAGCGCATGGGCGCTCAGGGCGAGACCGTGGAGCCGCTGGATGTGCAGGCCCTGCGCCCTGCGCTGCAGGCGGCCTATGACAGCGGCGTGCGCGCCTGCGCCATCGTCTTCCTGCATGGCTACCGCTATCCGGCACACGAGCAGGCGGCCGCGGCGCTGGCGCGCGAGATCGGTTTCACGCAGGTCAGCGCGTCGCATGCGGTGAGCCCCTTGATGAAGCTGGTGTCGCGCGGTGACACGACCGTGGTGGATGCCTACCTCAGCCCCATCCTGCGGCGCTACGTCGATCAGGTGGCTAGCCAGATGCCCGGCGTGCGCCTGTTCTTCATGCAGAGCAGCGGCGGGCTGACCGAGGCCCATCGCTTCCAGGGCAAGGACGCCATCCTCTCGGGGCCGGCGGGCGGCATCGTGGGCATGGTGCGCACCGCGCTGGCCGGCGGCCACACGCGCGTGATCGGCTTCGACATGGGCGGCACGAGCACCGATGTGAGCCACTATGCGGGCGAGTTCGAGCGCGCCTTCGAGACGCAGGTGGCCGGCGTGCGCATGCGCGCGCCGATGATGAGCATCCACACGGTGGCGGCCGGCGGCGGCTCGATCCTGCAGTTTGACGGGGCGCGCCTGCGCGTAGGCCCGCAAAGCGCCGGCGCCAACCCGGGGCCGGCCAGCTACCGCCGCGGCGGCCCGCTGGCGACCACGGATGCCAACGTGCTGCTGGGCAAGATCCAGCCGGCGTGGTTTCCGCGTGTCTTCGGGCCGGCGGCCGACGAAGCGCTGGATCTTGACGGCGTGCAGCGCCGCTTTGCCGAGATGGCCGATCAGGTGCAGCGTGCCACCGGCCGCGCGGCAAGCCCCGAGTCGCTGGCCGAGGGCTTTCTGCAGATCGCCGTGCAGAACATGGCCAATGCCATCAAGCGCATCTCGGTGGCGCGCGGCTACGACATCACGCCTTACACGCTGCAGTGCTTCGGCGGCGCCGGCGGGCAGCACGCCTGCCTGGTGGCCGATGCACTGGGCATGAGCACGGTCTTCGTCCATCCGCTGGCCGGTGTGCTCAGCGCCTACGGCATGGGGCTGGCCGATCAGATCGCGATGCGCGAGGCCTCGGTGGAGCAGCCGCTGGATGACCAGGGATTGTCCAAGGCCCGACAGCAGCTGCAGGCGCTGGCTGCCGCGGCCTCACAGGAATTGATCGACCAGGGCGTGCCGCGTGAGCAGCTGCAACTGCGCCACCAGCTGCACCTGCGCTACCAGGGGACGGACACCGCGCTGGCGGTGCCGCTGGGCGATCCGGCCAGCCTGCAGCAGGCCTTCGAGGCCGGCTACCGTCAGCGTTTTGCCTTCCTGATGCCGGATCGGCCGCTGGTGATCGAAGCCGCTTCGGTGGAGGCCATCGGCCCGGGCGAATCGCATGCCGAGGCCATGACGGGCGAGGAACCTGCGGTGCACCGGCCCGCGCCGCTGGCCCGGGTGCGCATGCACAGCGGGTCCTGGCATGACGCGGCCCTCTTCCAGCGCGAAGGGCTGTCTGCCGGTGCCGTGATCGATGGCCCGGCCGTGATCGCCGAGCGCAATGCGACCACAGTGGTGGAGCCCGGCTGGCAGGCGCGGCTCATGGCTGCCGGGCCGCTGGAGCTGCGGCGGGTGAGCGCGCGGCCAACGCAGCATGCGATTGGCACGCAGGTGGATCCGGTGATGCTGGAGGTCTTCAACAACCTCTTCATGAACATCGCCGAGCAGATGGGCCTGCGGCTGCAGAACACCGCCTACTCGGTGAACATCAAGGAGCGGCTGGATTTCTCCTGCGCGCTCTTCGATGCCGAAGGCCAGCTGATCGCCAATGCGCCGCACATGCCGGTGCACCTGGGATCGATGAGCGAGAGCATCCGCACGGTGATCCTGCGCAACCCGCAGATGCAGCCGGGTGACATCTATGTGCTGAACGATCCCTATAACGGTGGAACGCATTTGCCGGATGTGACGGTGGTGACGCCGGTGTACATGGAGCCCCCGGCCGGCGGAATACCGCCGTCCGCCCCCCGAGGGGGCTCGGCCGCCGCTTCGGAGCGGCCGGGCGCTGCGGCCGTGGAGCCCCCGGCCGGCGGAGTACCGCCGTCCGCCCCCCGAGGGGGCGCGGCCGCTGCTTCGGAGCGGCCGGGCGCTGCGGCCGTGGAGCCCCCGGTCGGCGGAGTACCGCCGTCCGCCTTGCGTCCCAGCTTCTATGTCGCCAGCCGCGGCCATCACGCGGATATCGGGGGCAGCACGCCGGGCAGCATGCCGCCGTTCAGCCAGAGCATCGCGGAAGAGGGCATCCTGTTCGACAACTTCCTGCTGGTCAGGGATGGCCGTCTGCGTGAGGCGGAGCTGCGCGCGCAACTGACGCAGGGCCCCTGGCCGGCGCGCAATCCGGAGCAGACGATCGCCGATCTGCGCGCGCAGATCGCTGCCAACGAGAAGGGCGTGCAGGAGCTGCACGCCATGGTGCGGCAGTTCGGGTCCGACACGGTGCAGGCCTACATGCGCCACGTGCAGGACAACGCCGAAGAGTCGGTCCGGCGCGTCATCACGGCGATGAAGGATGGCCAGTTCGATCTGGAGCTGGACAACGGCGCGCACATCCGCGTGAAGGTCACGGTGAACGCCGCGCAGCGCAGCGCCGTGATCGACTTTTCCGGCACCAGCGAGCAGCTGCCCAACAACTTCAACGCCCCCAAGGCCGTGACCATGGCGGCCGTGCTGTATGTCTTCCGCACGCTGGTGGACGACGACATCCCGCTCAATGCCGGCTGCCTGAAGCCGCTGCAGGTGATCGTGCCCGAAGGCTGCATGCTCAACCCGCGTCCACCGGCCGCCGTGGTGGCCGGCAACGTGGAAACCTCGCAGTGCGTCACCAATGCGCTGTACGGCGCGCTCGGGCTGATGGCGTCCAGCCCCTGCACGATGAGCAACTTCACCTTCGGCAACCAGACCTACCAGTACTACGAGACGATCTCCGGCGGCACCGGTGCGGGCCTGCACTTCGATGCCCAGGGTCAGCCCGTGGGCGGCTTCGACGGCACCTCGGTGGTCCAGGCGCACATGACCAATTCGCGCCTCACCGATCCGGAAGTGCTGGAGTTCCGTTACCCCGTGCGGCTGGAAAGCTACGAGATCCGCTCGGGCTCGGGCGGTGCCGGGCGCTGGCGCGGGGGTGATGGCGGCGTGCGCCGCATACGCTTCCTCGAGCCCATGACGGCCTCCATCCTCAGCAACGGCCGCCGGGTGCCCGCCTTCGGCATCGCGGGGGGCGAAGCCGGCGCGCTGGGCGTCAACCGCGTCGAGCGCGCGGATGGCCGTGTGGAATCGCTGGGCCATCTGGGCAGCGTCGAGATGCAGCCCGGCGACTGCTTTGTCGTCATGACACCAGGCGGCGGGGGTTGCGGCTTTTCCTGACGGCGCGGAGTCGCGCAGCGGCGTCATCTGTCTGACTGGCCGCTGCGGCCCGTGATGCAGTTCACGCGGCGCCGGGCCGCCCTTCAGCCCGGGCCCGATGTGGCCGAAGAGATCGAGGTCTTCCCTGCGGTCTCTTCCTGCATCGGGCTTCCATGTCGCTGTTTCCCCTGCGTTCCACACGCCGCGCCCGCCGGCTGCGCGTCGACTCGCCCGGCCCGGTGCGGGCGGCACAGCCGCCCCGTGCCGCTGCCCGGCGCCTGGCACTTCAGGCCCTGCTGATCGGCCTGGCCTGGTTCTGTACCCAGGCCATGGGCCAGGAGTCGGTTCCGGCCGGCACCGCATCCGGCTGGGGTGTTCCGGCCGTGCAGGCGCCGGCCAGCGCCGCCACCGCAGCTGCAGCCACGGCGAGCCCCGAGCCCGCCGCGGAATACCGCATCTCGCGCGGGGACGAGCTGAACCTGCGCTTCTTCTACACGCCGGAACTGAATACCAGCGCCACCGTGCGCAGCGACGGCCGCATCTCGCTGCCGCTGCTGGGTGAGCTGCCGGTGGAAGGCCTCAGCGTCGCCGAGCTGTCGGCTCTGGTGGAGCGTCTGCTGACGCCCCAGGTGAAGCGCGCCCAGGTGGCCATCAACGTGCAGGGCAGCAACCACCTGCGTGTCTTCGTCGGGGGCGAGGTCGGCCGCCCGGGCATGCAGCCGCTGGTCGGGCCGCTGACGGCGCTGCAGGCAGTGATGGTGGCTGAAGGCTTCAAGGATACGGCGCAGCCCAGCCAGGCGCTGGTGCTGCGGCGCACGGCCCAAGGCGGGCGCCAGGTGATCGCGCTGGACCTGCAGGCCGTGATGTCGGGCGCGCAGACGCAGCGCGACGTGACCCTGCAGCCCTTTGATGTGGTGGTCGTGCCGCGCAGCGGCATCGCCGATGTCGGCCGCTGGGTGGATCTGTACATCCGCCGCACGCTGCCGGTCAGCTTCGGCTTGAACTATGCGATCGAAAACCGTCGGGGCGGCACACCATGAAGCCGGGTCCGGACTGGCCTGAAGGCCTGCCGCTGCCGCTGGCGGAACCGCCGCCGCGCAGCACACCGCTGCGCGAGCTGCTGACGCACGCCTTCCGCGACCGTCGGCGCATCGCGTTGACCTTCGCCGCGGGCATGCTGCTCACGGTGCTGGCGTCGATGGTGCCGTCGACCAAGTACACCTCCGAAGCGGCGCTGCTGCTGCGTCTGGGCCGCGAATACATCTACACGCCGGAAGTGGGCGACGCGCAGACCGGCGCGCCGATGGCCTACGACCGCGAGCAGACGCTGATGGCCGAGGCACGCATCCTCAGCAGCCGCGACCTCAAGGAAAAGGTCATCGACAAGCTGGGCCTGGGACGCATCTATCCCAACCTGGCCGATGGCGACGCCGCTCCGCGCCGCGAGGCGGCCGTGCTGGCGTTCGAGCGTGCGCTGCAGGCCGATCTGCTGAAGGGTTCCAACCTGATGCAGGTGTCGTTCACGCACCCCAACCCGCAGATCGCGGCCCAGGTGCTGTCCGAACTGATCGATGCCTACCTGGCCAAACGATCGGTGATCTTTGCCAGCGCCGGCCATGGCACGGCCGAGGCCGACTTCATCAAGCGCACCATCCAGTTGAATGCGGCCGAAGAGCGCATCGCCACGCTCAAGCGCGAACGCGGCATCCGCGCCTTCGGCGAGGAGCAGACGCTGCTGCTGGCGCAGCGCAATGCCCTGGAGCAGAAGCAGAGCGACACCACGCTGGCGCTGTCGCAATCATCCAGCCGCGCGCAGGCCCTGCGGGCCGCCGTGGCCAGCGCTTCAGGTGATGTGACGCTGTCCAGCGAGACCCAGCGCAGCGAGGCGATGGACAGCGGCCGGCGCACCTTGCTGGATCTGCGGCTGAAGGAGCGCGATCTCAGCTCGCGCTTTGCCGAGACCCACCCGAGCGTGGTCGATGTGCGGGCGGACATCGCCCGCACCGAAGACTTCCTGCGCGAGCTGGAAAGCCGGCCGGTGCGCACGCAGAAGACGGGCCGCAACCCCACGCGCGACGTGGCCGAGAGCGAACTGCTGCGCTCGCAGGCCGAGCAGAAGCAGGCCGCGGCCGGGGCGGCGGTGCTGTCGCGCCAGCGCGAGCAGCTTGACCAGCGCCTGGCCACCTTTGCCGACAGCGAGCGCGAGCTGCAGGCGCTGGAGCGCGAGCGCCGCCTGGCCGAATCCAACTACGAAGCGGCCGCCAAGCGCTGGCGCGACGAGCTGGCGCTGGAAGAGCTGGACCGCAAGCGCCGCTCCAACGTGAGCATCGTGCAGCCGCCGCTGGTGCCGCTGAAGGGCACGTCCATCGCGCCGCTGATCCTGGTCGTCGGCACGGTGCTCAGCCTGGGCGCCGCGGCGCTGGTGGCCTTCCTCAGTGCGCTGTGGCGCGACACCTTCCTCTCGCCTGAACAGGTGGAACGCGAGCTGGGCATTCCCGTCCTCGCCAGCGTGCCGGAGCGCCAGCCATGATCGACCGCCGACGTTGGCTGGGCCATGCGCTCGGCGCCCTGGCCACCGCGCCGATGGCCGCTTCCACGCAGGCCGTACCCCTGCGCCCCGGCGCCGTGCCCGGCTCCGCCTGGAGCGGGCCGCCGATGCTGCGGGGCCTTAACCTGTCGCACTGGTTCGAGTACGAGCGCGGACAGGGGCTCAGCCGCGACGAGCTGCGCCAGCTGCGCGCGCTCGGCTTCGATCATGTGCGGCTGCCGCTGGATCCCGTCGTCTGCGGCTGGCGCCCCGAGCGGGCCGCGCCGCTGCCGGTGATGGGCGAGCTGCGGCAGGCCATCGAGGATGCCCTGGTCGCGGGCCTGGATCTGGTGCTGGACCTGCATCTGGAGCCGGCCGACAAGGAGCGCATCGAGGCCTCGTCTGCGGCGCAGTCGGCTGTGGTGGAACTGTGGGGGCGCCTGGCGCACAACTTCGCCGCGATGCCCAGCGGGCGCCTGGCCTTCGAGCTGTTCAACGAGCCGCAGTTCTATGGCGCCGCCGCGCGCCATTGGCCCGGCTTCCAGGCCCGCATGCTCGAAGCCGTGCGCAGCCAGGCACCCCGCCACGGCGTGCTGGCCAGTGGTCACCAGGGCGCCAGCATCGAAGGCCTGCAGAAGCTCGCCC
This sequence comes from Rubrivivax sp., assembly GCA_016790225.1. The sequence continues at coordinate 47,745 of JAEUOZ010000054.1, forward strand.
CGCTGGGCGACCCGGGCGTGGCCTACGTCTTCCACTACTACGCGCCCTACCTCTTCACGCACCAGGGCGCCCACTGGATGGATACGCGCTGGAGCACGGCCGGCCTGCACCAGGGCGTGCGCTATCCGGCCGCGCTGCAGGCGGGCCTGACACCCCAGTTGAGCCAGGCGCATCCGCGTGCCGCGCAGGAGATGGCGCAGTACCTGGCGCAGGACTGGGGCCCGCAGCGCATCGCCGGCGAGCTGCGCCAGGCGGGCGACTGGGCGCGGCGCCATGGCGCCAAGCTGGTCTGCAACGAATTCGGCGTGTTGCGCGCCGCGGCCGATCCGGCCTCGCGTTACCGCTGGATCACCGACGTGCGACAAGCCCTGGAGCAGGAGCGCATCGGCTGGACGCTGTGGGACTACACCGACATCTTCGGCATCACGCACGAATCCAATCAGCCTGACCGTCGCGGCGCGCGCCGCATCGAGCAGCCTGCGCTGCAGGCCCTGGGCCTGGCCGGCGCCACCAGCGCCCACCGCTGACACCATGCTCGCGGTGCGCTATCCCGGGCTGGATCGGCTCGCCTGGCGCCTGCTGCTGGCCGGCCTGTGGCTGCACCTGCTGCTGTCGGCTCACGGGCTGCTGACGCTGGGCTATCCCTACGAAGCGCCGCTGCTCGGGCCGTTTCCGTTCAAGATCCACCCAGGCACCTACCTGGTGGCCCTGGCCTTGCTGACGGCCCTGGCCGCCCGCGGCCACCCCTTGCGTGCCGCCTGGGTGGCAGCGCGCGCCGAACCCCTGCTGGCGATCCATCTGGGCGTGATGGTCGGCTGTCTGGCGTGGGTGATCTGGCGCCACGGCACCTCCGGCGCTGCCTTCATCGTGGATACGCACTGGCTGCCGGCAATGATGGCGCTGGCCCTGTGGCACATGGACGACCGGCGCCGGGCCGTCCTGCTGCGTGTGCTGGCGGTCTTCATCGCCGCCAACGCCCTGATCGCGCTGGGCGAGAACGCGCTCGGCCAGCGGCTGGTGCCGCTGTACCTGCAGGGCCAGGCCAGCGGCTTTGCGGCGGAGGATCACTTCCGCTCTAGCGCGCTGATGGGGCATCCCCTGACGAGCGCCAAGGTCACGGCGATGCTGCTGCCACTGGCCTTGCTGCTGCCCATGCGCGCGACCTGGCGCTGGGTGCACGTGGCGCTGCTGCTGCTGTCGATGCTGGCCTTCGGCGGGCGCGCCGCGCTGGGCATCTCCGTCGTCGTCTATGGCAGCTGGGCGGTGATCAGCATGCTGGCGCGCCTGGTCCAGGGGCGCTACAGCTACCTGCAGCTGACCGGCGGCACGGTGCTGCTGCTGCTGGCCGTGAGCCTGCTGGCAGGCGTGGTGATCGTCACCGGCCTGGGCGAGCGCATCTTCGCCAGCCTCTATCTGGACAACAGCGCCAGCGTGCGCCTGCGGGTGTGGCAGGCCTATGACTTCGTCAGCGCGGAGCAGTTGTGGTTCGGCATCTCGGCGCGAGAGATCGACGGCGTGGCCCTGCAACTGGGCCTGGACCCGGACTACGAGGCCATCGAGAACGGCTGGATCTACCTGTCTCTGCAGTTTGGCCTGGTGGTGTTCGTCTTCTGGCTGATCGGATTCGGCTGCCTGGTCTTCTGGCTGATGCGCCAGGCGCCCGGTCTGGTCGCGGCTGGCGTCGTGGTCTACCTGATCACGGCCTCCACCAGCAACTCGTTCGCCTCCAAGACCATCACGCAGGGCCTGGTGGTGGCCTATGTGGTCGGCGCTGCCGCGCAGCGGCGGCAGGAGGGCCGCGCGCGGCTGCTGGCCGCGGCTCAAGCACAGGCCTGGAAAGGCCGAAGAGCAGGGATGCCTGCCGCACCCGCGGTGCCGGCCTGGGGACGCGCCTTGACCTCGTCCCGAGCTGGTGTCAACGGGCTCGGCCAGGGCCGCACGGCCTGACACCATGATCGACACCCGCATCCGCATCTTCTATCCCGCTGATCCTCTGGGCGTCGTGCCCGGTGGCGTGGACACCTTTCTGCGCGGCCTGATCAAGTGGGCGCCGGCGGATCTGCAGTTCAGCCTGGTGGGCATGAGCACCGATCCGCAGCAGCGCCCCGTGGGCCGCTGGACACGCTGCCGGCTGGGCGAGCGCGAATTCGAGATGCATCCGGTGTGTGCCGTGCACGACGCCGGCACCCGCGGGCGCATCCCGCTGTCGGTGCGCTTCATGGCCGGCGTCAACCGCGATCGCCTGGCGCTGTCACATGATTTCGATGGTTTTGATTTCCACCGCATCGAGCCGGCGCTGATGTGGTCTGCGGACCTGCGGCCCAAGAACCACTTCTTCCATCAGGATCCGCGCTTCGTGCGCGAGCAGGCCAGCGACAACCTCTGGCGCCACATGCCCGCGGTGTATGAGCGCCTGGAGCGGGCCGCGATGCAGGGCACCAGCAGTGCCTGGTGTGTGCGCGAATCCGGCGTGCAGGCGCTGCGAGAGCGTTACCCCGACATCGCCGAGCACGTGCGATTCATCTCCACCTGGGTGGACACCGAGGTCTTCCATCCGGTCACCGAGCAACGACGCCGGCAGCTGCGGGCCTCGCTGGCGGCAGCCCAGGGCTTGAGCCCGGACGACCGCTGGCTGATCAGCGTCGGGCGGCTCGATACGCAGAAGAATCCGCAACTGCTGCTGGAAGCCTTTGCCCGCGCACGCGCTGCCGGCCAGGCGCTGCGCTGGATCGTGGTGGGTGACGGCGTGCTGCGGCCTGAGCTGCAGCGCCGCATCGCCGAGGCCGGCTTGGGCGAAGTGGTGCACTTCCTGGGCCTGCAGCCCCCTGCGGCCGTGGCCGACTGGTTGCGCGCCAGCGACGTCTTCGGCCTGTCTTCAGCCTACGAAGGCATGCCGATGGCGCTGCTGGAAGCCCTGGGCTGCGGCCTGCCCGCCGTGGCCACCGATGTGGGCGAGGTCCGCCGCGTGATGCGCGAAGGCTCGACCGGGCGCCTGCTGCAGCAGCATGAGCCCGAAGCGCTGGCGGCCGCCCTGGCCGACGTGCTGCGCCAGCCTGAAGCCTGGCGTGCCGCGGCAGCGGCTTCGGTGGAAAGTTATCTGCCGCAGCGCGTGCTGCAGCCGGTCTACGAGAACTACCGCGAGCGCTGCGCGGCGGTGGCACGTCTGCGCGCGGGGGCGCTGAGGCCGGCCGAGCCGCAGCTGCCGCGCCATCGCCAGCCCGTGGTGGGCGTGCCCGTGGACGTGACCCCGCAGCCCTCGGCCATCGCACGGCTGCTGGATTGGAGCGTTCGGCGCGAGTCCCGCTATGTGTGCTTCGTCAACGTGCACTCCGCCGTGCAGGCGACCAACGACGTGCGGCACCGCTGGGCGCTGGCGGGCGCCGATCTGGTGGCGCCGGACGGCGCACCGATTGCCTGGACGCTGCGCGCCAAGGGCCACGCCGGCCAGCCGCGCATCGACGGGCCGGGCACCATGTGGGCCCTGCTGGACGCAGCGCGTCGGCGCGGCGTGCGCGTGGGTCTGTACGGTGCACAGCAGCAGACGCTGGATGCGCTGCGGCAGCGGCTGGCGGCGGCCTTCCCGGGCTTGCAGGTGAGCTATGCGCACGCACCGCCCTTCCGGGAGCTGAGTGCGGCCGAAGACGAGGCCGTCTGCCGGGAGATCACGGCATCGGGCATCGGGCTGCTGTTCGTCAGCCTGGGCTGCCCGAAGCAGGAGTTCTGGATGGCCGCGCACCGCGGGCGCTTGCCTTGCGTGATGCTGGGCGTGGGTGCTGCCTTCGATTTCCACGCCGGGCTCATCAGCCGCGCACCGCCCTGGATGCGCGAAAACGGCCTGGAGTGGCTGCACCGGCTGGCTTCGCAGCCGGGCCGCCTGTGGCGCCGCTATGCCTACACCAATTCGCTGTTCGTGGCCAAGAGCCTGGCCGAGATGCTGCGCGCGCTGCTCGTTCGCATCCGCATCGCCGAACGCTGAGCAGCCTGGGAGTTCGAGATGACGATGCCCCTGACGGTCAAGGCCGATGCACGATCCATCCAGGATCTGATGACGCGCATCGATGCCCAGTTTCCTCCCGGTCGCGGAAGGCTCACCGGCTTCATCGCCAGCGGCGAAGACGAGGGCACCTCGACGCTGGCGCTGGCCTACGCGCAGGCCGTGTGCTCGCAGATGCGCAGGCGGGTGCTGCTGCTGGATGCGGGCTCCGAGCAGCCGGGTGGCCCGGTGGCCGGGCGTGCTTCGCTGGCCGGCATGCTGGCCTTCCTGTCTGGCGATCGGATGACCGCGTCCTCGCCGGGCGCGCGCCGCGCTGATGCCGTCGGCGCGCTGCGCGCTGATGCAGCCGGTGCGCTCCGCGCCGGTGCAGCCGGCGAGCCCGAGGACGAGCGCTCGGTTTGGGAACTGCTGCCGCGTACCGATCTCTGGTATGCGCTGCGCGAGCAGTATGACGAGGTGGTGATCGACCTGCCGGCACCTTCGGTTTCGCGCGTCGGGCTGGCGGTGGCGCCGTACTGCGACGGCGTGGCGGTGGTCATCGAGGCCGAGCGCACGCGCTCGCCGGTGGCCGAGAGTCTGGTCGCGCACCTGCGGTCGGTGCGGGCGCGGGTGCTGGGCGCGGTGCTGAACAAGCGCCGCTTCCACCTGCCGGCCCCCGTCTACCGGCTGCTCTGAGGACGCGCTCCGTGGGTCAGGTCACGTCGCGGCGCGTGCCGCTGAGGTTGAGGATTCGCTGGGCGGCGGGTGCGCTGCCGCAGTGGGGCCTGAACTGGCTGCGCAAGCTGGCCACCGTGGAAGGTCTGACCGTCCAGCCCACGGCCGGCAGCCGGCCCATGCCGCTGGAGGCCGATGCGCCCGAGCTGGCCCAGGATGCGCTGGACGTCGACCTCTGGCCCGGTACCGTCAGCGATGCCCTGAACGACGGGCCGGCGCGCTGCGAGTGGGCGATCGTCGATCCCGACGGCACGCCCATCCTGGAGGCGGCGCGTGGCCTGCACCGCGCCGCGGCTGGCGCCGGCTGGGAGCTGCTGCTGCTGGAGCGCGAAGGGCCGGGCACGGCCTGGTGTCTGCGCCGCCGCGCCCACGTGGCCTGCCCGCCCGGCATCGAGGCGGCTCATCAGGCGCTCGCCGATGCGGCCGTCCGGCTGGTGCGCCAGGGCGCGGCCGATCGATCGCTGGGTTTGCCGAGCGTGGCCGTCCCGCCGGGCTTTGCCGCCAGGCTGGGCAAGCCGGGCGCCCGCGCGCCCGCGCCGCACAAGTTCGCCAGCCTGACCGAACGCCTGAAGGCCTGGTGGGCGCGACAGCGCTCGCGTCTGGTCAGCGAATACTGGTGTATCGGCGTCATCGACGCACCCGTGCACGAGGTCCTCACGCGCGAGCGTCTGGAAGTGCGCTGGATCACGAAGCCCCAGGCGTCCGGCTACTGGGCCGATCCCTTCGGCGTGCCCGGGGATCCGGACAAGCTCGCCTGCGAATACTTCGACGAGCGCACGGGCAAGGGCTCGATCGAGCTGCTGACGCTGGAAGCCGATGGCGGCATCCGGTTCCGGGAACGGCTGGATGTGGGCCAGCGCGAGCATGCCTCGTTTCCGGCCAGCTTCGAGATGGACGGCCGGCGCTTCGGGCTGGCCGAGACCGCGGCCTTGCGCAAGCTGACGCTGCACGAGGTCGATGCGCAGGGCTACTGGTCACCGCTGGCAGACCTGCTGACCGACGTCGCCGCCGCGGACCCGGTCCTGTTTAAGGCTGAAGGTCGCTACTGGCTGGCCTACACCGACGTGGACCTCGGCGCCCTCGACAACCTCTGCCTGATGCATGCCGAGCAGCTGCAGGGGCCCTGGCAGCCGCACGCCAACAACCCGGTCAAGGTCGATGTGCGCGGCGCCCGCATGGCGGGGCGGCCGTTCGAACACGAAGGCCGTCTGTACCGCCCGGCGCAGGACTGTCTGTTGCGCTACGGCCACGCCGTCGTGCTGCACCGCATCGAGCACCTCAGCCCCGAGCGCTTCGAGGAGACCGTGGTGCGGCGCCTGGAGCCCGATCCCAAGGCGCGGCTGGCCCACGGTCTGCACACGCTCTCGGCCTGGGGTGAGCGGACGCTGGTTGATGCGAAGATCGAGCGCGTGAACGTCGTCACCTGGATGCGCAAGCTGCGCGATCGGCTGGGCCTGCCGCTGCGCGGCGGGTACGGTCGCGCGCCGCACGATGACCGCGTCTTCATCTATGTGCCGCACCTGCGCACCGGCGGCGGCGAGATCTCGATGCTGCGCGTGGCCGAGGGCCTGTCCGAGCGTGGCCTGGATGTCGAGCTGGTCGTGCACGACGCGTCGACGCGCGAGCTGCCGCTGCCGCGCGGGCTGACGCTGATCGACCTGCAGGCCAATGGCACGGCGCAAGCCATCCGGCGCCTGGCGCAGCGCATCCGCAAGCGCTCGCCGCGCTGGGTCATCAGCGCCTTCCCGCACACCAACATCGCCACCGTGACGGCCGTGAAGATGGCGCGCAACGGCGCCATGAGCGTGATCACCGAGCACGCGCCGCTGAGCCACCAGATCGAGCAGCAGGACAACTGGCGCTACCGCGCCTTGCCGCTGCTGGTGCGCGCGGCCTACCGCCGCGCCGATGCCATCGTGGCGGTCTCGCAGGGTGTGCGCGAAGACCTCAAGCCCATGGTCGGGCGCCGCGTGCGCATCCACTGCATCCACAACCCGGTGCTGCCCGACAACTTCGAGGAAGCCTCGGAACTGGAGCCCGAACACCCCTGGCTCAACGATCCCGGCCTGCAGGTCATCATGAGCCTGTGCCGGCTGAGCGAGGAAAAGGATCTGCCCACCTTGCTGCGCGCCTTCGCGCGCATCCGCCACTCCCACCCCTGCGCCCGCCTGCTGATGGTCGGCGAAGGCCCGGAGCGCGAGCGCCTGCAGGCGCTGGTCGAGGAACTGCAGCTGCAGGGCCTGGTGGAGCTGCCGGGCCGCACCACCGAGCCCTTGTCCTGGCTGCGCAAGGCGGCGGTCTTCGTGCTGGCCTCGCGTTTTGAAGGCTACGGCAATGTGCTGGTGGAAGCCCTCGCCGTGGGCACGCCGGTGGTCAGCACGGACTGCCCTGTGGGCCCGCGCGAGATCCTGGACAACGGCCGCTTCGGCGATCTGGTGCCCGTGGCCGACGATGTGGCGATGGGGCGCGCGATCGGCCGTGCCCTCACGGCCCGGGCCTTGCCCGAAGGTGCGAAGGCTGCCGCGCGCAAGCGCACCCAGGCCCGCGCCTGCGACGAATACCTGGCCCTGCTCAACCACCTGGACCTGAGCCGGGGTGACGTGTGCTGATCCAGCACACGCTGCGCTACCTGCCGGCCCAGCTGCTGTCGCCGCTGGCGCAGCTGCTGTCGATGGTGCTGTGGACCCACTGGCTGGCCCCCGAGCAGATGGGCCTGTTCACGCTGGTCACGGTGACGCAGGAGATCGCGTACCTGCTGTGCCTCAGCTGGTACTCGGTCTATGCCCTGCGCTACTTGCCTGCCAGCGACGACGCCGATGGGATGCGGCGTTATCTCAGCACCGAGAACGCGGTGGTCGCGGCCAGCACGGTGGCCGGTCTGGCCGTGGCGGTGGTCACGGCGCTCTCGCTGCAGGGCACGCAGGATCTGCTGCTCACCAGCTGCGCGATCGGCGCCTACTTCGTCACGCGGGCAGCGAGTGCGCACTATGCGGAGCGTGCGCGGGCACAGTCCGCCTTCGCCGCCTACACCTGGCTGCAGACTGCCGGGCCGGTGGGCGGCCTGCTGCTGGGCTGGCTCGCGCTGCAGACGGTCCAGGCCGATGCCTGGACCCTGCTGCTGGCCTACGGCGCCGCGCAGGCCGTGGGCATCGCGCTGGCCCTGCCCCTGATGGGCATGCAGTGGCGCGCGTGGCGCCCCGATCCGGGCCTGCTGCGGGCCGCGGCGAGCTTTGGTGCGCCGATGATCGCCCTGGGCGTGTTGGGCTGGATCGGCGAGAACTACATCCGCTACCTGGTGCAGTGGCGCGAGGGCGCGGCCGCGTTGGGCCTGATGATCGTGGGCTGGGCCTTGGGCCGACGCTGCGCGTCGGTGGCCAGCATGCTGGTCACCACGGCGGCCTTCCCGCTGGCTTCGCGCCTGCTCAATGAAGGACGGCGCGATGCCGCGCTGGTGCAACTGCGCGTCAATGCCGCGCTGCTGCTCGCGGTGCTGGTGCCGGTCACCCTGGGCGTCGAGATCCTCGGGCCGGCGCTGGTCGCGCTGTCGGTGGCCGAGCCCTACCAGCAGCTGACGGCCGAGTTGCTGGGCCTGTCGGTCTTTGCCGGGGCCCTGCGCAACCTCCACATGCACGTCACGGATCAGCTGATGGTGCTGGAGCGGCGCTTCGGCATGGTGGCGCGCATCGATGTCATGGAGATCGTGGCCTGCAGCGCAGCGACGATGGTGGGTCTGTCGATCGCGGGGATCCAGGGCGCGGTGCTCGGGCAGGCGCTGGGCTCGGCGCTGACGCTGCTGCTCAGCGTGCACTGGGCGCGCACCCGCCTGGGTTTTGTCTGGCCCACGACCGAGACCTTGAAGGTGCTGGTGGCCGCTTCCTTGATGAGCCTGTGCCTGCTGGGCCTCAAGCTGCCCATGAACGCCCAGGGCCTGGCCATCGGCGTGCTGCTGGGCAGCGCAATCTACTCGGCAGCGATGGCCGCGCTGTTCTGGCCGGATCTTCGGCGATTCGTGGTCTCGGCCCGCGCCTGAGCGCCCGACCCCGCCGCGCGCCTGCGTCGCGGCCCGGCGCCGCGTGCAAGCGTCAGCGCAATTGCAGAGTTGGACATCGCGGGCTCAATTGTCGTCGCGTTCGCCGACGATCAGCCAGCGCCCGCCGATCTGTCGCAGCAGGAGCTGGCGGCGCGAGGTCTCGCGGAGCTGGTCGGCACGGTACGACTGTTCGAAGCTCGCCACCCAATCTTCGCCGCGCGGATCCAGCTCCAGCGATGTGATCTTCACCTCGATGATCCGGTGCGACCGGATGCGGGCGCGCTGCTGGGCGGCCCAGCTCTCGTAGCTCAGGCTGCGATCGGCACTGATGAAGCCCGGCGCGTAGGCCGCCAGATAGGCCTTCACGTCACGACGGCTCCAGGCCTTGGCCCAGGCCTGGACAGCGGCCTCCAGCTGCGGCCGCGGATCCGGCCCGGTGCTGGCCGGTGGCGTGATCACCTCCGCGTTGGCCCAGGACCTTGCCGGCACGGCAGGGCGGCTCTGTGCCGCCAGTGTGCGGCCCGCGCGCGCCGCCGGGAACTCGCTGGCCATCGAATTCAGCTCGATGCGCCACTCGGCAACCGTGAGCGTCGCCCGGTCGCCGACGGTCAGCAGCAGATCCAGCGTGCCGGCATCGGCCGGCAGACCTTCCAGCACCAGCACGGCCTTGCCCTGCGGCAGCTGGCGCGGCTGGATCTGCAGGCGCGCGAGGGCAGCGTGGTAGCGCAGCCCCGCGGCTTCGAAGGTTTCGCGGGGCGGAACGCGGGCCTGCAGCTCGGAGGCGATGATCGGATGGCGGTCGCTCAGCGCGATTTCGGCGCGCAGCGCCTGGCCGGGATCGCGGATCAGGCGCAGTGCGCCCACTTCGATGGCCCAGGCGGCTGGCGCAGCGATCACTGCCAGCAGCCCGGCCAGCAGGCAGATCAAGGCATTCGCAGGGGCAGGTCGCTTGGAACGGGGCATGGGCAGACGACAATTTAAGCGATGCGTCGCGACCTGATCCTCCTGACCGGCTTCGACGCCTTCGGCGGCGAGCCACTAAATCCCTCCTGGCAGGTGGCGCAGGCGCTCGACGGCTGGAGCTGGCGCGACCACCGGGTCCGCGCGCTGCAGCTGCCCACGGTCTTTGGCCGCTCGCGCGCCGTGCTGGATGAAGCCCTGAGGGATCGGCGCCTGGCTCTGGTGCTGTGCCTGGGGCAGGCTGCCGGACGCGGCGAGCTTTCGCTGGAGCGCGTGGCGATCAATGTCGACGATGCGCGCATCGCGGACAACGCAGGCGCGGTGCCGGTGGATCAAGTCATCGTGCCCGGCGGCCCGGCGGCCTGCTTCAGCACCCTGCCCATCAAGGCCATGGCCGCTGCCGTGCAGGCCGCCGGCATCCCGGCCGGTATCTCGCAGACCGCGGGCACCTTCGTCTGCAACCACGTGTTCTACGCGCTGCAGCATCGGCTGCGCCGCCGGGCGGTGCGCAGCGGCTTCATGCACCTGCCGCTGCTGCCCGAGCAGGGCGATCGCTTTCCCGGGCTGCCGGTGATGCCGCTGGCGCAGCAGATCGAAGGCACGCGGGTTGCCCTGGCGGCGGCTGTGGATCAGGGCGGCAGGCAGGACCTGCGGCTGGGTGGCGGTGCGCTGTCCTGAATCGGCCTCGCCCCGTCCGGGGCGTTGCCCGGCGTGCCGGGTCAGACCCGGCTTGGGCAGCCATTGGGCCGGAGTCAAGATCCGACGGGTGTCCGGACGCTGGTTCCGCCTGTGGTTCGCACTCTGGGGATCACTGCCCTTGGGCGCCGCGACCCAGGCCGCAACGCAGCCTGCAGCGCCGCCCGCCGTGGTGCCTGCAGCGGTGCCGGCCCTGGTGCCCGCGCTGGACGATCGGGGCGCGTGGCGCCCGGCCCAGCTGCCGCAGCAGAAGCTCCCCGAGACACAGTTCCGGCTGATGCCGGCGCCAGGTTCGCCGCCGGTGCTGCGCATCGAGTCCAAGGGCAGCTACGGCAACCTCGCCTGGCGCCTGCCGCCGGACAGCATGCCCGGGGCGAGCCTGGCCTGGCGCTGGCGTGTCGAGCAGCCGCTGGCGCGCGCCGATCTCTCGCGCCGCGAAGGTGACGATGCGGTGGTGAAGCTCTGCGCCTCGTTCGATCTGCCCTTGGAGCAGCTGCCGTTTGCCGAGCGACAGAAGCTCCGCCTGGCGCGCCTGATCAGCGGCGAGCCGCTGCCCGCCGCCACCCTGTGCTACGTCTGGGACGCGCGTCTTGCGCCGGGCACCGTGTTGGCCAATGCCTATACGCGGCGGGTGCGCTGGTGGGTGCTGCGCGGACCTGAGTCGCCGCCGGGCGAGTGGCGAGCCGAGCGCCGCGATCTGCAGGCGGACTTCCTGCGAGCCTTTGGCGACGAGGCCACGCGCCTGCCGCCGCTGGTGGCGCTGATCATCGGCGCCGATGCCGACAACACCGGCGGCCAGGGTGTGGCCGAGCTGAGCGAGCTGCGCTGGGAGCGATAGCCGGCAGCGGCAGCCGCAAAACCTCAGTCACGCGGCCGGAAGCTGATCGTCAGTCGGGGCGGCACGCGCCCATCGGTGTCGCGCGGCAGGGTGCCCGTGCGGTCGATCGCGCGCAGCACGGCCTCGTCCCACTCCGGGTGGCCGCTGCTCTTGACCAGGGAACGGCCGAGGATGGTGCCGCCCGGGCCGGTGCGCACCTCCACCTCGGCCGCCGGGTTGCCGGGCAGGGTCTCGGCGAAGACGATGTTGGGCTTGATCGCCGCGACGATACGCCCGGCGTAGCTGGCCGAGGGGGCCGTGCCGGTGCTGCCGGCTTGCGCTGTCGTCGAGGGGCCGGCACCGCCGAGCTGCCCCATCATGCGGGCCAGGTTTTCCTCGCGCTGGCGCTTTTCCCGCGCATCGGCCTCGGCCTTGGCGCGCCGCTCGGCTGCCTCGCGCGTCTTGGCTTCGCGCGCGGCTTTCTCGGCCTGCTCGGCTTTTTCGGCCTTCTGTGCCCTTTCCGCTTTCTCCGCCCGCTCGGCCTTCTCGCGGCGCTCGCGTTCTTCGGCCTGCCGCTTCTCGCGCTGCGCCTTCTCGGCGCGTTCGCGCTCTTCCTTGGCCGCGCGCGCCTTCTCCAGCGCGATATCGGCTTCGCGCGGGACGGTGGGCGCGGGCCGCGGCGCCGGCTGTGGCCGCGCCGCAGGGGCCGGCGGGGCTGCTGGTGGCGGGCTGGCTGCCGGCACCGAGGCCCAGAGCTCGGCCGCAACCACGTCCACGGCGGGCGTGGACCACCGAAAGCCCCACACCAGCGCAGCCAGCAGACCCAGGTGCACCAGCACCGAAAGGGCGATGCCGGGCCAGCCGCCGCCGGGCGCGCGCGGCAGCAGCTCGTCGCGGCTGCCTGCGGCCAGTGCCGGCATCAGCTGCCCGACTGGCGCACGGCCAGGCCCACGCGCTTGACGCCGCCGCGCTGCAGCGTGTCCATCACGCGCATCACGGTGTCGTACTTGAGCTGCCGGTCGGCGCTGATGACGACGGGCGTGTCGTCCATGCCGGCCTGCGCCTCGCGGACGCGGGCCAGCAGCTGCGGCAGCGCCACGGCGCCGACATCCTGCTGGTTCACGCGCATCTGGATGCGCTCGTCGGCGCCGATCACCAGTTCCACCACCTTGGGCGGCCGCTGCTGCGACTTGCCCACCGAGGGCAGGTCCACCAGGCCGGTGGTGATGAGGGGAGCGCTGACCATGAAGATGATCAGCAGCACCAGCATCACGTCGATGAACGGGACCATGTTGATCTCGTTGATGGCGCGCCGCGGGCGCCCGGTGCTGCGCGGTCCGAGGGCCGGCATGCTGCTCAGCGCCTCGTCGAAGGGTTGAGCGGCATGCTCGCGCTCGCCGGCGCGGCCGCCGAGGGTGGCGCGCCGGAGGCATTGCGCTGCAGGATGTTGGTGAACTCCTCCAGGAAATTTTCCAGCTGCGTGGCGATGCGATCGATGTCGCGCGCAAAGCGGTTGTAGGCGATCACCGCTGGAATGGCGGCAAAGAGGCCGATCGCGGTGGCCACCAGCGCCTCGGCGATGCCGGGCGCCACGTTGGCCAGCGTCACCTGCTGCAGGTTGGACAGGCCCACAAACGCGTGCATGATCCCCCACACGGTGCCGAACAGGCCGATGTACGGGCTGACGGAGGCCACGGTTCCGAGGAAGCTGAGGTGGCTCTCCACCACGTCCAGCTCGCGCTGCAGGCTCACGCGCATCGCGCGCCGCGCGCCATCCAGCTGCGAGGCCGTATCCAGCCGCTTTTCGCGCAGTTTCAGGAACTCGCGCATGCCGCTGGCAAAGAGGCGCTGCATCGGCGCAGCCGCATCATGCTGGGCGGCCTGGTGCAGCTCGCTGAGGCTGCGGCCCGACCAGAAATCGCGCTCGAAGGCTTCGTTCGTGGCACGCACGCGGCGCAAGCCGAAGATCTTGGAGAAGATCACCGCCCAGCTGGCCAGCGACAGCAGCAGCAGGCCCGCCATGACAAGCTTGACGACCAGGCTCGCCTGCAGGACGAGCTGGAGAATGGACAGATCCTGGTTCATGCGCTGAGACGCTCCATCACGGTGGCGGGGATGCGCCGGGGCCGGAAGCTCGCGGCATCGACACAGGCGATGCGGATCTCGCCCTCGGCAATGAGTTCCGCGCCGCGCCAGGCCTGCTGGAACATCAGCAGGCTGGCACGCCCACCGTCCTGCAGGGCCGCGGTGACGATGAGCTGATCATCCAGCCGCGAAGGCAGCAGATAGCGCACCCGCGTTTCGCTGACGACGAAGATCGCGCCGCTGGATTCGCGCAGCTGCTGCTGCTCGACACCGAGCGAGCGCAGCCACTCGGTACGCGCGCGTTCAAAGAACTTCAGGTAGTTGGCATAGAACACCACGCCACCGGCGTCGGTGTCTTCCCAGTAGACCCTGAGAGTCAGGCTGAAGGGGGCTGAGGACGGGACCTGCGGCAGCACGGGCATCGGTGCGCCCATGATACGGCGGGCCAACGCAGGCCCCGCTGTGGCGCCGGATCAGGCCTGGCGCGGCTGCGCCTTCTGGCCGGCGGCGATGCCGCTCAGGGGTCGTTCAGGTGCCGTTCGGTCGCGGCGCGATCGGCAGCGCTTCGGCCTCGCGCAGGCCCGCCGGCTGCTCCAGCCGGGCCTCTGGCGTGGCGCTGGAAGACGCCGCTGCGGCAGCCGGGTCGCGCGGAATCTGCGCCGCCACCAGCCCGACCAGCAGCAGGCTCATGGTTCCGCCGGACAGCGCCCAGCGCCAGCTCCAGCGACGTCGGCCAGGGGCGCCTGCGCCGGGGGCGCCGCCGCCGGGCTTGTCGATGCCCGGCTCGGACTCCACCAGGCGCCGCAGCGCAGCCGAGAGTGCCTGCGCGCTGGCCGGTCGCTGCTTCGGATCCACCTGAAGCGTGCCCATCACCAGGTCCACCAGCGAGGCGGGCAGATCGGGCCGCAGCTGGGCCAGCGATTCCACACGGCCCTGGCTCACGGCATCGCGCAGGTTCTCCAGGCTCTGGCCCGGAAAGGCCTTGCGTCCGGCCAGCAACTCGTAGAGCACGACGCCCAGCGAATAGACATCGGAGCGTTCATCGGCCGCGCTACCCGCCAGCTGTTCCGGCGCCAGGTAGTGCGGCGAGCCCAGCATCAGGCCGCCCAGATCGGGTATCGAGGTGCTGCTGGCGGCGCGCGCGATGCCGAAATCCAGCACCTTCGGGCGGCCGCTGCGCGTGAGAAAGACATTGCCCGGCTTGATGTCACCGTGAATGACACCGCGGGCGTGTGCATGGGCCAGGGCATCGGCCACGCGGCGTGCGATGTGCAGCGCCTCAGCCGTGCTGGGGCGCCAGCCTTCGGCCAGTGCCTGGCGCAGGTCTCGCCCCTTGAGCAGTTCCATGCTCAGGTAGACGCCATGGGCCGACAGGCCGGCGTCGTAGACCGTGGCGATATGGCGGTGATTCAGGCTGCTGAGCTGGCGGGCTTCAGCCAGCAGCGCGCGGTCCAGCGCGATGCGCGAGGCCATGTTGAGGCCGAATTGAAGCGTCTTGATGGCCACGCCGCGGGACAGCAGCGGATCCCAGGCTTCGAAGACGCTGCCCAGCCCGCCATCGCCGATCGGCGACTTGATCTGGTAGCGGCCGACATGGCTCACCAGCGCGCGATCGCGCAGGACATCGGAGTTGGCGGCGTCCTGCGGCGCGGGAGCGGCGGCCGAGGGCAGGCGGGCGGTATCGCTGCCGGCAGCTTCAGCCGGTGCGCTTCTTGATCGGGGCGTGTTGCTTTCCACAGGGAGGCAGCTTACGGTGCCGCCCTGCGCGGATAGACGCTGAAATGGGGGAGGCTGGCCCCTGCAGACATGGCCTGTTACGCAATGCCCCTTGAACGCGTTGCGCGCAGGTTGAAGTGCCTGCGTGCCCCTCAGCGCGACATCACGCCACGCAGCCGCGTGAAGGCTTCCTGCAGCTGCGGCATGGCGCTGGCGAAGGACAGGCGCAGGTGCGATGCCGCGGTCGCGGGGCCGAAATCCCGGCCGGGTGTCAAGGCCACCTGGGCCTGCTCCAGCCAGCGATGGCACAGGGCCCAGCTGTCGATGTCGTGCTGCCGGCAATCGGCCCAGGCATAGAAAGCGCCGTCAGGTTCCACCGGCACGGGCAGCTGCAGCTCGGCGAGCGATCGCAGGACAAAGGCCCTGCGCCGCTCGAATTCGCCGCGACGCTGCTCGCACAGGGCCAGGGATTCCGGCTCGAAGCAGGCCAGCGCCGCATGCTGAGCCAGGCTGCTGGCGCAGATGTAGAGGTTCTGGGCCAGACGCTCGACAGGCTCCACCAGCTCCGGCGGCAGCACCAGCCAGCCCAGGCGCCAGCCGGTCATCGCGAAGTATTTGGAGAAGCTGTTGATGGAGATGACATCCTCGCCCAGCGCCAGCGCGCTGTGGCCGAAGCGGCTGTCGTAGCTCAGACCCAGGTAGATCTCGTCGACCAGGGTCACGCCGCCCCGCGCGCGCACGGCCTCGACGATGGCACGCATCTCCAACGGATGAATCGAGGTGCCGGTGGGATTGGACGGTGAGGCAAGCAGCACGCCGCGTGTGGCGGGGTTCCAGGCCTGCTGCAGCGACACGGCGTCGAGCTGGTAGCGCTGGGCCGGCCCGGCCGGCAGCAGCCGCGGTGTAGCCCCCACCGCGGCCACGAAGTGCCGGTTGCAGGGGTAGCTGGGATCGGGCATCAGCACCTCGTCGCCCGCTTCGAAAAGCGCCGTGCACACCAGCTGCAGCGCCGCCGATGCGCCTGCCGTGACGAGGATGCGTTGCGGATCGATTTCCAGCCCCCAGCGCTGCGCATACCAGGCGCTGATGCGAGCTCGCAGCGCCGGCAAGCCGGCCGCGTGCGTGTAGCCGGTGCGACCGCGCTCCAGACAGGCCTGCGCGGCAGCCACCACCGCGGGCACGGCCGTGAAATCGGGTTCGCCGATGTTCAGGTAGATCATCGGCCAGCCGCCCTGCGCCGGATCGCAGACGGGGCTCAGCGCCAGCTGGTGCGCCGCCTTGGCCATCTCCAGCACGTAGAAGGGTTCGATGGAACTCAGCCGGCCCGCAAGGCGAATGGCCATCGGCGGGCCTTCAGGCGCGGCGTTCGCGTTCGGCGCGCGCGGCGGCCACTTCCACAGGCCGCAAGTCGGCGGCCGTGCGATCGAGCACGCCGTTGACATACTTGTGGCCGTCGGTGCCGCCGAAGGACTTGGTCAGCTCCACTGCCTCGTTGATGACCACGCGGTAGGGGATGTCGATGCAGTGCGCCAGCTCCCAGGCGCCGATCAGCAGCGCGGCGTGCTCCACGGGCGACAGCGCGCTGCTCTTGCGATCCAGGTGCTTCTGCAGCGCCGCATCCAGCTCGGCCGCCTGGCCGATGCAGCCGTGCAGCAGCGCATCGAAGTGGGCGCTGTCGGCCTGGGAGAAGGATTCTTCCTCGCGAAGATGGGCGTCGATCTGGCCGGCGTCGGCGGCCGAGATCAGCCACTCGTAAAGGCCTTGCAGGGCCAGCTCGCGCGAGCGGCGACGCGCCGAATGGGCAGCGGGCTTGCGTGCCGGCCGCTTGCGTGCGGGCGCATCGGTCACGAGAGGTCTTCCACGAGGTTGGCGAGCTCCACCGCCACGCGCGCGGCATCGCGGCCCTTTTCCTGGACGCGGGCCAAGGCCTGGGCTTCGGTCTCCACGGTCAGGATGGCGTTGGCGATGGGGATCGAGTGATCCAGGCTCACGCGCATCACGCCGGCGCCGCTCTGGTCGGCCACCAGCTCGAAGTGGTAGGTCTCGCCGCGGATCACGCAGCCGATCGCGATGAGGGCATCGTGATCGCCGCTCTCGGCCATCAGCTTGAGGGCCAGCGGGACCTCCAGCGCGCCGGGTACGGTGACGTGGCGGATGTCCCGGGCGCGCACGCCCAGCGCCGTCAGCTCGGCCACGCAGGCGGCTGCGAGTGCGGCCGTGAGGCCATCGTTGAACCGCGCGCGAACGATGCCGATGTTGAGGCCTTCGCCCATCAGTTCGGCGCTCTCGCCCTTGTCCGACTTCTGCATCTTGTCCTCCTCTGACGTGCCGGCCGCTCAGGCAGAGCCGGGCGGCACGAAGCCGGTGACCTCGAGCCCATAGCCCGCCATGCTGGGCATCTTGCGCGGTGTTCCCATCAGCTTCATGCGGGCCACGCCTTGTTCGCGCAGGATCTGCGCGCCCACGCCGTAGGTGCGCAGATCCCAGGGCGCGCGGGCCATCTCCGGCCTTCGCAGCGCCGGCAGCAGCTGGGGCAGCAGCAGCTCGGCAGCCGGGCCGGCATTGAGCAGCACGGCCACCCCCGCGGGGGCCTGGCTGAGTGCCGACAGCGCCTGGGGCAGCGGCCAGGAATGCCCGCTGCCGGCCGTATCCAGCAGATCCACTGCGGTGAAAGGTTCGTGAACACGAACCAGCACTTCGTCGCCCGGGCGCCAGCTGCCGCTGCGCAAGGCCAGGTGAACCTGGCCGCCTCTGTCGCGGTAGGCCGAGCAGGCGAAGCGGCCGAAGGGCGTCTCCAGCTCGCGCCGGCCGACACATTCGATGAGCGTCTCGTTGTGGCTGCGAAAGCTGATGAGATCGGCGATGGAGCCGATCTTCATGCCGTGCTCGCGGGCGAAGAGCTCCAGATCCGGCAGCCGTGCCATGGTGCCGTCGTCCTTCATGACCTCGCAGATCACGGACGCTGGCGAGAGCCCGGCCATGCGCGCCAGATCGCAGCCCGCCTCGGTGTGGCCGGCGCGCATCAGCACACCGCCGTCTTCGGCCTGCAAGGGGAAGATGTGGCCCGGCTGCACCAGATCGCTGGCCTTGGCCTGGCGCGCCACGGCGGCCTGCACGGTACGCGCCCGATCGGCGGCGGAGATGCCGGTGGTCACGCCTTCGGCGGCCTCGATCGAGACCGTGAAGGCCGTGCCGTGCTTGGTGCCGTTGCGCGTGGCCATCGGCGGCAGCTGCAGGCGTTCGCAGCGCTCGCGCGTGAGCGTCAGGCAGATCAGGCCGCGGCCGAAGCGCGCCATGAAGTTGATCGCCTCCGGGGTGACATGATCCGCAGCGAGGACGAGGTCGCCCTCGTTCTCGCGGTCTTCTTCATCGACCAGAACGATCATGCGGCCGGCGGCCAGCTCGGTGACGAGCTCCGGAATGGGTGACAAAGGCATGGCCGGGATTGTAGGAGGCGGGTCCCGCAGCTGCCCTGCGCGTACGCGACAGTCAGCGAGGCGAGTCAGGTCTTGCGGCCTGCGGGCGCAGCAGGAGGCGCAGATCCTCGCCGACGGCGCGGAACCCGGTGATGCGCCAGCGCTGTGCCTGATCGAGCCGCGCCAGCGTGCCCAGCGCCGCCATCTCGCGCCCGTCGCCCAGCAGCACGGGCGCCAGGTAGACCAGCAGCTCGTCCACCAGGCCGGCCTTCAGCAGCGAGGCGTTCAGCTTGTGCCCGGCTTCGACATGCAGTTCATTGATCTGGCGCCGCGCGAGATCGTCCAGCATCGCCGCGAGATCCACCTTGCCGCGCGCATCGGGCAGCGGCACGGTGCACGCGCCGGCTTGCTCCAGCGCCCGTTCGCGGGCCGGCTCGGCGCCGGCCGTGAATACCAGCACCTCGCCGGGGGGCGCCAGCAGCCTTGCGTTCAGCGGGGTCATGGCGTGCGAATCCACCACCACGCGCAGCGGCTGCCGCGCAGTGGTCACCAGGCGCACGTCCAGCCGGGGATCGTCTTCGAGCACGGTGCCGATGCCGCTGAGCACCGCGCCGGCGCGGCGTCGCCAGGCATGGCCATCGGTGCGCGCGGCTTCGCTGGTGATCCACTGGCTGCTGCCGTCGGGCAGCGCGGTGCGGCCGTCCAGCGATGCGGCGATCTTCATGCGCACCCAGGGCCGGCCGCGCTCGCAGCGCGCAAAGAAGCCGATGTTGAGTTCGCGGCAGGCCAGCGCGAGGCTCTCATCGGCCATGTCCACCGCGAGCCCGGCCGCCCGCAGCTGCTGCAGCCCGCGGCCATCGACCTGATGAAAGGGATCGGCCACGCCCACGACCACCCTGGCGATGCCCGCATCGATCAGGGCCTGGCTGCAGGGCGGCGTGCGGCCGTGGTGGGCGCAGGGCTCCAGCGTCACCCAGGCCGTGGCGCCGCGCACATCGGCACCCTGGGCCTGCGCCTGCTGCAGCGCGTGCGCCTCGGCGTGGGCCTGGCCGGCCGCCTGCGTGTGCCCCTGAGCCAGCACTCGGCCATCTTCATGGCCGATGACGCAGCCCACGCGCGGATTGGGATCGCTCAGGCCGATGGCCTGCTCGGCCAGGGCCAGGGCTTGAAGCAGTCGGTCACGGTCCAGCGCGCGCATGGCGCCATTGTGCGGTGCGCGGGGGTTGCCGGCCGCCGCGGCCCTCAGGGCAGCGGCTTGTGGACCAGGGTGTTGCTGTTGACGAAATCGCCTGCTGCCGGGTTGGCTGGCACATCCGTGGGGCAGGTGTTGGCGATCAGGATGACCAGGAAGTTCTGGTTCACCAGGGGCGGCATGGGCAGCGGCTGCAGGTTGCGCGGCGGATCGGCAAACTCCGTGCGGTAGACCCAGGGATGCTGGGCGTTGCTGACGCGCTGCTCGTCCGTGGCGGCCGGTGTATAACGGCACAGTTGATGATCCAGCGTCGCGCCCTCGGGCAGGATCTTCGCCGGAATGGCCCACGCGCTGGCCGGCGCATCGCTGAAGGCCTGGGGCAGCACGGTGGCGTAGCCTTCCCAGGTGCGCGTGGCGTTGGCAGGTATGGCGCAGTAGTAGCGCACGGCGGTGCGGGCGGCCGCCTCGGCGCTGGTGGCAGGCGCGTCGTCGAAGCAGGTCGGCGTGCGGCTGTCGGTGATCAGCAGCTGGATGTCGAGGTTGCGCGCCAGCCCGGTGGGGTTTTCCGCGTCGGCGGCCGTGGGCTGCGCCGCGGAGGTGGCAAAGCGCACAAAACCCGACAGCAGATGCGCCAGCGCGTTGTCCTTGCAGCTGGCGATGTCCACTGCGCTGAGCAAGGCCGTGCTGGTGCTGGCCGCCACGGTGCAGATGCCCTGGATCATGCCGGTCGTGTTGTTGAACACCCAGGCCGTGGTTCCGCCGCCTTCGGCCGGCGGCTTGAAGGCGCTGAGCCCGCCGCCCATGTCCTTGGCCTGGATCGGGATGCCGGGGTGCCGGCCCAGCGGCCGGGATCCCGGCCCGCCGGGTGCCGGGGTGCTGAGGACCGAGGCGGTGAGGGCCGGTTCGATGCGCGCCACATGGCTGTCCAGCGTGACGCTCTGCGGAGTGTTGTTGCGATCGACCCAGCTCACGGTGACGCGGATCGCCTTGTGCGCCTGGTCGGCGGATTCCGTCACCGTGCGCTGCAGCGTGAACTCGGTGTTGGTGGTGTAGCCGGCCACGGCGGCGCCGGCAGTCGACGCGATGTCCGCATACGTGGTGACCAGACCATCGGGATCGTTGTCGACCTGCGCGAAGGCGCGCCAGCGCTCCATCGCTTCCTGGGCGATGCGCACCCCTTCAGAGCGCTGCTTGGCCACATCGGAGTTCAAGCGCAGGCTGGCCTGCACGCCGACCACGGCCAGCATGCCGAAGGACATCACCGTCAGCGCGACCAGCGCCTCGATCAGCGAGACGCCGTGCAACGCGCGGCGTGCGTGCCGCGCGTGGCGACGGGCTGGCAGCTGCCGTCCGGGCATCAGAAGTCCCTCCAGCCGCCCGGCACGCGCACCACGGGGCCCTGGGTGACGCGGATGCGGTTGATCACCGCGGCGTCATAGCGCACGTCCGGGCCCGAGCTGCCGTCGATGGAGCCTTCGCTGAGCAGCGCGCCTTGCAGGCTGCCGCGCCCGGCGCTGGGCCAGGTAGCGGCCTGGGCATAGACCAGCCCGGTGATGCTGGCTCCAGCGGAGCTCATCTCCAGCCCGCCGCCCAGCACCAGCAAGGCCGGCATCGCGGGGCTGCCGATGGCCACCGGCGCATCGAGCGTGAGCGTATCGGTGACCCAGATCGGGCGGCCCGGCTGCCGCGCGACCAGATCACGCAGGCGCTCGCCGCAGCCGCCGCCACAGGTGAAGCTCAGCGTGGTGGGCTTGCGCTGGAAGGCCGCGCGGGAGACACCGAAGAAGCTGACGAACATGCGATCGGCCGTGAGCCCGGCCAGCGTGGCATCGTTGGAGACGATCGATTGCCCGCCCGGCGTACCGGGGGCGGTGTCCAGCACGGCAGCGTCTGCGCTCACGGAGCCGCCGGCCTGGATCGTGATGCCGTTGGTGCCCGCGTCGTCATTGCCGACGCGCTGCGCGCCGGTGATGCGGTAGCTGCCGCGCACGGTGATGGCGGCATTGGGCAGCATCGCCAGGGCCGGCGCGAGCGCCACCGTGACGTTGACACGCGCTGCCGCCTCGGCGCCTTCGCCACGCCCCAGTCGCAGGCAGT
The DNA here is from genome assembly GCA_016790225.1 of Rubrivivax sp. The sequence continues at coordinate 69,462 of JAEUOZ010000054.1, forward strand.
TGTCGTCATTGGCCGTGCAGCCGGTGGAGCGGATGCGGAAGATGCCGGGCGTGGTGGTGCCTTCGAACTGGATCCGGAAGACCGGCTTGACGCCGACACCGCCGCCATCGTCGAGCACCGGCGCGCTGGCGGCCGGGCAACTGCAGCTCCAGCCGCCGGCCTGCCGTACGCAGCTGGGATTGAGCGGCGCAGTCCCGGCGGGCGAAGCCCAGGTCACGGGTGCCACGGTGCCCAGGGTCGGATCGACGACGATGAAGCGCTCCCGGAAGCTGGCGGCGGCCGGGTTGGCCGTGCCGTTGCAGCTGGCATCCACGCGGCCACCATTGAGCTGCGACAAGGCCCATTCGACGCCCCCTTCGGCGACCTCGAAGGCCTGCGTCGAGCGGTACTGGTTGGCCGAGGTGCGCTGCTCGAAGACCAGGTTGCGGCTGGCGTAGGCCGCCACCATCGACACCAGGAAGAACAGCGCCATCACGACCAGCAACGTGGCCACGCCCCGCTGCCCTCCGGGGCCGCAAGCGCGCGCCGCCAGACGCTGCCGGGTCGTCGCCGAGCGCTCAACGGGCGGCGCGCCCGGGCGGGTGAGGGAGCGAAGCGCTGCGGTCATGATCAATCGCGGCACTCGCCGATCACCACGTCGTTGCGCACGCGCACGGTGCTGCGGATCGAGCGCTGCACCCGCGCGTCATTGGCGGCCTCGCCGGTGATGTCCACCGTGTAGCTGCGCACCTGCTGCACCGGCGGGCAGGGTGTGGCGCCGGCGGAGCAGGCCAGTGGGCACTCCAGGGTCACGGGCTGTACCTGGGCGCGCACGTCGAAGCGCGTGATGCGCAGCACCGCGGGATCGGTCAGCGGCTGCCAGTTGCCGGCGCCCAGCTGCGTCTCTATCGTGCCGTTGCTCAGCCGGAAGCCGTGGCGCTCGTCGCTGTCGACGGCGTTGTTCTCGGTGCGGTCGCGATCGGCGTAGCTGAAGCTCACCAGGGAGCCGGTCTCGCCGGACAGCGCGGGCGCCATCGCCGTATACGGGTTGCTCAGCCGCGGCAGCAGCACGGCGGCGGCGGAGGTGCTGCGTGGGGCATCCTTCCAGAAGCCGGCGCGGCGCAGCTCGCGGGTCACCAGATCGGTGGCGGCGCGAAGGTCCTGCTGCACCTGGGTTTCCAGCAGCAGCCGCCGGTTGTCCGCCAGCTGACCGGCCACCATGAGGGTGGCGGCGGCCACGATGATCAGCCCGACGGTGACGCCGACCAGCATCTCCACGATCGACAGGCCGCGCTGGCGCGCCGGCCTGGCCTGCGTCGAGCCGAAGTGCCGCGGAGTGCGGCTCAGCATCGCGGCACCTGCTTCATCGAGCCATCGGGCGAGCAGGACGACACGCGTCCGGCCGCGTTGACGTTCACGCGCAAGGCGCCCCGCACATCGCTGACCAGATCGACCCGCAGGTCACCGGGCCGGCTGGAGCCGTCGTCGGGCTCGAAGGTGGCCATCGCCGCGGCGGAACTCGCGGCCGTCAGCGAGATGCCCGTGGTCCTGGCGACCTGTACCGTGCGCACCTCTCGGAATGCGCCGGTACAGGCGCTGCCCGGCGTGCGCAGGCAGCTGCAGCTGCCCGCGCCGGCGGAGATCGAGGTGCGCACCATGTAGCACGAAGCGTTGGCGTCGCCGTCGACCTCGAAGATCAGCGCCTGCCGCATGCGCACCGCTTCGCTGCGCGCCAGCTGCAGATCGGTGACGAGCGCCGCATGCACGTTCTGCAGGCGCTGCACGGCCAGCAGCTCGCGGATCGAAGGCGCGCCCAGCGCCACCAGCACCACCACCAGTGCAATGGCCACCAGCATCTCGATCAGCGTGAAGCCGCAGGACGCTCGCCGCTGCACCGGCCGTGCAGACGCGCGAAGCGGGCTGCCCAGCCTCACTGGCGGCTCCAGCAGCGCGAGGGATCGGTCAAGGGCACGGCCAGCTCGCAGGTGCTGCAGGCAGAGCCGTACTGGACCGCGCCGTTGGCGGTGCGCAGCGCCATGGTGCTGCAGTTCTTGTCCTGAGCCTGGCTGCCGCGCGCCACCGCACGCAGCGTGTAGCTGGTGGCATCGGCCGCGCTGACCGAGACCGCGTAGTGGCCGCTGGCGGTGACCGCGGTGACGCCCAGCGCCGTCAGATCCGTGCTGTAGGCCGCATTGCTGGCGCGCCAGCGTTCCTGGGCCTGCTGCAACAGGGTCAGCGCGGCAAAGGCATCGCTGCGCCGCCCCTTGCGCACGGTATCGAAGAAGGAAGGCAGGGCGATCGAAGCCAGGATGCCGGCCAGTACCAGCGCGATCAGCAGTTCAATCAGGGTGAAGCCGCGTCTGCGCGCCCGCGGCGCTGGAGCGCGGGCCGTTCGCGGGTGCGGTCGTGCTTCGGGAAGCGGCATGTGCGAATTATCACGAGCAGGCCCGTGAAGGATGTCACTGGCTGTGCCGCCTGTCGGCCCTGGGCGACCGCTCATCGTTGCCGGCGCTGCACGGCCGAGGCCTGAACGCATGCCCGACATCGCAGACTTCAGCAGGACCGGTAGCCGGAGAGGCCACCGCCCGGCACGCAGGAGCGCACGCGGCCCATGATGCCGACCACCTGGTGGACGGTTCGCGCGCCCTGGGCCGAAAAGCGCACCGTGGCTGCCGGCGAGACCGTGCCGTGGCCGGGATCGAAGGCCATCGTGCCGGCGTTGGTCTCCAGGCGCAGGCCCTTGGCGCCGGCCAGGGTGGCATGGCGCAGCAGCCGGGCGTCACCCTCGCAGCGTGCCTCGGCCGTGCCCTCGCATTGGCAGCCCCCGCGCGGCCCGGTGTGGATCACCCAGCAGGCGCCGGCATCGGATGCATCGAAGCCGAGCCGCACCGTCTCGTTGTGGGTCAGCGCCAGGGAGCGCGCGTGGTAGACATCCGTCTCGAACTCGGCCGCCGCGTGGCGCACGCTGAGCTGTGCGCGCCAGGTGCTGAGGCCCGGGATCACCGCGGCGGCGGCTGACGCGGCGATGCCGGCGGCCACCAGGCTTTCGATCAGGGACAGCCCGCGCGAGCGGCGGCTGCAGCGAAGCGCGAGGGGGCGCAGGAAGCGGCGGGACATGGACAGGACTCCGAGGCATTTGACGCATGGCTTGCGTCGTTGGAGTCACTGTAGGAAGCCGCCCCGTGCTGCACATCGCCACGCGGTGTCCCTCCGGTGGGAGGTGGGACGGGGGTGCCCTCGGCCGGGGGAGGGCTCAGATGTCGCGGATCAGCTGACGGAACTCGTCCACATCCTCGAAGCTGCGGTACACCGAGGCAAAGCGCACATAGGCGACCTTGTCGATGCGCTTGAGCTCGCGCATCACCAGCTCCCCCAGGCGTGTGCTGGGCACCTCGCGCAGACTGCCGGCGAGCAGCTTTTCCTGGATGCGGTCGATCGCCGCATCCACCTGCTCGGTGCTCACCGGGCGCTTGCGCAGGGCCAGCATCATCGAGGCGCGCAGCTTGCCGGGATCGAACTCTGCGCGTCCGCCGTCGCGCTTGACGACCACCGGCATCGCCACTTCGGGGCGCTCATAGGTGGTGAAGCGGCGCTCGCACTTCAGGCAGCGCCGCCGGCGGCGCACGAAGCCTTCATCCGAGTCGCGCGTCTCGGCGACCTGGGTTTCCTCGTGGCTGCAGTAGGGGCAGCGCATGCCGCGGTGTCGCCGCGTTCAGCGGTAGACCGGGAAATCGCGCGTCAGCGCCGAGACGCGCGCACGGACGGCGTCGATGTGGGCGGCGTCCGTGGGCTTGTCCAGCACATCGGCGATCAGGTGCGCGGTCAGGCGGGCCTGCTCTTCCTTGAAGCCGCGCGTGGTCATGGCCGGTGTGCCCAGCCGGATGCCGCTGGTCACCATGGGCTTCTGCGGATCGTTGGGAATGCCGTTCTTGTTGCAGGTCATGTGGGCGCGGCCCAGCAGGGCTTCGGCCTCCTTGCCCGTCAGGCCCTTGGGGCGCAGGTCCACCAGCATCACATGGCTTTCGGTGCGGCCGGAGACGATGCGCAGGCCGCGCTCGATCAGCGTTTCGGCCAGCACGCGGGCATTGGCCACCACCTGCTGCTGGTAGACCTTGAACTCCGGCGCGAGCGCCTCCTTGAAGGCGACGGCCTTGCCGGCGATCACGTGCATCAGCGGGCCGCCCTGAAGCCCGGGGAAGATGGCGCTGTTGATCTTCTTGGCGATGTCTTCGTCGTTGCTCAGCACGATGCCGCCGCGCGGGCCGCGCAGGCTCTTGTGCGTGGTGCTGGTCACCACGTGAGCATGAGGCACGGGGTTGGGGTAGACGCCTGCGGCGATCAGGCCTGCGTAGTGCGCCATGTCCACCATCAGGTAGGCGCCCACCGCCTTGGCGACGCGCGCAAAGCGCTCGAAATCGATGTGCAGGCTGTAGGCCGAAGCGCCGGCGATGATGAGCTTGGGCCGGTGCTCGTGGGCCAGGCGCTCCATCGCGTCGTAATCGATGGCTTCCTGCGCATCCAGGCCGTAGCTGACCACCTTGAACCACTTGCCGCTCATGTTGAGCGCCATGCCGTGCGTGAGGTGGCCGCCTTCGGCCAGGCTCATGCCCATGATGGTGTCGCCCGGCTGCAGCAGCCCGAAGAAGACCGCCTGATTGGCCTGCGAGCCGCTGTTGGCCTGCACGTTGGCGAAGCCGGCGCCGAACAGCTGCTTGAGCCGGTCGATGGCGAGCTGCTCCACCACATCGACGTTTTCGCAGCCGCCGTAGTAGCGCTTGCCGGGGTAGCCCTCGGCGTACTTGTTGGTGAGCTGGGAGCCCTGCGCGGCCATCACGGCCGGCGAGGTGTAGTTTTCCGAGGCGATCAGCTCGATGTGCTCTTCCTGGCGGCGGTTCTCGGCCTCGACGGCCGCGAAGACCTCGGGGTCGATGCGGGCCAGGGTGGATTGGGAACGGTCGAACATGGTGGCAGTCCTCTTCGGGGTGGAAGGGCCTTCGAGAGCCATCGGCACGCAACCGAAGCTCGAGGGCTGCCCAGGCGCACGGCGGGATCCGGTTGCCGCCTGCACGCGGCACGGCCGGCCTGCGCTCCCCGGTGGTCAACCACCTCGGCGCGGGTGGCCGCTGGGGCCGCCGCACCTATCGCCAGTTGCGCAGAAGCAGAAGTTTAGCGGACGGCTCCGCCCAGCAAGGCCACGCGGCCGTCGGGGCCGACCGAGGCGGTCTCGGTCTTGGGCTTGGCAGGCCGCGGTTCGGGCTCGGCAGGTGAAGAAGCCGCCGGCTGGGCGCCGGGTGCCTTGGCCGGATGCGCTGCCGGTGCGACCACCGGGATGCTGAGCGGCGCGGCTGCTTGCGGCTGTGGCGCGGCTGGCGTGGGGGCGGGGCCAGGCGAGGGCTTTTCCAGGACAGCAGCCGGAGCAGCCACGGGAACGGTGGCGTTGGCGGGGATGCCCACCGACAGATTGGCCGACACGGGCGCGCCGAGGGCGGGTGCCATCAGCGTCTGGCCGGCGGAGAGCGCGGCTGGTTTGCCGGGCAGCGTGGCGCCGCCGTAAGGCAGGCTCGCCGGCGCGCCAGAGGAGGCCTGCACGACCAGCGTGCCGTTGGCGGGCGCCGGGGCGGGGGAGGCGGGCGGAGCCGCCGGAGTCGCCGGGGCCGGGGTCGATGAGCGCGTGCTGGGCACGTTCAGCGGCACGTTCTGGCCGCTGGCCACGGCCCGCAGGTGACCCAGTTCGATCATCACGCGCTCGGCATAGCCACCGTCATCCGGCAGGTTGGCCGCACCGACGTAGAACTTCAGCCCGGCTTCGATGCCGCCGCCGGCCCGCGAGATGCATTCGGTGAGCACCTGCACACCGACTCGAAGGTTGGTGATCGGATCGAAGGCCGCCAGGCGGCCACCGAAGGACTCGTACTTGTCGTCATGCACATGGGTCATCACCTGCATCAGGCCCTGCGCGCCCACCGGGCTCTGCGCAAAAGGATTGAAGCTGGATTCGATGGCCATGATGGACAGGATCAGCAGCGGGTCCAGATCGGCCTTCTTGCCGACCACCCAGGCTTCCTGGACGAGCCGTGCAATCGGCTCCGGCGCCACGCGGTAGCGGCGCGAGACCCACTGGGTCACCAGCTGCTGCTGACGTGGAAGGGTGGAGATCTTGAGCGCCGTGGCGCGCGTCACGGCATCGGGCTCGGACAGCTCCGACAGCAGATCGACGGGGCCTTCGGCCTGCACGCTGGCCACGCCATGCCGCAGGTTCAGCCACTCCAGCGCCTGGCGCTCGATCTGCTGGCGCAGGGCGCTGTCGCTGGAGAAGAACAGCACGACGGCAATGCAGGCCAGGCCCAGCACGGCGAGCGAGTTGTGACCGATCTCCACCACGCCCTGCCAGGCCAGACGGGCCCAGTGGCGTGCGGAGTCGGCTGTGGACGTGCCCAGTCGGGACAGTCGCTTGGAAGCCAGCACTTGCATTTCTTCTTCCTCTCTTCACAGCACCGCGCGCAATCAAGCCCGAAGGGCGAGCGGCCAGGGTGCCGGAGATAATGATTCGGGTCGGGGACCAGGAGCACCGCAAGCGGCGGCGCGTGACACTGGGCCCGCGGGATCGGCCTGCAAAGAGGCGGTTTGGGCCGACCGGAATGGTCAGGATTCTCCCTGATTGTAGAAAGCCCTAGTTCGTGGCGCCTGACAGCGCTCTTTGTCACTTCAGCAACCTGATGTATGCGCTACGCGGATCTGCGTGACTTCATCACCCAGCTTGAGCAGCAGGGCGAACTGCGCCGCGTGACGCAGGCGGTCTCTGCGCACCTGGAAATCACCGCGGTGGCCGATGCCGTGCTGCAGGCCCAGGGCCCTGCACTGCTGTTCGAGAAGCCCGCGGGTCATTCGATTCCCTGCCTTGCCAATCTCTTCGGCACGACGCGCCGGGTGGCGCTGGGCATGGGTGCGCAGGATGTCGCGGAACTGCGCGATGTGGGGCGCCTGCTGGCCGCACTGAAGGAGCCCGAGCCGCCCGCCGGCCTTCGAGAGGCCGGCAAGCTCTGGCACATGGCCAAGGCCGTGTGGGACATGAAGCCTGCGCTCACACGCAAGGCGGCCTTCCAGGCCGTGATCGAGACCGCGGACGAGATCGATCTGGGCCGGCTGCCGGTGCAGACCTGCTGGCCCGGCGACATCGCGCCGCTGATCACCTGGGGTCTGGTGGTGACACGCGGGCCGCAATCTGTGGCGCGGCCGCGACGCCGGCAGAACCTGGGGATCTACCGCCAGCAGCTCATCGGACGGCGCGAGGTGATCATGCGCTGGCTGGCCCACCGCGGCGGTGCACTGGACTTCCGCGAATTTGCCCGGGCCAACCCGGGCCAGCCGTTTCCGATCGCGGTGGTGCTGGGGGCGGATCCGGCCACCATCCTGGGCGCGGTGACGCCCGTGCCCGACACACTGTCGGAGTACCAGTTTGCCGGCCTGCTGCGCGGCAGCCGCACCGAGCTGGTGGACACCGCCATCGGCGAGGGCGATCTGAAGCTGCAGGTGCCGGCGAGCGCGGAGATCGTCTTCGAGGGCCACATTCCCGTGGCCCCGGAAGGCTACGTGGGCGAGAGCGAGACCGGGGTGCGGCTGAAGTCGATCGGTGGCTATCTGCACGCCCTGGAAGGCCCCTTCGGCGATCACACCGGCTACTACAACGAGCAGGACTGGTTCCCCGTGCTGCGCGTGGATCGCCTGCTGCGCCGCAGCGACGCGATCTACCACAGCACCTACACCGGCAAGCCACCGGACGAACCGGCCGTGCTGGGCATGGCGCTGAACGAGGTCTTCGTGCCGATCCTGCAGAAGCAGTTTCCGGAGATCGTCGATTTCTATCTGCCGCCCGAGGGCTGCAGCTACCGGATGGCCGTGATCAGCCTGCGCAAGGCCTATCCCGGCCACGCCAAGCGCCTGATGTTCGGCTTGTGGAGCTTTCTGCGCCAGTTCATGTACACCAAGTTCATCGTGGTCACCGATGACGACGTGGACATCCGCAACTGGAAGGATGTGATCTGGGCGATCACGACGCGCATGGATCCGCTGCGCGACACGACCCTGGTGGGCGAGACGCCGATCGACTACCTGGACTTCGCCTCGCCGGTGAGCGGCCTGGGCGGCAAGATGGGGCTGGACGCCACGAACAAGTGGCCGGGCGAGACCTCGCGCGAGTGGGGGCGGCCGATCCGCATGGACGATGCGGTGCGCGAGCGCACGCGGGCACTGGTGGATCAGTTGCTGCGTTAGGCGTCTTCGGCCCGCGCGGCACGCGGACGGGCCACGCAGCGACTCACAAGCGCCTGAGGAACGTCGGTCCCGGAAGGGCTTCGCCGAGATCGGATCCGACCTCCTGGTCCAGCAGCGCCTGAAGTCGGGCGTTGAGGTCCGACACCAGCCCCCGCATCCATTCGGGCGCGTGAGCCAGGTTGTTCAGTTCACCGGGATCGTCACGCAGGTCGTACAGCTCCAGGCTGTTGTGGTGCGTGAGCGTCTCCCAATCGGTGGGCCGGTGGTGCTCGGTGGGCTTGAAATAGCGCGCGAACTTGTGGCGCCCCGTGTGGATGCCGCGAAAGAGGGTCGGCTGGTCGCGACGCGGCCGCCGCGGCAGGCCGGCGGCCATCGCGCGCAAGGGCAGGTGCCGGTCGGCCGGCACGCCACGCTCGATCAGCGCTGCGGCGAAATCCACATCCATGTCCTGCCAGGTGTTGCCGTTGAACAGGACGCCGCGCTCGTCGCGCGCCGTGCGCGCCTCGGGCTGTGCCACGGCGGCGGCCAGCGAGACGCCGGCCAGCTGCGGGTACTGCCGTGCCACCTGGGCTGCGTCGCAGCCGGCCAGGGTCAGCAAGGTGGGGATCAGGTCCACCGCGCTGCCCAGGGCAGCCGTCTGGCGGCCCGGCTTCACGTCCGGATGGCGGACGATGAAGGGTACGCGCGTATTCTCCTGGTACATGAACGGGCCCCGCTGGCGCAGGCCGTGCGCGCCGGCCATCTCGCCGTGGTCGGAGGTGTAGACCACGACCGTGCGGCCCGCCTGGCCGCTGCGGTCCAGCGCCTGCAGCACGGTGAGCAGGTGGCGGTCGACATCGCGGATGCAGTTGAAGTAGTAATCCTGGTAGACCTGCCAGGCAGCCTCGCCAGGATCCATCCGGCCGAAGGCCATGTCGCAGAAGCGCTGGTGGTTGCGCTGCGCCCAGGGCTTGCGCGAGAGATCGTCAAGGTGGTTGGCCGGCAGCGGCAGTTCCCAGCGCGCGCCGTAGTGGGCATCCAGCGGCGCAGCGGCCAACGGTGCCAGATAGTCGCGATGCCGCCGGCTGTGATTCTGCGCCGCGCTGGTGGCCAGGAACATCACGTCGTGCGGGTTGACGAAGTTGACGGCCAGCAGCCAGGGCTCATCGCCGCGCGGTGCTTCGTCGGTCAGCCAGCGTGCCGCATCGGCCGCGATCTGCGCATCGAACTTGTAGCCTGTCCAGGTGCTGCCCTGCGGATCGCCATCCCGATTGAAATCGGCAAAGCCGAAGGGCTCCAGCGCATCGCGCGTGTCCTCATGGCGGCCAGCGGCCTGCGCTGTCGGGCTGGGCACGGCGCTCAGCTGCCACTTGCCCTTGTAGGCCGTGCGGTAGCCGTTGGCGCGGAAGTAGTCGCCCAGGCTGGGCATGCGGCGCGGCAACTGCGGTGCCGGGTGCACGCCCAGATTGACGATCATGCCGGTGTGCTGCGTGTGCCGGCCGAAATAGAAGGTCGATCGCGAGGGTGTGCAGGGCGTCGTGTTGACGTGGAACTGCGTGAAGCGCGTGCCCTCTTCGCGCAGCCGCTCATGGCCGGGCAAGGGCAGGGCAGCCGGCAGATCGAAGCGCTCCTGGTCGCTCATCACCAGCAGCACGTTCAGCGGCCGGCTGCCGGCCGCGCGTGCGCTGGGCAGGGGGGGCACCTCGCGCGGGCCCTGCGCCAGCGGCGTCTCCCACCAGTGCCGGCCGGCCAGCGCCGCCGAGGCGGCCGCCAGCGCGGCGGCCGACGCGGTCAACCATTCCCGACGGGCGGCGCTCACCGGCGGGCGCTCCTGGCCGCGAAATCGGGCCCGGCCGCCACCGCGTGGCCGGGCGCCGTCTCAAAGTCCGGCCAGTGGATGCGGGCCAGCTGCTGCCTGAAGCGGAACGTGAAGTCCGGCCACAGCGTGTGGTTGTGGCCGTCCGCATCAAGATACCAGCTGCGGCAGCCGCCGCGGTTCCAGACCGTTTGCGCCAGAGCGGCCTGAATCTGCGCGTTGTAACGCTGCTGGGCCTGGGCAGTGGGTTCGAGCCGGCCGATGCGGCCGCTGCGCAGGGCCTTCAGGGCCGCCTGCACGAAGCGGGTCTGGGCTTCGATCATCACGATCATCGAGTTGTGGCCCAGGCCCGTATTGGGCCCGGTCATCAGAAAGAGGTTGGGGAAACCCTGCACCATGGTGCCCAGATGGGCCTGGGGCCGAGTGCCCCAGGCTTCGTCCAGCGTGCAGCCCTGCGCGCCGGTGATCTCGAACGGCGCGCCGGCATCGGCCACCTGGAAGCCGCTGGCCGCGATCAGCACATCCAGCGCATGGCTGCGGCCGTCCGCGGTGATCACGCCCTCGGGCGTGGCGCGCACCACCGCCTGGTTAACCAGGCTGACGCCGGGCTTCAGCAGCGCCGGGTAGAAGTCATCTGACAGCAGGACTCGCTTGCAACCCATGGTGTAGTCCGGGCGCAGCTGGCGCCGCAGCGCTGCGTCCGGGATCTGGCGCTGCAGATGGCGCAAGGCTTCGTGCGAGGCCAGCTGCAGCAGGCCGGGCGCGCGTGTGAAGGGCCAGGCGCGCCACTCCAGCAGCGCGTAGGTCAGGGAGCGGTTCCAGCGCTGTCGCCAGGGATGGCGGCGGTAGAGCTCCCGCCGGCGCTCGCTGATGGCGTGGTCGCGCCGCGGCATGATCCAGGCCGGCGTGCGCTGGAAGAGCAGCAGCCGGCCGCCGTTCGCCGTCACCTCATCTGCGATGGCAGGCACGATCTGGATGGCGCTGGCGCCCGTGCCGATCAGGCCCACGCGGCGTCCGGCCAGCGGCACATCCGCGCGCCAGCCGGCGCTGTGGAAGAGCGGTCCGGCAAACCGGTCCAGATCGGTGACCGCGGGCATGCGCGGCCGGCTCAGCCCGCCCGTGCCCAGCGCCAGCAGGCGCGCGCGGTGCCGGCCGCCGTCAGCGGTGTGCACCTCCCAGGCCTGCTCCTGCGGCAGCCAGCGGGCGCTGCGAACGGCGGCATTGAAGGACATGCCAGGGCGCAGGCCGCCGGCATCGGCGCAGCGGTTCATGTAGGCCTCGATCTCCGCCTGCGGCGGATACAGCCGCGTCCATTCCGGATTAGGCATCGCCGACAGCGAGTACAGGTTCGAGGGGACGTCGCAGCAGGCGCCCGGATAGCGGTTGTCGCGCCAGGTGCCCCCCAGGCTGGACGCCTGCTCCAGCAGGTGCCAGCGGTAGCCGCCCCGCTGCGCCGCCAGCGCCAGGCTGAGCCCTGAAAATCCGGCCCCGACGATCAGAATGTCCAGCATCGTGATTTCGGTCGTGGCCAGGCGCAGAGGTTCAGCGGCGGACGGTGCATGGCATGCAGTCTAGTTTCGACGCGCGCGCCGTGACACGGCGCGGTTTTCGCGCTGGACGGCGGACGCCTCCGATTGCCGGCGCCCGCACCGTTCCGTAAGCTTGGGCTGGTGCCGCCCACGCTCGTTCGACCGGGATCGCCGCACGGCCTGCTGCCGCCCCGGCCCGTGGGCCCCGTCTCTCTTGCATGGACCGTTGAATGCGTCCTCTGGATCTGGCCGTCATTGCGGCCTACTTCGTCCTCACGCTGGCGCTGGGCTGGTGGGCCTCGCGGCGCCAGTCGTCGGCGAGGACTACTTTCTGGGCGCGCGCGATCTGCCGGCCTGGGCGGTGATGCTGTCCATCGTGGCCACGGAGACCTCGGCGCTGACGGTGATCTCGATCCCGGGCATCGGCGCGCGTGGCGACTTCAGTTTCCTGCAGCTGGCGCTGGGTTACCTGGTCGGGCGCATCGGCGTGGCCATCTGGCTTCTGCCGGGGTACTTTGATGGCCGACAGCAGACCGCCTATCAGCGACTGGAGGCCTGCTTCGGCGCCAACACGCGGCGCGCCTTGTCGGTGCTGTTTCTCGTGACACGCTTCCTGGCCGACGGGGTGCGCATCTTTGCCGGCGCCATCCCGCTGGCGCTGGTGACGGGCTGGGATGTCGCCTGGTCCATCGTGGCGATGGGTGGCGTGACCCTGCTCTACACCTTCTTCGGCGGCCTGAAGGCCGTGGTCTGGGCCGATGCCCTCCAACTGTTCATCTACGTGGCCGGCGGACTGGCGGCGCTGCTGATCGCGCTGCAGATGGCCGGGGGCGCCGGGGCGGCGTGGTCGATGGCGGAGGCCGCGGACAAGCTGCGCGTATTCGACTTCCAGCTGTCCTTCAGCACGCCCTACGCCTTCATCGGGGCGCTGGTGGGCGGCGCCCTGCTCTCGGCGGCCAGCCATGGCACGGATCACATCATCGTGCAGCGGCTGCTGGCCACGCGCTCGCTGCGCGCCGCGCGCGTGGCGCTGGTGGGCTCGGGCCTGCTGGTGCTGCTGCAGTTTGCGCTGTTTCTTGCCGTGGGCACGGCGCTGTGGGCGGCGGGCCAGGCGCCGGCCGATCTGCCGGGGCGATCAGCTGTTCTCGCGCTTCATCGTGCAGCAGCTGCCGGTGGGCGTGGCCGGCCTGGTGGTGGCCGGCATCCTGGCGGCCGCGATGAGCACCATCAGCTCCTCGATCAACGCGCTGGCCTCGTCGATGACGCACGATCTGTATGCCGGCCTCAGCGGGCGCCACGAGAAGGCGCATCTGCTGGCCGTGGGCCGTGCCTTCTCGCTGCTGTGGGGGGTGCTGCTGATCGGCGCGGCGCTGGCGTTTCACCTGATAGGCAGCCAGCGGGATACGCCGGTGGTCGTGCTGGCCCTGTCCGTAGCCTCCGTCACCTATGGTGCGCTGCTGGGGGCGCTGATCCTGTCGCTGGGTGCCCAGGCATCGGCGCCTGGCGGCGCCGAGCCGATCACCGAAGGGCGCAGCGCCGTGATCGGCACGGACATCGTGCGCGCCGCGGCGCTGTCGATGCCGCTGATGCTGATCGTCGTCTTCGCCGGGCGCCTGGCGCCGCACATGCCCTGGCTGGAGCCCGTCGCCCGCCTGGCCTGGCCCTGGTATGTGCCGCTCGGGACGCTGCTGATGCTGCTGGCCGCACAACTCAGCCGTGGCTGGCGAAAGGCGCGTCAACAGGCGCTGCAGACAGGCCGCTGAGGATCCGTGCGCCGCCCGCCTGCCTGAGCGCCGGCGGGTCCGAAGGCTCGCACGCTGACCAGGACGCCCACCCGAACGCCCGATCGAACGCCTGATCAAACGCCCGAAAAAACGCCGGATCGAGGGCTCATCCCTGCAGGCGCAGCAGTTCCTCGCGCGTATTGGCATTGAAGAAGGCGCTCGCGTCGTCGAAGACCACGGTCGCGCAGCGCTGCTGTGCCGTCCAGCGATCGATCTTGCGCTGGCCCGCATCCAGGTAGGCGCTCAGGCTCTCCAGCAGCGTGGCGCGCATCAGCGCAAACACGGGCTGCGGCTGGATGCCGTCTTCCAGGGTGCCGCCCTCCGGCGCGGCATCCGCGCGCGTGGCGGCAATGGCGATGTCGGCGTTCTCGGCCACCACGGCCTGCGCCAGGCGGCTGACCAGGTCTTCAGGGAAGTTTGGCGTGTCGCAGGGCACGGTCACCAGCCAGGCGGTTTCGCAGCGCTCCAGCCCCACCAGCATGCCCGCCAGCGGGCCGGCGAAGTTGTCCACGCTGTCGGGCCACACCGGTGTGCCCAGGGCCTCGTAGGCCGGGATGTTGCGGTTGGCATTGACCATCAGATGGCCGACCTGCGGCTGCAGGCGCAGCAGCGTGTACAGCGCCAGCGGCACGCCGCGGTGCGTCTGCAGGCCTTTGTCCACGCCGCCCATGCGCGTGGCCTTGCCGCCGGCCAGCACGATGCCGGTGATGTCGTCCAGCGGAATGGGGCAAGGGGTCATGACGTTCCACGGGCAGCCAGGAGATCACCATTGTGAGCGCGGATGCGGCACCCGTGACAGCCACAGGGGCGCAGCCTTGGGCCTAGACTCCTGGCATGGAACACCCCGGCATCCGCGTGGCCGTCGTCATGGAGCGTGTGGCCGATCCCAACCCCTGGGAGGCCTTCCGCTTTCGCCTGATCGAGGTGGTGCCCGACGAAGGCGCCTTCGGGGCCGAGCCCCGCAAGCTGCTGGATGACGGCAAGGTGTCGCGCTGGCTCTACCCGGGCTTCGGGCTGCAGCTGTATGCCGATGAGTGCAAGGGTTATTTCCTCAACCTGACCTCTGGCCGGCCTTCGTGGTTTGTGGCCTGGCGGCCGGCAGAAGGCGATGCTTCGCAGGTGGACATGAGCGCGGTGAGCGTCTCCTACATCGAGGCTGACCGCCGCATGACGGCCGAAGAGCAGGTGGAGAGCGTGCCGCTGGCGCCCGAGCTGTGCGAGTGGCTGCAGAACTTCACCAACCAGCACTTCAAGCCCGAAGGCCGGCGCAAGCAGCGCGCGATGTCCTTCGTGAGCCCGCAGGAGCGCGAGCGGCAGGCGCGCGAGATGCCGGCCGGGGCGCAGCCGGGCGGGCCGAGGCGCGGCGATACCCAAGGTGCCCAAAGCGCTGACAGCGCCGGCGGTGACGATGACTGAGCGCGGCAAGCCGGATCCGGACGCCGGCTTCCTCTCGCGCTGGTCGCGCCGCAAAGCCCTGGCTCGGGACGGCGAGCCGCTGGCGCCGGAGCCACCGCCACGAGCACCGGGGGCCCATCCCTCGGCGCCTTCACCCGCGGTGGCCCGCGGCGGCCTGATTGCGCCCGTGGGCGGCGCTGCGGTGCCTGGTGCCGGTGGCGCCGCGCCGCGGGTCGATCCCGCGGGCAGCCCGGCCGGCGATGCCGACTCGGCCCGCGCATCACCATCGTCAGAGGCGCCGCAAGCCCCAGCTCCGCGTCCAGCGCTCACGCTGGCTGACGTGGAGCGGCTCACGCCGGAGAGCAACTTCGCCCCGTTCACGGCGCGCGACGTGGATCCGCAGGTGCGCAACGCCGCGATGAAGAAGCTCTTTCATTCGCAGCCGAGCTTCAATGCGATGGACGGGCTGGATGTCTATGTCGACGATTACAGCGTGGGCGAGCCGCTGCCCAAGGCCATCATGCGCACGATGCTGCAGGCCCGTGCGCTGGGCCTGCTGGACGATGAACTGAAGGATCAGGACAAACCCGAGCCGGATGAAGGCAACGGGGTTTCTTCGGCCCCCGATACTCAGCGCCCTGATGAAGACGCTGATCTGCAACTGCAACCGCTCGATGCCGCTGGACCCGGCGGCACTGACCCAGGCGCTGACGCCCCCGCCATCGGCCCTGCCGGCACCGAAGGGCTGGAGCCCGGCCCCGCAGGGCAGCCCGAGCGCTGACACCGTCGAAGCCGGCTTTACGACCTTGTGTCGCCGCGAGGCGCCGGCCTTCCAGCGCGCGGCGCGCTCGGGCGAACCGCTGCTGGTGGCCTGCACGCAGGAATCCCGCCTCTTCCTGGAACTGGCTGAACAGACCGAAGGCGCGCCCGCGCTGCAGGAGCGGCCGATCCGCTTCGTCAACATCCGCGAGACAGCGGGCTGGTCGCGCGATGCGGGCGAGGCCACGCCCAAGATCGCGGCGCTGATCGCTGCGGCGCGTCTGCCCGATGCCGAGCCGGTGGCCAGCGTCAGCTACCGCAGCGAGGGCCGCTGCCTGGTCATCGGCCCGGCCGATGCCGCCGAAGCGGCTGCCCGCCTGCTGGAGCCCGATCTCACGGTCAGCGTGCTGGCCACGGCCGGTGCCGGTGCGCTGGCGCAGCGCCATGAGCGCGCGGTGCACAACGGCTCACTGCAGCGGCTGACCGGACACCTGGGCGCCTTCGAAGTCACGTGGCGCAGCGCCAACCCGATCGATCTGGATCTGTGCACGCGCTGCAATGCCTGCATCGATGTCTGCCCCGAAGGCGCGATCGATTTCAGCTACACCGTGGATCTCACGCGCTGTCGCAGCCACCGCGCCTGCGTCGTGGCCTGCGAGGCTGCCGGCGCCATCGATTTCCAGCGTCCGCCGCAGGACACGACCGAACGTTTCGATCTGGTGCTGGATCTGCGCGAGACGCCGGCCTTCACGCAGCACCAGCCGCCACAGGGCTATCTGCACGTCGGATCGGATGCGCTGAAGCTCGCACAGGCGGCGATCACGCTGCGCGGCTGGGTTGGCGAGTTCGAGAAGCCGCGCTTCTTCCACTACAAGGCCAAGCTCTGCGCCCACAGCCGCAACGAGCAGATCGGCTGCACGGCCTGCATCGATGTGTGTTCGGCGCGCGCCATCCGCAGCGATGCCTCGCTCAAGGGCAAGGCGGAGCGCAAGCTGCGCACGACCACCCAGGCCGTGCCCGTGGCGGGCGGGCAGGGTGGCGGCATCGTGGTCGATCCGCACCTGTGCGTGGGCTGCGGTGCCTGCACGACCGTCTGCCCGACCGGCGCGCTGGGCTACGCCGCGCCGGACACGGTGGACCAGGGCCGCCGGATCCGCACCCTGCTGCAGGCGTTCCAGAAAGCCGGTGGCCGGCAGCCCGCGCTGCTGGTGCACAGCGAAGGCGCTGGGCGCCGGCTGATCGAGGATCTGGGCCGCGCCGCGCGTGTGGACCGCAGCCTGCAGGGCGTGCCCGCCCGTGTGCTGCCGATGGCTGTCTGGCACACCGCCAGCATCGGGCTGGATCTGTGGCTCACCGCCATCGCCCAGGGCGCCAACCAGATCTGGGTGCTGCTCACCGACGAAGAGGCGCCCGAATACCGCGAGGCGCTGGCCAACCAGATGGCGATCGGCGAAGCCATCCTGCAGGGTCTGGGCTTCGGCGGCATGCACTTGCGCACCCTGCACGCCCGCGATGCGCGGGATCTGGCGGCACTGGACGCCGCGCTGCGTGCCCAGCCTGCGCAGGGCGTGGCCCGGCCGGCGGCGGTGGCCGCGCAGGCCGAGAAGCGCAGCACGCTGGAACTGGCGCTGGATGCGCTGCTGGTGGCCGCACCCGAGCGCCCGGCCAGCATCGCGCTGCCCGCCGGCGCGCCGCTGGGCAGCCTGATCGTCGATGCCCAGAAGTGCACGCTGTGCCTGTCCTGCGTCGGCGCCTGCCCGCAGGCGGCGCTGGCGGACAACCCCAACCAGCCGCAGCTGCGCTTCATCGAGAAGAACTGCGTGCAGTGCGGGCTGTGCGTCAAGACCTGCCCGGAAGACGCGCTGACGCTGCAGCCGCGGCTGTGGCTGGAGGACGAAGGCAAGGCGCGCAAGCAGCTGCGCGTGCTGAACGAGGCCGAGCCTTTCCACTGCGTCAGCTGCGGCAAGCCGTTTGGCACGCTGCGCGCCATCGAGGCCATGGTGGCCAAGATCGGCCAGCACCCGGCCTTTGCCGGTGCCAACGCCCAGCGCCTGAAGATGTGCGGTGATTGCCGCGTGAACGCGATGTTCTCCAACCCCAACGAAACCCGCATCACGGATCTCTGATGAGCGAGCCCGCCAGCCAGACCCTCTCGTTCAGCAGCCCCGAGGAGGGCGAAGAGCTGCAGCGCGCCGAGCTCTACGGGCTGCTGGCGCGGCTGTGGTTTGCCCCGCCCGATGAGCCGCTGTTGCAGCAGTTTGCCGTGGCCGTGACCGAGGCGCCCGAGGCTGGCGCCTGGCTGGAAGAGCCCTGGCGCCAGCTGGTTGGCGAGATGCGCAGCATGTCGCTCGCGGACGCCACGGCGGAATTTGTCGCCTTGTTCCAGGGTGCCGGCAAGGCGGAGGTCCTTCCGTATGGCTCCTGGCACCTGGCCGGTGCCCTGAACGAACGCCCGCTGGTGGACATGCGCACCGACATCGCCGCCCTGGGCCTGACGCATGCCGCGCCCGAGGGTGAAACCGAAGATCACATCGCTTTCCTCTTCGAGGTGATGCGTTACCTGATTGCCGGTGATGATCTGTCGGTATGCAACCTCGAACAGCAGCGCCGCTTCTTCCGCGCCCACATCCAGCCGTGGGTCGGCCCCGGCCTGTGCGATGCCGTCGAGCAGCACCCGCAGGCGCGCCTGTACGCTGCGCTGGCCCGCATGACCCGCGCCTTCATCGAGGTGGAGACGCAGGGCTTCGATCTGATCGAGTAGTGCGGGGAAGGCCGTGATGGCTGCCGCGGCTGCGCCAATCCAGCAAGGGCTGATGTGCGCCGCCGAGGGGGCCTGGTCCCGGGTCTGCGCGAGGGCGCGGCGATCCTCGCAGAACATGCGGGCCGTGGCCCAAGGCAGGGCTGTGCTGATGGCGCTGTCGGCGGCCTTGCTGGTGGCCTGCGGAGGCGGCGGCAGCGAGGGCCCGGCCACGCCGCCGCCGGCCGGCAACCCGGAACTGCGCCTCACGGCGCTGGGCGCGCGGCTGACCAGCCCCTGGGGCCTGGCGGTCTTGCCCGACGGCCGGCTGCTGGTGACGCAGAAGGGCGGCAGCCTGGTGATCGTCTCGGCCGATGGCGCCACCGTGTCCGCACCGCTGACCGGCGTGCCGGCGGTGGCCAGCGCCGGGCAAGGCGGCCTGCTGGACGTGGCGCTGGATCCGGATTTCGCCACCGACCCCTGGGTCTACTGGACCTACGCCGAACCCGGCAGCGGCGGCACCGCGGGCACGGCCGTGGCGCGTGGCCGCCTGCAGGGCACTGCGCTGGCGGATGTGACGGTGATCTTCCGCCAGATGCCCAAGGTCAGCGGCGGCAACCACTTCGGCGCGCGCCTGGCCTTCGGCGCTGATCGGCATCTGTTCGTCACGCTGGGCGAGCGCGCGCTGGGCGATCCGGCGCAGGAGATCGGCAATCACCTGGGCAAGGTGCTGCGCATTCGCCGAGATGGCAGCGTGCCGGCCGACAACCCGGCCTTCGGCGCGGGCGCTGCGCCGGGCCTGTGGAGCATCGGGCACCGCAACCCCCAGGGCGCGGCCATCCACCCGACCACGGGCGAACTCTGGCTCACCGAACACGGGCCGCAGGGCGGCGATGAACTCAACCGCGTGCTGCCCGGGCGCAACTACGGCTGGCCGCTGCGCAGCTACGGCTGCAACTATGGCGATCCGCCCGGCGAAGCCTGCCGCATCGGCCGCGGTACGCACGCGCCCGGATTCGAGGAGCCGGTCAGCTACTGGGTGCCCACGTCCACCGCGCCCTCGGCGATGCTGTTCTACACGGGTGCGCGCTTCCCGGCCTGGCGCGGCCATGTGTTCATCGGCGCGCTGGCCGGCGCCACGCTCTGGCGCGTCGCGCTGGACGGCAGCCGCGTGCTGGAACGCGCCGAAGTCGAACCCGTCAAGGCCCTGGGCGAACGCATCCGGGCCCTTGCCCAGGCCCCCGACGGCGCGCTGCTGATGTTGACCGACAGCGGCAGGCTGCTGCGCCTGGATGGGGTTTGAGGCCAGCGGGTCGGCCGAGACCCTCAAGCACTCAGGTTCAGGTAACCGAGCTGCGCCAGGAAGCGGGCTTCGGGCTCCCCCGCTTCGAGGCAGCGCAGGTCCAGGCGCAGTTCGCCGTCTTCGATGCGGCCGATCACGGGCACGGGCAGGGCGCGGAAGGCTTCGGCCAGGCGCTCCGGCAGCTTGCCGGCGCGACGCGTGCCGGGGGCCGGGCCGAGCGCCAGGCAGGCGCTGTCCAGGCGGTCAACCGGCAGCGAGCCGCTGCCGATCTGGCTGCGGCAAGCGCGAACATGAACCAGGGCGTGGAGACCCACGGCCTGCTGCAGTGGCGGCTGCAGACGCTCAGCCTGCTGGCGCAGCTCAGCGGCGCTGCGTGTGAGCAGCCGCAGCGCAGGCAGGCGTTGGGCCAGGCGATCCGGATCGCGGTAGAGCTTGAGCGTGGCTTCGAGTGCCGCGATGGTCATCTTGTCCAGGCGCAACGATCGCTTCAGCGGGCACTTCTTGATGCGTGCGATCAGGTCCTTGCGGCCGACGATCAGCCCGGCCTGCGGGCCGCCCAGCAGCTTGTCGCCGCTGAAGGTGACCACGTCCACGCCGGCGGCGATGGATTGCGCCGGCGTGGGCTCGGCAGGCAGGCCGAAGCGGGTGAGATCGACCAGCGTGCCGCTGCCCAGATCCTCGGCGAAGGGGATGCCCTTGGCAAGGCACAGCGCGGCCAGTTCCGACGGCGGCACGGCAGCCGTGAAGCCCTGCACCGCGTAGTTGCTGGTGTGCACCTTCATCACCAGGCCCGTCTTGGGGCCGATGGCCTCGGCAAAGTCACGCAGGTGCGTGCGGTTGGTGGTGCCCACCTCGACCAGCCGGCAGCCGGCGCGGCGCATGATGTCCGGGATGCGGAAGGCGCCGCCGATCTCGATCAGTTCACCGCGCGAGACCGGCACTTCCTTGCGCTCGGCCAGGGCCGCCAGCACCAGCAGCACGGCGGCGGCATTGTTGTTGACCACCGTGGCCGCCTCGGCACCGGTGAGTTCGCGCAGCAGGCCGTCGAGGTGGTCGTCGCGGTCGCCGCGGGCGCCGGTGGCCAGATCGAACTCCAGGTTCGAGGCGCCGCGCATCACGGCCACCACGGCCTCGATGGCCTCGGGCGCCATCAGCGCGCGGCCCAGGTTGGTGTGCAGCACGGTGCCGGTGAGGTTGAATACCGGGCGCAAGGCGGCCGATGCCTTGCGCTCCAGTTCAGCCGCGCACCGCGCTTCGAAGCTGGCGGTATCGAAGCCGGTGCCAGGCGCCTGCGCGCGCCAGGCCTCCAGCTGCGATCGCGCCACGCCCAGGGTGGCCGCGCGGCCGTGCTGCGCCACCAGCTGCCTCAGCGGGGCCGAATCGAGCAGCTTGTCCAGCGAAGGCGGGCGGATCAGGGTGTCGGCCATGGGGGTGACGCAGCAAGGAGCTTGTTGGCGGAGGGGGGTGGGAGTCGAACCCACCTGGGACTGCGGAGCAACCCCACCCGGTTTTGCAGACCGGACGCCCCACCGGGGGTCGATCCTCCTCCAACTCAGGCGCCGAACATCTTGCGCGGATCGCGCTTGAAGTGACGGCCCAGGGCATCGCGCGCCGTCAGGCCCACCTGATCAAAGAACTCTACCAGCGGCACGCTCAGGTGGCGGCTGATGCCCATCTTCTCCCTCATCTCACGCACGTTGAGGCGCTGGTGGGCATCGGCCTGCGCCAGCGCCTGCGCACCCAGCGCCAGTTGCAGCAGGTGGTGCGTCTGGATCACGTACTCCGCGCCCACCGCATGGACCTGGCCCATGCGCTGCAGGCGCTGCAGCGTGCGCATCACCTGATCCTTGCGCAGGCTGCGATCGCGCTCCAGCATCTCGCTGAGCTTGGGCGGATGGATGCCGCCTTCGTCCAGCCAGGGCTTCAGCCGTTCCCAGATCTGCTTCTCCGCCCCCTGCAGCGTGACCTCATGGCCGGCCAGTGCCAGGTGCGGGCCGCTGCGCCGCAGCAGGCCTTCCTTGACCCAGGCAGCCAGCAGCAGGGCAAAGACGGCGGTGGCCGGCTTGTCGCGCAGCTGTCGCGTCAGCTGCTCCTGCGTCAAGCCCGGGCTGTCCGGTGATTTGCGGTGGTAGTTGCCCAGCAGCTCGGTCACGCGCGTGGCGTAGCGCTCCAGCTGGCCGGGCGCAAACAGCAGGCGGCGCGTGCCGTCCACCAGCGCGCGGTGCGGCACGGCGGCCAGCAGCGCAGCCTGGGGCTCGGGCGTGAGGTTCCACAGCGTGAAGAAGGGCTGGGCATCCACGCCCTGGGCGGGCTCCAGCGCCAGCAGGCCGGCCAGGGCCTCCGGCGCGGTCGGCCGTTCCAGCGCCTGCAAGGCGGCCAGGCGCTGTGCGCGGCGGCGCCGCGTGGGTGGCGGAAAGATGTCGATGACCGTGCCGCCGCCCAGGGTGCGCAGCGCGGACTGATCGCGCAGGATGAAACGGTCACCCCGCAGCGCGCCGATCGGGCGATCCAGATCCAGCTGCACCAGCGCTTCGCGGCCCGGTCGAACGGCTTCGTCCTCCAGCAGCACGACGCGGGCGTTCACGTCTTCCGCGCCCAGGTGCAGGTGCACCGGCGTCCAGTGCGCCAGCGCCCGCGCTTCGCCGGGCAGCAGCCGCAGCCGCACGTCCAGCCGTGCGCTGGGCGCGTGCACGGCGTCGGCCAGCAGCCAGTCGCCACGCTGCACCTCGCTTTTCTCGACGCCGGCGAGGTTCAGCGCCAGGCGCTGGCCGGCATGTCCCGCCGTGGCCTGGCGGTTCTGCGCATGCAGCCCGCGCACGCGGACTTCCAGGCCCTTGGGCGACAGCCGCAGCCGATCGCCCACGGCCACCTGGCCGCTCACGGCCGTGCCGGTGACGACCGTGCCGATGCCGGCCAGCGTGAAGCTGCGGTCGATCGCCAGCCGGAAATGGCCTTGGGTGGATCGTTGGACGATCGCCCGGCGGGCGGCTTCCAGTGCCTCGCGCAGCGCGTCCAGACCCTCGCCGGTGACGCTGGAGACGGGCAGCACCGGTGCCTGGGCCAGGCCCGTGCCGGCCAGCAGCGTGCGCAGCTGAGCGCGCAGCTCGGCCAGGCGCTCGGGGCTGGCGAGATCGCACTTGCTCAGGACGACGATGCCCTGATCCAGGCCCAGCAGATCCAGGATGGCCAGGTGCTCCAGCGTCTGCGGCATCGGGCCGTCATCGGCGGCGATCACCAGCAGCACATGGTCGATGCCGGTGGCGCCGGCCAGCATGTTGCGCACCAGCTTCTCGTGGCCCGGTACGTCGACGAAACCCAACACATCGCCGTCTGCAAGGGGCTGGTAAGCGAAGCCCAGATCGACGGTGATGCCGCGCTCCTTCTCTTCCTTCAGGCGGTCGGCGTCGATGCCGGTGAGCGCCTTCACCAGCGAGGTCTTGCCATGGTCGATATGGCCGGCAGTTCCTACGATCAAGTTGAAGCCCTTGGTGGATTGAGGGTCAAAGGGCCCCCTGCTTGGGGTGGCCGAAGGCGTCGTTTTTACCTCTGTCACGAGCGACAGACGGGACTGGAATGGTTGACTCGGGTTTACCCGCACTTGTGGCACTTGTGTCGAGTGCTTCCAATGTTCGTGTCGCAGGATCGTCATGGCACCCATGACGGCGCGTTCCACACAGGAGTCACGATGTCCGAGCGCAAGGAGACCCTCGCACGCCGCACGCTGCTTGGCGGCGCCGTCACGGCCACCGCCGCAGCGGGTGCTGTCGCGTTGATGCCCTCGCGGCCCGAGCCGCAAGCCGTGCCGCAAGCGCTGGCCCAGGCCGGCGACGCGGCCCAGGGCGAGGGCTATCGCCTGACCGAGCACGTCCGGCAGTACTACGCCACCACCCGCATCTGACGGCCCGGCACCCTTGTCGTACTGTCTGCTTCAGTCGTCCCACAGGAGGGATTCATGCTGTTGACACGCAAGTCACCGGGGGGAGGGGCGGCTGCGTCGTCCCGCACCCTGGTCGACAGTCTGGCGCGCGGCATCTCGCGCGCCGTGCCGACGATGGATCGGCGCAGGTTCCTGCGCCGTTCCGGGCTCGGCCTGGGGGCCGGCATCGCGGCTTCGCAACTCACCCTCGTGCGCAAGGCCGATGCCGCCGATGCGCCGGCCGCCAAGGATGGCGGCAAGAAGATCGAGGTCAAGCGCACGGTGTGCACGCACTGCTCGGTGGGCTGTGCCATCGATGCGGTGGTCGAGAACGGCGTCTGGGTGCGCCAGGAGCCGGTCTTCGATTCGCCCATCAACCTGGGCGCGCACTGCGCCAAGGGCGCGGCGGTGCGCGACAACGGGCACGGCGAATACCGCCTGAAGTACCCGATGAAGCTGGTGGACGGCAAGTACGTCCGCATCAGCTGGGATCAGGCGCTGGACGAGATCAGCGCCCGCATGCTGGAGCTGCGCAAGGAAAGCGGGCCCGACAGCATCTTCATCGTCGGTTCCTGCAAGAGCAATAACGAACAAGGTTATTTGCTCAGGAAGTGGATGAGCCTCTGGGGCAGCAACAACTGCGACCACCAGGCACGAATATGCCACTCCACGACTGTCGCCGGTGTGGCGAATACGTGGGGATACGGTGCGATGACCAACTCGTACAACGATATGCAGAACGCCAAGGCGGCGATGTATATCGGCAGCAACGCAGCCGAGGCGCATCCCGTCTCCTTGCTGCACATGCTGCATGCGAAGGAAAAGGGCTGCAAGATGATCGTGGTGGACCCCCGGTTCACCCGCACGGCGGCCAAGGCGGACATGTACGTGCGCATGCGCTCGGGGGCGGACATTCCGTTCCTCTACGGCGTGATGTACCACGTGTTCAAGAACGGCTGGGAAGACAAGAAATACGTCGAGGACCGCGTCTGGGGCATGGACAAGGTGCGCGACGAGGTGATGGCCAAGTGGACGCCCGAGAAGGTGTTCGAGGCCTCCGGCGTCAGCGAAGACCAGTGCTACCAGGTTGCCAAGACGCTGGCCGAGAACCGGCCCAGCACGCTGGTCTGGTGCGTGGGCCACACGCAGCACACCATCGGCAATGCGATGGTGCGGGCTTCCTGCCTGCTGCAGCTGGCGCTGGGCAACATCGGCAAGAGTGGCGGCGGGGCCAACATCTTCCGCGGCCACGACAACGTGCAGGGCATCACCGATGTCGGCATGAACCCCGATTCGCTGCCGGGCTATTACGGCATCACCGAAGGTGCGTTCAAGCACTACGCCGCTGTCTGGGGCGTCGACTTCGAGTGGATCAAGAAGCAGTACGCCCCGGGCATGCTGAGCAAGCCGGGCCTGACGATCTCGCGCTGGTTCGACGCCGTGCTGGAGAAGAACGAGGTCATCGACCAGCCGAGCAACCTGCGCGGCATGTTCTATTGGGGCCATGCACCCAATTCGC
The DNA here is from genome assembly GCA_016790225.1 of Rubrivivax sp. The sequence continues at coordinate 94,449 of JAEUOZ010000054.1, forward strand.
AGACGCGCGGGCTGGAACTCAAGCAGGCGCTGGACAAGCTGGATCTGCTGGTGGTGGTGGATCCCTTCCCCAGCGCCACCGCGGCCATGGCCGCGATGCCGGGCAAGGCGGCGGATCTCAACCCCAAGCGCGCGGTATACCTGCTGCCGGCCTGCACGCAGTTCGAGACCACCGGTTCGGTCACGGCCTCCAACCGTTCACTGCAGTGGCGAGAGATGGTCATGGAGCCGCTGTACGAATCGCGCAGCGACCACATGATCATGTACCAGCTCGCCAAGAAGCTGGGCTTCGGCACGGAGCTGGTCAAGAACTACAAGCTGCAGAAGATCAAGGGGCAGGAGGAGCCGCTGCCGGAGGACATCCTGCGCGAGATCAATCGCGCGGTCTGGACCATCGGCTACACGGGCCAGAGCCCGGAGCGTCTGAAGGCGCACATGCGCAACATGCATGTGTTCGACGTCAATACGCTGCGGGCCAAGGGTGGCATCGACAAGGAGACCGGCTACAAGCTCGACGGCGAGTACTTCGGCCTGCCCTGGCCCTGCTACGGCACGCCGGAGATGAAGCACCCGGGCACGCACATCCTGTACGACCCGTCCAAGCACGTGATGGAAGGGGGCGGCAACTTCCGCGCCAACTTCGGCGTGGAGCGTGACGGCCAGAGCCTGCTGGCCGGCGACGGATCGCATTCCAAGGGGGCCGACATCACCACCGGCTACCCGGAGTTCGATCACCTGCTGCTGAAGAAGCTGGGCTGGTGGGATGAGCTGACGGACGAAGAGAAGAAGAAGGCCGAAGGCAAGAACTGGAAGACCGACCCCACCGGGGCGATCATCCGCGTGGCCATGAAGAACCATGGCTGCCATCCCTTCGGCAACGCCAAGGCGCGCGCCATCGTCTGGAACTTCCCGGATCCGATCCCGCAGCACCGCGAGCCGCTGTACTCCACCCGCCCCGAGCTGGTGGCCAAGTACCCGACGCACGATGACCGCAAGACGTTGTGGCGCCTGCCGACCCTGTTCAAGTCCGTCCAGGAGAAGAACAAGGACAGCGTCAAGGCCTACCCGCTGATCCTGACCAGCGGCCGCCTCGTGGAATACGAAGGCGGTGGCGACGAGACGCGGTCCAACCGCTATCTGGCCGAGCTGCAGCAGGACATGTTCGTCGAGATCAACCCGGCTGCGGCCAACGACCGTGGCATACGCCACGGCGAGAAGGTGTGGGTGACCACGCCGACCGGCGCGCGGATCAAGGTCAAGGCGCAGGTGACGGAGCGGGTGGACCGAGAGACGGCCTTCATGCCATTCCACTATGCCGGCCACTGGCAGGGCGTGGACATGCAGGCCTACTACCCGGCTGGCACGGTGCCCATGGTGCGCGGTGAAGCGGTCAATACGGCAACGACGTATGGCTACGACATCGTGACCATGATGCAGGAGACCAAGACCACGGTCTGCCAGATCGAGAAGGCTGCTTGAGACGGATCCCGGCCGCGCAGGCCCTGGCGGGCGGCGCGGCGGGTGACAAAAGGGAAATCCGATGGCCCGAATGAAATTCATCTGTGACGCTGACCGCTGCATCGAATGCAACGGCTGCGTCACCGCCTGCAAGGCCGAGCACGACGTGCCCTGGGGCGTGAACCGCCGCCGCGTGGTCACGCTCAATGATGGTCTGCCCGGCGAAAAGAGCATCTCCGTGGCGTGCATGCACTGCTCGGATGCGCCCTGCATGGCCGTGTGCCCGGTGGACTGCTTCTACCGCACCGCCGAGGGTGTGGTGCTGCACGACAAGGACGTGTGCATCGGCTGCGGCTACTGCAGCTATGCCTGCCCGTTCGGCGCGCCGCAGTTCCCCACCAACGGCACCTTCGGCCTGCGCGGCAAGATGGACAAGTGCACCTTCTGCGCCGGAGGCCCCGAGGCCAACGGCTCCGATGCAGAGAACAGCAAGTACGGTCGCAACCGGCTGGCCGAGGGCAAGCTGCCCATCTGTGCGGAGATGTGCTCGACCAAGGCGCTGCTGGGTGGTGACGGCGACGTGGTGGCGGACATCTTCCGCAGTCGCGTGCTGCAACGCGGCAAGGGCAGCGAGGTCTGGGGCTGGGGCACCGCCTATGGCAAGCCCGCCGGTGGCGCCACGAAGCCGCCGCCCCAAGGGCCGCGGTCATGAGCCGGCTTCAGACCTTGCGCCTGCCCACCCTGGGGGTGCTGCTGGTAGCCAGTCTTCTGGTTGCCTGCAGCGATCGCCGCGACACCACTTCCACCACCCGCAAGGTGGATGACAGCGTGATCGCCGGGGCTCAGCCGGGCTATCACTCGCCAGGCTGGAAGGCGGGTGACGCCACGAGCTGGGAGGTGCACATGCGCATGCGCGCCCAGGCACAGAACGAATATGTGAAGACCGGCAACTGATGCAGCGTGCTGGAGGATCCGGGATGAACCGTTTCACCCTTGAGGCGTGCATGCAGCGGCCCATTGCCTGGATGGCGATGCCGCTCGCCGCGCTCGTGATGTGCCTGGGGCTTGCAGGCCCGGCGGCCGCGCAAGACAAGGCCTCAGAGGCTTCGGCCGCGCCCAAAGGCCCGCCAGCCGGTTTTGTGGCCCCAGCGGAACCCAAGCCGGGCGAGACGCAGGCGGAGCGCGCGAAGTCACAGCCCGGCAACAATGCGCCGACCTGGTCTGCCGTGCGTGACTCCGGCCAGAAGCCGGGCGTCACTTCCCTTCCGGGGGCCGAGAAGGGCGTGCTCATCCAGTCCTTCGTCCAGTACCCGGGTTCGCGCCTCACCACGGCCGGTGAGGCCTGGCGCCAGGTGCGCAACAACTGGATCATTCCGTATGGCGGTGCGCTGATGCTGATCGTCGGTCTGGCGATCGCCATCTTCTACTGGCGCAAGGGGCCTCTCGGCCACGCGGGCAACGACGGTCCGCCGGCCATCGAGCGATTCACGCCGCTGGAACGCGCGGCGCACTGGACAACCGCGATCAGCTTCGTGATCCTGGCGGTGTCCGGCATCGTGATGGCTTTCGGCAAATACATCCTGCTGCCCATCATCGGCAGCACGTTGTTCGGCTGGATCACCTATGCACTGAAGACGGCGCACAACTTCGTCGGCCCGGTGTTTTCCGTCGCGCTGGTGATCCTGTTGCTGATCTTCGTGAAGGACAACATCGCCCGCAAGGCGGACTTCGTCTGGGTCAGCAAGGCCGGCGGCATGCTGGGCGACCACGAGATTCCCTCCCACCGCTTCAATGGCGGCGAAAAGGGCCTGTTCTGGTGGGGCATGTGCTTCCCCGGGCTGATCGTCATCGGTTCCGGCCTGGTTCTGGATCTGCTGGTGCCGGGTCTCGGCCAGACCCGTGGCCAGATGCAGGTCGCCCACATGATCCACGCGGTGGCGTCGATCTGGATGATGGCGGCGCTGGCAGGACACATCTACATGGGCTCGGTCGGCGCCCGCGGAGCCTACAAGGCCATGCGCACGGGCTGGGTCGACGAAGCCTGGGCGAAGGAACACCACCAGCTCTGGTACGACGACGTCAAGGCCGGCAAGATCCCTGCGCAGCGCTCTCAGGAACCGGCGCCGCCGATCGGCTCCGCTGCGCCTTCGGCCTGAAGCCGTGCGGAAGGCTCAAGGCCCCGTCCGCGCTTCATGCCGCTCGCGCCCGCCGATGGCCGATCCCGCTTGCTGATCCCTGTTGCTGATCCCGGTAACCGAATCCGATGGCTGATTTCTCCAGGACCGAAGTCATGAACAAGCTCCTGCCTTCATCGCTGGCTCTGCTGGCGGGCTGCCTCATCGGCAGCGCCGCGCTGGCCAAGCTGCCGCCGCTGTCCGACGAAGCCAAGGCCAAGGCCGCCGAAGCGTCGGCCAAGACAGCGCATGGCAACAAGGTGGCCGACTACAAGCTGTGCCAGTCGATGGACAGCGTGGCCGCGCGCTACTTTGCTGCCAACAAGAAGGAGCGCAAGGACGTGCCGGCCCCGACGCCCACGCCGGCCTGCGCAGACCCTGGCCCCTTCGTCTATCCGCCGCCCGCCGCTGCGGCGCCAGGCGCGGCGCCGGCGGCTGCCCCTGCGGCCACCGCGGGCAAGACGGCGGCCGCGCCGAAGAAGTAGCATCGGCGGGACATGCCGCCACTGCCCAAGCCTGCCCTCGACAGCGAGCGCGCCTTCGCCTGGCCCGAGCCGCCCGCGCGTGCGTCTGTGCCGGGTGCGCCGCGTCTCACGCAGGCCCGCTGCGAGTGGCTGCGCGAGATCGAGATCCTTGATGAGCACGGCGAGCGGCGGCCGATCCACATTCCCTGCGAACGGCCGCTGACGATCTTCGTCGACAAGCGCGAACTGGTCACGCTGATGACGCTGGGCGCGATGCCCGAGCTGCTCGTGCTGGGCTACCTGCGCAACCAGCACCTGATCGCGCAGGCGGCCGAGGTCGAATCGATCACCGTCGATTGGGACGTCGCTTCCGCCGCGGTGAAGACGCACCATGGCATCGACGGGTTCGAGACCCGCACCTCGCGCCGCGTGGTGACCACCGGCTGCGGCCAGGGCACGGTCTTCGGCGATGCGATGGCGCAGGTCGATGCGCTGACGCTGCCGGATGTGCACAGTGCGCGCCTGCGCCAGGGCACGCTGCACCGCATGCTGGAGACCATGCGCCAGCAGGACAGCATCCACCGCAAGGCCGGCTCGGTGCACGGCTGCGCGCTGTTCCAGGAAGGCGAGCTGCTGATGTTCGTCGAGGACGTGGGCCGCCACAACGCCATCGACACCATCACCGGCTGGATGGCGCTGCACGGGGTGCAGGGCGGCGACAAGGCGCTCTACACGACCGGGCGCCTGACCAGCGAGATGGTGATGAAGGCCGCCACCATCGGCGTGCCCATCGTGGTGTCGCGCAACGGCGTCACGGCGATGGGCTTCGATCTGGCGCAGCGCCTGGGCATGGCCCTCTTCGGGCGTGCGGCCAACCGCCATTTTCTCTGCTACACCGGCGCCGAGCGCTTCGATTCCGAGCCGGAGCTGCGGCCCGTGCCGGTGCGCGTGGTCAGCGGCTGATTCAGGGCGTTGGGGTCGGGGTGCTGCGTGGCAGCGTGCTGCCCTCACGCGCCATGAAGTAGGCGAAGCGCAGGCCGCGGCCGTCCAGCGGCATCATCGCACCCCGCTCACCGTCCTGCGTGAAGAGCCTTGCCGGCAGCATCGCCGCCATGAAGCGCTGCTGGGCGGCTGCGTCGGCGTGCTGCACATCGACGCGGCACATCGTGCTGCGGCAGGTGGCGTCCAGCACCTGGGTGCCGAGCGGGCTGACGCTGTCGTAGCTGCCGCGCAGGCGGGCTTCCATCGAAGGGGCCCAGCGAGGGTCCTGCGCCTCAGCCGCAAAGGTCTTTTCCAGCGTGGCGAGCTGCAGCACGGCCGCCGGCGCGCTGCGTGCCGTGCCGGCGGCATCGCCGGCCGCTGCCAGCTGCGTCAGGGGCGCGGCAAGGCTGGCGCTGGCGCTGACGCCCAGGCTGGTCGCCGTGATGCGCACATACGGCACGGGCGTGGTCGAGTTGGCGTAGGTCTGCAGGCAGCCCTTGTTGATCCAGCCGAACCAGCTTTGCGCCTTGCCGTTTTCGCGGCCCATGCATTCCAGGCCCAGCTTGTTGAAGACGCGATAGATCTGGACCCCGCCGTTGGCCGAGCCCTGGGTCACGCGCAGCGCGGTCATGTACAGCGGCGGATCGAAGGCGTTGTCCAGGTACCAGCAGGAGGCCGGCAGGCTCAGCTTGCTGCCGGCGCCGTGTATGGCATCGCCGGACGGATCGAAGGCGGCGTCGGGGCTGGGCATCAAGGTGGTGACCTGGGTCCACGATTCCGTGCCGTCGAAGGGGTACAGGCCGCCGTGGCCAGCCTTGCTGCACTCCAGCTTCAGTGGCCGCGTCTTGTCCGTGGTCCAGGCTTGCACCGGGATGGGCGTGGTCGTGCTAGCAAACTTCTGACCCCAGTAGGGGCTCTCCAGCACGCAGCCGGTCAGCGGTGCCGCGGCGGCGATCAGCAGCAGCGTGCGACGGCGCCAGCGGGCGGGCAGGGCAGGCCCGACAGGGCCGGTGGAAGGCGCAGAGGCCGAGGTCGTGGCGGCGATGGCGCAGGCCGCGGAACGATCGGACGTGTTGTCGAGGATGGTGGTCATGGGAATCTCCTGAGGTGAAGCGTTTGCTCATCCCGGGAGATCCTTGCGGCGGTTCGCCCGGCATGGGCCGGACTGTGCGTGCGCCGCCTGGGCACGACATCCTCACGACGCATGAAGGCGGCCCGCTGCGGCGTGCCGGCGCGCTGATTCATCCCACAGGCTGCGGACAGCCCGGCCAGGCCCACAGGCTGGTCAGGAGCGAAGGCCCGAACGCACGAACGCCCGGAGGCCCGAAGGCCCGAAGCCTGTCAGTCCAGGCTTGCCCTACTGCACGTAGAAGCCGCCCGTGGCGCCCACCACGGCCCAGATGCCGGTGCCCAGGTAGCGCAGGCTCACGGGGCTGGCCGGGCGCAGGTTCAGCGCACCGGGGCTGCCCGGGGTGGTGGCTGCGGCCGCGCGGTAGATCTTGTCGTCACGCGCCAGCGCCACGCGCGCCAGGCCTTCGGCCGTGATGCCCATCGCCGCGATGCGGTGCGTGGCGTGCTCGGCCGTCCAGCGTTGCCCGCCGTCGGAAGAGCTCCACAGCATGCCGCCTTGCGTCGCGCTGGCCAGCGTGCTGCCGTTGGCAGACAAGGCCACCGCGTCCAGCGGCGTGTCGTCCAGGCCCGGCTGTCCGGGCGCCTGCCAGGTGTCGCCGTGGTCATCGGTCCAGCGCAGCGTCGGCTTGCCGTTTCGGGCAGAGACCATCACCCGGGAACCGTCGGCCGATACGGCCACGCCCGTGTGATCGGCGGCCGGGCCCTTGACCTGCCAGGTCTGGCCGCCATCGCGTGAGAGGTGCAGCCGTCCCCCGCGCGGCACCGCGGCCAGCACCTGGCCATTGGCCGACGCGGCCACAGCGGCCCAGTCGGCGCGCGGTGCGCGGCGCGACCAGCGGCTGGCCCCATCGTGCGAAACGAGCAGCTGCTGGCCATGGCGCACGGCCACCAGCGTCAGGCCATCGGCCGAGGCCGCCACGGCGCCCCATCCCAGGCCCAGGCTGCGGCGTGACCACTGCTGGCCGCCATCGGTGCTGGTGTAGAGCGCGTCACTGATCGAGGTGGCGACCAGGCGCCGGCCGTCGGCTGAAGAGGCCACGCCGGTCCAGCGCAGGCCTTGCGTCGGGCCGACCGGCACCCAGCTGTGGCCGCTGTCGGTGGAGCGCAGCAGCACGTCGTCGCCCGCGGCCAGCAAGCGCCGGCCGTCGTCCGATTGCGCCAGCGCGCGCCAGCGAGCCTTCGGGCCGGTAGGTGCCCAGTTGCCGCCCCACACACCGCGCAGCTGTTCGGTGTTGATGCGCTGGCCGACGGCCTGCTCGATGCGCCAGCTGCGGCCATCAGCGCCGCCGCCCAGCTGCACGATGTGGCCGATGGGCGCGCTGTCGGGCAGGGTGGTGACGATCTCGTGATCCAGCGGCCCTGGGCTGTGAGCGCACAGCAGCTGCGTATTGCGGACTTCGGCTTCGTCCAGCAGGCCGTTGCGGTTGACATCGAGTCCGGTCAGCACGCGCAGCGTGCCTTCGCGGCAGGGCCCGGCTTCCGCGACGCCCTCCACGCGCAGCAGCAGGGCGAGCTCGGCGCTCGCGACCGTGGCGCCGCCTTCGCCGGCTGCCGTGCCGCCGGCCAGCAGGCGCCCGGGCGGCTGCGGGAATGCGCTGTTGCACCACAGGCTGAGCGATCGGTCACGCGGGTTCGGCCGCGGGCTGTTGCCGATGTCATAGCGTGCCTCCACCAGCGCGCCGCCGGCCGGGCACTCCGCCGAAGCACCGGCGCTGCTGATGCGCACCCAGGCGGAGACGGGCGCGGCGCCGTCCTCGGCCCGTGCCGTGGGCGGACACAGGCGCAGCTGGTGGCTGGCCTCCGGCGTGTCCAGTACCTGGTTGCCGTTTTGATCCAGGCCCAGGCGCAGCAGCTGGCCGCCGCCCGCGCATCGGCCATCGGGCGCTGCCTGGACGACGACCGCCTTGATCAGCTCGGTGGGGGTACCCTGCACGCCCTCGCCACAGGCGCCCAGCAGCAGCGCGGCAAGCGCCGCGGCTCCTTGCATCGGCCAGTGACGAAACCATCCTGTGGTGCTGAGCTTCGACCCGAGGAACGGGCCGGATATCGGCGACGAAGGCGCGACGCGGTGCATGCAATCCCCGAGGGGCCCTGCGCCGCGCCGGATCGTTCCGGCACCTGTGGATCACACGGGGCCCTGTTCCCCGGATTCTGGAAAGGCGCCTGTGTGCGGGAAGCGCGGATAAGTCCTGCGCTGGCCGGCCATCTCGGGCGCGGCGCGCCTGCGCCGGGGCCGTCAGGAACGCCAGCCCCGCCGGCCGCGACCGCGCGGCCCGTGTCGCTCAGGCCTTGGCCGCTTTCGGCAGACGCCCCATCAGGAAGAACTCGTCGTTGGGACGCATGCCGGTGACATTGGCCATGCGGTTGCTCAGGCCGAAGAAGGCGGTGATGGCGGCGATGTCCCAGATGGCCTCGTTGTCGAAGCCGTGGGCGTGCAGGGCCTGGAAGTCGGCCTCTTCGATCGCCGCGGAGTCCTCGCAGACCTTCATCGCAAAATCCAGCATCGCGCGCTGGCGCGGCGTGATGTCTGCCTTGCGGTGGTTGACGGCCAGCTGGTCGGCCAGCAGCGGCTTCTTCTCGTAGATGCGCAGGATCGCGCCGTGCGCCACCACGCAGTACAGGCAGTGGTTGGCCGCCGAGGTGCTGACGATGATCATTTCGCGCTCGCCCTTGCTCAGCCCGCCCTCCTTGAGCAGCAGCGCATCGTGGTAGGCCATGAAGGCGCGCCATTCGGCCGGGCGGTGCGCCAGCGCCAGGAAGACATTCGGCACGAAGCCAGCCTTCTCCTGCACCTGCAGGATGCGTTCGCGCAGGTCTTCGGGCAGGTCCTTCAGCTCGGGCACGGGATAGCGGGAGATCGCGGTCATGGCGGTTTCCGTTCAGGACAGGGGTTGAACGCTAACTTCTGAACTGCATGGCATGCAGACGGGCATAGACGCCGCCGAGTGCCAGCAGCTCGGCATGCGTGCCCTGTTCGGCCACACGCCCGGCTTCGAGGGCCACGACGCGGTCCGCGTGCTCGATGGTCGACAGCCGGTGGGCGATGACCAGGGTCGTGCGGCCCTTCATCAGGTCCTCCAGCGCCGATTGCACGGCGCGCTCGCTCTCGCTGTCCAGCGCCGAGGTCGCTTCGTCCAGGATCAGGATCGGCGCGTCCTTGAACAGCGCCCGCGCGATCGCCAGGCGCTGGCGCTGGCCGCCCGAGAGCTGGCTGCCGTTGTGACCCACCAGCGTTTCCAGGCCCTGCGGCAGCCCTTCGGCAAACTCCAGCAGGTGCGCACTGCGCAGCGCCGCGCGCACCCGATCGCGCACGGCGGGATCGGCGCCGTGTGCGCCCAGGCTCACGTTGGCGGCGATGCTGTCGTTGAAGAGCACCACGTCCTGGCTCACCAGTGCAAACTGGCCTCGCAGGCAGGCCAGATCCCATTGCGCCAGCGGCACGCCATCCAGACGGATCTCGCCCTGCGTGGGCTCGATGAAGCGTGGCAACAGGTGCACCAGCGAGGACTTGCCGGCGCCGGACGGCCCGACGAGCGCCACCACTTCGCCGGCCGCCACCTGCAGATCCACGGCATCCAGCGCCGGGCTCTGCGCCTGCGGGTACTGCAGCCCGGCGCCATGGAAGCTGATCTCGCCGCGGGCACGCGCCACGCGGTGCGTGCCGCCACTTTCGGCCGGCACCTCGTCGATCAGCGCCACGCCGCGCTCCAGCGCCGCCAGGCCGCGGGTGATGGGCGTCATGACGTCCGACAGGTGCTTGATCGGCCCCACCAGCATCAGCATGGCGGTCACGAAGGCCACGAAGCCGCCCACCGTGGTCGTGCCGCTGGTGCTCTGCCACAGGGCCACCGTGATCACACTGGACAGCACCACCGCCGCCAGCAATTGCGTCAGCGGCGTGATGGTCGCGCTGGCGATGGTCGATTTCAGCCAGAGCCGGCGCAGCTTCTCGGCGGCCGTGAAGAGCCGCCCGCTCTGCGCTGCCTCGGCGCCATGCAGCCGCACGATGCGCCAGGCCAGCGCGTTTTCCTCGACCACGTAGGCCAGGTCGTCGGTGGCGTCCTGGCCGGCCACGGTCAGACGGTGCAGGCGCTTGCCGATGCGCTGCATCACGAAGGCGATCAGCGGAAACAGCACTGCCACCATCAGCGTGAGCTTCCAGTTCAGCCACAGCAGGTAGACCAGCAGCGCCACCAGCGTGAGCAGGTCCTTGGTGCCCATCAGCAGCGCATACACCAGCTGGTTGGTGCCCTGCTGCACTTCATAGACCACGGTGTTGGTGAGGTGGCTGGCCGACTGCCGCGTGAACAGGCCCGGCTCGGCGCGCATCAGGTGCGCAAACATGGCGCGGCGCAGTTCCAGGATGCCGCGCGTGGCTGCCGAAGACAGCGCGTACTGGGCCACGAAGCCGGCGAGCCCGCGCACCAGGAACAGGCTGATGAACGCCGCCGGAATCCACCACAAGGGAAAGCCGGGGCCGGCAAAACCCTTGTCCAGCAAAGGCTGCATCAGCGCCGGCAGCATGGGTTCTGTCGAGGCCGCGACGAGCGAGCCGAGCACCGCCACGCCGATCGCCGGACGCGAACGCTTGAAATAGGGCGCCACACGCGCAAAGCGTTGCAACAGCGAAGCCATGCGGGGATTATCCGCGGGGCCGCCGGGGGTGCCGCCGGCGGATGCCGGGTGGTCGGCCGGCCGGCCGACGAGGCCTTCGCAGCCTGCCTAGAATGCCCCGCATGTGGACCAGAAGACAGTTTGGCGCCGCGTTGGGTGGCGCCGCCACGGCGGCTGCGCTGCCAGCGCAGGCGCAGTTCCGGGTGGAAATCTCGGGCGTGGGCGCCACGCAGCTGCCGATTGCCATCGCACCGTTTCGTGGCGAAGGCGCGGGCAATGCGGCCACTTCGGCCATCGTGCGTGCCGATCTGGAGCGCAGCGGCGTCTTCAAGAGCAGCACGCCGGCCTCTGCGCTGGATGAGCGCAGCCCGCTGCCGCAGGCCGAATTGCGCGCGGCTGGCGCCGATGCGCTGCTGGCGGGATCTGCCATGCGCCTGGCCGACGGCAGCTTCGACATCCGCTACCGGCTCTGGGATGTGGTGCGCAACCGCGAGCACCTGGCGCGCACGCTCAGCGTGCCGGCGGCCGATCTGCGGCTGGCGGCACACCGCATCGCCGACGAGGTGTTCGAGAAGCTCACCGGCGACCGCGGCATCTTTGCCACGCGCATCGCCTACGTCACCAAGTCTGCGCGGCAGTTTGTCCTGCACGTGGCCGATGCCGATGGCGAAGGCGGCCGCGTCGCGCTGACCAGTAACGAGCCGATCATCTCGCCGGCCTGGTCGCCCGATGGGCGCGAACTGGCCTACGTGAGCTTCGAGACGCAGCGCGCCGTGGTCTGGGTGCAGGATCTGCAATCGGGCCGCCGCAGCACGGTGGCCAACTTTCCGGGCACGAACAGCGCCCCGGCCTGGGCGCCCACGGGCGGGCAGCTCGCGGTCACGCTGTCTCGCGACGGCCCCGCGCAGCTCTACATGGTCAGCCGCGAAGGCGGCAACCCGCGGCGGCTGACCGTGAGCAGCGCCATCGATACCGAGCCCGTCTTCACGCCGGATGGCCGGCAGATCTATTTCGTCAGCGATCGTGGCGGCGGCCCGCAGATCTACCGCATGGGCCTGGATGGCAGCTCGCCCGAGCGTGTGACGTTTGCGGGCAGCTACAACATCAGCCCCGCGATCAGCCCGGACGGCAAGACGCTGGCCTACGTCACGCGCCAGGGTGGCGCCTTCCGCGTGACGACACTGGAACTGGCCAGCGGAACCCTTCGCACCCTCAGCGACACTCAGCATGACGAGAGCCCCAGCTTCGCGCCCAATGGACGCCTGCTGGTCTATGCCAGCCGTGATGGCGGGCGCGACGTTCTGATGACCTCCACGCTGGATGGCCGCATCAAGACCACGCTGCTGAGCAGCGGCCTGGACATGCGCGAGCCGGCCTGGGGGCCCTTCGGGCGATGAACCTGCGCAGCGCGGTCGTGCATGCCGCGCCGGTGGCCCTGTCGAAATCTTTCCGTGGAGTGCACAAGATGAAGCAAAGAATCCCCGCCCTGGCCGCCTGTGCCGCTGCCGTCCTGCTGCTGGCCGCTTGCGGCTCCAGCGTCAACCTCAACGATGTGCCGGTCGAGACCCGTACACCGGCCGCCGGCGCCACGCCCAGCACAGGCCCCGCTCCCACGGCGCCCACTCCACCGCAATCGCAAGTGACCACCGTGCAGGCCGGTGCGGCGCAGAGCTCGGCCGCATCGGCCCTGGCAGCAGCCCAGGCTGCCGGGCGCGTGGTCTATTTCGATTACGACAGCTTCGTCGTGCGCGACGACGGCAAGCCGGTCATCGATCTGCATGCCAAGGCACTGGTGGCCGACCGCTCACGCAAGATCGTCATCGAAGGCCATACCGACGAACGTGGCGGCCGCGAATACAACCTGGCGCTGGGCCAGAAGCGCGCGCAGGCCGTGGTGCAGGCCATGAAGCTGCTGGGCGTGGCCGACAACCAGCTGGAAGCCGTCAGCTACGGCGAAGAGCGCCCCGCCGCGCAGGGCGCCGACGAGGCCGCCTTTGCGAAGAACCGCCGCGCTGAACTGAAGGAAGCCCGATGAGTCTGCGCACCTTGCGGCCGGTCTGGCTGGCGCTGGCGCTGGCCACGGCCAGCCTGAACGCGCAGGCCTTGTTCGACGACAAGGAAGCGCGCCAGGCCATCCTGGATCTGCGCGCCAAGGTGACGGCGCAGGAAGAGGCGCACAAGGCCAAGGTGGCGGAACTGGCGGCCGCGCAGGCGCGCGCCGAAGCCACCCAGGCTGCCTTGAACGAACAGATCCAGGCGCTGCGCCGCAGCCTGCTGGAATTGAACAGCGCGATCGAGACCCTGCGGGCCGATCTGGCCCGCCAGCGTGGCACGGATGAGCAACTGGCCCGCGATCTGGCCGAAGTGCAGCGCCGCCAGCGCGACATCACGCAAGGTGTCGACGACCGGCTGCGCAAGCTGGAGCCCACGAAGGTGGCGCTCGACGGCCAGGAATTCCAGGTTGATCCGGACGAGAAGCGCCTGTTCGAAGAGACCATGGGCCAGATGCGTGCCGGCGATTTTGACAAGTCGCTCGCCGGCTTTCAGTTGCTGCAGCGCCGCTGGCCGACCAGCGGCTACCTGCCGGCCACCCAGTTCTGGGCGGCCAACGCCCACTATGGCCGCAAGGAGTACAAGGAGGCTGTGGCCACCTTCCGCGCCTTTCTTGCCGCATCGCCCAGCCACCCGCGGGCGCCGGAAGCCATGCTGGGCCTGGCCAACAGCCTGGCCGAGATGAAGGATGTCCGCACGGCACGCAAGACGCTGGAAGACCTGCAGAAGGCGCATCCCGGCACCGATGCCGCGGCGGCGGCCAAGCAGCGCCTGACCACCCTGCGCTGACGCTTCACATCAGCCGACGCCTGCCACTCACGCGATGACCGAAGCCCAGCTGGCGACGCTGACCACCCAGCTGCTGGCCGCGGCTTTTGTGCTGGGCATGCTGTTCGGCGCGGTCGCGCAGCGCAGCCACTTCTGCACCATGGGTGCCGTGGCCGACGTGGTCAATACCGGCGATTTTGGCCGTCTGCGCATGTGGGCGCTGGCCATCGGCGTGGCCGTGATCGGCTTCAATGGCATGGTCGCCCTAGGCTGGGTGCAGGCGGCCGACAGCATCTATGCGGGTCCGCGCGTGATGTGGCTGTCGGCTGCGGCCGGCGGCGTCCTCTTCGGCTTCGGCATGGTGCTGGCCTCGGGCTGCGGCAGCAAGACCCTGGTGCGCATCGGCGGCGGCAGCCTGAAATCGCTGGTGGTCTTCTCGGTGCTGGGCCTCACGGCCTACGCCACGATGCGCGGGGTCTTTGCGGTCGGTCGCGTGGCCACCGTGGATACCGTGGCCGTCTCGCTGCCGGCTGCGCAGGATCTGCCCTCGCTGCTGGCCTGGGCCACCGGCTGGCCCCTGGAAAGAGCCGCTGCGGTGGCGGGCCTGCTCGTCGGCGGGCTGCTCGTGGCCTGGGTGCTGCTGCGGCCCGAAGGGCGCAGCCTGGAGGTGCTGACCGGCGGTCTGGGCATTGGCCTGATCGTCGTCGCGGCCTGGTGGGTCTCCGGTGTGCTGGGGCACATCGACGAGCACCCGGTGACGCTGGAAGAGACCTTCGTGGCCACCAGCACGCGCAACATGGAGTCGCTGACCTTCGTCGCGCCGATCGCCTACTCGCTGGATTGGATCATCCTGTTCAGCGACAGCAGCAAGCGCCTGAGCATGGCCGTGATGTCGGTGTTCGGCGTGATCGCGGGTTCGGCGGTCTACGCACTGGCCACGCGGAGCTTCCGCTGGGAGGGCCTGTCGGGTACCGAAGACACGGCCAACCACCTGGTCGGCGGCGCCCTGATGGGCATCGGCGGTGTCACGGCCATGGGCTGCACCGTGGGCCAGGGCCTGTCGGGCATTTCCACGCTCAGCCTGGGCAGCGCCATTGCGCTGGCCGGCATCCTGGGTGGTGCCTGGGCTGGCGTGCGCTACCAGGCCTGGCGCGTGGAGCGCATGCTGTGATCGATGCCGGTCCGGCCGCCACGGCAACGGGGCCCGATTCTCTAGCCGATCTGGAACGCCGCTTCGGCGGCCTGCGGCGCCTGTATGGCGATGCGGGCTACGGGGCACTGCGTGCCTTGCGCGTGGCTGTCGTCGGCGTGGGGGGCGTCGGCTCCTGGGCGGCGGAGGCGCTGGCGCGATGCGGTGTGGCCGAACTGGTGCTCATCGATCTGGATCATGTCGCCGAGTCCAACATCAACCGCCAGGTTCATGCGACGCAGGCCACGCTCGGCCAGGCCAAGGTCCAGGCGCTGCGCGAGCGCATCCAGGGCATCCACCCGGCGTGTCGCGTGCACGCGGTCGAAGCCTTTGTCGAGCCCGGCAACTGGCCTGCGCTGCTTCCGGTGCCCGTGGATGTGCTGATCGATGCCTGCGACCAGAGCGCCGCCAAGCTGGCGCTGGCGGCCTGGGCCCTGCGCGAGCGCATGCCGCTGGTGATTGCCGGCGCCGCGGGCGGCAAGCGCATGGGACACCGGGTGGAGCTGGCCGATCTGGCCGAGACCACGCACGACCCGTTGCTGGCCGCCTTGCGCCAACGGCTGCGGCGCGATCATGGCGCGCCGCGCCAGGGCGCCATCGGCCTGCGCTGTGTGTTCTCGCGCGAGCCGGTGAGCGCGCCCGCCGCGCCTGAGGATGCCTGTGCGCCCGACGGCAGCCTCAACTGCAACGGCTACGGCTCCACTGTCACGGTGACCGCCGCCTTCGGCCTGGCGGCAGCCGGTGAGGCGATCGAGCTGGCCGTGGCGCGGGCCGCTTGCGCTCCAAGCGCGGCCCGCCAGGCCGGCGGCCAGGCCGCCACGGCCCACCGCACCGCGCCTGAAGCGGCTGCGTGACGATTTGCTGCTATGATGCGCGGCTCTGCGGACGGGTTGTTAGCTCAGTCGGTAGAGCAGCGGACTTTTAATCCGTTGGTCGCAGGTTCGAATCCTGCACAACCCACCAAAGTCCGCCAGGTGGCTTTCGCCCCCGGACTTTCCCAGGGCTCTTAGCTCAGTTGGTAGAGCAGCGGACTCTTAATCCGTTGGTCGTAGGTTCGAATCCTACAGGGCCCACCAGATCCTCCCACGGCCCAGGCTGCAAAGTCTGGGCCGTTCTCTTTGTCTGATGCATTGCGACGTTAGGTGTGCCGCGTGGGCGGCGCCGGGTTCGGTGCGCCCGCGTCCCTGACGGTGGCTTGCCCGGCGGCCGGTCCTGGGGTTCAATCGGGGTGCCCACCGGAGGCTCCCTGATGACCCCGATCCGCCCCGCGATTGCCCTGCTGCTGTCCGCCGTTTCCGCGGGATGCGTGGCCGGTTCGCCCGGGCAGGCCGCATCGACGCCCAAAGCGGCGGATTGCAGCCCGGCGGCAACAGGAGGTGCTGCGCCGCCGCGCATCCTGTCGGACGAACACCTGAAGGCGCTGGGGCGTGTGCTGAAGGGCCACGTGCCCGACAAGCTGGATGCTGCAGGCGCAGCCGCCATCCGCAAGGGGCTCTGCGAAGCCGGCATCCCTGAGGGTCCGGCCCTGAATGAGGCCTTGGCGCGCCAGGGCTTCAGCGCCCGGCGGCTGGCGGAACTCGCGCCGACGCCGGCGCCTCAGGCCAGCCCTGCGGCTTCCGCGCCGCTGACCCCTTCGGGCCGACGTGTCCCGCCACCGCAGTAGCCCTCGCTCAGCGCACCCGTTCGCCGATTCGGATCGGGTGTGATGGACAGCACGCAATTTCTCCGCCGAAGGCCATCGCCCGCAAGTGGGGGCCCAGGCCTAGCAATGGGCCCGAAGCCACTTGACTCGGGGGGGTTACCCGGGCGAAAAATGACCTTGAATGCGGTCTGCGACATCGACATGTGTCAGACCGGACATTCACTTCGGATCGATGCCGCCAGGGGCCCGGAGGGAGCTTCTGAGGCTGAAGGTTAACCATCGCGTCGGAAAGACGCACGCCAACCGAGGAGTCCTTGAACATGATGTTGTCCGGCAAGACCATCCGCAGCGCGCTGGTGCTCGCCTGCATGGCGCCGCTGGCCTGGGGTGCGCTGGCGCAGACGTCCGCGCCAGCGCCTTCGGCAGCCAGCCCTTCGACCGAGGCGCCTGCGACAGCGCTGCCCAAGGAAGAGTCCCAGCCGCTAGTCGCTGCTGACAAGCTGAAGTACCTGGAGTCGCGCCACGCGCGCAAGACCCGCCAGTCGAACCCGGCCCGCCCTGACAAGCCGCAGGAGGCGATCAACTGGTTTGTCGGCAAGCGCACCGGCCCCATGGAGACCCGCGGCCCGAATGCCAATGCCCGCCCGGCTCCGCTGGACGTGATGCGCTACCCCGCCGCAATCCAGGCGGCCAAGCAGACCCCCTTGTACGTGTCGGCCACGCGCCAGCTGATGCCCGGCAATACGCGGGTCGACGTCGCGGCCGCGGCGCCCGGCGGTGCGCTGGGCACCTGGCAGAACCTGGGCCCGTCGAATCAGGGCGGTCGCACGCGCCAGTTGCTGGTCGACCCCACGAATCCCAGCATCCTGTACGCCGCGGCCGTGGGCGGCGGCGTCTGGAAGAGCGTGAATGCCGGCAACAGCTGGACGCCCCTGACCGACCTGCTGCTGCCCAACATCGCGGTGGCCAGCCTGGCCATGGATCCGAAGAACCCGCAAGTGCTGTACGCCGGCACCGGCGAAGGCTTCTTCAACGGCGATGCCATCCGTGGCATGGGCATCTTCAAGACGACCGATGGCGGTGCCAGCTGGTCCGCCTTGTCCGCCACCACGCCGGCCACCGGCCCGGCTATCGGCGACTTCAGCTACGTCAACCAGATCGTCGTGAGCCCGCGCGATTCTCGGCGCCTCTATGCCGCCACGCGGACCGGGCTGTTCCGCTCCAACGATGGCGGTGCCAGCTGGACCCGGCTGATCGACGGCAGCACCGTGAGAGGCTGCATGGATATCGCCGTGCAGGCCAAGCGCGCGCTGGGCTTTGTCTTCGCGACCTGCGGAACCTTCGCCCAGAGCACCATTTACCGGGCGCTCGATTCGGGCAGCAGCAGCTTCGCCTCGGTCTACACCGAAGCCGGCATGGGGCGCACGTCCCTGGCCATTGCGCCTTCGAACGAGAACGTGATCTATGCGCTGGCCGCCAACGCAAGCAGCTCGGGGATGCACGCCGTCTTCCGCTCCACCACCGGCGGTGCTTCGGGCAGCTGGACGGCGCGGGTGCGCTCTTCCGACCCCAACAAGCTGAATCGGCTGCAGCTGACCAATCCGGTGTACGCGTACCCCGAGTGCGTCGGTTCCCTGGCGGCGAACTTCAACCAGGGCTGGTACGACAACGTCATCGCCGTGGATCCGCTGGATTCCAATCGGGTCTGGACGGGTGGCATCGATCTGATGCGTTCGGACGATGGTGGCGCCAATTGGGGCATTGCCAGCTACTGGTGGTTCAACCAGGGCGATGCGAACTACGCGCATGCCGACCAGCACGCCATCCGCTTCCATCCCGGCTACAACGGCACCACGAACAAGATCATGTACGTGGCCAATGACGGCGGCATCTTCCGGACCGACGATGCGCGGGCCAACGTGGGCACCACGGTCACCAATGTCTGTGGCTTCCCCACCAACGGCATGGTGAGCTGGACTGAGCTGAACACCGGCTACACCACCACCCAGTACTACCACGGTGCCGTCTGGCCGGATGGCCAGACCTTCATGGGCGGCATGCAGGACAACGGCACCTGGCGGGGAACGACAGCCACCACCGTCGGCACCAAGTTGCTGGGTGGTGACGGCGGTTATGTGTCCGTCGATACCAAGGGCGACGCGAATCCCGCGAATGACGTCCTGTTCAGCGGCTACACCGGCCTGTCCTTGCAGAGGTCGATCAACGGAGGCGGCAGTTTCTCCGGCGCGACGAGCGGCATCGCCGGCGACAGCGGCTTCGCGTTCATCGCGCCGCATGAGATGAATGCCGGCAATCGACAGAGGATGTTCACCGGCGGCTGGTACATCTGGCGCACGGTGAACCAGGCGAGCAGCTGGGCCAGGGCCAGTGAGGTCACCGATGGGCAGGGCTCGGTCTCCGCGATCGCTTCCTCACCGCTCAACGCCAACCGCGTGCTCGTGGGCATGACCGATGGCTATATCCACTACTCGTCATCGGCCTTGACCACCACGAGTGCGACCATCTGGGCCTCGGCGAGACCGGTCCAGGCATTTGTTTCCAGCATGGCGTTCGATCCGAACAATGAGCAGGTGGCCTATGTCGCCTACTCGTTCTTCCCGACCCTCGGGCAGGCCACGGTGCTCAAGACGTCCGATGGCGGCGCGACCTGGAGCTTGTTGCCAGGGACCGGGGCCAACGTGCTGCCCGCGGTGCCGGCCACGGCCATCGTGGTGGATCCGTCGGACTCGCAGCGCATCTATGTGGGCACGGACATCGGCGTCTACACCACGGTGGACGGCGGCCAGAACTGGTACCGCGAAGTCACCAGCTTCGGCCACGTGAGCATCGACGCCCTGGCGATCAACGCCACGGATCCGAAGTATCTGTATGCCTTCACGCACGGCCGCGGGGCCTGGCGTGTGCAGATCAACCCCTGAGCCGTCAGCAGACGACGAAATCCCCAGAAGGCCACTTCATGAGCCCATCCATGACTTCCATTCGACGTGCCACTCAAGTGCTGGCCCGCACCCTCTCGCTGGGCGTACTGCTTGGCGCCGCGTTCCAGGCGCAGGCCCTCACCGTTCAATTCGGCAGCCGTGCAGCGCTGGCAGGTACTGACACGCTGACCTGGGGTCAGCTGGGACCTGACATCACCTTCGGCATCACCTCGCCGTCGGCGGTGACGACCACCGGGCTGGCGTCGGCTACCGTCAGCAATCCTGGCGGCGACATGATCCGCGCGGACGAAGGCGGGCTCATGAGTGGCTACAAGGGCAGCTTTGCCGTGGGCGCGCAGTTGCTGGGCACGATCGACAATGCCGGGCCCTTGACCATCAGCTTCGCCAATCCTGTGGCGCGCGTGGGCGCCCAGATCCAGAGCCTCGAATACGGCACTTTCACGGGCTGGCTGAGCGCCTACGACGCCGGCAACAGCCTGCTGGGTACGGTGAGTGTGGGCGGGCTTTCGGGCGATCTGCAGACGAACACGGCTCCCTTCCTGGGCATCGGCTCCTCGGCGGTCAACATCAAGTCGGTGAGTTTCAGCGTGACCGGCACGCCCAACGACTACCTGATGATCAACACGGTCGATCTGTCGCAGCAGGTGGTGCTGGCCCCCATTCCCGAGCCGCAGGCCTATGTGCTGGCGCTGGCCGGTATGCTGGTGCTGGGTGTGGCGGCGCGTCGTCGGCAAGGGGCTTCTCGCAAGGCTTGATGCTTCGGGCGGCGCTCGCCGCCCAAGGCCCGCCATCGAAACGGCCCGGACGGAAACCCCGGGCCGTACTCACTTGTTGGGGCAAGTTGCTTGGTGTTGTTCCGCGCCTGGCGCACACTCCGCGCATGAACCGGAAGCCACGGGTCGATGGGTTGGCGGGGACTGGCGCATGACGGCCGATGCCCCGAGCGGCAAGACTCCGCTGGTGACGCCCGCGTCGCCGGATGATCATGACCAGGCCGATGACCACAGCCACTTCGACGAAATGGAACTGCGGGTGCGTGCGCTGCAGTCCGTGCTGGTTGCCAAGGGCTATGTGGATCCCGCTGCGCTGGATCAGCTGATCGATACCTATGAGCACCGCATCGGCCCACGCAACGGCGCGCGCGTGGTGGCGCGTGCCTGGTCCGATCCGGCATTCATGGCCTGGCTGCGGCGCGATGCCACGGCGGCCATCGCGTCGCTCGGCTACGAAGGGCGCCAGGGCGAGCACATGGTGGTGCTGGAGAACACGCCCGCGGTCCATCATCTGGTGGTCTGCACGCTGTGCAGCTGCTACCCGTGGCCCGTACTCGGCCTGCCGCCCACCTGGTACAAGAGCGCCCCGTATCGGGCGCGCGCGGTGCGCGACCCGGCTGGGGTGTTGGCTGAGTTTGGCGTGCAGCTGCCCGAAGGCACGGCGCTGCAGGTGGCGGATTCCACCGCCGAAGTGCGCTACCTGGTGCTGCCGCTGCGGCCTGCCGGCACCGAAGGCTGGAGCGAAGAGCGGCTGGCCGAGCTGGTCACGCGCGATTCGATGATCGGCACGGGCCTGGCGCGCGAACCCTCATCTGTCGATGACCAATCATCCACCTGAGCCACCGATCAGCGGACAGCCGCCGGCTGGGTGGTACCTCACCCATGCCGATCTGGGCGGCACGGCGGTCGCCGAGCCCATCGATCGGTCCGACGAGGCCGAGGCCTTCCATGCACCCTGGGAACGCCAGGCCTTTGCGCTGACGCTGGCCATGGGCGCCTGCGGCCTGTGGAACATCGACATGAGCCGTGCGGCGCGCGAGCAGCTGCCGGCCTACGCCCGCCTGGGCTACTACGGCATCTGGCTGGAAGCCTTGCTGCAGCTGCTGCAGGATGCCGGGCTGCTGACGGCGCAAGAGCTGGCCCGCGGCGAGCCCCAGGAGCCGCCTCGCCAGGGCGTGCAGGCGCTGAAGGCCGGCGCCGTGGCGGCCGTGCTGCGAAGGGGCTCGCCCAGCGAGCGCCCGGCCGCGGCGCCGGCGCGGTTTGCCGTGGGCGACAGCGTGCGCACACGCGCCAGCGCGGCAGCCCATCACACGCGGCTGCCGGCCTATGCCCGGGGTCGCCGCGGTCGCATCGTGCAGGTGCACGGCGTTCACGCCTTTGCCGACGCCCGCGCGCAGGGGCAGGGCGACGATCCCCAGTGGCTCTACCGCGTGAGCTTCGAGGCGCGCGAACTGTGGGGCTCGGACACCACGGCCACGGCGGTGAGCCTGGATCTGTGGGAGCCCTATCTGCAGGCTGCCGCACCCACGGTGCCCGGCAGCGCCTGATCTCATCAGCTTTCGGACGATGCAAGCGCCTGAACTGCCGTGCCCAGGCTTGCCTCGCGGGCCGGATGCCGAGCCAGTGTTCCATGCTCCCTGGCAGGCCCAGGCGTTTGCGCTGGCCGTGCAGCTGCACCAGCGGGGCCTGTTCAGCTGGACCGAGTGGGCGCAGAGCTTGAGCGGCCACTTGCATCCCTTGAGCGCGCAGGCCGCGCGCAGCGAAGCCGAGGCCGCAGAGGACTACTACCGCGCCTGGCTCATGGCGCTGGAAGACCTGGTGCAGCGCCACGGCGCGGGATCGTCGGCTGAGCTACAGCGTCATGCACAGGCCTGGGATCATGCGGCCCATCGCACGCCGCACGGCCAGCCCATCGAGTTGCGCGACGAGGATTTCGCTCGCTGAGGCACCAGGGCCTCAGCCGCGACACCTCGCCGTGACGCCGCGCCGCGGCGACCCTGCTGCCCTGGCGCCTATCGTTCAGTGAAACGAGCCT
Organism: Rubrivivax sp.; assembly: GCA_016790225.1. Next base: position 116,689 of record JAEUOZ010000054.1, read on the forward strand.
GGTGTACGCTGGCGGCTCACGATCGCAGGAGACGCCCCCCATGAAGAAGACTGCCCGCCAGCTGGTGGAAGAAGCGATGGCCCTGGTGCGCACCCTCAAGCTGGACGAGGCCCGCGCGCACCATGCCTCGGGCGAAGTGCTGTTCGTGGATCTGCGCGACGTGCGCGAGCTGGAGCGTGAAGGCGTGGTGCCCGGTGCGGTGCACGCTCCGCGCGGCATGCTGGAGTTCTGGGTCGACCCCGAGAGCCCGTACTTTCACAAGGCCTTCGCAGAAGGCAAGCCGCTGGTGCTGTTCTGCGCGGCGGGCTGGCGCTCGGCCCTGGCCGCACGCACGCTGCAGGAGATGGGCTTCGAGGACGTGAGCCACATCGAAGGCGGCTTCAGCGCCTGGAAGGCTGCGGGTGCCCCGGTGGCGGAGAAGCTCGCGCGCAAGGCCTGAGGGGCCGGGCCACGCTGCCGCGCGGCCGGCGGCGCGCCGCAGGGGCGGCGGAGACGGTCACAGGCCTGTCACGCATCTGTCGTAGATTGATTCGCATGTCCGATGACGCTCTGCCGCCAGACCCGCAGCCCGAGGCCGTGGATTCGGGTGAACTCCCGTGCCTGATCGACCGCGAGTCTTCTTCGCTGGCCTTCAATCACCGCGTGCTGGCGCAGGCGCGGCGCCCTGACGTTCCGCTGCTGGAACGCCTGCGCTACATCACCATCGTCTCGTCCAACATGGACGAGTTCTTCGAGGTTCGCTTTCCGGACTATCTGGAGACCCTCAGCGACGACATCTCCGAGAGCGCGCGCTACCACCTCGAGAGCCTGGCCGCCGACGCCCATGCGCTGATCGACGAGCAGTACCGCGTCTTCAACGAAGAGGTGATGCCGGCGCTGGCCGGGCAGGGCATCCGCATCCTCAATCATGCCGATCGCACGGCCGAACAGCGCCGCTGGGTGGCGGCGCTGTTCGAGGCGCAGGTGCGGCCGCTGCTGGTGCCGGTGGCGCTGGATCCGGCGCACCCGTTTCCGCTGGTGGCCAACAAGAGCCTGAACTTCATCATGCGCCTGTCGGGCGACGATCTGCAGGGCGAGGGCGGCCGCGTCGCCATCCTCAAGGTGCCCCGCGTGCTGCCGCGCGTGATGCGGCTGCCGGATCGCCTGATGCCGCGCGGCGAACAAGGTTTCGTGCTGCTGACCAGCGTGATCCGCGCACACCTGGCCGATCTGGTGCCGGGCCGCGTGGTGGAGGTTTTCTCGCAGTTCCGCGTGACGCGCGATTCCGATCTGGATGTCGATGAGGATGATGTCACCAACCTGCGCCAGGCCCTGCGCACGGGACTGACCACCCGCCACTACGGCGAGGCGATCCGGCTGGAGGTGGTGCGCAGTTGCCCGGCGGAACTCTCGCAGCTGCTGCTCGAACAGTTCAGCCTGCCGGAGGCGGCGCTGTATGCGGTCAATGGCCCGGTGAACCTGGTGCGCCTGAACCAGCTGATCGATCTGGTGCGCGCCGATGCGCTGCGCTTTCCGCCCTTCGAACCCGGTTGGCCGGCCAATCGCTGGCCGCGCGGCGTGCCGGTGTTCCAGCAGCTGCAGCACGGTGACGTGCTGCTGCACCACCCGTTCGAGAGCTTCGAGCCCGTGGTGCAGTTCCTGCGCGAAGCGGTGCAGGATCCGGATGTGCTGGCGATCAAGCAGACGATCTACCGCACCGGCAGCGAGAGCGTGCTGATGGACCTGCTGATGGAGGCCGTGCGTCGCGGCAAGGAAGTCAGCGTCGTGCTGGAGCTGAAGGCGCGCTTCGACGAGGAGGCCAACATCAACTGGGCGGAGCGGCTGGAAGCCGTCGGCGCACAGGTGGTCTACGGCGTCGTGGGCCTGAAGACGCATGCCAAGCTGCTGCTGATCACGCGCCGCGAGACCGGCGCGCGCGGTCAGACGCATTTGAAGCGTTATGCCCATCTCTCCACCGGCAACTACAACCCGAAGACCGCGCGGCTCTACACGGATCTGGGCATGCTCACGGCCGAGCCGCAGATCACGGCCGACATCGATGCGGTGTTCCTGCATCTGGCCAGCGGAGCGCCGGTCGGCGCGGTACGGCGACTGCTGGTCGCGCCGACGCACCTGCATGCGCAGATGTGCCGCCATCTCGAAGAGGTGGCCGAGGCGGCCCGCGCCGGACGGCCCGCCCGGGTGGTCATCAAGGTCAACGCGCTCACCGATGTCGCGCTGATCGAGGCGCTGGAGCGCAGCTCGCTGGCCGGCGCGCAGATCGATTGCATCGTGCGCGGTGCCTGCATGCTGCGCCCGGGCGTGCCCGGACGCAGCGAGAACATCCGCGTGCGCTCGGTGGTGGGCCGCTTCCTGGAGCACTCGCGTGTCATGTATTTCCGCTGGGGGCCTGGCGCGGATGACGAGGTCCTCTACCTCAGCAGTGCAGACTGGATGAGCCGCAACATGTTCCGCCGTGTGGAGGTGGCCTGGCCCTTGCGGGACCGGGCCATGCGACAGCGTGTCATCGATGAATGCCTGGTGCCCTATCTGCTGGATGCGCGGGATGCCTGGCAGCTGCAGCCGGATGGCCGCTACCGGCGCGTCGCCGAGCAGGGGATCGCGGCGCAGCCGGCCCTGCTGCAGCGCTGGGCGGCGAGCAGCGTCACCGTGAGCTGAGTCTCGTCATGGATCTGATCCTCTGGCGCCATGCCGATGCGCGCGAAGCCGAAGACGAGCTGGCGGACCTCGATCGCCCGCTGACGCCCAAGGGCGAGCGGCAGGCGCAGCGCATGGCGCACTGGCTGCACCGCCACATTCCGGACAGTACGCGGATCCTGGTCAGCCCGGCGCTGCGCGCACGGCAGACCGCGGACGCGCTCAACCGCAAGTACAAGCTGGCGTCCGAGCTGGCGCCGGAACGCACGGTCACCGAACTGCTGGCCGCGGTGCGCTGGCCCGAAGCGCGCCAGCCCGTGCTGGTGGTGGGTCACCAGCCGACCTTGGGCCTGGCCATGGCCTATCTGCTGGCCGCCTTGCCGCAGCCCTGGGCCTTTCGCAAGGGTGCGGTGTGCTGGCTGCGCTGCCGCGAGCGCGAAGGCCAGGAGGGCGTGGTGCTGCACGCGATGGTGGCACCGGACCTGCTCTGATCGCCCGCACCCCGCAGCGCAGGCTGCCAAGGGTGCTCAGGCCAGCCGAACGTCCTGGGGCGCAGCGCTCGGCCCGTGCGCGAGCAGCAGTTGCTGGTGCCGCGACATGTCCAGCACCTCCAGGCGCCCGTCGGGGTGTTCCACCAGGGCGGTGAGGCTCTCGACCCAATCCCCATCGTTGGCGTAGATGACGCCTTCGATGGTGCGGATCTCGGCATGGTGGATGTGGCCGCAGACCACACCATCGGCGCCGCGACGGCGCGCTTCGCGTGCCACGGCGACTTCAAAGTCGGCGATGTAGCTGACGGCCCGCTTCACGCGCAGCTTCAGGTAGCGCGAGAGGCTCCAGTACGGCAGGCCCAGCCGCGCGCGCCAGGAATTGAAGTGCCGGTTGACCCGCAGTGCCAGCTCATACAGCGTATCGCCCAGGTAGGCCAGCCACTTGTGGTGCTGCACGACGGCATCGAAGAGATCCCCGTGCGTGACCCAGAGCCAGCGTCCGTCGGCCAGCTGATGCACGTGGTCCTCCACGACCTCCACGCCGCCGAAGGTATGACCCACGTAGCGCCTGGCGAACTCGTCATGGTTGCCCGGCACATAGATCACCCGCGTGCCCTTGCGCGCCCGGCGCAGCAGCTTCTGCACCACGTCGTTATGGCTCTGCGGCCAGTACCACTGGCGACGAAGCTGCCAGCCATCGATGATGTCCCCCACCAGGAACAGCGTGTCGCAGTCAAAGCTCTTCAGGAAGCGCAGCAGCGCTTCGGCCTGGCAGCCCGGTGTGCCCAGATGCAGGTCAGAGATCCACACCGTGCGCAGCCGGCGCTTGGGCCCTTCGTGCTCGGTGTCGTCATCGGGCAGGGCGGGCAGGGGCAGGTCGAGTGCACGCATGGGTGCATCGTGCATCGGCCGCAAGACAACGCCGTGACAGCGGCCGGCCGCACGCCGTGCGGGCGGGTCTGCCACAGCGCAGACACAGCGGTGTCATCCAATGACGGCCAACGATCCGTCTCATGCCACCGCGCTTTCGCCTGCTCATCGTCACCCAGTTCGTCTCGGCACTGGCGGACAACGCCTTGCTGATCGTCACCATCGCCTGGCTGCACCAGCTGGGCTCGCCGCTGTGGTGGGTGCCGCTGCTCAAGGTGAGCTTCCTCGCGCCCTATGTGCTGCTGGCACCGGTGCTCGGGCCGCTGGCCGACGCCTGGCCGAAGGCGCGGCTGATGGCGGTGATGAATGCCTTCAAGCTGCTGGGCGTGCTGGCGCTGGCCTGGGGTCTTCAGCCGCTGCTGGCCTACGCCATCGTCGGCGTTGCGGCATCGGCCTATGCGCCGGCCAAGTACGGGCTGGTGACGGAGATGGTGCCGCCGCAGCAACTGGTGCAGGCCAACGCCTGGCTGGAGTGCTCGGTGGTCAGTGCCGTGCTGCTGGGCACGGTGCTGGGCGGGTTTCTGGTCAGCACGGCCTTTGTCGAGGCGGCGCACGGCACAGGGCTGGGACTCTGGCTGCAGCAGGCCGGCCTGGCGCGGGAGACCACGCTCGGGCCCTCGCTGCTGCTGCTGAGTGCGGTGTATGGCCTGGCCGGTCTGCTGAACCTGGGTGTTCCGGACAGCGGGCGCCGCTACGAGCGCCGCAGCCTGCGCTGGCGGGCCTTGATGCGTGACTTCGCTCAGGCCAACGCCACGCTGTGGCGCGATGCCGAAGGCGGCCTTTCGCTGGCCGTCACGGTGCTCAGCTGGGGTGCCGGTGCGGTGCTGCAGTTTGCCGTGCTGCGCTGGGCGGTGGACGTGCTCGGCCTGGGCCTGGATCGTGCGGCCTACCTGCAGGCGGTGGTGGCGGTGGGTGTGATGGCAGGCGCTCTGATCGCCGGACGCTGGGTAAACCTGCAGGACGTTCGCCGCCTGCTGCCCCTGGGCCCGCTGCTGGGTTTGCTGGTGGCCTGCGGCGGACTCAGCACGCAGCTGGGTTCCGGGGCGCTGCTGATGGCGCTGGTGGGTCTGGCAGGCGGACTGCTGATCGTGCCGATGAATGCGCTGCTGCAGCACCGGGGATATCAGCTCCTGACCGCCGGACGCTCGATCGCGGTTCAGGGCTTCAACGAGAACCTGGGCGTGCTGGTGATGCTGGGCATCCACGCGGCGCTGATCGCCCTGCAGCTGCCGATCGATGTGCTGCTGGTCGGCTGGGGTTCGGCCTTGGCGCTGGCCATGGGCGTGCTGCTGCTGCGCCTGCAGCACCTGCACCGCCGCGCGGCCTGATCAGCTCAGAGAACGGCGGCGCGAAGGTCCGGCTGCGGTACGGGCTCGGGGAGCGGTGTCTGGGTCTCCAGCAGCAGCGCCTCGAACTGGTCGATGACCCGTTCCCAGTCCAGCGTGAGCGCGGTCTGTCGGGCCTGCAGGCCCAGAGACTGACGCAGCGGCTCATCGTCGACGGCACGCCGTGTCGCCTGCAGCAAGGCGGCCGGGTCATCCGGTGGCGCGAGCAGCCCCTGGCGGCCGTCCTGGATGATCAGGCCGGCCGCGGCCTGCCGGAAGGCCACCACCGGCAGCCCGCTGGACAGGGCCTCGAGCGTGACGTTGCCAAAAGTCTCGGTCAGGCTCGGAAAGACGAAGAGATCGGCACTGGCGTAGTGGGCCGCAAGATCCTCGCCGTGGCGCATGCCCGCCATGAGGCAGTGCGGTGAGCGGCTGGCGATCGTCTCCTTCATCGGGCCGTCGCCCACCAGCACCAGGCGCAGATCCGCCCGCTCGGCACGCAGCGTGTCGAAGATGTCCAGCAGCAGGCTCAGGTTCTTCTCGGGCGCCAGCCGGGAGACGCACAGCATCACGGGCGTGCCAGGCCCGGCACCCCATTGCTCGCGCAGCGCCGCAGACCGTCTGGCGGGATCGAAGCGCTGCGTGTCCACGCCCCGGGGCACCACGCGCAGCCGCTCGAAGCCCAGGGCGCTGAGCTCGTCACGCAAGGCCGGCGTGGGCACGCAGGTCACGCGCGTGCGGTTGTGGAACTTGCGCAGGTACGCGGTCATCGGCTTGCGCAGCCAGGCCATGCCGTAGTGCTGCATATAACTTTGGAAGTTGGTGCGGAAGTCCGATGCCACGGGCAGCTTCAGCTTCAGCGCGGCCCGCAAGGCGGACCATCCCAGCGGTCCTTCGGTGGCGATGTGGACCAGGTCGGGACGCTGCCGCGTCCACAGCGACACCAGCGCCCGCGTGGAGGGCACGCCCATGCGCAGATGCGGATAGCGCGGCACCGGGAGCCCGCCGAGCAGCACTTCGTCGAACCGACCCGAGCTGGCGCCACCATCGCCGGCCGCGGACTGGCGAGGCCGGATCAGCTGCACCGAGTGCTGGCGGCTGCGCAGACCCTGAACGACACGGGCCACCGTCAGCGCCACGCCGTTGACTTCCGGCGGGTAGGTCTCCGTGACCATCGCGATGCGCAGGGAGCGACGAGCGGCCGGCAGATCCAGCACGACGAAATCCGATTCGGCAACGCTTGGCATGTCGGCATGTTCGCGAGCGCCTGCAACAAAACGATGACAGCGCGACCCGGCTGATCGTCACCGGCCTGACATGCGTATTTGTCAGCATCGCGTCGCACATCCGGAGCGGGCATCGCGCTGCCCCGGTGTCGCCGATCTTCAACTGTCCACCCCAGGAGCCATCTGTGCCATCCTTCCTGCAAGCCCTCGAAGAACAGCGCTGGGACGACCACCGCTACTACCACCAGAGTCGCATCAACCAGAGCCTTCACCTGGTCAGCGCCCTGAGCTTCATCGTCGCCTACGGCCTGCTGTTCATCGATCCGGCCAAGGCGGCGCTGGTGGCCTGGGGCATCTCGATGGTCACGCGCCAGTCGGGCCACGTCTTCTTCGAGCCGCAGGGCTACGACCATGCCAACCAGTGCAGCCACGAGCACAAGGAAGCCATCAAGGTGGGCTACAACCTGCGCCGCAAGGTCGTGCTGCTGTCCGCCTGGGCTGCAGCGCCCGTGGCGCTGTGGATGTCGCCGTCCCTGCTGGGCCTGATCGAGCCCAGCACCACGCCGGCGGAGTTTGTCAATGACGTGGGCCTTCTGTGGCTGGCCCTGGGCATCGCGGCGCTGCTGTTCCGCACGCTGCACCTGTTCTACCTGCGCGACGTGCGCACGGGTCTGGTGTGGATCACCAAGATCATCACGGATCCCTTTCATGACGTGATGCTGTACTGGAAGGCGCCGCTCTATCTGCTGCGCGGCGAACTCATCGATCCGGCGCCGAACAAGCGCTGAGCGTGTCCCCGGTTCTCGTGTCCCCGGTTCTGTCGCGTTCCGACCCGCCCGGCACGCTTGCGTGGCTTTGCCACTTTGCTTGAACCCCCACGGGGGGCGGGCTGGGCGCAGTCCGGCCCTGGGGGCGCTCTCAAGCAAATGTGGCTTTGCCACTTTGCTTGAACCCCCTCGGGGGGCGGCCTGGGCGCAGCCCGGCCCTGGGGCGCTCTCAAGCAAATGTGGCTTTGCCACTTTGCTTGAACCCCCTCGGGGGGCGGGCTGGGCGCAGCCCGGCCCTGGGGGCGCTAGAAGTACCGCCCCAGCATCTCGCGCAGGATGCCGCGGCGGATCGAGCGGCTGGTCTGGCCGGGGTCGCTCCACCACCAACCGTCAGCCCGCATCTGATGACCCGCAGCGACAAAGCGATCCAGCACCTGCGCAAACTCCGCGTCGCTGAAGGCCAGGCTGAAGATCAGCCGCCCGGTGCCCACCCAGCTCAGCGCCAGCCCCTGCTCGCGCAGATAGAACTGCAGCATCCAGTGGTAGCGCGAAGGCTGCTCGTAGCTGATGGTCCAGATGCTCTGCAGATGGGCGGCCCGCATCGGCAGCTGCTCAGCGGCCATGCGTGTATTGAAGGCTTCGCAGCGGCTGGCCCACAGGGCATCCTGGCCCGGGTACAGCGCCTGGATCTCCGGCCGCTGCAGGCGATCGAGGAAGGCCTTCATCGCCGTCATCACATAAGGATGGGCGTTGAAGGTGCCGCGCGCAAAGCAGATGTCGACCGGGCGCTCCTCGCGGAAGCGCTTCATCAGATCGGCTCTGCCGCAGACCACGCCCACGGGCAGGCCGCCGCCGAGGGTCTTGCCGTAGGTGACCATGTCGGCGCGCACGCCGAAGTAGGCCTGTGCGCCGCCGGCAGCCAGCCGGAAGCCGAGGAAGACCTCATCGAAGATCAGCACGATGCCGCGCTCGGTGCACACCTCGCGCAGCTGCTGCAGCCAGCGGGTGTAGGCCTCGCGGTCGAAGCCGGCACGGCGCGAGCCGTCGATGAGCGAGGAGTCCCCCGGCGCGGCCTGGTTGGGGTGAAGTGCCTGCAGCGGGTTGACCAGTACGCAGGCGACGTCCCGGCGGGTGCGCAGCACCTGCAGCGATCGATCGCTCATCTCGCGCAGCGTGTAGGTCTCGCGCGGCGGCAGCGGATTGCCCGGTCCGGGCTGCACGTCTTCCCACCAGCCGTGGTAGGCACCGCAGAAGCGCACCAGGTGAGAGCGCCGCGTGTGGTAGCGCGCCAGCCGCACGGCCTGCATCACGGCTTCGGTGCCCGACATGTGGAAGGACACCTCGTCCAGGCCGGAGATCTCGCGCAGGCGCCGAACGTTGCCGGCCACGGCCGGGTGGTAGCTGCCCAGCACCGGCCCGAGCGCATCAGCCTCGGCGACGGCTTCGCGGATGCAGGCCTTGTAGAAGTCCACGCCGAAGACGTTGACGCCGTAGGAGCCGGTCAGATCGATGAAGCGGTTGCCGTCCATGTCGGTCAGCCACACGCCCTCGGCACCCTGGAGGAAGGACCCCACCTTGAGGTGCTGTCGCAGCAAGGGTGCGTACTGGAAGGGCACGCGGTAGCGGCCGGTGAACTGCAGATCGCTGATCGCCGCGCTGGCCTCGGCGGTGAGGAGGGCGCTGCGGGGAAAGCGTTGCGCGTAGATGCCTGCCAGGCGTTGCAGGCCGGCGCGACGCTGTTCCTGCACCGCCGCGGGCGCGCCGTCCGAGCCGAAGAACTGCGCGTCGTCGTAGCTGTAGCCCGGCACCCAGCCCGCTACACGTTTGGCCATGCGCGAGTGGCCGGTGAGCGAAGGGTGCTTGGCGCGCGAGAGCTGCAGCCGGCGGCGGGCGGCCGGCCCGAAGCCGGCCAGCGCGGCCAGGGCCAGCGCGGAGAGAGTCCATGAGAGTTCCATGTCCGATTGATAACGCCGGGAGTTGACAGCGCTGTGAAACTCGATCGTTTGAGGGAGCGATGGCTCCTGCAGGAAGACCTGAACTTCCTTCTCACCAACCGCATACCGCGGCGCACGCTGACACTGCTGATGGGCTGGTACAGCCGCATCGAGAGCCGCTGGCTCACGCGGTTGTCGATCGCCGTGTGGCGCCTCTTCACGGAACTCGATCTGCGCGAGGCCCGGCAGACGCAGTTCCAGAGCCTGCATGCCTGCTTCACGCGCGAGCTGCGTGAAGGCGCACGGCCCGTGCAGGCTGATCCGCAGATCCTGGTGAGCCCCTGCGACGGCATCGTCGGCGAATGTGGGCCCGTGGGGGATGGCCAGATCTTTCAGGCCAAGGGATTTCCGTACCGCGTGGCCGATCTCTTCGGCAGCGAAGCCGCGGCCGAGCCCTGGCGCGGCGGGCGCTATGTGACGCTGCGCCTGACCTCCAGCATGTACCACCGCTTCCATGCACCGCATGACGGCCGCCTGCAGCGCGTGACCTACATCAGCGGCGACACCTGGAACGTCAACCCGATCGCGCTGCGGCGCGTGGAGCGGCTGTTCTGCCGCAACGAACGCGCCGTGCTAGACCTGCAGCTGGACAGCGGCCACCGGCTGGCGCTGGTGCCGGTGGCCGCCATCCTGGTGGCCAGCATCCGACTGCATGCGCTGGATGTGCGGCTGCACTTGCGCTGGCCAGGCCCCAACGTGATGGAGGCCGATCACCCCTTCCGCAAGGGCCAGGAGCTGGGCTGGTTCGAGCACGGCTCGACCATCATCGTGTTTGCGCCGGCCGGTTTCGAGCTGGCGCCCGCCGTGCGCAGCGGACACCGTGTGCGCATGGGCGAAGGCCTGATGATCGTGCCGTGACAGGGCCGGGCCGGGCTTGCCCGGCCGCCCCTCAGTGACCCTTGCGTGGCCGGCCCAGCTTCACGGGCGCCAGGGCCTGAAGGGCGGCTGCGAGTGCCTCGGCCGGCAACTGGGCGAGCGCCTGAAGGCCTGCACGCAGCAGTTCGCTCTTCTTGGCCGGATGGCGGGCTTCCAGCGCGCGCGCCTTGAGCGTATCGATGAGGGCGAAATCGGCCTCCGGCATGGTGAAGCCATCGCGCACCAGCTTGACGCGCCGCTTCTCAGGCTTGGGCGGCTTCTCGGCCGGGGCCTTCTTGCGCGGCCTGGTGTCGGCGGCTTCGGCCTTGGCCTTGACCTTGGTCTTGGCTGCGGGCACGGACCGTGCCGCGCTGGCCTTGACCGGCGCGGCGCGCGGGACGGCGGGCTGGCGCCTGGCAGGCGCCTTCTTCGGCGCCGCCTCAGCCGGGGCAGCGGGAGCGGCGGCGGTTGCAGCGGTTGCAGCGGTCTGGCGGGCAGTACGAGCGGTGGCCATGGGCGGATAGGGATAAAAAGGTATAAACAGTTTATACCTTTCATCACCCCCCGTTCGACGCAGGGCCATCTGAGGCTCAGGCCTTGGTGAACCTTGCCCGGTAGGGTTCGCTCAGGCGCTGCAGATCCAGCATCATCGGCAGATCGGCAACGCCGAAGTCCGGATCCCAGGCCGGTGGGCCCAGCAGTTGCGCGCCGCAGCGCAGGTAGCCCTTGATCAGCGGCGGCGTCTCGACGCTGAGGCTGCGGTCCAGTTCCTGGACGGGCAGGGGCAGGTGCGGCTTCACGCGCCAGGCCGGTTCAGCCAGGTGGCGCTCGCGCAGCGCTTCCCAGAGGCTGGCCGCGCCATGACCGCCATCGCGCATGGGCACGCTGGCGCAGCCCATCATCACGCTCAGGCCGTTGCGCTGCATGAACTCCGCCAGCGAGGTCCAGAGCATCAGGATCACGCCGCCCTGGCGCCAGGCCGGCGCGGTGCAGCTGCGGCCCAGCTCGGCCAGGCGAGGGCGCAGTGATCGCAGCGGCTGCAGATCGAATTCGGTCTCGCTGTACAGGCCCCCTGCGCGGCGTGCGCCGGCCGGGGTCAGCACGCGGTACGTGCCCACGACTTCGGCTGCGGTGTCGTCGTTTTCCTCGGCGATGACCAGCAGGTGCTCGCAGTGAGCGTCAAACGCGTCGACATCCAGGCCAGGCGCGGTTCCGGCGGGCACCCGCAGCTGGGCGCCCATCTCGTCGGCAAAGATGCGGTAGCGCAGGCGCTGAGCGGCGCAGACTTCGTCGGCGTGCCGCGCCCAGGCGGTATGCAGCTTGCGCGGCTGCGGGGCTCGAAGCGGGCTGCGGGCGTGGCTGCCAGGATGGACGGCCTGATCGGCGAAGCGCAAGGCGGTGCTGGACTCCATGCCGACATGCTCGTGTCATGCAATGACACCGGCGTGTAGCCACGATGAAGCGACGATGACAGTGGTAACCGGAGTTAGCCCTCTCGCCTCGCACCGCGCGCCCTCGCGCAGCCAGGCCATCGCGCCGCGATGGGCGGAGCCGTGGCGTGCCGATGCCGAGTGCGGGTGCCGGGTGCGGGTGCCGAGCCCCGGCCCGCCAGCCGTTCAGGCCGTGGCCGGGGCCGCCGGCAACTGCAGCGTCAGCGCGCCGCTGCGCGACCAGGCCTGCGCTTCTTCGTGCAGCAGATACAGGGTTCTGGGATTGGGCATCTGGCGCGCCGGGTGCCAGCTCAGCAGCGCACGATCGGCCCCCAGGCGGGTCAGCACCCAGTCCGGACCATCGGACTCTCCGCGGGCGTGGCAGCGGATCACCGCCAGGCGCAGGCACAGCACCATCCAGGCCGTGGCGGGCTGGCGCAACAGGGCTTCGATCTTGCGCAGGCCGCCGCGCTGCGCCAGCGCCAGATCCGCCAGACGCCGCTGCTGGCTCTGCGAAAAGCCCGCCGCATCGATGTGGCCGATCAGGTAGGCGCTGTGGCGGTGGTGATCATGGTGCGAGACGAACAGCCCGGTCTCGTGCAGTGCGCAGACCCAGCCGAGTTCGCGCCGCGCCTCGGCGTCTTCGGTCAGCGCCACACCGTCGTGCAGCGCCAGGGCCAGGGTCTGCACGCGCTGCGCCTGCTGCACGTCCACCTGGTAGCGCTGCTGCAGCTGGGCCACGGTGTGATCGCGCATGTCGCGCGGCACGGCGCGTGTGGCGGCTTCCAGTCGTTCGTGCAGATCGATGATCACGCCCTGGCGCAAGGCGCCCTTGGCGGGCAGCAGATCGGTGATGCCAAAGTGCGTGGCCAGCGTGTAGAGGATCGCCAGCCCGCCGGGCAGCACGGCCCGCCGGTCTTCCTTGAGCCCGGCCAGCACGATGCGATCCACGCGCCCGGCGGCGATGCAGGTGTCCATCAGCTGCATCAGCGCCTGGGGCGTGATGCGGCCATCGGTGATGCCCGTCGCCTTCAGCACGTCGGACACCGCACCTGCGGTGCCCGAAGAGCCCAAGGCCTCTCGCCAGTGCTCGGGCGAGAAGGTGTCCAGCGCCTCTTCGAACTGCGCACCCGCGGCCACCTGCGCCGCACGGAAGGCTTCGGCCGTGAGCCGCCCCGTGGGAAAGAAGCGCATCGACAGGCTCACCGAGCCCACGGCAAACGACTCGGCCGCGGCGGGCAAGCGCCCGCGCCCGAGGATGAGTTCGGTGGATCGACCGCCGATGTCGATCACCAGCCGGGGTTGATCCGAAGGCTGCAGATACGAGACACCGGCGTAGATCAGACGCGCTTCCTCGCGACCGGAGATCACTTCGATCGGCTGGCCGAGGACGGCCTGCGCGCGCTTCAGGAATTCGTCGCGGTTGGCCGCTTCGCGCAGGGTCTGCGTGGCCACTGCGCGGACGTGCGCGGCCGGCAGCCCGGTGAGCGAGCTGGAAAACTCGCGCAGGCAATCCAGCCCCCGCTGGATGCCGGATTCGCGCAGGCGGCTGGCATCGTCCAGATCGGCGCCCAGGCGGACCATGCGCTTGTGGTACTCGATGCGGCGGTAGCGCCCGCGCTGCACCTGACCCAGTTCGAGCCGGAAGCTGTTGGAGCCGATGTCGATGGCCGCGAGGATCGGGGTGTCAGGGGAGGGAGCTGCGGCCATGGGCAAGGGGTGTGCGTCTGCCGCGCATTGTCTCCGGCGCTGCGGGCGCGCCGCCTGAGCTTTGGCAAGGGCCGATGCCGCCGGGTGCTGGCCTTGGGACACGGGCGTTTCTGCCGAGGCCCGCCGCTTCCACACGGGCTCTCGCCTGGGCCGGCCTGCGTGAGCTGAGCGGGACGATCTTCGTTCGGGCTTGAGCGGCCTTCCATCGCGTCGAGCCCGTGGACGCGCCTGCGCAAGTCAACAGGCGGCAGACCCAGCCGCTGGATCTGCAGGCTTCTAAGATCGCGCCATGTGCACCCGCTACATCAGCCCGGACGGCGCCGCGATCGAGCGCATCTGGCATGTGGGCCGCAGCCGGCCCTGGCAGGGCGCCGAGGTCTTTCCCCGCGCAGCGGGGGCCTTCATCCGGGCAGACCGCGAGAGCAGCGCCGCGGCGCGCGAACTTGTCGTCGGCCCCTGGGGGCTGATCCCCTGGTTTGCCAAGGAGCCGCGTCTGAGCTACAGCACGCAGAACGCGCGCTCCGAGGAAGTGGCGGCCAAGGCCAGCTACAAGCAGCCCTGGGCGCGCGGGCAGCGCTGCATCATCCCGGCCTGGAGCTTCGACGAGCCCAATTGGGAGAGCGGCCGCAATGTCTGGTGGCGCTTTGGCCGCGCTGACGGCATGCCCTGGGGCCTGGCCGGTCTGTGGGCCACCTGGGTGGACAAGGGCAGCGGCGAGGTCTTCGAGAGCTACACCATGCTCACCGTCAACGCCGATGCCTGCCCGCTGATGCGTCGCATGCACAAGCCCGATCCGCGGCTGCCTGCCGATCAGCAGGACAAGCGCGCCGTCGTGCCCATCGCGCCCGAAGACCTGGACCTCTGGCTGCACGGCACCGTGCGCGAAGCCTCGTCCTTGATCCGCTTCGCGCCGCTGGAGGATTACCTGGCCGGTCCGGCCAACGCTGCCGGCCAGGGGCCTAAGACCTGAACCAGGCCACGCTCAGCAAGCCGGCCACCGTGGCCAGCAGCGAGCCCGCCAGATGCGCGCCGATGGCCACGGCGCCGGCGGCCAGGCGGCCGGCCTGCAGCAGGCCCACCACTTCGGCCGAAAAGGTGGAGAAGGTGGTCAGGCCACCCAGGAAGCCGGTAATGACGAACAGCCGCCAGGTGGCCGGCCAGTCGGGCTGCTGCGCAAACAGCGCCACGGCCACGCCGACCAGGTAACCCCCCAGGACATTGGCGGCCAGCGTGCCCAGCGGCACGGCCACCTGGGCGGCATTGAGCCAGACGCCCAGCTGCCAGCGCAGCAGCGCACCGAGCGCCGCGCCCAGGCCGACCGCCAGGATGGCGGGCAGGGGGCTGGCCAGCTGGGCGTTCACGACGCAACCTTGCATGGGGCAGGCCACCGGGTCGGCGCAGGGCTCCCCGTGACCGCTGGGCCGGCAGCGCGCGCCGAGGCCATCGCCCTGGCGGGCTTGCGGGCCTTGTGCTGAACGCCTCTGTCCATCGGCAAAGATTATGGGTGCGTCCCTTGGGTACCATCACTCGCGGTCAGCCGGGTCGGACGCCCGGCCGCCTGCTTGAAACACTTCCACCAGGAGTCGGTCCGCATGGGCATGGATGTTGTCGACTACGAGATCAAGGGCGCGGAGATGCAGTTCGTGGAAATCGAACTGGATCCCGGCGAAGCGGCCGTCGGCGAGGCCGGCAGCATGATGTTCATGGACGCCGGCGTGGGCATGGACACCGTGTTCGGCGACGGGCGGCAGGGCGCCTCAGGCGGCGGACTGTTCGGCAAGCTGCTGGGGGCGGGCAAGCGCCTGATCACCGGCGAATCGCTCTTCACGACGGTCTACACGAACCAGGCCGCGCAGAAGCAGCGCGTGGCCTTTGCGGCACCCTATCCGGGCAAGATCCTGCCGATGGATCTGCGCCAGCTGGGCGGCACGCTCATCTGCCAGAAGGATGCCTTCCTGTGCGCGGCGCGTGGCGTCTCGCTGGGCATCCACTTCCAGCAGAAGCTCAGCGTGGGCTTCTTCGGCGGTGAAGGCTTCATCATGCAGAAGCTCGAAGGCGACGGCCTGGCCTTCGTGCATGCCGGTGGCAGCGTGGTGCGGCGCGAACTCCAGTTGGGTCAGACCTTGCTGGTGGATACCGGCTGCCTGGTGGCGATGACACAAGGTGTCAGCTTCGAGATTCAGTATGTGGGCAAGGTCAAGACGGCCCTCTTCGGCGGCGAAGGCCTGTTCTTCGCCAAGGTGAGCGGCCCGGGGACCGTGTGGCTGCAGAGCCTCCCGTTCTCGCGCCTGGCCTCGCGCGTGTTTGCCGCGGCGCCGCAGACAGGGGGCGGCTCGCGCGAGCAAGGGGGGCTGCTGGGCGGCCTGGCCGGCGGTACGGTGCTGGGGGGCATCCTGCAGGGCGATGATGACTGACGCGGCCCGCCTTATGTCCTGTCGCCGGCGCCGGCTGCTGCAGGCCGGTTCCGCCTGGCCCCTGCTCGCGGCCTGGCCCGCCTGGGCGCAGACGGCGGCGCCTGCCTCCCCGGCCGCCGCCGCCGGCCTCAAGCCGCCGATCTTCGTGCTCAATTCGCTGGACGCCAACGTCAGCGTCATCGACGCCAACACCTGGAAGGAGATCAAGCGCATCCCGACGGGCAAGGAGCCGCACCACCTCTACCTGACGCCGGACGACAAGAGCGTCATCGTGGCCAACGCGGCGTCCAATTCGCTGACCTTCATCGATCCGTCCACGGCCCAGGTGCAGCGCACCCTCTCCGACATCGCGGATCCGTACCACCTGCGCTTCTCGCCGGACATGAAGTGGTTCGTCACGGCGTCCAACCGGCTCAATCGGGTGGACATCTACCGCTGGCAGCCGGCAGCCGAAAAGCCTCTCCAACTGGCCAAGCGACTGGAAGCGCCCAAGACGCCCAGCCACCTGGCGATCGACTCGCGCTCCACGGTGGTCTACTGCTCGCTGCAGGACAGCGACGAACTGGTCGCCATCGATCTGCAGACCCATGCCGTGCGCTGGAAGGCCAAGGTCGGCAAGATGCCGGCAGACATCTTCCTCACGCGTGACGACAAGCACCTGCTGGTGGCGCTGACGGGAGACAAGGTCGTCGAGATCTACGATGTCTCGGCGGCTGCGCCCAAGCTGGTGAAGCGGCTGGAGACCGGCGCCGGCGCACATGCCTTCCGCTCGCGCGGCGATGGCCGCCAGCTCTTCGTGAGCAACCGGGTGGCCAACAACATCAGCATCATCGATCTGGGCAGCTTCACCGTGGTGGGGACGCTGCCCGGCCCCAGTGGCCCCGACTGCATGGACGTCACCGCCGATGGCCGCACGCTGCTGCTGAGCTCGCGCTGGGCCGGCATGATGACGGTCATCGACATCGAGAGCCGCCAGGTCCTGCGCCAGGTGCGGGTCGGGCGCTCGCCGCACGGGGTGTGGACGCTGGATCATGCGCGGCGTGACTGAAGCGTCAGACAAGGGCGCGCGGCGCTTTGCGCCAGGCCGCCCGTGGGCGCCTGCCTTGCGGCGGGCGGCGGTGCTGGGCGCGGCGCTGGCCAGCCTGGGTGCTGCGTCTGCCAGCCTCGCTGCCCCCTGCGACAAACCCGTCTACCTGACCTTCGACACCGGCCACATGGCGATCGCGCCGCTGGTGGCGGATGTGCTCAAGCGCCACGAGGTCCGGGTGACGTTCTTCCTGGCCAACGAGCGCACCAGGACCTCGGGCACCAGCCTGGACGATGCCTGGGCCGCCTGGTGGCGCGAACGCGCCGCCGAAGGCCATGCCTTCGGCTCGCACACCTGGGATCACGATGTCTGGCAGGCCGATCTGCCCGAGAACCGCTTCCGCTTCAAGCCCACGCAGGGGCCGCAGGCCCAGCAGCCGCGCGTGCTGGGCGCCGCGGCCTACTGCGCCGAGCTGCAACGCCCGGCTGCGCGCTTCGAAGCCCT
Source organism: Rubrivivax sp. (assembly GCA_016790225.1). The sequence goes on from JAEUOZ010000054.1 coordinate 133,999, forward strand.
GACTGGCCAGCCAATGGGCGCCGTCTTCCGCGCGCCGGGCGGCAAGACCTCGCCGGCGCTGCTGAAGGCTGCCTCGCGGTGCGGGTGGACGCATGTGCCCTGGACGCCTGCCGGCTTTCTGGGCGATGAACTGCCGAGCGACCGATTTCCCAACGCCGCGCTCTTGAACCAGGCGCTGCGCGACGTGAAGGCCGGTGACATCCTGCTCGCGCACCTGGGCATCTGGTCACGCCGGGACCCTTGGGCCCCCGCGGTGCTGGAGCCCTTGATCGTCGGCCTGAAGGCCCGCGGACTGTGCTTTGCCACGCTGCGCGAGCACCCGCTGCTCGGCGCGGCTGCCCGCAGCCGGGCGCCGGGCTCCTGACGCCATGCTGGACAGCCTCGTCGATCTTTTCGGCCGCCTGCAGCTGGCCGTCTTCGAAGGCCTGGTCCAGCCCCTGCTGTACCACCTGGGCATGGGCAATCTGGTCGAAGACGCCTTCAACGGCACCGGCTGGGTGCTGATGGGCCTGCTGCAGCTGCTGGTCATCCTGACGCTGTTCCGGGCGCTGGAGGCCTGGAGGCCCGTGGAGGCGGTCACCGACCGCGCGGCCATCCGCACCGACGTGCTCTATTCGGTGATCCACCGGCTGGGGCTGTTCAAGCTCGTGATGTTCTTCAGCGTGGATGCTTTGGCCGTGGAACTGGCCGCGTCCCTGCGCCTGCAGGGCTGGAACCCCTGGCAGCCCGATGCGCTGTGGCCCGGCGTCACCGACATCGCCTGGGTCAGCTTCCTCATCTACCTGCTGATCTTCGATTTTGTGGACTATGCGCTGCACCGCGGCCAGCATGGCTTCAAGCGTTGGTGGCAGCTGCATGCGCTGCATCACAGCCAGCGCCAGATGACGCGCTGGAGCGACAACCGCAACCACCTGCTGGACGACACCTTGCGCGACATGGCGATGGTCAGCGTGGCGCTGGCGCTGGGTGTGGCGCCAGCGCAGTTCGTGGCCATCGTGGCCCTGACGCAGCTGCTGGAAAGCCTTTCGCACGCCAATGTGAAGCTGCACTTCGGCCCCGTGCTGGGCCGCGTGCTGGTCAGCCCGGCCTACCACCGGCTGCACCACGCGATCGGCATCGGCCACGAATCCCATGGCCCGGGCTCGCTGGGCGGGCACAACTTCGCGGTGCTGTTTCCGATCTGGGACATCCTCTTTCGCACGGCCTCCTTCGATTTCCGCTGGGAGCCCACCGGCATCCGCGATCAGCTGCCGCAGGAGGGCGCTCGCGACTATGGTCGCGGCTTCTGGCGCCAGCAGTGGCTGGGACTGCTGCGCTTCGCCCGGCCCACGGCTTGAGCGGCGCTGTCCGGGCCCCGGCGCCAGCGCCGCCTGGCCGGGGCGGCCACAATCGGCGCCATGAAGATCGGCCTGCTCATCATCGGCGACGAAATCCTCTCCGGCAGACGCCAGGACAAGCACCTGGTCAAGGTGATCGAGATCCTGAGCGCGCGTGGCCTGCAGCTGAGCTGGGCGCGCTATGCAGGCGATGAGCGGCCGCTGATCACGCGCTGCCTGCGCGATGCCTTCGAAGGTGGCGAGCTGGTCTTTTCCACGGGCGGCATCGGCGCAACGCCTGACGACCACACGCGCCAGTGCGCCGCCGAGGCGCTGGGCCTGCCGCTGGAACTGCATCCGCAGGCCAAGGCGCTGATCCTGGAGCGCATGCAGGATGTGGCGCGCGAACAAGGCAAGCCCTACGAGCCCGAGCGCGAGGACAACCGCCACAGGCTGAACATGGGCGTATTTCCGCAGGGCGCGCGCATCATCCCCAACCCCTACAACAAGATCGCCGGCTTCAGCGTCGGGCACGTGCACTTCGTCCCGGGCTTTCCGGTGATGGCCTGGCCGATGATCGAATGGGTGCTGGACACCCAGTACGTGCACCTGCAGGGCCGGGCTTCGCAGCGCGAGCGCTCGGTCATCGTCTTCGGGGCGATGGAGGCCACGCTGACGCCGCTGATGGAAGACATCGAACGGCGCTTCGCCGAGGTGCGCGTCTTCAGCCTGCCCAGCGTCGATCACCCGCAGTATGGGCGGCACATCGATCTGGGCGTGAAGGGCGGCGCGCAGGTGGACGAGGCCTTTGCTGCCTTGCGCACCGGGCTCGAAGCCCTGGGTGCGCAACTCGGTCCGGAACTGGTGCGCTGAGCGCCAACCGCACCTTGCGGGTGCCTTTCGAGGCCAATGTGCACCCAATACGTGCATGTTGGCCCTGATCGATGACCCCGCTGTCAGGATTGCGGCAGGGGTCGTGCCCCGGACTCGGGCATGGATTCTGCTAAATTGAATGCGCCTCCCCGGGCGCGTGCTGGGGCCGGCCATGCAGACCCCACACCCAGAACGCGGACCGTACCGCAGAGACCACCCAGGAGTACCCGATGGCAAAGACAGTTGCCGACGTGATGAAGATGGTGAAGGACAACGAAGTCAAGTTCGTCGACTTCCGCTTCACCGACACCCGCGGCAAGGAGCAGCACGTTTCCGTGCCGGTCTCCCACTTTGATGAAGACAAGTTCAGCTCCGGCCACGCCTTCGACGGTTCGTCGATCGCCGGCTGGAAGGGCATCGAGGCCTCGGACATGCTCCTGATGCCCGATCCCAACACCGCCAACATCGATCCCTTCTTCGAAGAGCCCACGCTGATCCTCAGCTGCGACGTGCTCGAGCCGGGCGACGGCAAGCCTTATGAGCGCGATCCGCGCTCGCTGGCCAAGCGTGCCGAGGCCTACCTCAAGAGCAGCGGCATCGGCGACGCAGCCTTCTTCGGCCCGGAGCCCGAGTTCTTCATCTTCGATCAGGTCCAGTGGAACGTGGACATGTCCGGCTGCTTCGTCAAGGTGTCTTCGGAAGAAGCGCCCTGGAGCACCGGTGCCAGCTTCGAAGGCGGCAACATGGGCCACCGCCCGGCTCTCAAGGGCGGCTACTTCCCGGTGCCGCCGGTGGACAGCTTCCAGGACATGCGCAGCGAGATGTGCCTGATCCTCGAAAGCCTGGGCATCCCCGTCGAAGTGCATCACCACGAAGTGGCCGCCCCGGGCCAGAACGAGCTGGGCACGAAGTTCAGCACGCTGGTCCAGCGTGCTGACTGGCTGCAGCTGCAGAAGTACGTGATCCACAACGTGGCGCACGCCTACGGCAAGACGGCCACCTTCATGCCCAAGCCCATCGTGGGCGACAACGGCAGCGGCATGCACGTGCACCAGTCGGTCTGGAAGGACGGCAAGAACCTGTTTGCCGGTGACGGCTATGCCGGCCTGAGCGAGTTTGCGCTGTACTACATCGGCGGCATCATCAAGCACGCCCGTGCGCTGAACGCCATCACGAATCCGGGCACCAACAGCTACAAGCGCCTGGTGCCGGGCTTCGAAGCGCCGGTGAAGCTGGCCTACTCGGCCCGCAACCGCTCGGCCTCGATCCGCATTCCGTATGTCGCCAACCCCAAGGGCCGGCGCATCGAGTGCCGTTTCCCGGATCCGCTGTGCAACCCGTACCTGGGCTTCAGCGCCATGCTGATGGCCGGTCTGGACGGCGTGGAGAACAAGATCCATCCGGGCGAAGCCGCCACCAAGGATCTGTACCACCTGCCGCCGGAAGAAGACGCGAAGATCCCCACCGTCTGCCACAGCCTGGATCAGGCGCTGGATTACCTGGACAAGGATCGCGCCTTCCTGACCAAGGGCGGCGTGTTCACCGACAGCTACATCGACGCCTACATCGAGCTGAAGATGCAGGAGGTCACGCGGTTCCGCATGACCACGCACCCGCTCGAGTTCGACATGTACTACAGCCTGTAAGCGGCGAGTGCGTACATGTCCATGACGAGCAACAGGCTCGCGGGCAGAAAGGGCGGCGGCAAGCCGCCCTTTTTTTCGGGCTTCGGCGTCCACGGGACGGGGTGCACAATCGTTGCGCTTGCATCTCCTCCGGACGGCGCCCTTGATGATCATTGCCAGGCTTGCCTCTTGTGCTCTTGGGCTCGCTGCCGCGGGCCTGGCGCCGGCCGTGCACGCGCAGGACAGCGGCAAGACGGTCTACCGCTGCCCAGGCCCGCCTGTGCTCTACACCGACGCCATCACGCCGGCCGAGGCCAAGGCGCGCGACTGCCGCACCATCGAGGGCGCGCCGATCACCGTGATCCAGGGCCGTCGCAGGCCGGCAGGCGAGCCGCCGGCCGCTTCGGCGCCGGCGCCCTCAGCCGCGCCGGCAACCCCAGGCGGGGCAGCCCGCCCAGCCGAAACGCGCGTGGATCCTGCTGCGCAGAAGGCGCGAGATACCGATTCGCGGCGCATCCTCGAATCGGAGCTGCGCAAGGAAGAAGAGGCGCTCGCCGTGCTGAGGCGCGAATTCAACAACGGCGAGCCGGAGCGCCGTGGCGACGAGCGCAATTTTGCGAAGTACCAGGAACGCGTCGCCGAGATGCGCGCCGCCATCACGCGCAAGGAAGCGGATATCGCTGCGATCCGGCGCGAGCTGGCCAAGCTGCCGCCCTGAGCACCGCACCGGCCCTGGCCGCGTGCCGGGGCCTTGCCGTCCTGGCGGGGGCCTGAGATGTTCGGCAGCAGCCCCCGCCTGCCGGCCGCCGATGCCTACGACTGGCTGCCGACCATGGTGGCCATCGTGCGCCCGGATGGCCAGTGCCTGCTGGTCAACAGCATGCTGGAAAACGTGCTGGGCACCTCGCGCCGCAACCTGCTGCGAGGGCATGTGCTGGATTGGCTGGAGGATCCGGCGCCCTTGTATGACACCTTGACGGCGGTGGCCGACAACGAGGTCTCTACCGGCCGATTCGATGGGCAGCTCAAGCGGGCGGCGATCGGCCCCAGCGAAGGTCTGCCCGTGCACGTGATCGTGGCGCAGACCGAGCACCCGCAGATGCTCATCATCGAGATGATCGAGATCGAGCAGCAGACGCGGCTGGATCGGGAGGAGCGCGCCCTGGGCCAGGCCCAGGCGAGCAAGGAGCTGGTGCGCAACCTGGCTCATGAGATCAAGAACCCCCTGGGCGGCATCCGCGGCGCGGCGCAGCTGCTGGCCATGGAGATGGATTCGCGCGAGCTGACGGAATACACCAGCGTCATCATCCATGAGGCCGATCGCCTGCAGGCGCTGGTGGATCGCCTGCTGGCGCCGCACCGCAATCCGCACGTGGTGGGCGACGTCAACATCCACGAAGTCTGCGAACGTGTGCGCTCGCTGGTGCTGGCCGAGCATCCGCGCGGGCTGGAGCTGCGGCGCGACTACGACATCTCGATCCCCGAGTTCCGCGGCGATCGCGAGCAGCTGATCCAGGCGCTGCTGAACATCGTGCAGAACGCGGCGCAGGCGCTGGCCGATCGCATGGCCGACGGTGACGCCTTGATCGTGCTGCGCACGCGCGTCGCGCGCCAGATGACCATCGGCAAGCACCGCAGCCGCTTGGCACTGGAATTGCATGTCGAGGACAACGGCCCGGGCGTGCCCGAGTCCCTGAAGGAACGCATCTTCCACCCGCTGGTTTCGGGCCGGGAAGGCGGTTCGGGTCTCGGCTTGACGCTGGCGCAGACCTTCGTGCAACAACACCATGGCACGATCTCCTGCACCAGCGTGCCGGGGCGCACGGTCTTCATGATCCTGCTGCCCTTGCCCTGAGCCACAACGACACACGCAAGAGGACGGCGCCCCCGCATGAAGCCCATCTGGATCGTCGACGATGATCACTCCATCCGCTTCGTGCTGGAAAAGGCGCTGGCGCGCGAGCAGCTGGCCGTGCGCAGCTTTTCCAGCGCACGTGAGGTGATGGCGGCACTGGATGACGATGAACCTCAGGTGCTGGTCAGCGACATCCGCATGCCGGGTGTCTCCGGCATCGAGCTGCTCGGCAAGATCAAGGCACGCCTGCCGGGCCTGCCGGTGATCGTGATGACCGCGTACTCCGATCTGGACAGCGCGGTCTCGGCCTTTCAGGGTGGCGCCTTCGAGTACCTGCCCAAGCCCTTTGACGTGCCCAAGGCGGTCGAGCTGATCCGTCGCGCGCTGGAAGAAAGCCTGCGCGAAGCGGTTCGTGTGCCCGTGCAGACCCAGCTGCCGGAGATGCTCGGCCAGGCGCCGGCCATGCAGGACGTCTTCCGCGCCATCGGCCGCCTGAGCCAGAGCCACGTCACGGTGCTCATCACGGGCGAGAGCGGCTCAGGCAAGGAGTTGGTGGCCCGTGCGCTGCACAAGCACAGCCCGCGCGCCGATGGCCCTTTTGTGGCCATCAACACCGCTGCGATCCCGAAAGACCTGCTGGAAAGCGAGCTCTTCGGCCATGAGCGCGGCGCCTTCACGGGCGCCCAGACCATGCGCCGCGGCCGCTTCGAGCAGGCCGACGGCGGCACGCTGTTCCTGGACGAGATCGGCGACATGCCCTTCGATCTGCAGACGCGCCTGCTGCGCGTGCTGAGCGACGGGCAGTTCTACCGCGTCGGCGGACATCAACCGTTGAAGGCCAATGTGCGCGTGATCGCCGCCACGCACCAGGATCTGGAATCGCGTGTGCGGCAGGGCGTCTTCCGCGAGGACCTGTTTCACCGGCTCAACGTGATCCGGCTGCGCTTGCCCGCCCTGCGCGAGCGGCGCGAAGACGTCCCCATGCTGACGCGTTTCTTCCTCGCCAAGAGCGCGCGAGAACTGGGCGTGGATGCCAAGCGCATCACCGACGGCGCACTCGAGCAGTTGATGGGGTTCGAGTTTCCCGGCAACGTTCGCCAGCTCGAGAACATCTGCCACTGGCTGACGGTGATGGCGCCGGCCCAGGTGATCGAGGCCAAGGATCTGCCGCCTGAATTGCTGACGTCGCGCAGCACCGCGGGTGCTGCGTCACCCGTCGCGCCGGGCCCGGCCGCAGAGGCATCACCCGGCCGCACCGATGCCCTGGCGCCCGCAGCGGCGCTGGCCGATGAGCCCGCAACGGCCGCACGGGACGGGCTCCTGGGCGGGGTATCGTCACCGGCTGCACGTCGCGCGGATGCAGGCGCCGTCATGCTGGGCGAGCGCGTGGACGCCCCCGCCAACCCGGCGCTGGACTGGCTGCGCGATCTCGAAAGCGTGGCGCGCGGCATGCTGGACGCCGGCCGCACGGATGTCTGGGATGAGCTGACGCGTCAGTTCGAAGCCAAGCTCATCCTCACGGCGCTGGACGCGACCCGCGGGCGCCGCATCGAGGCCGCGCAGAAGCTGGGCATCGGCCGCAATACGATCACGCGCAAGATCCAGGATCTCGGCCTGGAGTAGGGCCTGAAATAGGGCATTGTGCGGAGCTGGGCCGGGCCTGCGAGTGGCCTGGCCCTGGCTGATCGGGCCCGGCCGCCGGGAGCAGCGCCCCCGGGCGGCCGACGCCGCTGATCAGCCCGCCAGCTTTGCGGCGATCTTCGCCACGTGCGCACCCTGGAAGCGCGCGCCGTCCAGTTCGTTGGCCGAAGGCTGGCGCGAGCCGTCACCGCCAGCGATCGTGCTGGCGCCGTAGGGGCTGCCGCCGGTCATCTCGTCGATGCGCATCTGGCCCTGCCAGGCGTAGGGCAGGCCCACGATCACCATGCCGTGGTGCAGCAGCACGGTGTGCGTGCTGAGGATCGTGCTCTCCTGGCCGCCATGCTGCGTGGCGGTGCTGGTGAAGACCGAGCCGACCTTGCCGATCAGCTTGCCCGTGAACCAGAGGCCGCCGGTCTGATCGAGGAAGTTCTTCATCTGGGCAGACATGTTGCCGAAGCGCGTGGGCACGCCAAAGATGATGGCGTCGTACTGCGGCAGATCGTCCACGCTGGCGATCGGCGCGGCCTGATCCAGCTTGAAGTGGCTGGCCTTGGCCACCGCCTCGGGCACCAGTTCCGGCACGCGCTTGATGTCCACTTCGGCGCCAGCGCTGCGCGCGCCTTCGGCGACTGCCTGGGCCATGGTTTCGATGTGGCCGTAGCTGCTGTAGTAGAGAACGAGAACCTTGGTCATGAGAACGTCCTGTCAGGGATGGAGGATCGGCAAGAAAACGCAGTTTCTGCAGTGTCAGCCCCTCGGGATGCCGCATCGTTCGACGTGGCGAGGCACACGCTTCGAGATTCTTGAATGTCCGGGGCAACCCGGTGGCGCAAAGGTCACTGCGCCGGTGCGCATCGGCCAGGCGCCGCGCCCAGGCCGGGCCGGTGTAGGTGCTTCGCAGCGGCTGTCGGTAGTCATTGGCTCAGGCCGCCGGCTGCAGCACGAAGTCGAATTCGAGTGTGTAGAAGGGCGTGCTCACCTGCCGGCCGTCCGGTGCCGTGCCGGCTTCATGCCGCACCCAATCGGCCACCAGCGAGCTCCGCACACCGAAGACCGCGTCGGAATCGAGGTAGCGGTCGCCTGCGCGAAAGACATGCGTGATGAGCCGTTCGTGGCCGGGTGCGGTGATCATGAAGTGCAGATGCGCGGGCCGCCAGGGATGCCGCCCGAGCCCTGCGAGCATGCGCCCGACCGTGCCGTCGTCGGGGATTGGATATGCCTCGGCCAGGATGGAGCGGAAGCGGAAGCTGCCGTCAGCACCGCTGGTGAGGATGCCTCGGGCCTGGTGCCCTTGGAGCTCAGGGCGTTGCACGTCATAGAAGCCATCCGCGTCGGCCTGCCAGACCTGCAGCTCGGCGCCGGCCAGCGGGCTGCCGTCACGCGAGAGCACGCGCCCGCTCACGAAGCAGGGTTCGCCCTTGGCACCGTTGGCCAGATCGGCGCCGGCTTCGTAGTGCGGCGCGCCTTCCACATGAAAGGGTCCGAAGACGGTGGCTTCGGTGCAGCCGGCGGCGTAGCGGTGGTTCATGGCCGTCACCAGGGTCGACAGGCCCAGCGTATCGGACAGCAGGATGAACTCCTGTCGCTGGTCAGTGCACAGCTGGCCGGTCTCGGTGAGAAAGCGGATGCCTTCGAACCACTCGGCTTCGGTCAGCTGCACCTCGCGTGCAAACTCGTGCAGGTGCCGCGTGAGGCTGGCCATGATCTGGGCCAGGCGAGCATTCGGCGCGGCAGTCTGCCGTGCCAGCACAGCCGCGGTGATGGTGTTTTCGTCGATGTTCCTCATGGGGTGCTCCGGGGGACGATGGAGGCTGGAAAGAACCGGGCGGCGCGTGGCCGCCGAAGCGCCTCGTGCGTGGCCGGACAAGTGGAGACCAAGGGCCTGTGGATCGTTTTCTCGCAATCGATGCCTTCGTGCGTGTGGCCGAGACGCGCAGCTTTGCCGAAGCCGCGCGGCAGATGCGGGTGAGCCGCTCGGTGGTGACGGCGCGCGTGCAGCAGCTTGAAGAGTTCGTCGGCGCGCCGCTGTTCCATCGCAACACGCGCAGCGTGCGGCTGTCCGAGCTGGGGCAGACCTTCCTGCGCGACTGTGTCGATCTGGTGGGGCGCACCAACGAGGTCGTGGACCAGATGCGCGAGGTCACCACCTCGCCCGTGGGCCGGTTGCGCATCCACGCGCTGCCGGGCTTTGTGCTCGGTCATCTGGCCCAGATGCTGCAGGAGTTCCAGGTGCGCTACCCGCAGATCGTGCTGGACATCGTGGTCAACGATGCCGCCATCGACCCCGTGAAGGAGGGCTTCGACTGTGCGCTGCAGATCTTTCCCCCGCGCTCGGAAGAGCTGGTCTCGCGCAAGCTCTTTGCCGTGCGCCGCGTGTTCTGCGCCACGCCCACCTACCTGCGCCGCTTCGGCGTGCCGCGGCGCCCGGAAGACCTGCTCAAGCACCGCATCGGCTGGTACTCCGGCTACCCCACGCGGGAGCGTGTGGCCTTCCATGGCGAGGGGAAGACCGTGTCGCTGGAGCTCAAGCCCACGCTGCTGAGCAACAGCGTGCACCTGCTGCGCGAGGTGGCGCAGGAGCATGCCGGCATCGTCTGCCTGCCCACGCTGGTGGCCGCCGATGCCGTGCTGGCGGGCGATCTGGAGCTCGTGCTGCCGCGTCACTCGCTGTCGTCCTTCTGGCTCAGCGTCTTCTATCCCCAGGCGTCGCGCAGCGCGCTCAAGCTCAAGCTCTTCCTGGAAGCGCTGGTGCGCAGCTTCGCCGGCACGCCGCCCTGGGACGCAGCGCTCATCGAGCGCGGTCTCATCGGCGCGGAGCTGGTGGAGTAGTCGACTCGGGGTCATGGCAGGACGCGACTCTCGTTGGCCTGCCTGCGGGTTTCGGACGGGGTAAACCCGCAAAATTGTTCGCTGAAATCGAACAATTAGATCGACATCTGATGGCTACCGCACTCAGCGGTGCGTTTCGATACTGCGCTCCATTCGCAAGACAGCGCGAACAACGCAAGGAGACCCGTGATGAGCGCCGTGACCTACGAAACCACTTTCGGTTCGCTGGACAAGTTCGAGAAAGGCCAGGTTCAGCCTATCGACGACGACGTCAGGCACTACGCCTTCAGCAACTGCTTCGAGATCGCCTCCCGGGCCAAGCCCTACGAAAAGGTGGTCTTCGGCCAGAACCAGATCTATGTGCTCGAAGCCATCCGCGCCGAGGGCACATCGCCTTGGTACACCGCCGCGCACGACGAGTTTGCGCTGGACATGGATGGCGAAGTCGAGGTGCACCTGGTGCAACTGGACGCCGAGCAACGCGTGCCCGATGCCGAGCACAACGGCGCAGTGCTCGTGAAGGGCGAGCCGCGCGGCCGCAAGATGGGCTGGATGAAGCTCGGGCGCGGCCACCAGGCGCTGCTGCCCAAGCACTGCGCCTACCAGTTCCGCGCCGCCCGGCCCTCGGTGCTGGTGCTGCAGACCTGCAAGGGCGATCTGAGCGTCGAGCGCTGGGCCGACATCTGCCAGACGCGCTGATCCGGTGCCGTTTCCGGTCTGCCCAACATCAACGTTCCACATCAGGAGCACCGCATCATGAACGCACCTGCCGAACTCGCACCCGTCATCGCCTCCGCGGCCCACGAAGTCCTGGGCTACAGGAGCTTCACCCTGGGCAGCTTCCGCTTCCGCCGTGACGAATACTTCGCCCACATCGAGTGGACCACCCGCGATGGCCGCACGCTCAGCCACACCATGGACGCCGGCAACTACCTGCGCGCCCTGATGCGCGACGTGGCCTGGGGCTTCTTCTACGGCTGGGTCAACTTCGATCACGTGGTGGGCACGGTCAACCACTACAAGACGGTCGACTTCTTCGCCGGCAGCTACAACGCCACGATGAAGGAAGCCGGCGTGGACCTGCTGGAGAACTTCCCCACGCAGCAGATCGGGGACACCTTCAAGGCCATGCTGGACGACTGGACCAACGAAGGCTTCGATCCCTTCGCTGCGCCGCAGGAGACCGGTTCTCCCTATGGCCGCAAGCGCGGCAACAACATCGCCGCCATCACCCGGGCCCGGGAACTGGCGACGCGCTGCGTGGGCCTGAAGGACGATCTGAAGCTGCGCACCGATGAACGCGGCGCGCCGGTCAACCGCGCCTTTGCCGACGTGCCGCAGGATCAGCCGGAACTGCACCCCGAGCCCGGCTTCGAGAACGACGTGCACGCCTTCAACCTGTTTGCCTTCCTCTCGCGCAGCCAGGTCACCTGGAACCCCAGCTTCACCAGCGTCGTCAAGTACAGCTACATGTGCCCGACCACCGAAGAGCACATCCTGCCCATCGTGCACGGCAATGACCGCGTGGAGTGGTTCTTCCAGATGACCGACGAGATCCACTGGGACTGCGCGCACAAGGAGACCGGCAAGCCGCTGGCGCGCGTGATCATGAAGGCCGGCGACATGGCCGCCATGCCGGCCTACTGCCGCCACCAGGGCTACAGCCCCAAGCGCAGCATGCTGCTGGTCTGGGAGAACGGTTCGCCCAATCTGGTCTACGAGATCCAGAAGGGCGAGGCGCCTGAAGTGCCGGTGAGCTTCTAACCCTCCAGCCCAGGAGCCGATCATGAACCTCGCGGACATCCAGTCCGCGGCTGGGCTGCGCTCGCCCATCCGCCACCAGCTGTTCATCGACGGGCGCTTCGTCGACGCCGAGAGCGGCGAGACCCTGCCCACGCTGAACCCGCACGACAACAGCGTCATCACCCCGGTGGCGATGGCCGGCCAGGCCGATGTGGACAAGGCCGTGGCCGCCGCGACGCGCGCCTTCCCGGCCTGGGCCCGCCTGGCGGCGGCGGATCGCGGCCGCATCCTGTTGAAGCTGGCCGACCTCATCGAGACCCATGCCGAAGAACTGGCACGTCTGGAGAGCCTGGACACCGGTCACCCACTGAAGGACAGCCGCGCGCTGGACGTGCCGCGCACGGCTGCGTGCTTCCGCTACTTCGGCGGCATGGCCGACAAGTTCCAGGGCGAGACCATTCCCGTGGAGGCCGGCTTCCTGAACTACACCCTGCGCGAGCCCGTCGGCGTGGTGGGCCAGGTCGTGCCCTGGAACTTTCCGCTGATGTTCACGAGCTGGAAGATGGCGCCGGCGCTCGCCGCCGGCAACACCATCGTGATGAAGCCCGCCGAGATCACGCCGCTGAGCAGCCTGAAGATCGTCGAGCTGATGGCCGAGGCCGGCATGCCCGAGGGCGTGGTCAACATGGTGCCGGGGCTGGGCAGTGTGGCCGGCCAGGCCATCGCCGAGCACCCCGGCATCGCCAAGGTGGCCTTCACCGGCAGCACGGCCACGGGCCGGCGCATCGTGCAGGCCAGCGCAGGCAACCTGAAGAAGCTGCAGCTGGAACTGGGTGGCAAAGGGCCGAACATCGTGTTCGACGATGCCAATCTCGTGGCCGCGGTGAACGGCAGCGCCTGGGCCATCTTCCACAACCAGGGGCAGGCCTGCATCGCCGGCAGCCGCCTGATGCTGCACGAGCGCATCGCCGACGAGTTTCTCGAACGTTTCACCGCACTGGCGAGCAGCATCCGGCTGGGCAACCCGATGGATGCCACAACCGAGATGGGCCCCTTGACCAGCGCCCAGCACCGCGACCGCGTGCTGGCCTACGTGGACGTGGCGCGCGGGCAAGGCGGGCAGGTTCTGGCCGGCGGCCAGGCGCCACAGCGCCCCGATCTGGCACGCGGCTGCTACGTCGAGCCCACGGTCGTGAAGGCGCGCGACTACCGCGACCGGGTGGCTCAGGAGGAGGTATTCGGCCCCTTCGTGACGGTGCTCACCTTCAAGGACGAGGCCGAGGCGCTGCAGATCGCCAACGGCACGGATTACGGGCTGGGCAGCGGCCTGTGGACGGCCAACCTGCAACGCGCCCACCGCATGGCGCGTGACATGCATGCAGGCATGGTGTGGATCAACAGCTACAAGCGTGTCAACCCGGGCTCGCCGTTTGGTGGCGTGGGCCAGAGCGGCTACGGCCGCGAGATGGGCTTTGATGCGATGCGCGAGTACACGCAGGTCAAGAGCGTGTGGGTCAACGTGGATGCCCAGATCCCGCCCTGGTATCCGCGCTGAACCACCGCACACGAAGCGCCAGCCGAGCCCTGCACACCATGCAAGCCTTCAGCTACACCGCCAACCCCTCGCGCGTGGTCTTCGGGCCGGGCGCGCTGGCCGAACTGCCGCGCGAGATCGATCGCCTGGGCGCACGGCGAGCGCTGGTGCTGTGCACACCCGAACAGCAGGATGCGGCACGCCGCGTGGCCGCACTGCTGGGCGAGCGCGCTGCGGGCATCTTTGCCGGTGCGGCGATGCATGTGCCGATCGAGACCGCCCGGCAGGCGCGCGAGGAAGCGCGGCAGCGCGGCGCCGACTGCGCGGTGGCCATCGGCGGTGGCAGTACCACGGGCCTGGGCAAGGCCATCGCGCTGGACAGTGGCCTGCCGATCCTGGCGATTCCCACCACCTATGCCGGCAGCGAGATGACGCCGATCTACGGCCTCACCGAAGCCGGCATCAAGAAGCCCGGCCGCGATCCGCGTGTACTGCCGCGCACCGTGATCTACGACCCCGAGCTGACACTCAGTCTGCCCCTGGGCTTGACGGTGACCAGCCTCTTCAACGCCATCGCGCACGCGGCCGAAGGCCTGTATGCGCAGGATGGCAATCCCATCACCACCCTGATGGCCGCAGAGGGCATCCGCGCGAGCGCCGCTGCGCTGGCGCCGCTGCGACGCGATCCGCAGGATCTGGCTGCGCGTGGCGATGCCCTCTACGGCGCCTGGCTGTGCGGCAGCGTGCTGGGCAGCGTGAGCATGGGCCTGCACCACAAGCTGTGCCACACGCTGGGCGGCAGCTTCAATCTGCCGCACGCCGAGGTGCACAGCGTGATCCTGCCCCACGCGCTGGCCTACAACGCGCAGCATGCACCGCAGGCCATGGCGCAGATCGCCACCGCCCTGGGCGCGCGCCGCGCAGAAGCCGAGGCCGGTGACACAGGGGCTGCGCCGCGGCGCCTGCATGCCTTGCTGCGCGAGCACGGCGCCCCGCTGTCCTTGCGTGCCATCGGCATGACCGCCGACGGCCTGGACCGCGCCGCGGATCTGGCGGCAGCCCACCCCTATCCGAACCCTCGACCGCTGGAACGCGCAGCGCTGAGGGCCCTGCTGCAACGCGCGTTCGATGGCGCCGAGCCTCAGCCCTGAGCGGACCGGCGCGAAGCCCCGCTTTCACATTCACCAACCGGAGACAAGACCATGACCTTCACCCGACGCGCCTTCGTGCAAGCCAGCGCTGCCGCCGCAGCCGGCACGGCCCTGCCCTCGGCGTTTGCCAATGACAGCTTGAAGATCGGCTTCGTCTCGCCGCAGACGGGCCCGCTGGCCCCGTTCGGCGAGGCGGACAAGTGGGTGATCGACCAGATGAGGGCTGCCTTCAAGGATGGGCTCACGGTCGGCGGGCGCCGCTATGCCGTGCAGATCGTGCTCAAGGACAGCCAGAGCAACCCGAACCGCGCCGGCGAGGTGGCCAATGACCTGATCCTGAAGGACAAGGTGGCGCTGATGCTGACGGCCGGCACGCCGGAGACCGCCAACCCCGTGAGCGATGCCTGCGAGCTCAACGAGATCCCCTGCGTGAGCAGTGTCGTGCCCTGGCAGCCCTGGTTCTTCGGGCGCAAGGGCGATCCGGCCAAGGGCTTCAACTGGACGTACCACATGTTCTGGGGCCTGGAGGATGTCATCGCCAATTTCACCAACGGCTGGAAGAGCGTGCAGACCAACAAGAAGGTTGGCGGGCTGTTTCCGAACGATGGCGACGGCAACGCCTGGGGCGACAAGGAACTGGGCTTCCCCAAGCCGCTGGCCGGCATGGGCTACTCGCTCACCGACCCCGGCCGCTTCCAGAACGGCACGCAGGATTTCAGCGCCCAGATCGCTGCGTTCAAGCGCGACAACGTGGAGATCGTCACCGGGGTGGTGATCCCGCCGGATGCCAAGACCTTTCTCACCCAGGCGCGTCAGCAGGGCTTCAAGCCCAAGGTCATCACGCTGGGCAAGGCACTGCTCTTTCCGGGTGCCATCGAGGCGCTGGGCGACCTGGGCCACGGGCTGACGACCGAAGTGTGGTGGAGTCCCTCGCATCCGTTCAGCTCTTCGCTGACGAAGCAGAGTGCCCAGGCCCTGGCCGAGGCCTACGAGGCCGGCACGAAGAAGCAGTGGACGCAGCCCATCGGCTTCGCGCATGCGCTGTTCGAGGTGGCCGCCAACGCGCTGTCGCGCTCGCGCAGCCTCAAGGCCGGCGATGTGCGTGATGCGGTGGCGGCCAGCAACCTCAACACCGTCGTCGGCCCTGTCAAGTGGGGCGGGGCGGGCCCGATGAAGAACGTCAGCAAGACGCCGCTGGTGCTGGGCCAGTGGGTCAAGGGCACGCGCAACAAGGTCGATCTGGTGATCGTCAACAACGAGGCGGCCCGCAACGTGCCCACCGGCGGCACGCTCAGGCTCATCTGACGCCGAACATCAGCCAACCGGACGACCACCATGACGCTGCTGGCGCTGCATGCGGTGAGCAAGAGCTACGGCGCCGTCAAGGTCACCGACGGCATCTCGCTCTTCGTCAGGCCCGGTGAGACCCTGGGCATCCTGGGGCCCAATGGCGCAGGCAAGACCACCCTGTTCAACCTGATTTCCGGGGACGTGCGGGTGGATGCCGGGCGCGTGGAGTACGAGGGTCGCGACGTCACGGCCCTGCCGCCACACCAGCGCTGCCGCAGCGGCATCGGACGCAGCTACCAGGTGCCGCAGCCCTTCGGCCACATGAGCGTGTTCGAGAACCTCGTCACGGCAGCCTGCTTCGGCGGTGGCCAGCACGAGCACGAGGCCTGGGAGACTGCTGTCCAGGTGCTGGAGAAGACCGGCCTGAAGGCCAGTGCCAACAAGCCGGCTGGCAGCCTGACCCTGCTCAACCGCAAGCGCCTGGAGCTGGCGCGTGCGCTGGCCACGCGACCGCGCCTGCTGCTGCTGGACGAGATTGCCGGCGGCCTGACCGAGCACGAGGCCCAGATCCTGGTCGATGAGCTGCGGCGCATCAAGGCCGAAGGGGTGACGATGATCTGGATCGAACACGTGGTGCATGCGCTGATGTCCATTGCCGACCGGCTGTTCGTCATCAACTTCGGGCAGCAGCTGGCCGAGGGTGATCCGCAGGCGGTGATGAACGATCCGCAGGTGCGGCGCGTCTACATGGGCATGGAGGCCTGATCATGGCGGCCAGCTTGCTCAAGACCCAGGGCCTGCAGGCGTTCTATGGCGATGCCCAGGCGCTGTTCGGCATCGACTTCGAGCTGCATGCCGGCGAGATGGTGGCCATCATCGGGGCCAACGGCGCCGGCAAGAGCACCTTCCTCAAGGCCCTCACCGGGCTCGTGAAAGTGCCGCGCGACAGCGTGCAGTTCGACGGGCAGCCGCTGGGCGGTGAGGCACCCGGGCACATCGTGCGCCAGGGGCTGGCCATGGTGCCGGAAGGGCGCAGGCTCTTTCCCAGCCTCAGCGTGCGGGAGAACCTGCTGATGGGCGCTGTCGCCGCGCGTCCCGGGCCCTGGACGCTGCCGCGCCTATTCGAGCTGTTTCCCATCCTCGAGCAGAAGCAGCACAACCCGGGCACCTCGCTGTCCGGCGGGCAGCAGCAGATGGTGGCGATCGGCCGTGCGCTGATGAGCAATCCGCGTGTGCTGCTGTGCGACGAGCTGAGCCTGGGTCTTGCGCCCATCGTCATCAAGGAGATCTACGACGCCCTGCCACGCTTCACGGCCGAGGGGCTGAGCGTGGTGATCGTGGAGCAGGACGTGAGCGTGGCGCAGTGCGTCTCAGATCGCGTCTACTGCTTCCAGGAAGGTCGCGTGGCACTGCACGGGCGCAGCCAGGCGCTGACGCGCGAGCAGATCAGCGCGGCCTATTTCGGCATCGACAGCACGAGCGAGGCGCAGCCATGATCGACATCGTGCTCCAGGGCATCCTGCTGGGTGGCCTCTACGCGCTGTTTGCGCTGGGCCTGTCGCTGATGTTCGGCGTGATGCGGCTGACGAACACCGCACAGGGCGACTTCATCGTGCTGGCTGCCTTTGGCGGCGTGGCGCTGGCCGCCGGCGTGGCGGCAAACCCCACGCTGATCGGGCTGCTGCTCTTGCCGCTGAGCTTCGGTGTTGGCTACGCGTTGCAGCGCTGGGTGCTCAATGGCACGCTGGGCAAGGATCCGCTGCCCTCCCTGGTGGTGACCTTTGGCCTGTCCATCGTCATCCAGAACGCCTTGCAGGAGGTGTTCTCGGCCGATCCGCGCTCGCTGGATTCGGGCGGGCTGAATACGCAGAGCCTGGCGCTGGCCGATGGGCTGGCGGTGGGCGTGCTGCCGCTGATCATCCTTGCCGTGGCCTTGCTGTGCACCGGCGGCCTGCAGTGGCTCTTTGATCACACGGCGCTGGGTCGCTCGTTCCGCGCGGTGTCGGACGACAAGGAGATCGCCGAGCTGATGGGCCTGGACTCGGCACGCGTCTACGCGCTGGCCACCGGCATCGCCTTCGCGGTGATCGCGCTGGCGGGGCTGTTCCAGGCGCTGCGCACGACCGTCTCGCCCACCGACGGGCCGCTGCTGCTGCTGTTTGCGTTCGAGGCCGTGATCATCGGCGGGATGGGCAGCTTCTGGGGCACGCTGCTCGGCGCGATGGTGCTGGGCCTGACGCAGCAGATCGGCTTTCGCATCGATCCCGGCTGGGGCATCTGGTTCGGACACCTGATGTTCCTGGCCGTGCTGGTCGTCCGGCCGCAAGGTCTCTTTCCCAAGACACGCGGCTGAGCCGGCCAAGGGGTTTGCCATGACGGTTGAAGTGATTCGCGCCACCGGCGCCAGCCGCGCCGCGCTGGGGGTGGGCGGGGCGCTGGTGGCCATCGGCATCAGCATGCCTTTCTGGGCCGAGTCGAGCTGGATGCGGGACTTTGTCGAGATCGCCTGCTACTTCATCTTCGCGATGATGTGGAACCTGCTGGCCGGCTACGGCGGCATGGTGTCGATCGGCCAGCAGGCCTTCTTCGGCCTGGGCGGCTACGCGATGCTCATGATGGGCAACCTGGCCGGCGTCAACCCTTTCCTGGCCGTGCCGCTGGCGGCGGTGGTGGCGGGCCTGGTGGCGGTCCCGGTGTCCTGGGTGGCCTTCCGTCTGCAGGGCGGCTACTTCGCCATCGGCACCTGGGTGATTGCCGAGGTCTTTCGCCTGAGCTTTGCCAACATGAGCATCGTGGGCGGCGGCTCGGGTACCAGCCTCACGGCGCTGCGCGGCATCGAGAAGGCCACGCGGGAGAGTGTCACGTTCTGGATGGCGCTGGCCTGCGTGGTGGCCAGCATCGCCCTGGTCTACATCTTCCTGCGCAGCAAGCAGGGGCTCGCGCTGCTGGCCATCCGCGACAACCCGGTGGCGGCCGAAAGCCAGGGCATCGGCGTGCAGCGCATGAAGCTGGCCGTTTATGTCGTGGCCGCCTTCGGTGCCGGCCTGGCGGGAGCGCTCTACTTCGTGGGCAACCTGCGCATCAGCCCGGATGCGGCGTTCAGCGTCAACTGGTCGGCCTTTGCGATCTTCATGGTCATCATCGGCGGCATCGGCCGCATCGAAGGGCCGCTGGTGGGCGCGCTGATCTTCTTCCTGCTCAACAAGTTCTTTGCCGACTACGGCACCTGGTACCTGCTGGGCCTGGGGCTGCTGGCCATCGGCGTGACGCTGTTCTTCAAGCAGGGCCTGTGGGGCTATGCGCAGCAGAAGTGGGGCTGGAGCCTGTTTCCCACGCAACGCCGGCTGGTGCTGTGATGCTGTTTGCCGTCTGGGCCACGGATCGCGCGGGCACCCTGGCCGCGCGCCTGCAGGCACGCCCGCAGCACCGGCAGCGGCTGCGCAGCCCCGCAGGCCACGCGGTGGTGGTGCGCCTGGCAGGGCCGACGCTGGATGACGGCGGCCAGATGAACGGCAGCCTGCTGGTCGTCGAGGCGGCGTCTGCAGAGGCGGTTCGCCGCTTCGTCGACGAAGACCCCTACAGCCTGGACGGCGTCTACGGTGCTGTCGAGATCCGGCCCTTTGCCTGCGGCATGGGGCCGCTGGCGCCACAGGCCGCGGCCGACGGCAACGCGCAAGGCGAAACACTGCTTCCCTCCGGAGGACCTTCTGCATGATCGACAAGATCGTCTCCAGCCCGCAGGCCGCGCTGGCCGATGTGCCTGACGGCGCCACCGTGATGATCGGCGGCTTCGGCACTGCGGGCCAGCCCAACGAGCTGATCGACGCGCTGATCGAGCAGGGGGCGCGCGACCTGACCATCGTCAACAACAACGCCGGCAATGGCGACAGCGGCCTCGCCGCGCTGCTGGCTGCGGGCCGCGTGCGCAAGATCATCTGCAGCTTCCCACGCCAGGCGGACAGCTGGCACTTCGACCGGCTCTATCGCGAGGGACGTATCGAGCTGGAACTGGTGCCGCAGGGCAACCTGGCGGAACGCATCCGCGCCGCCGGCGCCGGCATCGGCGGCTTCTTCACGCCCACGGGTTACGGCACGCCGCTGGCCGAGGGCAAGGAGACGCGGATGATCGACGGCAAGGGCCATGTGCTGGAGAGCCCTATCCATGCGGACATCGCGTTGATCAAGGCCGAACGCGGCGACCGCTGGGGCAACCTGACCTACCGCATGACCGCACGCAACTTCGGGCCCATCATGGCGACCGCCGCGCGCATCACCGTGGCGACCGTGCACGAGGTGGTGAGACTGGGCAGCCTGGATCCCGAAGCGGTGGTCACGCCCGGCCTCTTTGTCCAGCGCATCGTGGCCGTGCCGCGCCAGCGCACGCAGGCCGGCGGCTTCAAGGCGCAGGGCGGTGCCGGCGCTTCCCGTGCGGCCTGAGGCACCCATGGCCCATTCCGGAAAGCAGTACACCATGAAGAAGTGGAGCAAGGACGAGATGGCGCAGCGCGTCGCGCGCGATCTCTTCGACGGTGCCGTCGTCAACCTGGGCATCGGCATGCCCACGCTGGTGGCCAATCACCTGCCAACAGGCCGGGAGATCATGATGCACAGCGAGAACGGCGTCATCGGCATGGGCCCGGCGCCCGCTGAGGGCGAAGAGGACTACGACCTCATCAACGCCGGCAAGCAGCCCGTGACACTGTTGCCGGGCGGCGTGTTCTTCCACCATGCGGACAGCTTCGCGATGATGCGGGGCGGCCACCTGGACGTGTGCGTGCTCGGGGCCTTCCAGGTTTCGGGCTCGGGCGATCTGGCCAACTGGCACACCGGTGCGCCAGAGGCCATTCCGGCCGTAGGTGGCGCGATGGATCTGGCGATCGGCGCACGCAGCACCTGGGTGATGATGGAGCACACCACCAAGTCGGGCGAGCCCAAGATCGTGCCCCAGTGCAGCTACCCGCTGACGGGCCTGGCCTGCGTCAGCCGCATCTACACCGATCTGGCGGTACTGGACATCACGCCAGATGGCCTGCAGGTGCGCGAGAGGGCTGACGGTGTGGACCATGCAACGCTGCAGGCGCTGACCGGCGTGCCATTGCTTCCTCTGGGAGAGCCGTCATGGGCGTGACAGGCGCCTCCCGGGACGAACACGCGGACAGGACGCGCGAGGAGGCCTACATCTGCGATGGGGTGCGCACGCCTTTCGGCCGCTATGGCGGAGCCTTGAGCAGCGTGCGTGCCGATGACCTGGGCGCCGTGCCGCTGAAGGCGCTGATGGCGCGGCACCCCGGGGTGGACTGGCAGGCCGTCGACGACGTGATCTTCGGCTGCGCCAACCAGGCCGGCGAGGACAACCGCAACGTCGCCCGAATGAGCCTGCTGCTGGCCGGCCTGCCGCAGGCTGTGCCGGGCAGCACCGTCAATCGGCTGTGTGGATCGGGTCTGGACGCTCTGGGCACGGCCGCACGGGCGATCCGCGCAGGCGAGGCCGGCCTGATGATCGCCGGGGGCGTGGAGAGCATGAGCCGCGCGCCCTTTGTCATGCCCAAGGCCGAGACCGCCTTCAGCCGGGCCAGCATGGTTCAGGACACCACGATCGGCTGGCGATTTGTCAATGCGCTGATGAAGCAGCGCTACGGCGTCGACTCGATGCCGGAGACGGCCGAGAACGTGGCCGCTGAATACGGCATCGAGCGCGAGGCGCAGGATCGCATGGCACTGCGTTCGCAGCAGCTGGCCGTGGCCGCGCAGCGTGCCGGGCGCCTGGCCGAAGAGATCGTGGCGGTGGAGCTGGCGCAAAAGCGCGGCGAGCCCCTGAGAGTGGATCAGGACGAGCACCCGCGCGACACCAGCCTGGATGCCTTGGCCCGACTGAAAGGTGTGGTCAGACCCGACGGCACGGTGACCGCCGGCAATGCCAGCGGCGTGAACGATGGCGCTGCGGCCTTGTTGCTGGCAAGCGGATCGGCCGCACGCCGGCACGGCCTGACGCCGCGCGCACGCATCCTGGGCATGGCCACCGCAGGCGTGGCGCCGCGCGTGATGGGCATCGGTCCGGCACCGGCAACGCGCAAGGTGCTGGCGCTGACCGGCCTCAGCCTGGACCAGCTGGACGTGATCGAACTGAACGAAGCCTTTGCAGCCCAGGGGCTGGCGGTGCTGCGCGATCTGGGGCTGGCCGACGATGATGCCCGCGTGAATCCCAACGGGGGCGCGATTGCGCTGGGTCATCCGCTGGGCGCCAGCGGTGCGCGCCTGGCAATCGCGGCCGTCAACCAGCTGCACCGCAGCGGGGGGCGTTATGCGCTGTGCACCATGTGCATCGGCGTGGGCCAGGGCATCGCCGTGGCGCTGGAACGGGTTTGAGCGGCGTCGCGGCGCCGGGGCCTCATGCCGGGCGCGCCTGCTCGTCCAGCCACGACCCGAAGGCCTGCGGCAGCATCGGCCGGCCGAACAGGAAGCCTTGTCCGTAGCGGCAGCCCAGTGCCTGCAGTGCGGCCAGGTCGTCGGGGGTCTCCACGCCTTCGGCGACGCTGGCCATGCCCAGGTTCTCGATGACCGAGACGGTGGCGTGGGCCACGGCCATGGCCTGGGGATCGCGGCACAGGTCGGCGATGAAGGATTTGTCCACCTTGATGGTGTCGAAGGGGTATTCGCGCAGGCAGCCCAGAGAGGAGCTGCCGGTGCCGAAGTCGTCCATGGCCAACTTCACACCGCAGTCTCGCAGCTGCTTGACCAGCTGCGCCGTGCTTGCCGGATCGCTCATCACCTCGCGCTCGGTGATCTCCAGCTGCAGCGCCTGCGCGGGCAGGCCGGTCTCGCGCAGCACGCCCATCAGCATGTGGATCAACCGCGGCCCCTGCAGCATCTGCACGCGCGAGAGGTTCACGCTGATCGTGGCCGGCGCGTTGGCGGCGTGCTTCGTCTGCCAGTGCTTCCATTGCGCACAGGCTTCCCGCAGCACCCATTCGCCGATCTCGACGATGCGGCCGGACTCTTCGGCGATCGGAATGAATTCGACCGGCGAGATCGAACCCAGCGTGGGATGTTTCCAGCGCAGCAGCGCTTCGGCGCTGGCCGGGTGGCCTGTGGCCAGATCGATGATCGGCTGGTAGACGACCGTCAGCTCGCCGCGGCCGATGGCGTGCCGCAGGCCGCTCTCGATCTGCACCGATCGGCTGAGCCGCGCGTGCATGTCCTCGTCATACAGCACCACCTGCGCACGCCCGCGGCGCTTGGCCTCGTACATCGCGGTGTCGGCTTCGCGCAGCAGGGTCTCGCTGTCGGCCGTCGCGGCGTGCGAGAGGCTGATGCCGATGCTGGCGCTGGATTGCAGATCGTGGCCGCTGATGGTGTGGGACGGCAGCAGCTGCAGCAGCAGCTGCTCGGCCTTGGCCTGCGCCGACGCGGCATCGGCCAGGCCGGCCGCGGCGATGACAAATTCGTCGCCGCCGAAGCGGGCCGCGATCCAGCTGCGCTCCCGCTGCAGCAGGGCATTGAGCCGCGCGGAGATGCTGCGCAGCAGCTCGTCACCCATCGCGTGACCCAAGGTGTCGTTGACGAGCTTGAAGCGATCGAAGTCGAGAAAGAACACGGCGAAGCCGAAGCCGGGTTCGGCGCGCGCACGGTCCAGCAGCTGATCCAGATGGCTGAGCATCGCGGCGCGGTTCGGCAGGCCGGTGAGCTTGTCGCGCGTGGCCGCTGCGCGCAACTGGTTTTCCAGCCGCTTGCGCAGCGTCACATCCTGGACCAGGCCCCAGGCATACGGCACACCGTCGGGGCCGATCACGCGCACGCCGCTCATCACGAGGTTCAGCACGTGTCCGTCTTTGTGGCGGACCTCGAACTCGTGCGGGCCTGCACGTCCCTGTTCCAGCAGCTCCGCGCGCCAGGCTGCACGCTGCTGCTGGGTATTGCCCACGGCGCGCTGCGAGGGCGAGCTGTTCGTCAGCTCGGACACCGCATAGCCTGTGATGCGGCTCAAGCCCGGGTTGCTGCGCACGACTTTCTGCTGGCGCAGATCCAGCAGCTGGATGCCGATGGGCGCCTGCTCGAAAAGCGCCTCCAGCAAGGCCGCGGAGTGGCGCGCACGCTCCTCGGCGCGCTTGGGTTCGGTGATGTCTTCCACCGTGCCCAGCAGCATGGGATTGGCCGCGAAGCTGCCGGCCGGGGCAAAGTGGCAACGGCCGCGCAGCCACTGCAGTTGGTCGTCCGCCCGCCGGTTGCGGTACTCGGTGACCTCAGGCGCGGCCTGGGCCCGCATCTTCAGCCTGGCGGCCTGCAGGACCTGGGCTCGATCGTCCGGATGGATGCCGCGCAGCCACAGGCGCATCTGCGTGCGCGGCGAAGCCGACAAGGACACTCCCATCAGCCGCGCCGCGTGTTCGTCCAGGAAGAGCTCCTGCGTGCGCAGATCCGCGCGCCAGAGTCCGACGCCGCTGCCGGCGATGGTGGCCTGCGCCAGCTGCCAGCGTTCTTCCAGCAGGCGCTCGCCTTCAATCCGCTCCGTGACGTCGATGAAGCTGGACAGCACCCAGCAGGCGCCGCCTTCGCCAGGCAGCGGTGCGCTGTGCACACTCAGCCAGCGGCGCACGCCGTCGGCCCGCAGCAGGCTGAGCACGGTGCTTTGTACCGCTTGTCCGGTGCGCAGCGCGACCGCCGCGGGGCTGTCGGCTTCCGCCAGGGGCTCGCCGTGGGCTGACTGCAGCTGCCAGTGGGTCGATGTGCTGCTGAGCCCCAGCAGGCTGTTGCCCGAGTCCGCCGCGCCCAGCAGCTGTTCGGCCATCCGGTTGCAAGCCAGGATGCGCCGCTCTTCGTCCAGCAAGACCAGACCGGCGGCGGCGTTGTCGAAGATCAGACGGTAGCGCTCGAGCTCGTGGCTCAACGCCGCTGGGCCTGAAGAAGGCGCGGCGGGTGGTGCCATCCAGCGGGTCTGAAGCGGTGCGTTCACTCGGGGCTCCCTGCACGTCCCGGCCTTGCAGCCGGGACTCGCAGGTTGTAGCCGGTGATGACCATATGGGTCGCTCGGAAAAGCGCCGAAAGCCGAGCCTGTTTGTGGCGCCGCGCGCCACGGCGCGACGGCGGCTGTCGGCTTTGTCGTCATCCGCACAGCCCGCGCACCCGGGGGCAGGCTGCGCAAGTCCTTGATTTGAAAGGAAATGCGGTCTGGCACGGCTCTCGCAATAGAGAACCCGTCGAGCACTTTTCTGGCGGGCACCATGAGCAACGAAGCGTTTGTCTCCATCGGCGATCTGCGGCGCGGCAAACCCGCGCTGAGCCCGGTTGTCAACTCAACCGCAGCGTCAGGCTGCGGCACCACCGGCGGCGCCGGCAAGTCCAGCTGCGGCTCGTCTGCCGGCCCGGACGACATGCCCGCCGAGATCTGGGAAAAGGTCAAGAACCATCCCTGCTACAGCGAAGAGGCGCACCACCACTACGCCCGCATGCATGTGGCGGTGGCACCGGCCTGCAACATCCAGTGCCACTACTGCAACCGCAAGTACGACTGCAGCAACGAAAGCCGCCCTGGCGTCGTGAGCCAGAAGCTCACGCCCGATCAGGCCGTGAAGAAGGTGCTGGCCGTGGCCAGCGAAATCCCGCAGATGACCGTGCTCGGCATCGCCGGCCCGGGCGACGCGCTGGCCAACCCGAAGAAGACCTTCGACACCTTCCGCCAGCTGCACGAGACGGCACCCGACATCAAGCTGTGCCTCAGCACCAATGGCCTGGCGCTGCCGGAGTACGTGGACGAGATCTGCAAGTACAACATCGACCACGTCACGATCACCATCAACATGGTCGATCCCGAGGTCGGCGCCAAGATCTACCCCTGGATCTTCTGGGATCACCGCCGCGTCACCGGCATCGAGGCCGCGCGCATCCTGCACGAACAGCAGATGAAGGGCCTGGAGATGCTCACCGCGCGCGGCGTGCTCACCAAGGTCAACTCGGTGCTCATTCCCGGCATCAATGACGAGCACCTGATCGAGGTGAACCGCGAGGTGAAGAAGCGCGGCGCCTTCCTGCACAACATCATGCCGCTGATCAGCGAGCCCGAGCACGGCACGCACTTCGGCCTGACCGGCCAGCGCGGCCCCAGCGCCCAGGAGCTGAAGCTCGTGCAGGACGCCTGTGCCGGCGGCGCCAACCTGATGCGCCACTGCCGCCAGTGCCGCGCCGATGCAGTGGGCCTGCTGGGCGAAGACCGCAGCGACGAATTCACGCTCGACAAGATCGAGCAGATGGAGGTCGTGTACGACCTGGACAAGCGCCGCGCCTACCAGGAGAGCGTCGAGGCCGAGCGCCAGGCCCAGCACCAGGCCAAGGTGGACGCCTTGGCCAACCAGTGGGACGCCACCACCGCCCAGGGCGAGGACATGACCGTGCTGGTGGCCGTGGCCACCGAAGGGCACGGCAAGGTCAACCAGCACTTCGGCCACGCCACTGAATTCCAGATCTACGAAGTGAAGTTTGCGCGGCCGGCCGGCCCGGACTCTGTCTCGGCCGCCGTGTGCGCCTCCACCACCTTCGTCGGTCACCGCCGGGTGGATCTGTACTGCCAGGGCGGATACGGCGAAGACGAGCAGCTGCCCAGCATCGTCAACGCCATCAACGACTGCCACGCCGTGCTGGTGTCCAAGATCGGCGCCTGCCCGCGCGACGAGCTGGCCGCGGCCGGCATCGAGCCGGTCGAAGAGTTCGCTCACGAGTACATCGAAAAAGCGCTGCTCGGCTGGTTTGCCGGCTACCGGCAGCGCGTGGCGCGCGGCGAGATCACGCATCAGCCGCGCGGCGATGCCCGCATCCGGCAAGGCGCCTTCGCCGGCGGCCAGGAAGCTGCCGCCTGACTTTTCACCTCCGTCAACCTCAACAGGAGATCACCATGGCCTACAAGATCATCGCGTCCCAGTGCACCGGCTGCTCGGCCTGCGAGCCCGAGTGCCCCAACGTCGCCATCCGCGAAAAGGGCGGCACCTTCATCATCGATCCCGCCAAGTGCACCGAGTGCGAAGGCCAGTTCGATGTACCCCAGTGCGTGTCGGTCTGCCCGGTCGACGGCTGCATCAAGAAAGTCTGATCCATCATGCCCATCCAGCCCGATTTCACCCTCACGCCCGCGGCCGAGAAGTTCATCCGTCGCATGGTTCGCTTCTCGGAGCACCCGGCCGGTGGTTTTCGCCTGAGCGTGAGCCCCGGTGGTTGCTCGGGCTACAGCAGCGAATTCACGGTCGAGGCGGCTCCCCGCGGCGGCGACGCCGAGGTGCTGGCAGCGCCGTCCCTGCGCATGTTCCTGCCGGCCGAAAGCCGCCTGCTGCTGCAGGGTGTGAGCATCGACTTTGCGGATACGCCGACCAAGAGCGGTCTGGTGATCACCGATCCCAAGGCCGCCGCCTGCGCCTGCAGCAGCAGCGGTGACGCTGCGCCTGCCACGGCGCCGGCTGAAGCCGCGGTGGCACTGAGTTCGCTGCGGCGCATGGTCAAGAGCTGATACATCACATCAGCAGACCCAGCCATGGCCGCCAACGACGGATTCGACGATGCGGTGCTGGGCCGGGGCTTGCCCCCCGCAGCCGAAGCCGCACTGGCCGAAGCCGGTGCCTGGCGCACAGCCGATGCGTCCCGCGCCATGGCGGCCCTGATGCGCGCCCAGGCGCTGGCGCCGCAGCACCCTGCGGTGCTGATCGCGCTGTACCGCCACCACTTCTTCGGGCACCGGCTGGCGGCTGCGCGCGACGTGGCCCGGCGTGCGCTGGTGGTGGCAGCCCAGGCGCTGGACCTGCCGCCCGTGTGGCGCGAGGTAAAGCCTTTCCCGCTGCCGGATGCCCGCACGGATTCGCGCTCGCGCTTCTACCTGTTCCTGCTCAAGGGCTACGCCTATCTGAGCTTGCGGCTGGACGACGCCGGCGAGGCGCGCGATGCGCTGGCCCTGCTGTCCAAACTGGATCCGCAGGACCACGTCGGCGGCTCGGTGCTGGAAGCCGTTCGTGTGCGCGCCCTGGTCGGCGAGCCCGCGGAGATCGATGGCCCGCCCACCGTCACCGGGGCTGCGGCCTGGGTTCGCGCGCGCCAGGGGCTCGATGCACCGGCGTCGCCGACTTGAGCCGCGCCGGCGCCTGCCTCGGACATCCAACGGCCATGAACACCCGCCCGCCTTCCCTCACGGTGCCGGAAGACTCGGCGGGCGGTGACATCCCCACGCTGGACTGGCTCGGCGAGCCGGTGGACTGCACGCGCTGCGAGCACCAGGCGCTGCGCGAGAGCGGCGGCTGCGAGTTGGGTCGCAGCTGCATGCAGGATGCCTATGCGCGCCGCATCGACCGCTTCTTTCGCACCCACCCCGAGTTGGCCGTCCAGCACCTGAAGCACGCGTACTTCGAGGTGCGCGCGATCGCGGCACGCTGGGTGGATGTCTTTCAGCTGCCCAGCCTGCTGACCGATCCGGATGAGACCGTGCGCCTGCAGGTGGCGCTGCGCATCCCGGAACGCTGGCTGCTGCGCATGCGCCAGGATCCTCACCGCGAGGTGCGCATCCGCGTGGCGATGCGTCTGGCCGAAGGCGAACTGCTGCCGCTGCGCGATGACCCCGATTACCAGGTGCGCACGATGGTGGCCCGCCGGCTGCCCTCCGCGCTGCTGGCTTCGATGATCGAAGACCGTGACGATGAAGTCCGGCGCGAAGTCGCGCGCCGAGTGGGCATGCCCGCGCTGATGCGCCTGGCAGCCGACCCTTCACCCGATGTGCGGCGCATCGTGGCCAACCGGCTGCCCGAGCCCCTGCTGCACCTGCTGGATGGCGACGAGGACGTGATCGTCGCCCACACCTTGGCGGAGCGCCGCGGCGCGACGGCGCCCGAGCAAGACGCGGCTGCCACGACCCGCGGCCCGCATGCCCCATCGCTCGCGCCTGTGGCGCGGGCCACTTCGGAGAAGCACCATGGGTGACGTGTCCCGCGACAGCGATGTCATCGAGATCAATGATCCGCCGCGCTTTGACATCGGCGAGCGCGTGGCCAGCCGCAGCGTGGTGCGCAATGACGGCACCTATTGCGGCAAGGCCATCGGTGACGTGCTCGTCAACCGGGGCGATGTCGGCTACGTGCGCTCCGTCGGCACCTTTCTTCAGCAGTTCTACATCTATGCCGTCGAGTTTGTCGACAGCGGACACCAGGTCGGCATGCGCGCCAAGGAGCTGTGCACGCTGGACAAGCTGCCGCCCGAAGTGATCGAGCAGCTGCGCGACAAGCTCGGCGAGAAGGTCCAGGACATCACCCGGCTGCGCTGAGCCATCCCGAAAGCGCCGCCTCTTTCAACCCCAACCCTTCACCCCAGGAGAAACGCCATGAATGAACCTCGCCTGCCACGCTACCGCTGGGGCACCGAAGTGCGCGCGACGGTGGATCTCTACAACGACGGCAGCCTTGCGGACATCCCGGAGGACCTGCTCGTGATCGCGGCGGGCGGGCCTGGGGAAATCGTTCAGGTCGGCCACCATGCCGATGCCAACGTGCCGCTGTACATGGTGGACTTCGGCCTCGTGGTGCTGGGTTGCCTGGAAGAAGAGATCCAGCCGCTCAACGGCGAGGACCTCGGCCCCGTGCCGGGCCGCATGGAAGCGATGTCATGACGCCTGCGCGGCCCCTGTCCAGCGCGGCCGAGCGCTTGCGCGCCCGCCGCCGCGGCGGGCCGCCGCGACGCCCCGGCGCAGAGCCGGCGGGCAAGGTCGTGGCACTGGATGCCCTGCGCATCCGCCGCGCCCTGCAGGAGCGTGAGCGCTACAAGTATGTGCAGCCGCGGCTGCAGCGTGAAGGGGAGGGCTGGGCCATCTTCAGCCCCAACTGCTCGCGCAGCATCCACGCCGACGGCGCCGAGATCGCGATCGCCTGGCTGAACCCCTTGCCCGATGGCCGATGGGCTCTGCATGCCCGGGATCATGAACACGATCGTTGGGCCACACCGGCGATCGTGCTGCCGCTGGCGCAGGCGCTGAAGCTGCTGTGCCTCGATCCGGATCGGGTGTTCTGGCCATGACCGCCAGCCCTTGGCCGAGAGACTCCCGATGAACGCGCCGCCGCCCATCTACCTGGACCACAACGCGACCACGCCGCCTTCGCCGGGCGTGGTGCGCGAGATGCTGCGCGTGCTGGAGCAGGACTGGGGCAACCCTTCCTCGATGCACGCGCAGGGACAGGCTGCGCGGCGTGTGCTGATCGAGTCGCGTGCCGCGGTGGCCGAGACCCTGGGTTGCAGCCCTGCCGAACTGGTCTTCACCAGCGGCGCGACCGAGGCCAACCACCAGGCAGTGCTGGGCGCCTTGCAGGCGCGAAGTGCGCAGGGTCGGGGTCAGTGGGTGCTGTCCGCCATCGAGCATCCCGGCCTGCAGGCCCTGGCCGATCGCCTGCGTTCGCAAGGCGTGGCCGTCAGCCGCGTCGCGGTCGATTCGCAGGGGCAGGCCGATCTCGAGCACGCCCGCAGCCTGATCGGCCCCGAGACCGCCGTGGTCAGCCTGATGGGCGCCAACAACGAGACCGGGGTCATCCAGCCGGTGGCGCAGATGGCGGCACTGTGCCGTGCTGCCGGGGCCTGGCTGCATGTGGATGCCACCCAGTGGCTCGGCAAGGACGCGGTGGACTTCAAGTCCCTGGATGTTGACCTGATGAGCGTGGCGGCGCACAAGCTGCACGGACCCAAGGGCGTGGGTGCCCTGCGTGTGCGCAAGGGTCTGGACCTTCCGGCCTTGATGCCGGGCCGGCAGGAGCGTCGTCGCCGGGGCGGCACGGAGAACCTGCCCGGCATCGCCGGGTTCGGCGTCGCCTGTCTGGAGCTGCGGGCCTCGCTCGCGGAGGATCTGGCACGCATGACGCTCCTGCGTCAGCGGCTGGAGCAGGGGCTGCTGCAGGCCCTGCCGAAGGCGCGCCTGCTGGGTGCGGGCGCGCCGCGCCTGGTCAACACCAGCTGCCTGATGTTCGATGAACTGGATGCCGAGCCCGTGCTCAGCCGGCTGGAGCGCGCCGGGGTGCTGGCCTCATCCGGTGCCGCCTGCGGGGCTGGCGGTACGGACCCCTCCCACGTGCTGCTGGCGATGGGCATGGCGCCGCGGCTGGCGCGCTGCGGCATCCGCTTCTCGCTTGGCCGCAACACGACGGACCCGCAGCTGGACCAGGCGCTGGGCGCCATCGTGCGCTCGGTTCAGCACCTGCTCGACGATCAACCCGTTCTGGAGAACACCTGATGAAAGTCATGATCCGCAAGACCTCGACCGGCGCGCTGTCGGCCTACGTCCCCAAGAAGGACCTGGAGGAACCCATCGTCGCGCAGGAGCTGCCAGGTCTGTGGGGCGGCACCGTCACGCTGGGCAATGGCTGGCAGCTGGCGCTGCCCGAGATGGCCGAAGGCACCTCGCTGCCCATCACGGTGGAAGCGCGGCGCATTTCGGGCGATTGAGCGATCGAGGGCTCCAGCCGTCCTGCAGTCCAGCGACAGAGCCCACAGGCCAACGATCCACCTGAACAGCACATCCGATGTCGGAGTCCGCCATGAACGCCCCTGTCGAAGGTCTGCCCGGGTTGCCGCCCGAGGCCGTGTTGCCCATGCCGTCTGCGGATGTCGAAGCCCAGGGCGAATCCGACGAAGAGCTGTGGCTGCCCGAAGACGGCCTGAGCCTGGCGCAGGCCGACCTGGGTGAGGTGGAGCAGGCGCTGGTGGGCGCCGCGCTGCGCCAGCCCAGCCTGAGCGCCGGCGCCATGGTGCTGCAGTTCGAGGAGCGCTTTGCGCAGCACGTGGGTCGTGCCCATGCCATCAGCGTATCCAGCGGCACGCTGGGCCTGCTGATGCTGCTGCGGGCCCATGGCATCGGGCCTGGGGCGCAGGTGCTGTGCCCTTCCTACAGCTGGCATCAGATCTCCCACGCGGTGGCGCTGGCGGGTGCGGAGCCCATCTTCGGCGAAATCGACTACTGGTCGGGCTGTCTGGACGCTGCTCGCTCGCAGGCCCTGATCACGCCGGCCACGCGGGCCCTGATCGTCACACACGTCAACGGCCACCCGGCCGACATGGCAGCCTGGCGCGCGCTGGCCCAGAAGCATGCCCTGCCGCTGATCGAGGACAGCAGCGAGGCGCTGGCCTCGCGGCGCGACGGGCGCCTGGTGGGCAGCTTCGGCGATGCGGCGGTCTTCGACTTCTCTTCGCCCTCGCTGCTGTGCTGTGGCGAGGGCGGGATGATCGTGACTGACGACGAAGCCCTGGCGGGTGAACTGCGCCTGCTGCGCCAGCGCGACCCGGCGCAACGCCGCTCGGTGAGCGTGGGCTCGCGCGTGCCGCTGCAGGCCGGCATCAGCGAGCTGGTGGCGGCACTGGGTGCGGCTCAACTCGTGCGTCTGCCGCAGCTGCTGGAGCGCCGCCTGCAGGTGGAGGCCTGGTACCGCGAAGAGATGCAGAGCTTCGAAGGCATCAAGCCGCCCTATGTGGCACCGGGCGTGGACGCCGTGCACTGGATGCTCTACCTCGTGCATCTGGGCAAGCGCTTCACGGCCAGCGCCTGCGATCAGATCGTCGAGGACATGGCGTCCTCGGGTATCGAGACCGTGCGCTACTGCCAGCCCCTGCACCAGCAGTTCTTCTACCAGCAGCGGGGCGCGCAGCGCGGCCAGCTGCCGCTGACCGAGCGCATCGCGGACCGCGCGCTCGCGCTGCCCTTCCACGCGCACGTCACCGCGCAGCAGGTGAAGTTTGTCGTCAAGACCCTGAAGGACTCGTCCACCAACGTCGGCGCGGGCGCGGCGATCTACTGATCCCGCGACCCGCTGGCCATCGCCCGACCCCCGCCCGACAAGCAGCTTCACTTCGTCAAGCCAGAAACCACAGCCTACGGGAACGTCATGAGCACGTCGACTCTTCAAGCAATGCCCCCTTCCGTGATCAGCGGCCTGACCGCCGGGACGCTCGCCCCGTATCTCGGCCCTGGCCTGCTCAGCCTGTGCAGCGGCAGCGTGCCGCCAGCCGATCCGCTGGCGCTGGCCGCAGTGCTGACGGCCAAGGTCTCGGTGCCCGGCAAGATCCGCAACCGCCTCACGGCGGCGGCCCAGTTCATCGAAAACTTCAAGCACCGCAAGACCCTGGTCAAGGCGATGAACGAGGCCTACGCTACGGTCCCCGAGCCTTCGGCCTTCCACCACTGGCTGGCCGCCTTGCCGGCGCCGCTGATCGTGGACGTCTGGTATGACGATGTGATGCGCCAGACGCTGGCGGAGCGCCGTCAGCCGGCCGACTGGGCAGAGGTGCAAGGCCTCAGCCAGAGCGAGCACTTCGGCACCTGGCTCGGCTGGTACACGGCGGATGGCAGCCCGCTGCCGGATCCGGGCGCCCCCGCCACCTTGCTCTACAAGCCCTGGGGCGGGCACGCACCGGCGGGCAACTACCTGATCTCCGACAGCGACTTCGTCGAGGTGCTGACGGAAATCGACATCCAGACGCCCATTCCGGCACTCGTGCAGCAACGCCGTTCGGCACTGGGTTTTGTCTTCTTCGGCTGCCGCTTCAATGACCAGCTGCCGCGCGCCTTTGCGCGCCAGATCCTCAAGCGCAGCGGCGGCCCGCACTTCGCGGTGATGCCGGAAGAGCCGACGCGCATGGAGCAGCGCTTCTTCGAGGAAGTGGGCATCACGCGCATCGCGGCGCCGTTGGCGGAAGTGGCCAGCCAGCTGGTGGGCAGCAGCGCAGTTTCCGCCTGAGCATGTACCACCGTTCTCTCTACAGCATCGTCACCGAGACCGGGCAGGCGGTGCTCACGCTCACGCGCGAGATGCAGGACGAGGCCGAGCTGTTTGCCAGTTCGCTCACACTGCGGGCCGTGGAAGCGCAGCTGCTGATCATGGCGCACACGCTGGGCAATGTGACGCCCCTGTTGCACCAGAAGCTGATGCAAGTCGATTGGGATGGCTGGGCGGCACTGCACACCAAGCTGCGCCAGGGCGTGCAGCCCCGGCGCGAAGAGATCTGGTATGCGATCCAGGGGCTCGTGCCCCAGACGATGCAGTTGCTGGGCGACCTCAAGCGCCGCCAGCCGACGCTCTTCGAGTGGGGTCTCTAAGGCCGCGCCGGCGCTCAGCGAACGCCCAGCTTGCGGCGTTCGGCCTTGGAGTAGTTCGAGAAGTGCCCTTCCTTGGAGGCTGCTGCGCGCGCCCCGGCGATCAGTGCCTGGCTCTTGCCGGCAGCGGCGGTGAGTGACACCAGACGTTCCAGCTGAGTCCCGTTGCACTGAGGACAGGCGGGCGTGCTGCTGGAACGTACCAGCAGCTCGAAGCTGGAGTCGCAGGCGGTGCAACGGTAGTCGTAAAGGGGCATGGCAATCTCTCCGGTTTCAGGCGGTTGGGTCCAGCGCCAGCGCCAGCAGCGCACTGGTCTGGTCTGTGATCTGCTGTCGCACGCGGCGATCCAGGCGCTCGAGCCAGCGCGCCGGCAGGCGGCTGGCACCGCAGCGTGCGCCGGCCAGCATGCCGGTGAGTGCGCCGGTGGTGTCCGCGTCGTCGCCCTGGTTGACGGCCCAGACGATGGCTTCTTCGGCATCGGCGTGCGCACTGAAGGCCGCCAGCACCGTCTGCACGGTGTCCACCACGTAGCCGCTGGCGCGACCGGGGTAGGGCTGGAAGCGGAAGGCGGGCCAGGACTCGACAAAGCCGGTGATGGCCGCCTGCACCTCGTCCGGCTGAGCGCCGCCCAGCAGCAGGCGCAAAAGATCGCCGATGCCCAGTACCGCGGCATCGGACAGCGGATGGTGGTGGGTGACATGGGACTGCGCGAGCGAGACACGCTCGAACAGCGCCTCGTCGCCCAAGGTGGCGAGCACCGCGGGCAGGTTGCGCATCAGCGCGCCGTTGCCGCCATCGCCCGCTTGCGGCGGGCCTGCGACGCTGCCTTCGCGCATGTAGCGCTGGATGCCGCGTCGGCAGGTGTGGCCGCAATCGACCGGCTTGCCGCGAAGCCAGGCCACGTAGGCATCGGCGATCAGGTGGGTATCAAACGGCCGACCTTCACGGCTGCCCTGGAGGAGTGCCTCACCCAGGGCCAGGCTCATGGTCGTGTCGTCGGTCACCTGGCCAGGCTTGAGCCGCAACCAGCCACCGCCCACCATTTGCCGGTGCACGCCGCCTTCGCGCGCCAGTCGGTGACGGATCTCGCGCGCCGTCATGAACTCGACCGTCGCGCCCAGCGCGTCACCCAGCGCCAGACCCAGGTAGGCACCCAGCGCGCGATCCAGCAGCCGCAGCATGCCTTCGGGTGCGATGCGGGCCTCGTTCAGTGCGGCGGCGTCAGGGGCCATAGCTGAGCTCCACCTGATAGTCACCACCCAGGGCCAGGACTTCCGATTCGCCTTGCAGCGAAGCCGTATTCAGCAAGCCCGGCACCAGCAGCAGCTTGACCAGCGGCACCCTCGCGGTCATCACCCAGTCGCCGAAGCAGCCGGCGGTTTCACGCTCCGGCGTGAAGGACACGAGGTTGTTCAGGTGGATCACGGCGCGGCGTTCGCGCAGGGAACCCGAGACCCGCTGCTGCTCGCAATCGTGACTGCCGCGGTAGAGCACCGCGTGCGTGGCCCGGTCAAGAGCCTGCGCGGCGCCCGCGGCCGTGGCTTGCGCACGCCCACACAGCGCCTCGGCGAGGCTGGTGAAGCGGCGCAGCATCCACTGGCAGAACTCGTAGAGCAGGTCCAGTTGCTGATGGATGCTGTTGTTGTGATAGCGGCTCGCGCACTTCTGTTCGAGATAGCGCGTCCAGGCTTCGGACGGAAAGCGCTGCAGCGGTGCGGCGTGGTAGCTGGGCGTGAGGCCGAAACGGCTCTCGACCCAGCCCTTGAGCACGGCACCGGCCGGTCCGTTGGCGTCCAGCCCCCAGCCTTGCAGCAGCTTCAGATAGCTGGTGCGCCATCGCCGCTGTTCGGCCGGCAGGCGTGCGGCGGCTTCGGCGCTGGCGGCCGCGGCCTCACGCGGGCCGGACTCCGGCGGGGTCAGGCCGAAAGCCATGGCCATGTAGTGCTCGAAGACGCCGCGCGCCTGTTCCGGCTGCGAGCAGCGGTCCAGCAGGGCAAAGAGGCCATGGTTGCACTCGCGGGCGCCGGCAATGTGCAGCGCTTGAGGATGATCGTTGAAGGCCGTGCTGCCGAGCACGCCGGCCGGTACACCGACCAGATTGGTCGTGTACCAGCGGCTGGGATGATCGCTGGCAGCAGCGGCCGACACGTCACACCGGGCGGTTCTCGTAGATGTTGCGGATCGGGCCCATGGACTTCAGGCCGTCTTCGTAGCTGATCTTCTCGAAGCTGTCCTTGAAGGCCAGCGCCTTGTCGGCCACGGCATCGGTCTTGCCGGCGGTGTCCAGCTTCTTCAGTTCGGTCTTGTCGATGTACAGCAGCGCCAGCAGCTCGTTGTAGACAGTGGATTCGTCGATGGGCAGCACATAGAAGGTGGCGCCGCCGAACTCCACCTGGTACTTCTTGCTGATGTCGATGTTGTCGACGAACAGGAAGTACTTGCCCGTGGGCGAGAGCGTGTCGCCGAGCACCTCGGCCAGCAGCTTGATGTACTCGAAGCTCAGCAGGAAGCCGGCCAGGAAGGCGATCTGGGTTTCGCCTTCGTGCGCGACGGCGATCACCTGGTCGCTGCTGATCTCCGGCGGACGCGCCTCGTCCGCCAGCTTGGCCGGAAACTTCAGCGCAATGTCGCCGCGGAAGCCGAAGCGGCCGGCCTTCTTGGTGGGTGCCTTGAGCACGCTGTTGAGCAGCCTGCCTTCGGCATCGAGACGGCCGAGTGCGGTTTGGGTGATCGAGAGAGTCATCATCAGCTCCTTGGTTGGGCGTCGGTGGGGTTCTGGGGTGAAGAGGCGTGCGCGGCGGCTGTCTGGCCAGGCGCTGTCTCGCGGGGGCGACCGGGGTGCTCCCGCACGGCACCATGGGACTCGATGTTGCGCAGGAACTCGGCCAGCTTGTAGAAGGCAGCGTCCAGCTCGGCCCGCAGCGCGGGCTCGACGCCGGTCTCTTCCAGCGCCTGGCGCATGCAGTTCATCCAGGCATCGCGCGCCGCCTGATCGATGTTGAAGGGCTGGTGGCGCCGGCGCAGCATGGGTGTGCCACGCTCCTCGGTATAGGCCTTGGGGCCGCCGGTCCACTCGCACAGGTAGTTGATCAACACCCGGCGCGTCTCTTCGAGATCGGGTGCGTGCATCGCGCGGATGCTGCGCGCTTCCGGCCGTGTCTCCATCGCGCGATAGAAGGCCTGCACCAGGCGCTCGATGGCAGGCCGCCCACCCAGCCGGTGGAAATGCGGGTTAGCTGTGACGGCAATCGGCAAGGGCGTGCGTGTCATGGTGCCTTTCATCAAGCAACGGGCGTACCAGGCACAAAACCCCGCCGCAGGCCTGCCCGGCGGCCCGCTGGGCGTGTCTTGCGACATTCGCAGCCCGGGGTTTGTCGGGTTCCGCACATTGGCCTGTTCATCTCGACACAGCCCGCCAAAACTGAAAAAGCGTGAAAAAACAAGCACTTGCGGAGACCGATGGGGCTGGCACGCGCATTGCGAAGAAGAGGCTGCGCGGACCCCATGTCGGGCTCTACGGGACCTCATAAGAAGACCCAACCAGGCACCGAAGGCTTGCATGAGAAACGCGACGACCTTGTATTCGTCTCGTCAACTTCTCATTCACTGCAAAGGAATCACATCATGGCCAAACTTCGGCAGATCGCCTTCTACGGCAAGGGCGGTATCGGCAAGTCCACCACCTCCCAGAACACGCTGGCTGCGCTGGCCGAGATGGGTCAGAAGATCCTGATCGTCGGTTGCGACCCCAAGGCTGACTCCACCCGTCTGATCCTGCACGCCAAGGCACAGGACACCATCCTCTCGCTGGCCGCCGAAGCCGGCTCGGTGGAGGACCTCGAGATCGAGGACGTCATGAAGATCGGCTTCCGCGACATCCGTTGCGTGGAGTCCGGTGGTCCGGAGCCGGGCGTCGGCTGCGCCGGCCGCGGCGTGATCACCTCGATCAACTTCCTGGAAGAGAACGGTGCCTATGAAGGCGTCGACTATGTCTCCTACGACGTGCTGGGCGACGTGGTCTGCGGCGGCTTCGCGATGCCCATCCGCGAGAACAAGGCGCAGGAAATCTACATCGTCATGTCCGGCGAGATGATGGCCATGTACGCGGCCAACAACATCTCCAAGGGCATCCTGAAGTACGCCAACAGCGGCGGCGTGCGTCTGGGCGGCCTGGTCTGCAACGAGCGCAAGACCGACAAGGAGCTGGAACTGGCCGACAGCCTGGCCAAGAAGCTGGGCACCAAGCTGATCCACTTCGTGCCGCGCGACAACATCGTGCAGCACGCCGAACTGCGCCGCATGACGGTCATCGAGTACGCGCCCGAGTCGGCCCAGGCTGACCAGTACCGCCAGCTGGCGCAGAAGGTGCACGCCAACGCCGGCAACGGCGTGATCCCGACGCCCATCACGATGGACGAGCTGGAAGACCTGCTGATGGAGCACGGGATCATGCAGGCCATCGACGAGAGCCAGGTCGGCAAGACCATGGCGGCCTGAAGCCAAGGCTTCAAGTCCATTCAGCAATTAGGCGGCCAGCAGCCCCAACCGGCCGGGGCTCTGGCGGAGCCCTGGCCGCCCCGAATCACACCTGACGGAGCACATCATGAGCATGACGGTTGAAGAGCGCAAGGCCGCCAACAAGGCCTTGATCGACGAGGTCTTGAAGGCCTATCCCGAGAAGATGGCCAAGCGCCGGGCCAAGCACATCAACACCTTCGAAGAAGGCAAGCCCGACTGCGGCGTCAAGAGCAACATCAAGAGCCTGCCGGGCGTGATGACCATCCGTGGCTGCGCCTATGCGGGCAGCAAGGGCGTGGTCTGGGGCCCGATCAAGGACATGGTGCACATCAGCCACGGCCCCGTGGGCTGCGGCCAGTACAGCTGGTCTTCGCGTCGCAACTACTACATCGGGGTGACCGGTGTGGACAGCTTCGTGACCATGCAGTTCACCAGCGATTTCCAGGAAAAGGACATCGTCTTCGGCGGCGACAAGAAGCTCGACAAGATCATCGACGAGATCCAGGAGCTGTTCCCGCTGAACAAGGGCATCAGCATCCAGAGCGAATGCCCCATCGGCCTGATCGGTGACGACATCGAGGCCGTGAGCAAGAAGAAGAGCGCGCAGTACGACAACCACACGATCGTGCCGGTGCGCTGCGAAGGCTTCCGCGGCGTGAGCCAGTCGCTGGGCCACCACCTGGCCAACGACGCCATCCGTGACTGGGTCTTCGAAGGCAAGACCAAGAAGGAGCACGAGTTCGTCTCCACGCCCTACGACGTGGCCATCATCGGCGACTACAACATCGGCGGCGACGCCTGGAGCAGCCGGATCCTGCTGGAAGAGATCGGCCTGCGCGTCATCGCGCAGTGGTCCGGTGACGGCACCCTGGCCGAGCTGGAGAACACGCCCAAGGCCAAGCTCAACGTGCTGCATTGCTACCGCTCGATGAACTACATCAGCCGGCACATGGAAGAGAAATACGGCATGCCGTGGATGGAATACAATTTCTTCGGCCCGACCAAGATCGCCGAAAGCCTGCGCAAAATCGCCGCGTTCTTCGACGACACCATCAAGGAAAACGCCGAGCGGGTCATCGCCAAGTATCAGCCAGCCATGGACGCCATCATTGCCAAGTACCGGCCTCGGTTGGAAGGCAAGCGGGTGTTGTTGTTCGT
Organism: Rubrivivax sp.; assembly: GCA_016790225.1. Next base: position 173,615 of record JAEUOZ010000054.1, read on the forward strand.
TGGCGGTCTGCGTCCCCGCCACATCATCGGTGCGTATGAAGATCTCGGCATGGAAGTGATCGGTGCTGGCTACGAGTTCGCCCACAACGACGACTACGACCGCACCTTCAAGGAATTGCAGGAGGGCGCGTTGATTTACGACGACGCCACCAGCTTCGAGCTGGAATCCTTCGTCGAGCGGCTGAAGCCCGATCTGATCGGCTCCGGAATCAAGGAGAAGTATGTGTTCCACAAGATGGGCATCCCCTTCCGGCAGATGCACTCCTGGGATTATTCCGGTCCCTATCACGGCTACGACGGCTTCGCTATCTTCGCCCGCGATATGGATATGACCATTAACAACCCCTGCTGGAACAAGCTGAAAGCGCCGTGGCAGCAGAAGAGCGCCAGCGCCGAAGCCTTGCAAGCGGTCGCCTGAATATGAGCTGCCGTGGGTTGGATTAGCTAGCGCGAAACGTCTGATCCAACTCACCGGCCAGTGTATTCGGCCGCGGCCCAGTGCCCATCCCTGAGTTATGCCCGGATCGAACGACCCGGAAGAGGAACTAGTCATGCAAGACGCCGACGCCATTAAACCTGGTTATCCGTTGTTTAATGAAGATCCATACCAACAGGCTTTCGCCCGCAAAAACGTTTTCGAGGAAAGAGCGCCCAAGGAAAAGCTGGAAGAAGTGTTCCAGTGGACCACGACGGAAGAATACAAACAGCTCAATTTCCAGCGCGAAGCTCTGACCATCAATCCTGCGAAAGCCTGTCAGCCGCTGGGCGCGGTGTTGTGCGCGTTGGGTTATTACAAAACCCTGCCTTACGTCCACGGCTCGCAGGGCTGCGTCGCCTATTTCCGCACTTATTTCAACCGGCATTTTCGGGAACCGATCGCCACCGTCTCCGACTCGATGACCGAGGACGCGGCGGTGTTCGGCGGGCAGAAAAACATGTTCGAGGGTTTGGAAAACTCGCTGAAGCTCTACCAGCCGGAAATGATGGCGGTATCCACCACCTGCATGGCGGAGGTGATCGGCGACGACCTCAATGCGTTCATCACCAACGCACGCAAGGACGGCCGGGTGCCGATGGACTTTCCGATTCCCTTCGCCCACACCCCCAGCTTCGTCGGCAGCCATACCACCGGCTGGGACAACATGGAGGAAGGGGTGCTGCGCTATTTCACTCTCAACGAGATGGAGGGCAAAACCGTTGGCAGCAACGGCAAG
>JAEUOZ010000060.1 GCA_016790225.1 Rubrivivax sp.
GCACATCTACCGCCACCACCGGCGCTACCGCATCACCGAAGGCGCCGACGAGATCCAGCTGCGGCGCATCGCCGCCACGCTGTTCGGGTTCTAGAAGACCGCCCCGCCCATCGAGCCCAGGCCCAGCGCGCGCGCCGGCACGCGGTCGCGGCCCTGGACCTGCAGCACCGCCTGGCGCGCGGCGCGCATCGCCGGGGCGTCGTCGTTGCCGGCGGCCAGCCGGGCTTCCAGCCAATGGGCAATGGCGTCCAGCGGCTGGCCCGGCGGCATGTCGGGCGGGCGCACGGCACGCGCGCGCGCCACGGCCGCAGCGGCGCCGGGGTCACCGGCCAGCACCAGGGTGTAGGCCAGGTCGGTCTGCGCCGACCACATGCGCATGGTGCGCTTCTCGAGCTCGGTGCCCAGGAAGGCCACGCGCCGCGCCAGCCGCTCGCGGCTGGTGGCCAGGTCGCCGCGAAGCCGCGCGAACTGGCCTTCGATGCGGTCCCAGCGGCTGGCCGTGTGCGTGCCTTCGCGCAGCGGCTGGTGCAGCTGGCGCATGGCCGAGGCAAAGGCCTCGTCGTCGTAGAGCAGGCCCAGCTCGGCCAGGGCCATCACGGCGTCGAAGGCGGTGGAGGGGCGCGGGGCCGGCTGGGCTTCGATCTCGCGCTGCAGCGCGCGGGCCTCGGCCATCACGGTGGCGCGGTCCTCGCCGGCGCGGGCCCGCATCAGCAGCGTGTCGGCGCGCGCGCGCAGCAGCGTGGTGCCGGCGATGCCGGCCTTGCGGGCGCGCTCGAGCATGGCCTGGTACTCGTCGACCGAGCGGCGGTACTGGCCGGTGTGGCCGAGGTAGCGAGCCAGCACGCGCGACTGCAGCAGAGAGACCTCGCTGCCCGGGCCGAACAGCCGGTCCATGTCGGCCTGCAGCGCGCGGCTGCGGGGCTCGATGTCGCGGTACTGGCTGATGTCGATCTCGGTGTCGATCAGGTTGCGCCGCAGGTTGATGATGGTGCGCGCATGCCGCGGGTCGGGGCTGGACCAGAAAGGCTCGGTGCTGCGCAGCAGGTCCAGCGACTCCTGCAGCCGGCCCTGCCTGAAGCGCAGCACCTGCAGGTTGTTGATCGCGGCCGCCTCTTCCAGCGCCCGGTCCACCGGGGCCTGCTGCACCAACGCGCGCGCGGCCTGCAGCTCGCGCTCGGCCGGCTCGAAGCGCCCGCTGTGCATGTAGGCCGCAGCCAGCGACTTGTGCATCTGCAGCGCCTCGGGCGAATGCGGCCCGAAGGCGCGCGGCAGCGTTTCGCGCAGCGGCTCCAGCATGGCCAGCGCATCGTCGTTGTCCTGCAGAACCTGGTGGGCGCGGCCCCGCATCAGCCGCGCCTTCAGCGCCTGGGGCGACTGCGGGCCGTGCAGGCGTTCGGCCGCCTCGTACCACTGGCGCAGCAGCGGGAGGGCGCGATCGAAGCGGTCAAGCGCGATGTAGGTGTCGGCCATCACGCCCATCAGTCGCACGCGCAGGCCGGGCTCGTCGCGCGTGCGCTCGGGCAGTTCCTTCAGGCCGGCCTCGAGCACCTCGAGCACCGTGGGCCATTGGCCGCCGTGCCGGTCGGGGCTGGCCGAGGCCAGCACCGAGCCCAGGTAGTCGGTGGCCAGGGCCGATTCGCGCGCCGAGCGCTCGGCGCGCTGCCACTGCCAGGTGGCCGCCGCCAGGCCCAGGCTCAGCGCCACCCCCACGCCGCCCACCGACACCGCCAGCAGCCGGTGCCGGCGCAGCCACAGCCGCGTGTTGTGCCGCCAGTGCTCGCGCCTCACGCTCACCGGGCGGTGCGACAGCCAACGATCGAGGTCGGCCATCAGCTCGCTGACGCTGCGGTAGCGCTCGCCCGGGTCCTTGCGCAGCGCCTTGGCGGCCACGGCTTCCAGGTCGCCGAAGGCGCTGGCGGGGTCGCGGGGAACGCCCGGGCCTTCGGCATCCACCGCGGTCGGGCCCGGCGTGCGCGAGAGCTCACGCAGCCCCGGCGCCTCGGTGTGCAGCAGGGCATGCTCGGCGGCCACGCGCGCCAGGCCCGCGTGGCCGAAGGGGCGGCGGCCGCCGAGCAGTTCGTACAGCATCACGCCCAGCGAGAACACGTCGGTGGCCACGCCCACCGCGCCGCCGGTCACCTGCTCGGGCGCGGCGTAGGCCAGGGTCAGGCCGCGGCCGGTCAGGCGCGTGAGGTCTCCGTTGCCGCCCTGCCCGTCTTCGGCGTCGATGAGCGCGGCGATGCCGAAGTCCAGCAGCCGCGGCCGGCCCTGTTCGTCGACCAGCACGTTGCCGGGCTTCAGGTCGCGGTGCACGATCAGCCGGCCATGCGCGTGCTCCACGGCCTCGGCCACCTGGCGCAGCAGGCGCACGCGGTCGGCCACGGTGGGCACGCGCTCGCGCACCCAGGTCGACATCGGCTGGCCGCGCACCAGTTCCAGCACCAGGAAGGCCTGGCCCTGGGCCACGCCGGCGTCGAGCAGCCGTGCGATCAGCGGGTGCTCCAGCCGCGCCAGCACGGCCCGCTCCTGCGCAAAGCGCGCGGCCATGCCCGGCGTCATCAGGTCGCTGCGCAGCAGCTTGATGGCGGCCTCGGCCTCGTACAGGCCATCGGCACGGCGCGCGCGCCACACCTGGCCCATGCCGCCCTGGCCGATGCGGTCGATCAGTTCCCAGGCGCCCAGCCGCTGGCCCGGGGCCAGCGGATCGTCGTCAGGGTCCGATGTCAGCGCGGGCGCCAGCGCACGCCCAAAGGCCGCCAGCGCCTGGGGCGGTGCACTCGCGGGCACGGCGGTGCCGGTGACGTCGAGCACCGCGGCACGAACGCGCGGCGCCAGATCGGGATCGTCGCGATCCAGCCGGGCCAGCCACGCCTCGCGGTCCGCGCCCGACAAGGCCAACGCCTCGTCGAGGTGGCGGGACAGGCGCTGCCAGGTGTCGCGGTCCATCGTGGCGAGTCGGTCGACGAAAACGACAGCCCCGTGCCACGGGGCACTGGCAGCGGTTGAATGGTGGAACCGGGGGGAATCGAACCCCCGTCCGCAAGCCATCGCCGGACGGTTCTACATGCGTAGCTGTCTGATTTGAGTTTAGGAGCCGCGGTCGCGCAGCAGCACGCTACCGAAGCCCCGAGTCACTTGGATCTGAGCCCCTGCCGAATGACGCGGCGAGGGCCGATCCGATGTGAATGACCCCGCTGCGTCAGGCCTTGCGGCCCGCCGCCCAGCCCATCGGCAGACTGGTGCGAGGCTCACCGGTGTTAAGCGGCGAGGGCGAAACGTTCGTCGTTCGCAGTTACTTGTTTCCAGTGGATTTACGAGCGAACTGGTGCTCGGCATGCCCCGCGCCGACTCCGCACCCACGTCGAAGCCAGGTCGGTCCCATGGCCCCGAGTTTAGGCCAGTTGCAGCCAGTTCAAGAGCGCCTGCGGAGAATCGGCAAGATGGTCGGCGTTCCAGTCGGCTGGCGACTCACCCGGACCCAGGTAGCCCCAGGCCACGGCCACGGTGGTCATGCCGGCGGCGCGGCCGGCCAGCATGTCGCGCCGGTCGTCGCCCACGTAGACGCAGCGCGAAGGTGGCACGCCCAGCGCCTGGGCGGCGTGCAGCAAGGGCGCCGGGTGCGGCTTGGTGTGCGGTGTGGTGTCGCCGCCCACCAGCACCGCGGCGCGCGGCGCCAGCGCCAGGCCTTCGAGCAAAGGCGCAGCCAGTCGCACGGCCTTGTTGGTGACCACGCCCCAGGGCCGGGGGTGGCCTTCGATGCCCGCCAGCAGGCCGTCGATGCCCTGGAACACCGAGGTCTGCTCCAGCAGGCGCAGCGCGTAGATGGCCAGGAACTCGTCGCGCAAGGCCTCGTAGGCCGCATCGCCCGGGGCCAGGCCGAAGCCGGCACGCAGCATGCCCCGCGCGCCCGAGCCGCACAGGGCACGGTAGTCGGACAAAGGCAGCGGAGGCAGCCCGTGGCGGGCGCGCAGGTCGTTGGCGGCACCGCCCAGGTCAGGCGCACTGTCCACCAGCGTGCCGTCGAGATCGAACAGGACGGCGTCGAAGCGCATCAGCGGCCCGGGCGGCGGCAGGCCAGCAGGTAGTTCACGCTGGTGTCGGCGTTCAGCGAGTACCGCCGCGTGAAGGGGTTGTAGCCCATGCCGCGCGTGGCCACCAGCTCCAGGCCGGCATCGCGCACATGGCGCGCCAGCTCGCTGGGCCGGATGAAGCGGGCGTACTCGTGCGTGCCCTTGGGCAGCAGGTCCAGCACGTACTCGGCCCCGACGATGGCGAACAGGAAGGACTTGGGGTTGCGGTTGATCGTGGAAAAGAACACCCAGCCCCCCGGCTTGATCAGGGTGGCGCAGGCCCGCACGGTGGAGGCCGGGTCGGGCACGTGCTCGAGCATTTCCATGCAGGTGACGGTGTCGAAGGCCGCCGGCTGCTCGGCGGCCAGCGCCTCGGCGGCGATCTCGCGGTAGTCGACGTCGACACCGGCTTCCAGCGCATGCAGTCGCGCCACGCCCAATGGCTTGGCGGCCAGGTCGATGCCGGTGACCTGGGCGCCGCGACGGGCCATGGCCTCGGCCAGGATGCCGCCGCCGCAGCCCACGTCGACGATGCGGCGCCCCTTCACGGGCGCCAGGCTGTCGATCCAGTCCAGGCGCAGCGGGTTGATCTCGTGCAGCGGGCGGAACTCGCTGGTGGGATCCCACCAGCGGTGCGCCAGCGCGCTGAACTTGGCCAGTTCCTGGGTGTCGACGTTGCTCATGGCGTGTGAGGGTGCCCGAAAAACGACAAACCCCGCCGCAGCGGGGTTTCGATCGGGGGGCCCGGCCGTGTCAGGCCGGGCGGCCCGGGATCACTTCTTGGCGCGGGTGCCGACGACCTCGATCTCGACGCGGCGGTTCTTCGCCTTGCCTTCCTTGGTCTTGTTGTCGGCCACGGGCTGCTTCTCGCCCTTGCCTTCGGTGTAGACGCGGTTCTTCTCGATGCCCTTCTCGACCAGGTAGGCCTTGACGGCATCGGCGCGCTTGACCGACAGCTTCTGGTTGTAGGCGTCGGAGCCGTCGCTGTCGGTATGGCCGACGGCGATGATCACCTCGAGGTTGATGCCCTTGGTCTTGGAGACCAGGTCATCCAGCTTCGCCTTGGCTTCGGGCTTCAGCACGGCCTTGTCGACGTCGAAGAAGGCGTCGGCAGCGAACGTGACCTTCTCGCTCACAGGGGCGGGGCGGGCCGCAGGGGCGGCAGGACGCGCGGCCGGGGCCGGGGCGGCCGACGGAGCCGGCGTGGCCGGAGCAGCCGGGCGGGCGGCAGGAGCAGGAGCAGGAGCAGGTGCCGGACGAGCGGCGGGGGGAGCCGGAGGCTTCACGGCACCGTCGCAATCGGCGACGGCGGTGGCAGGGGTCCAGTTGGCGTCGCGCCAGCACAGTTCGTTGCTGCCGTTCTTCCACACCAGAGAACCATCACCATTGCGCCAGTTGTCGACCGTCTGCGCCATCGCGGCGATCGGGGTGGCAAGCGCGATCGACGCGATCAGCATCGCCGCCTTGTTCAGCTTCTTCATGTTTCTCCTCTCGATGAAAGCCGCAGCAAACCTGCGAAACGTCGGGAACCCGTAAGCACACATGTGGACCGGCCGATTCCCCTCGGCACACGGCCGGAAGCAGGTACCCACCAGTAACCAAAACATTGTGCCACACGCACCGTGGCGCTCCCCATTTTGGGCCGGCGACCTCGGGCCACTGCCCCGGCTGTTGCAAGGCTGCCACAAAGGGGCGCCGCTTAGAATGATCCGTTGCCCGCCGCCGCCCTGCATCCATGACCTCTTTCGCCAAGGAAACCCTCGCCATCAGCCTCGAAGAGGAGATGCGGCGTTCCTACCTCGATTACGCGATGAGCGTGATCGTGGGGCGTGCGCTGCCCGATGCGCGGGACGGCCTCAAGCCCGTGCACCGGCGCGTGCTGTTCGCGATGCACGAGCTCAACAACGACTGGAACCGGCCGTACAAGAAGAGCGCGCGCATCGTCGGCGACGTCATCGGCAAGTACCACCCGCACGGCGACACCGCGGTGTACGACACCATCGTGCGCATGGCCCAGGATTTCTCGCTGCGCCACATGCTGATCGACGGCCAGGGCAACTTCGGCAGCGTGGACGGCGACAACGCCGCGGCCATGCGCTACACCGAGATCCGGCTGTCGAAGATCGCCCACGAGATGCTGGCCGACATCGACAAGGAGACCGTCGACTTCGGCCCCAACTACGACGGCAGCGAGAAAGAACCGCTGGTGCTGCCGGCGCGGCTGCCCAACCTGCTGGTCAACGGCTCCGCTGGCATCGCGGTGGGCATGGCCACGAACATCCCGCCGCACAACCTCAACGAGATCGTCGACGCCTGCCTGCACCTGCTGAAGAACCCCGAGGCCACGATCGACGAGCTGATGGAGATCGTGCCCGCGCCCGACTTCCCCACGGCCGGGATCATCTACGGCCTGAACGGGGTGCGCGAGGGCTACCGCACCGGCCGCGGCAAGGTGATCATGCGCGCGCGCTGCCACTTCGAGGACATCGGCAAGGGCGACCGCCAGGCGATCATCGTCGACGAGATCCCCTACCAGGTGAACACGAAGACGCTGCTCGAGCGCATCGCCGAGCTCGTCCACGAGAAGAAGCTCGAAGGCATCAGCCACATCCAGGACGAGAGCGACAAGTCCGGCATGCGCGTGGTCATCGAGCTCAAGCGCGGCGAAGTGCCCGAGGTGGTGCTGAACAACCTGTACAAGCAGACGCAGCTGCAGGACACCTTCGGCATCAACATGGTCGCGCTGGTCGACGGCCAGCCCAAGCTGTGCAACATCAAGCAGCTGCTCGAGATTTTCCTCGAGCACCGGCGCGAGGTGGTGACGCGGCGCACCGTGTTCGAGCTGCGCAAGGCACGCGAACGCGGCCACGTGCTCGAAGGCCTGGCCGTGGCGCTGGCCAACATCGACGAGTTCATCGAGACCATCAAGGCCAGCCCCACCCCGCCGGTGGCCAAGGCGGCGCTGATGAACAAGAGCTGGGACAGCTCGCTGGTGCGCGAGATGCTCTCGCGCGCCGAGGGCGACACGCCCGGTGGCCGTGGGGCCTACCGTCCCGAAGGCCTGCCGTCCAGCTACGGCCTGCAGCCCGACGGCCTGTATCGCCTGAGCGACGACCAGGCGCAAGAAATCCTGCAGATGCGCCTGCAGCGCCTGACGGGCCTGGAGCAGGACAAGATCATTGGCGAGTACAAGGAGGTGATGGCCCAGATCGCCGACCTGCTCGACATCCTGTCTCGCCCCGAGCGCGTGACCACCATCATCAGCGCCGAGCTGACCGCGCTGCGCCAGGAGTTCGGCCAGAGCAAGCTGGCCGCGCGACGCAGCCAGATCGAGCGCAACGCGCAGGAACTGGGCACCGAGGACCTGATCACCCCCGCCGACATGGTGGTGACGCTCAGCCACACCGGCTACATCAAGAGCCAGCCGCTGGCCGAGTACCGTGCGCAGCGCCGGGGCGGCCGCGGCAAGCAGGCGGCCCAGACCAAGGAAGACGACTGGATCGACCAGCTCTTCATCGCCAACACGCACGACTGGATCCTGTGCTTCAGCAACCGCGGCCGCGTCTACTGGATCAAGGTCTGGGAAGTGCCGCAGGGCGGCCGCGCCAGCCGCGGCAAGCCCATCGTCAACATGTTCCCGCTGCAGCCGGAAGAGAAGGTCACCGTCGTGCTGCCGCTGACGGGCGAATTCCGCAGCTTCCCGGCGGATCACTTCGTCTTCATGGCCACGGCGCTGGGCACCGTCAAGAAGACGGCGCTGGATGAATTCAGCAACCCGCGCAAGGCCGGCATCATCGCGGTCGATCTGGATCCGGGTGACTTCCTCATCGGCGCCTCGCTGACCGACGGTCACCACGACGTGATGCTCTTCAGCGACGGCGGCAAGGCCGTGCGCTTCGACGAGAACGACGTGCGCGCCATGGGCCGCCAGGCCCGCGGCGTGCGCGGCATGATGCTGGAAGACGGCCAGGGCGTGATCGCCATGCTGGTGGCTGAAGACGAAAGTCAGAGTGTGCTCACCGCCACCGAAAACGGCTTCGGCAAGCGCACCAGCATCATCGAATACACCCGCCACGGCCGCGGCACCAAGGGCATGATCGCCATCCAGCAGAGCGAGCGCAACGGCAAGGTCGTGGCCGCCACGCTGGTGCGCCCGAAGGACGAGATCATGCTGATCACGGACAAGGGCGTGCTGGTGCGCACGCGCATCAGCGAGATCCGCGAAATGGGCCGCGCCACGCAGGGCGTGACGCTGATCGCGCTGGACGACGGCTCCAAACTGAGCGGCCTGCAACGCATCGTCGAAAACGACGATCAGGTCGGTACCGATGACGAAGGCGGCACCGCCGCGGAGAACTCCTGATGATTCGATCCTGGCTCTTGGCCGCCACCCTGCTGGTGTCGGCCCCCCTGGTGCTGGCCCAGACGCCGGGCGGCAAGAAGGAACTGGCACTGAAGATTGTCCAGCTGCAGCAACCGGCCGTCGAAGGCCTGGCGCGGCAGATGGTGGAGGCGCCGGCGGCGCAGCTGCTGCAGCAGGCCGGCCAGGCCGTTCAGCAGCGCGTGGCGGCCGATCGACGCGAATCGGTCTGGCAGGACATCCAGGCGGACGCCCGCCGTTATGTCGATGACGCGCTGCCCACCGTGCGCGACCGCGCCCTCAAGCTCGCGCCCACCACCCTGGCGCCGCTGCTGGAAGAGCGGCTGAGCGAAGACGAACTGCGTCAGGTGCTGCAGATCATGCAGCAGCTGGATTCGCCGGTCTACCGCAAGTACCTCGCGCTGTCGCCCGATCTGCAGAAGGCCCTGGGCGAGAAGCTGGTGGCCGAGACCCGCGCCCAGGTCGAACCCAAGATGCAGACCCTGCAGAGCAACGTGGCCAAGCGCCTGGGTGTCAGCCCGAACAAGCCCGCCGAGGGCGGCGGCGCGGCCCCGAAGAAGTGATTGCGCCGGCCCCGGCCTGCCTGGCAGCGGTCTCATGGCCTGCGCCGCTTGACATCACTCTGAATTCCTTTGCCTGAACCGCCATGGCCGAGACTCCCCCTGCTGCGCTGCTGGCCTTGCGCCACCGGATCGACGCGCTCGATGTCGAGCTGCTGGCGCTGCTGAACCAGCGCGCCGCGCTGGCGCTGGAGGTGGGTGAACTCAAGAAGGCCGAGGGCTCGCCGGTCTTCCGGCCCGAGCGCGAAGCGCAGGTCATCGACGGACTGAAGGCCCGCAACGCCGGGCCTCTGAAATCCGACAGCGTGGCGCCGATCTGGCGCGAGATCATGTCGGCCTGCCGCTCGCTGGAAGCACCCACGCGCGTGGCCTTTCTCGGGCCGGCCGGCACCTTCAGCGAACAGGCGGCGCTGGGCTACTTCGGCTCATCGATCCTGCGCGTGCCCTGCGCCAGCATCGACGAGGTCTTCCGCAGCACCAGCGCGGGCGCGGCCGATTTCGGCGTGGTGCCGGTCGAGAATTCCACCGAAGGTGTCGTGGCGCGCTCGCTGGATCTCTTCCTGCACACGCCACTGTTCATCGTCGGCGAGACCAGCCTGCTGGTGCGCCACAACCTCCTGCGCCGCAGCAACGCGCTCGAAGGCATCACCGCCGTGGCGGCACATCCGCAGGCCCTGGCGCAGTGCCACGAATGGCTTTCCCATCACCTGCCGCAGGCCGAGCGCCGCCCGGTGGCCAGCAATGCCAAGGGGGCCAGCCTGGCCGCGCAGGATGAGCAGCTGGCCGCCATCGCCAGCGAACGCGCGGGCAGCGAATACGGCCTGCACGTCGTGGCACCGGCCATCCAGGACGACGCGCACAACCGCACGCGCTTTGCCATCGTGGCGCACCCGCACGTGCACCCCACGCCCAAGGCCAGCGGACACGACTGCACCAGCCTGGTGGTCAGCGTCACCAACCGCCCCGGCGCCGTGCACGACATGCTGGTGCCGCTGAAGGCGCACGGCGTCTCGATGACGCGCTTCGAATCCCGCCCGGCCCGGTCCGGCCAGTGGGAGTACTACTTCTACATCGACATCGCCGGCCATCCGGACGAGCCCGCCGTCGAGGCCGCGCTGCGCGAGCTGCGCGAGGCCTGCGCCTTCTTCAAGGTGCTGGGCACGTATCCGATCGACGTGCACTGAGCCGGCTCGTCTGGGCATCACCATGTTCGAGCAGCTCGGCATCATCGGATGCGGCCTGATGGGTGGCAGCTTCGCGCTGGCGCTCAAGCGCCAGGGGCTGGTGCGTCGCGTGGTGGGCTACAGCAAGTCGCCCTCCACCACCGAGCTGGCGCGGCGCCTGGGTGTGATCGACGAAGCAGCGGAATCGGCGCTGCGCGCGGTCTCGGGCTCCGACATCGTGCTGCTGGCGGTGCCGGTGTCCGCCACCGAAGGCACGCTCAAGAGCATCCGCCAGCTGGTCGATCCGGCCGTGCTGCTGATGGACGTGGGCAGCACCAAACGCGATGTGGTGGATGCCGCGCGGCGTGTGCTGCGCGATCGCATCGCCTCCTTCGTGCCTGCGCACCCCATCGCCGGCAAGGAAGCGTCCGGCATCCAGCACGCGGATGCGCTGCTCTACCAGCGCCGACAGGTCATCCTGACACCGCTGCCGCAGACCGATGCGGCGCTGCTGCAGAAGGCGGCCGATGTCTGGTCGGCCATCGGCGCGCAGGTGCTGCGCATGTCGCCGGAGCACCACGATGCGGCCTTCGCTTCGGTCAGCCATCTGCCCCACCTGCTGGCCTTCGCCTTCTTCAATGCCGTGGCCAACCAGCCCTCGGGGCGCGAATACCTGTCCCTGGCCGGGCCTGGCTTTCGCGATTTCACGCGCATCGCCGCAAGCGACCCCACGATCTGGCGCGACATCCTCTGCGCCAACCGCGAAGAGGTCCTCAAGCAGTCGCAGCGCTTCCGCCAGACGCTGGACGCCTTCGAGCTGGCGCTCAAGACGGGCAATGCCGACGCCGTGGAACAGCTGATCCGCACCGCCGCAGAAGGGCGCAGCGATTGGCACATGGGCGGCGCCCGTGGCGGCGATCGCAGCTGACCCAGGCCGTTTGCCATGACCCTGGCCCGCCCAAGCTGATGCTGCGCATTCCCTCGCTCGATCTGCCCCCGCTGCAAGGTGCCTCGGGCCTGGTGACGCTGCCCGGCTCCAAGAGCATCTCCAACCGCGTGCTGCTGCTGGCCGGCCTGTGCGAAGGCACGACCGAGCTGCGCGATCTGCTGGAATCCGACGACACGGCCGTGATGCTGCAGGCGCTGCGGGTGCTGGGCTGCGGCGTGCGCCAGGAGGGCCGAGCCTGGTTCATCACCGGGCTGGGCGGCCGTCTGGCCGTGCAGGAGGCGGCGCTTTTCCTGGGCAATGCCGGCACGGCGATGCGGCCCCTGACCGCCGCGCTGGCAGTGCTGGCCAGCACGCAGGGCGGCCGATTCGAGCTCAGCGGCGTGCCGCGCATGCATGAGCGGCCCATCGGCGATCTGGTGGACGCGCTGCGCCCGCTGGGCTGCACGATCGAGGACCTGGGCACGCCGGGCTACCCGCCCCTGCGTCTGATCGGCCGGCCCGGCGGCATGCTGCAGCTGGATGCCCCGATCGCCGTGCGCGGCGACGTCTCCAGCCAGTTCCTCACGGCACTGCTGATGGCCTTGCCGCTGGTCTCTGCGCAGCGCGAGATCGTCATCGAGGTGCGCGGCGAACTGATCTCCAAGCCCTACATCGAGATCACGCTGCGGCTGCTGGCGCGCTTCGGCGTGAACGTCAGCAACGAGGGCTTCCAGCGCTTCGTGATTCCGCGCGGCAGCCGCTATGCCACGCCGGGCCTGCTGCATGTGGAAGGCGATGCGTCCTCGGCTTCGTACTTCATCGCGCTGGGCGCCATCGCCGCGCACGGCGGTGCGCCGGTGCACATCGCCGGCGTGGGCCGCGATTCGATCCAGGGCGACATCCGCTTCGTCGACGCCGCGCGCGAGATGGGCGCCGATGTGCGCAGCGGCGCCAACTGGCTCGAAGTGTACCGCGGCGCCTGGCCGCTGCGCGGCATCACGCGCGACTGCAACGACATCCCCGACGCCGCGATGACGCTGGCCGTGATGGCGCTCTATGCGGACGGGCCCACGCGCCTGAACAACATTGCCAGCTGGCGCGTCAAGGAAACCGATCGGCTGGCGGCGATGGCCACCGAACTGCGCAAGCTCGGCGCCGAGGTCGTCGAAGGCCCGGATTTCATCGAGGTGCAGCCGCCGCGGCAGTGGCGCCACGCGCGCATCCACACCTACGACGATCACCGCATGGCGATGTGCCTGTCGCTGGCCGCCTTCAATCCGCTGGCGCCCGTGGCGGGGCACGCGGTGGTCGCCATCGAAGACCCGGCCTGCGTGGCCAAGACCTTCCCCGACTATTTCGAGGCCCTGTTCGAACTGGCCCAGGCCGACACGGCCGATGTCCCGGTGATCGCGGTCGATGGCCCTTCGGCCTCCGGCAAGGGCACGCTGGCCAGCGAACTGGCCGAGCGCCTGGGCTACCACCTGCTCGATTCCGGTGCGCTGTACCGGGCCGCGGCGCTGGCGGCGCACCGCGATGGCATCGATCTGGCCGATGCGCAGGCCGTGGCGCATGTCGCCGCGCGCCTGGATCTGCGCTTCGAGGGCGATCGTGTCTGGCTGCGCGGGCAGGATGTCACCGACACCCTGCGGCACGAGGACACCGGCACGCTGGCCTCGCGCGTCTCGTCGCACGCGCCGGTGCGCGAGGCGCTGCACGGCCTGCAGCTGGCCTTCCGGCGCGCGCCGGGGCTGGTGGCAGACGGGCGCGACATGGGCACCGTCGTCTTCCCCGATGCCGCGCTCAAGGTGTTTCTGGTTGCAAGCGCCGAACAGCGTGCGGCCAGGCGTCTTAAGCAGTTGATTTCAAAGGGAATTTCGGCTAACATCGACAGTCTTCGCGCTGACTTGGAAGCGCGCGACGCACGGGACAAGAACCGCGCCAGCGCCCCTTTGAAGCCTGCCGAAGACGCGCAGCGGCTCGACAACTCCGAGATGAGCATCGAACAATCGGTCGAACTTGTCCTGGATTGGTGGGCCGCCCGCAGGCCGGGCCGCGGCGTCTGACACCCTGTCTGACGTTTCAGCTCAGCCAACCCCGGAAGCCCATCGCACTCCCCTCCAGGCCGCCAGGCCATCGGGTGCGATGACGTCCTCAACCTCAACCCCGCAACCTCGGTTGCATCGTTAGCCGGCCTCACCCCCTGAAGCTTCAGCGTCAAGGCCGGTTCAGGAAACCTTCATGTCTGACACCCTGGCCGCCATGGGCGGCGAATCCTTTGCCGCCCTCTTCGAGGAATCCCTCAAGCGCAGCGAGATGCGCACCGGCGAAGTCATCACCGCCGAGGTGGTGCGCATCGATTTCAACCACGTCGTCGTCAACGCCGGGTTGAAGAGCGAGTCCTACATTCCCATCGACGAATTCAAGAACGACCAGGGCGAACTGGAAGTTCAGGTCGGCGATTACGTCTCGGTGGCCATCGACGCCGTCGAGAACGGCTACGGCGACACCATCCTGTCGCGCGACAAGGCCAAGCGCCTGGCCTCCTGGCTGAGCCTGGAAAACGCGCTGGAGTCGGGTGACTTCGTCACCGGCACGGTCAGCGGCAAGGTCAAGGGTGGCCTGACGGTGCTGGTCAACGGCATCCGCGCCTTCCTGCCCGGCTCGCTGCTCGATACGCGCCCGGTCAAGGACATGAGCCCGTTCGAGGGCAAGACCATGGAGTTCAAGGTCATCAAGCTGGACCGCAAGCGCAACAACGTCGTGTTGTCGCGCCGTGCCGTGGTCGAGGCCTCGATGGGCGAAGAGCGCGCCAAGCTGCTGGAGACGCTGCACGAGGGTGCCATCGTCGACGGCGTGGTCAAGAACATCACCGAATACGGTGCGTTCGTGGATCTGGGCGGCATCGACGGCCTGCTGCACATCACCGACATGGCCTGGCGCCGTGTGCGTCACCCCAGCGAAGTGGTCACGGTCGGCCAGGAACTGCGCGC
The DNA here is from genome assembly GCA_016790225.1 of Rubrivivax sp. The sequence continues at coordinate 14,093 of JAEUOZ010000060.1, forward strand.
CAAGGTGCTGAAGTTCGACGCCGAGAAGAACCGCGTCAGCCTGGGCCTGAAGCAGCTGGGCGACGACCCCTGGATGGGCGTGGCCCGCCGCTACCCGACGGGCACGCGCCTGTTCGGCAAGGTCACCAACATCGCCGACTACGGTGCCTTCGTCGAGATCGAACCCGGCATCGAAGGCCTGGTGCACGTCTCCGAAATGGACTGGACCAACAAGAACGTGGCGCCTTCCAAGGTGGTCACGCTCGGCGAAGAGGTCGAGGTCATGGTCCTGGAGATCGACGAGGACAAGCGCCGCATCAGCCTGGGCATGAAGCAGTGCAAGGCCAACCCCTGGGAAGAGTTCAGCAGCAACGTCAAGCGCGGCGATCGCGTCAAGGGCCCCGTCAAGAGCATCACCGATTTCGGCGTGTTCATCGGCCTGGCGCAAGGCATCGACGGCCTGGTGCACCTGTCCGACCTGTCCTGGAACGAGCCGGGCGAAAGCGCCGTGCGCAACTACAAGAAGGGCCAGGAAGTCGACGCCATCGTGCTGGCCGTCGATGTGGAGCGCGAGCGCATCAGCCTGGGCATCAAGCAGCTCGACACCGACCCGTTCACCACCTTCGTGACCATCAATGACCGCGGCAGCGTGGTCAACGGCAAGGTCAAGACCGTGGATCCGCGCGGCGCCGAGGTGCAGCTGTCCGACGATGTCACCGGCTACCTGCGTGCCAGCGAGATCAGCCGCGACCGCGTCGAGGATGCGCGCAACGTGCTGAAGGAAGGCGACGACGTCTCGGTGATGATCGTCAACGTGGACCGCAAGACGCGCAACATCCAGCTGTCGATCAAGGCCAAGGACCAGGCCGACCAGCAGGAAGCCATGCAGCGCCTGAGCCAGGCCAACGAGCGCGAGAACGCCGGCACCACCAGCCTGGGCGCCCTGCTGCGCGCCAAGCTGGACGGCAACAACTGAGCCAACGGCTGAGTTGAGCATCACCCGATCGCGCACGACATGCAGCCGATGACCCGCTCCGACCTGGTGGCCAAGCTGGCGGAGCGCTTCTCGCAGCTCACGCAGCGCGACACCGAGTTTGCGGTCAAGACCATGCTGGACGCGATGTCCGATGCGCTGGCCCGCGGCCACCGCATCGAGATCCGGGGCTTCGGCAGCTTCTCCATCAACCGCCGGCCGCCGCGCGTGGGGCGCAATCCCCGCAGCGGCGCGCAGGTGACGATCCCCGAGAAGCTGGTGCCGCACTTCAAGCCGGGCAAGGATCTGCGCGAAGCGGTCGATGCCGCCGGCAATGCGCAGGAGCCGCGCGGCGAGGGCTGAAGCCGGTGTCTCCGTCACACGGGCCGCACCACCGGCGCAGGTGAATCGCAGGGAGCCCTCGGGCTCCCTTTTTTATGCCCGCGTCGCTGGGGCGCACGCTCCGCGCCCGCGGAGGGTGCGCACCCAGGAGCGTGGGCGGCAGAAATCGGCGCCCGCGCTCCTAGAATCTGCCTCATCCATGCGAGTGATCAGCTGGCTCCTGCGGGCCTTCATCTTCTTTGCGCTGTTTGCCTTTGCGCTGAACAACCAGCAGCCGGTGGAACTGCGCTGGTTCTTCGGCCTGGAGTGGCACACGCGCATGGTCTTCGTGGTGCTCGCCGCCTTTGCCGCGGGCTGTGCGCTGGGTGTGCTGGCCATGCTGCCCAGCTGGTGGCGCCGCGGCGCGCGCGCGTCGCAGCCCGCCAGCACCGCGGCCAGCAGCGCGCCGGGCCACACGATCCCCGCGCTGCCCAGCGATTTCGTGCCGGAATCGCGGCTGCGCGAAGGCTTGTAGACCCTGCCACGCGCGCACCGATGCCCTTCGATCTCCAGTGGCTGCTACTGGCCCTGCCGGTGACCTTTGCGCTCGGCTGGGCGGCTTCGCGCTTCGATCTGCGCCAGATGCGCCGCGAGCACCGGGATACGCCGCGCGCCTACTTCAAGGGCTTGAGCCTGCTGCTCAATGAACAGCAGGACAAGGCCATCGACGCCTTCATCGAAGCCGTGCAGAACGATCCGGACACGGCCGAGCTGCACTTCGCACTCGGCAACCTGTTCCGCCGCCGCGGCGAATTCGAACGTGCGGTGCGGGTGCACGAGCATCTCCTGGCACGCGCCGACCTGAAGCAGGAAGACCGCAACCGCGCGCAGCAGGCGCTGGCGCAGGATTTCATGCGTGCCGGCCTCTTTGACCGTGCGGAAGCCGCGTGGCGCAAGCTCGAAGGCAGCAGCTTCGATGCCGAAGCGCGCCTGGCCCTGCTGTCGCTGCACGAACGCTCGCGCGATTGGGAAGCCGCCACCGAAGACGCGCTCAGCCTGGAGCGGCGCGGCGCGGGCTCCTTCAGCCAGCGCATTGCCCATTACCAGTGCGAGCTGGCTCTGCAGGCAGATTCCCGCGGCGCCATCGAGGCCGCCGATCAGGCCCTGGCGCGCGCCCGCGAAGCCGCGCCCCGCGCCGCACGGCCCCTGGTGCTGACCGGCCAGCGGCAGGCGCGCGCCGGCCGCCACGGCGAGGCCCTGGCCGCCTGGGATGAACTGCGCCAGGTGCAGCCGCTGGCCTTCAACCTGGTGGCGCGCGAGTATGCCGAGAGCGCCCGCCAGGCGGGCCGCGGCGATGCGGCGCGCGCCGCGCTGCAGGAGGCCTACGGCCAGGCGCCCTCGATGGCCCTGATGCGCGCGCAGTCCGTGCTGGCCGGCCCCGACGCGGCCGATCGTCCTGCCGCGCTGATCGGCCATCTGCGGCAATCGCCCAGCCTGTCCGCCGCGCAAGCCTTGCTGGCGCTGCCGCCCGAAAGCTGGGGCAGCGAAGGCCTGGCCGCGCTGCGCACGGCCGTGGACCGCGCGGCACGCCCCGTGCAGCGCTACCGCTGCGCGGCCTGCGGGTTTGAAGCGCAGCACTGGTTCTGGCAATGCCCGGGCTGCCTGGGCTGGGACAGCTTTCCGCCGCAGCCGGTCGAGGAACTCTGATGAGCCCAGGCAGCAGCATCCAGCGCATCGTGCTGTGCATGAAGTGGGGCACCAAGTACGGCGCCGAATACGTCAACCGCCTCTATGGCATGGTGGAGCGGCACCTGAGCGGGCCCTTCCGCTTCGTGTGCCTGACGGACAACAGCATGGGCGTGCGGCCGGATGTCGAATGCATGCCGCTTCCGACGCTGGATCTGGCGCCGGGCGCCGATCGCGGCTGGCCCAAGCTGACCACCTTCAAGGCCGATCTGCACGGGCTGCGCGGCACCGCCCTCTTCCTGGATCTGGATGTCGTGATCGTCGGCGACATCACGCCCTTCTTCGAGCTGCCGGGCCAGTTCTACATCATCAAGGACTGGAAGCGCCCCTGGCGCGTGACCGGCAACTCGTCGGTCTACCGTTTCCAGATCGGCGCACATGTGGATGTGCTGCAGCACTTCATCCAGAACCAGGCCCTGGTGCGCAAGCGCCACCGCAACGAGCAGGAATACCTCTCCCACGCGCTGCAGGAACAAGGGCGGCTGCGCTACTGGCCGGCCTCCTGGTGCTGCAGCTACAAGTACCACTGCATCCCGCGCTGGCCCGCCAACTACTGGCGCGCGCCGGGCATACCGCCCGATGCGCGCATCGTCATCTTTCACGGCGAAGTCAATCCGCCCGATGCCCTGGCCGGGCGCCGCAACCGGCCGCTGCGATTTGCCCGCCCGGCGCCCTGGGTGGCCGAGCACTGGCAGGAGTGAGCCCATGGCCGCGATGAAGCGCGTGTGCCCGCTGCTGGAGCGCGAGACCCGCACCACCGTGCTGGACGTGGCGCCCGCGCCCTGGGTGGTGCGCGCCTGCCAGGAGACCGGGCTGGTGTTCCTGGAAAACCCACCGGGCTACGACAGCCTGAAGCAGGACTTCGCCTGGGAAGTCACCTACGAAAAACAGGCTGCCAGCCGCAAGGCGCAAGAGCCCATGCTGCAGGCCGTGAGCCAGGCCACCAAACGCTTTCGCCGGCAGGTGATGAAGCGCCACAAGGTGGCGGACATGGCCACGGCGCTGGTGCGCGTCTCGCCCTCGCCCACGATCAACCTGGTGGACATCGGCTGCGGCGAAGGTGATCTGCTGGGCATCGTGATGGCGCGGCTCGATCCGGCGCTGCGCAGCCGCTGCCGGCCGCACGGCGTGGAGATCAGCAACGAGCTGGCGCGCCGCTCGCAGGCCGCGCTGGAGCCCCATGGCGGCCGCTGCGTGCACGCCGCGGCGCTGCAGGGGCTGGCCAGCTTCGAGGCCGGCTTCTTCGATCTGGTCGTCATGTCTTCCTTCCTGGAGCACGAGATCCAGCCGCTGCCGGTGCTGCGCGAGGCCTTCCGCGCCCTGCGGCCTGGCGGCCGCGTGCTGATCAAGGTGCCCAACTACGACAGCTGGAACCGCCGGCTGCGCGGGCGCCGCTGGCCGGGCTACCGCTGGCCGGACCATGTCAACTACTTCAACCCGCAGACCTTGCGGGCCATCGCCCAGGCCGCAGGGCTGACAGTCGAACGCATGAGCTGGCTCGATCGCTTCCCGCTGAGTGACAGCCTGTATGCCGTGCTGCGCAGGCCGCCGGCCTGAGCCGCGGCCTGCGACCCGCGCCCTTCCCTGCCCCGCCCGGCCGACCCCGCACCGCCCCCAGAACCATGAACAAGATCACCATCCCGCTGTACCAGCCCGATCTGACCGGCAACGAGAAGGCCTACCTCAACGAGTGCATCGACACCTCCTGGGTTTCATGGCGCGGGCGCTTCGTCACCGAGTTTGAAAACCGCTTTGCGCAGCGCGCCGGCACCGTCAACGCCATCTCGGTGTGCAACGGCACGCTCGCGCTTCACCTGGCGCTGCTGGCGCTGGGTATCGGCCCGGAAGACGAGGTCATCGTGCCCACGCTCACCTACGTGGCGTCGGCCAATGTGGTGATGTACTGCGGCGCGACTCCGGTTTTCGTCGACTCCGACCGCGACACCTGGCAGGTCGATCCCGAGGACATCCGCCGCCACATCACGCCGCGCACCCGCGCCATCATGCCGGTGCACCTGTACGGGCAGGCCTGCGAGATGGACGCCATCATGGCCATCGCGCGCGAGCACCGGCTCTTCGTCATCGAAGACTGTGCCGAGGCGCTGGGCACGCTCTACCGCGGCCGGCACGTGGGCAGCTTCGGCGATATCTCCGGCTTCAGCTTCTTCGGCAACAAGACCATCACCACCGGCGAAGGCGGGATGGTGGTCACGGATGACCAGACGCTGGCCCAGCGCTCGCGCCACTTCCGCGGCCAGGGCCTGGCCGACCACCGCGAGTACTGGCACGACGTCGTGGGCTACAACTACCGCATGACCAACGTCGCCGCGGCCATCGGCCTGGCGCAGCTGGAACGCATGGACAGCTTCCTGGCCGCCAAGCGGCGTCTGGCAGCGCTGTACCGGCGCGAGCTGGCCGGCCTGCCGCTGCGCTTCCAGGGCGAGCTGCCGCACACCGAGCACAGCCACTGGATGGTGTCGGTCGTGGTGGACAAGCCGGCCGATCGCGACCCGCTGCGCGCGCACCTGGCGGCTGCCGGCATCGAGACCCGCCCGCTGTTCTACCCGGTGCACACCATGCCCATGTACGCCAAGACCTACCGCCGCCACCCCGTGGCCGAGGATCTGGCCTGGCGCGGCGTCAACCTGCCCAGCTGGCCCGGCCTGAGCGACGACGCGCTGGCGCGCATCTGCGACAGCGTGCGCGGCTACTTCCGCGGGCGCGCGGCCTGAAGGCGCCGCGGGCCTGCGAAGTGCCGAGCCACCGAGACCGCCCGGCCCGAGCTTCGGCCTTGACCGCACCCGCACACCAAACCCCATGCCGCGCGAACTCCTGATCATCGGTACCTCCGGCCTGGCGCGCGAGATGGCGCAGCTGGCGCGGCGCATCGATCCCGCCGGCAAGCGCTGGAGCTGCATCCGCTACGTGGCCGAGTCCGCTGATCTGAAAGGCCAGCCCCTGCTGCACGGCTCGGTCGATCTCTGCGACGGCGATCTGCCGGCGTGGCAGACGGCGGCTGACGTGGTGCTGGGCATCGGCCACCCGCGGGCCCGCGCAGCAGTGGCACGCCGCCTGGCAGGCCACGCGGCGCTGCAGTTTCCCAACCTCGTGCACCCGCGGCTGGAGATCGACGAGGGCGTGGTGAGCCTGGGCCGCGGCAACGTGCTGACGCAGGGCGTGGTGATGACCTGCCAGATCGCCATCGGTGACTTCAACCTCTTCAACTGGAACGTGACGATCGGCCACGATGCGCGCATCGGCTCCTTCAACGTCATCAACCCGGGCTCCAACGTTTCCGGCCATGTGCAGCTGGGCGATGCCTGCCTGCTCGGCACCGGCTCGCAGATCCTGGAAGGCCGGCGCATCGGCCATCGCGTGCGCATCGGGGCCGGTGCCGTGGTGACGCAGGACATCCCGGACGACGGCGGCACCTGGGTCGGCGTGCCGGCGCGCGCCCAAGCCACCCGCTGATGCGACGCATCGGCATCACCGCGCACACCTTCGTCAACTGGGCGGGGGGCCTGGATTTTGTGCGCACCGTCGCCAGCGGCCTGCGGGCCAGCGGCGAACCGCTGGAGCTGCACCTGCTGATGCCGATCGAAGGCCCGTGGCTGCGCACGCGCACCACCGTGCGTGCCTGGCGCGACGCCCTGCTGCGCCGCACGGCCCCGCCGCAGCCGGCCGGCGCGGCGATGGAAGCGGCAATCGCCAGCTTTGGCGAAGGCATCACGGTGCACCGCATCGACATCGGGCACACCGCCCTGCGTCAGGCCGCCGCGCATCTTGGGCTGCAGGCGCTGATCCCGGCGCTCAAGCCCCTGCCGTTCGGCGCCGAGCTGCCCTGGGTGGGCTACGTCTGGGACTTTCAGCACCGCCACCTGCCGCAGCTCTTCAAGCCGCGCAGCATCGCCCGGCGCGACCGCGAATTCCGCCGCATGCTGCTGCGCGCGCCCAGCGTCATCGTCAACTCGCGTGCGGTGGCCGATGACGTGAAGCGCTTCGTGCCCGAGGCCACGGCCAGCGTCTGGGCCCTGCCCTTCAGCGCGGAGCCCCAGCCGGAGTGGTTCGAGCCGCTGCCCGGCGTCCATGAGCGCCATGGCATCCGCGGGCGCTACTTCATCGTCTGCAACCAGTTCTGGCAGCACAAGGATCACGGCACGGCCTTCCGAGCGATGGCCGAGCTGGTGCGCAGCCACCCGGACGTGCAGATGGTATGCACCGGCGCCACCAGCGACTTCCGCGATGCCGGTTATTTTGACCGTTTGATGGCCGAGGCGCGCAGCCTGGGCATCGACCAGCACCTGAAGGTGCTGGGCCTGGTGCCCAAGCGCGAACAGATCGCGCTGCTGGCCGGCGCCGTGGCGCTGGTGCAGCCCACGCTCTCCGAAGGCGGCCCCGGCGGCGGCGCCGCCTACGACGCGGTCTCGCTGGGCGTGCCGGCCCTGCTGTCGGACATCGCCGTCAACCGCGAGATCGAGGAGCCCGAGGTCGGCTTCTTCCAGGCCGGCGACGCGGCCTCGCTGGCCGCGGCGATGCGCGGCCGGCTGGATCGCGCGGCGCCGCTGCACCCGGGTGCGGCCACCTTGCTGGCCGAGGGCCGCCAGCGCCGCCGGCGCGCGGGCCAGGTGCTGCTGCAGGCCGTGGATGCCGCCTGCCTGCGCAGGCCCTGATCGCATGACCGCGCCCGCGCCGCGTCTGGCCGCGCTGGAGGCCCAGCACCTGAGGCGCGATCTGCCCTTCACGCCGGGCGCGGGCCCGAACGGCGGCGAGTGGTTCCTGCCCTGGGCTGCGCTGCAGGCCGCCTTTGCCGCCCGCGGCGTGGCGCTGCACACGCCGGATGTGCACGGCGCGGCGCCGCTGGCTTTCGAGCTGCACCTCAATGCGCAACGCGGCGCGGGGCGCGTGCCCAGCTACTGCTTCATCTACGAAGATCCGCTGGTGCGGCCACTGAACGGCGATCCCGCGGTGCTGTCACGGTACCGCAAGGTCTTCACCTGGCATCTGCAACACCAGCGTGAGCTGCCCAACGCCGTGGCGCTGGATTACCCCAACGCGCTGCAGCCCCGCGCGACGCCCGGCTGGGCCGGGCGCGATCTCCCGGTGGTGATGCTGGCGTCCAACAAGGCCTTGATGCGCGCCGATCCGCGCAGCCTGCACGAGCGCCGCGTGGCCACCATCCGCGCCTTCGAACGCCTGGCGCCGCAGGACTTCACGCTCTATGGCCAGGGCTGGCACATCCCGGCCGTGCAGCCCGGCGCGCTGGGGCGCGGCCTCAAACGCCTGAACGAATGGGCGTCCCGCCTGCAGCCTGCGCGGCAGCCCTTTCCCAGCTGGCGCGGCCGCGCGGCCCGCAAGACCGACATCCTGGATCGCGCGCGCTTTGCCATCTGCTACGAAAACTCCCGCGGCAGCCCCGGCTACCTGACCGAGAAGCTCTTCGATGCCCTGGCCAGCGGCTGCGTGCCGGTCTACATCGGCGCCGAAGGCTGGCAGCAGCGGATGCCGCCCGCGGTCTGCATCGATGGTGACCGCTTCGCCGATCCCGCCGATCTGGTGGCTTCGCTGCAGCAAGTCAGCCCTGAGGAGTTCGAATCGCGTCAGGCCGCGGGCCGCGCCTTCCTGCAGGCCCCCGCCACCCAGCGATTCAGCCAGGCGCACTGGTGCAGGGTGCTGGTGGAAACGGTGATGTCCGACTTGCCGCAAGAGCAGGAGGGATGAGGCGCGGCGGTCGGGTACAGGCGGACGGCTGCGGGCGGCCGGGTTCCGCCGCTCAGCGATATCAGCCGGCCGAAACCTCATACACCACCTGGGCCGCGCCACCCTGGGCCAGCTGGCGCCAGCGGGCGAGGGCTTCGTCGCAGGGCCAGAAGCGGGCGTCGTCGCCGAGGTCCAGTTCGGCACAGGCGTGGGCGCGGCGCAGTTGCAGGCGGATGGGCAGACCCTGCAGCAGTTCGCCGTGATCGCTCTCGATGCGCCTGACAGGCCAGGTGCGGATGACATCGGCCACCGGCGGCAGGCCGGCAGCCACCGGCAGCGCCAGATAACGGCCGAAACGAGCCCGCGCAGCGGGCAGATCCCACAGCTGCTGGATGTTGAAGCGCAGCCCGCCGGAAAAGCGATCCAGCTGCACCTTGCCCTGGGCAATCAGCAGCGCGTCGTCCAGCAGCAGCTCGCGGTGGCTGTCCAGCAGCTCTTCGTTGACCACCGATTCGATGCCGTCGCTGCCGTCGTCGAGCCGGAAGATCGCCGCGCGTCCCCGCTGGCCATTGACCACGCGCAGGCCGCCCACGATGCCGGCCAGCAGCTGCGGCTCGCGCGAATCGGCCACATCGGCGATGCGTCGGCGCGCAAAGCGGCGCACTTCCTCGCCATGTTCGTCGAACAGGTGTCCGCTGAGGTAGAAGCCCAGCGCCGTCTTCTCCAGCATCAGGCGATCGCGCAGGCCCAGCGGCTCGGCGTGGGCCAGGGCGGGTTCCTGCGCCGATGAGCCGTGCGCGGGCTCGTCGTCGAAATCGAACAGCCCGCCCTGCAGCGCGTGCACGTCCTGCGCATCGGCCCAGTCGAAGGCCAGCGGCACGCTGGCCAGCGCGCAGGCGCGGTCCGGGTGCAGGGCGTCGAAGGCGCCGGCCTTGATCAGGGCCTCCACCACGCGCTTGTTGACGCGCTGGCGGTCCACGCGGGCGCAGAAGTCGAACAGGCTGCGGAAAGGCCCGCCGCCCTGCCCTTCGTGGCCGGCCGTGCCTTCGCGCGCGGCCACGATGGCCTCGATCGCGCCCTGGCCCGTGCCCTTCACCGCACCCAGGCCGTAACGCACCAGCTGATCGCTCACGGGCTCGAAGCGCCACACGCCGCGGTTGACATCCGGCGCCTCGAAGTTCACGCCGCTGCTGCGCGCATCTTCCAGCAGCACGCGCAGCTTGTCGGTGTCGTCCATTTCCACCGTCATGTTCGCGGCATAGAACTCGGCCGAACAGTGCACCTTGATCCAGGCCGTGTGATAGGCCAGCAAGGAGTACGCGGCGGCGTGGCTCTTGTTGAAGCCATAGCCCGCAAACTTCTCCATCAGATCGAAGACCTCGTCGGCCTTCTCCGCGCTGATGTCCTGGCGCGCGGCGCCTTCGCGGAAGATGCCGCGGTGCTGCGCCATCTCCTCGGCCTTCTTCTTGCCCATCGCCCGGCGCAGCATGTCGGCGCCGCCGAGTGAATAACCGCCCATCAGCTGCGCACCCTGCATCACCTGTTCCTGGTAGACGAAGATGCCGTAGGTCTCGGCGAGCACCTTCTCCAGCAGCGGGTGGGGGTAGACGATTTCCTCGCGCCCATGCTTGCGCGCGCAGAAGCTGGGGATGTTCTCCATCGGCCCGGGGCGGAACATCGCGTTCAGCGCGATCAGGTCTTCCAGGCGGCTGGGCTTGGCGTCGCGCAGCATGCGCTGCATGCCGCCCGATTCAAACTGGAAGACGGCTTCCGTGCGGCCTTCGGCAAACAGCTTGTAGACCTTGGGGTCGTCCAGCGGCAGCTTGTCATAGTCGAAGGCCGCCATGCCCTTGCGCCGCGCGCGGATGAAATCCTTGGCCAGCTCCAGGATGGTGAGCGTGGCCAGGCCCAGGAAGTCAAACTTCACCAGGCCGATGGCCTCGACATCGTCCTTGTCGTACTGGCTCACCGCACTGTCGCTGCCGGGCTGCTGGTACAGCGGGCAGAAATCGGTGATCTTGCCCGGCGCGATCAGCACGCCGCCGGCGTGCATGCCGACGTTGCGCACCATGCCTTCCACCCGGGTGGCCAGCGCCAGCAGTTCGGCCACCTCTTCTTCGGCCTGCTCGCGCTGCTCCAGCTCGGGCGCTTCCTTGCGCGCATAGATCACGCCCTCATCGGGCTTCTCGGGCACCTTGGCCAGTGTCACGGTCTTGCCCGGCGGCGCGGGGATGAGCTTGGCAATGCTGTCCACATGCCCGTAGCCCATGCCCAGCACGCGGCCCACGTCGCGCAGCGCGGCCTTGGCCGCCATGGTGCCGAAGGTGGCGATCTGGCTCACCGCCTCGCGGCCGTACTTGGCCTTGACGTAGTCGATCACGCGATCCCGGTTGCCCTGGCAGAAATCGATGTCGAAGTCCGGCATCGAGACGCGCTCGGGGTTCAGGAAACGCTCGAACAGCAGCTCGTAGCGCAGCGGATCCAGATCGGTGATGCCCAGCGCGTAGGCCACGAGAGAGCCCGCGCCCGAGCCGCGCCCCGGGCCGACGGGGCAGCCGTTGTTCTTGGCCCAGTTGATGAAGTCCCCGACGATGAGAAAGTAGCCCGGAAAGCCCATCTTGACGATGGTGCTGATCTCGAACTCCAGCCGCGCCAGGTATTCGGCGCGCCGGGCTTCGCGCTGCGCGGCATCGGGATAGAGCTGCGCCAGGCGCGTCTCCAGGCCTTGCAGCGAGAGCTCACGGAAATAGGCCTCGATCGGCTGGCGCGTGCCATCGGGCAGCTGCGGTGTCGGAAAGTCCGGCAGCTGCGGCTTGTTCAGCGTCAGCGTCAGCGCGCAGCGCCGCGCGATCTGCACACTGTTGGCGATGGCCGAAGGCACATCGGCAAACAGCGCCTCCATCTGCGCCTGCGTCTTGAAATGCTGCTCGCGGGTGAATCGCTTGACGCGTTTGGCATTGCCCAGCGTTTCGCCCTCGGCGATGCACACACGCGCCTCGTGGGCCTCGAAGTCATCGGGCTGCAGAAACTGCATCGGGTGCGTGGCCACCACGGGCAGCTGCAGCTGCGCGGCCAGCGGCACCGTGGCGCGCACCAGCGCTTCCTGGCCCGGCAGGCCGGCGCGCTGCAGTTCCAGGTAGAAGCGGCCTTCGAACTGCGCCGCGATGCGCGTGGCCACGGCCGCCGCGCGTGTGGCGTCACCGGCCAACAGCGCCTGCCCCACCGCGCCCTGCTCCGCGCCCGACAGCGCGATCAGGCCGCCGCCCAGCTCGTCGAACCACTCCCACTTCACCCAGGCCTGGGCGCGCTGCACATGCGTGGTCCAGGCGCGCGCCAGCAGCTCGCACAGGTTGAGATAGCCGCGGTTGTCCTGCACCAGCAGCAGCAGGCGCGAAGGATGCTTGTCGCCGGCCTCGGGCTGCATCCACAGATCGGCGCCCAGGATCGGCTGCACGCCCTTGCCGCGGCAGGCCTTGTAGAACTTGACGGCACCGAAGAGGTTGGCCAGATCGGTGATGGCCAGCGCGGGCTGGCCATCGGCACGCGCCGCGGCGGCCAGATCGTCGACCCGCAAGGTGCCGTCGACCACGGAGAACTCGGTGTGCGTGCGCAGGTGGATGAACGGCATTCGAAGATGGCAGGAAGGGGGTGCTTCGGTTGGCCGCACGGCATCTGCTGTCGGGCGGCTTGCAGCTGGGCCGCTCAGTGCTTCTCCCGCGTCAGCCGTTCGGCATAGGAGATGCCGATGGCCGAGAGCACGAAGGTGAAGTGGATCACCGCGATCATGGTGACGACCTTGATGTTCTCCAGGTTCAACTCGCCGCTGAGGTAGGTCTTCAGCGCGTGGACGCCAGAGATGGAGATGATGGCGAAGGCCAGCTTCAGCTTGAGGTTGTAGGTGTTGACGTGGTCCAGCCAATCGGGCTTCTTGATGTCGCGCGCATCGAAGTGCCCCGTGGTGACGAACAGCGAGACGCCGGCCAGCGCCACCACCCAGACCAGCTGCGCGACCATGGTCATGTCGACCAGCTCCAGCACCTTGATGATGAGGTCGATCTTTTCCATGTCGCCCACCATCAGGGTGGCCATCAGCTTCCAGGTTTCCACGAGGAACTTGCCGAGGATGCCCAGGATGATGGTGACCAGGCCGACATAGAAGAACAGCATGGTGAAGCGCATGCCGTACAACAGCGAGCCGACACCGGCCAGAAGCTTTTCCACAGGGACTCCAGAGTGACCTGAGGCCAGAGTATCACCGCGCCCGACACCGCCGCCGTGACAGGGTGGGCGGGCCCGGGGCGCAGGGCCGCGGCGCCCCATCTCCTAAAATGGAGCGCCTCTCTCACCGGGGCCCAGGCGCCCCCGCCCGATGAAAAGCTTCATCCGCAAGACCATCGGTCTGCTGCTGATCGCGACCGCGCTGACCGTCGCCTGGATCCGCGCACCCGATCGGCCGGTGGATACGCTGATCGCGCGCTGGGCTGTGCCGCCGAGCGAGTTTGTCGAGGTCAAGGGCCAGATCGTGCACCTGCGCGATGAAGGCCCGCGCGAGGACGCCGTGCCCATCCTGCTGGTGCACGGCACCAGTGCCAGCCTGCACACCTGGGAAGGCTGGGTGAAGGCGCTGAAGCCGCAGCGGCGCGTGATCAGCTTCGATCAGCCTGGCTTCGGCCTGACCGGCCCGTTCAGCGGCCAGTATCCGCCGGACGACTACCGCGGCGACAGCCTGGCGCGCTTCGTGATCGACCTGATGGATCACCTGAAGCTGAACACTGTCGTGATCGGCGGCAACTCCCTGGGCGGCGAAGTGGCGTGGCGCACGGCGCTGCTGGCGCCCCAGCGCGTGGAGCGGCTGATCCTGGTGGATGCCTCGGGCACGGCCTTCAAGCCGCAAGAGATTCCGCCCGGCTTCCTGGCGGCGCGCACCCCCGTGATCAACCGCGTGGGTGAGCACCTGCTGCCACGGCCGCTGGTGAGTGCCACGCTGCACAGCGTCTATGCCGACGACAGCCGCGTCAGCGAGCAGCTGGTGGACCGCTACTACGAGCTCACGCTGCGTGAAGGCAACCGCCGCGCCCTGGGCCAGCGCCTGGCCGCCCTGGAGGCGGATCTGAACCCCGAGCTGATCAACCAGATCAAGCAGCCGACCCTGATCCTGTGGGGCGAAAGGGATCGACTGATCCCGCCCGTCAACGCGCAGGAATTCGGCCGCCGCATCGCCGGCAGCCAGGTGGTCATCCTGCCCGGCCTGGGCCATGTGCCACACGAAGAAGACCCGGCGGCCAGCGTGGCTCCGGTGAAGAGCTTCCTGGGGCTGCGCTGAGAGGATGCGCCATCGGCCCGGCGGCCCGACCTTAAGACCGCGATAAGGCGCCTTGCAGAAGATGGACTCCATCACAACGGAGTCCCTCATGACCCTTCATCGCCCTTCGAGGCGCGCCCGCGCCGCAGGCTGGCTGCTGCTGCTGGGTGCCGCAGCCGCATCAGCTGCCACGCCGAATGAGCTGCTGGCCGGCTACCTCGCCCAGGCCGGCTCGGCAGCCGATGCCGCACGGGGCCAGGCCCTGTTCCAGCAGCGCGGCGAGCGCGACTGGAGTTGCTCGTCCTGTCACGGCCCCCTGCCGTTGCGGCCAGGACGGCACGCCGGCACCGGCAAGCCCATCGAGCCGCTGGCACCGGCGGCACAGGCGACGCGCCTGACCGATGCCGCCAAGACCGAGAAGTGGTTCCGACGCAACTGCAAGGACGTCTTCAACCGCGAGTGCACGCCACAGGAAAAGGCCGATGTCGTGGCCTGGCTGTCCTCACTCAAGCCCTGAGCGACACCATGTCCTTCACATCAAGCCCTCACCAGCGCCCGGGCCGCGCCGTCGGCCGGCGGCAGTGGCTGGCGCTCGCCCTGCTGCTGGCAGGATCGCTGCAGCATCCTGCACAGGCCGACAGCCGCTTGCGCCCCTCCAGTCCGGCGCCTGCGGCCTACGCGCAGGAGTGCGCCTCCTGTCACATGGCCTATCCGCCTTCGCTGCTGCCGGCCGCCAGCTGGCAGCGCCTGATGGACGGGCTGTCGCGCCACTTCGGCAGCGACGCGTCCATGGAGCCCGCGCCACAAGCCGCGGTCAGAGCATGGCTGCTGGCCAACGCGGCGGTCGATGTGCGCCAGCGCGAAGCCCCGCCGCAGGATCGCATCACGCGCTCGGCCTGGTTCGAGCGCAAGCACCGCGAGATCGCGGCCTCCACCTTCAGCCGGCCTTCCATCAAGAGCGCCGCGCAATGCAACGCCTGCCATGCCCGTGCCGAGCAAGGAGACTTCAATGACCACGACGTCCGCATCCCCCGCTGATGCCCTGTCGGGCTCCCCGGTGCTTTCTGACCCCGAACCCACGCTCGTCTGGGACCTGCCGGTCCGCGTGTTCCACGGGATGATGGTGGGCTGTTTTGCGCTCGCCTGGCTGACCGCCGAGTCCGAGCGCTGGCGCCTGCTGCATGTGAGCCTGGGGTATGGCCTCCTGGCCCTGATCGTGTTTCGCCTGCTCTGGGGCGTCATCGGCACGCGCCACGCCCGCTTCTCCAGCTTCGTGCGCGGCCCGTCGGCCGTACGTCACTACCTAGGGTCACTGATCGGGCCGAAGCCGGAACACCACATCGGGCACAACCCGGCAGGTGGCTGGGCCATCCTGGCCATGCTGGGCCTGGGCGCACTCGTGGCCGCCACCGGGTGGGCCGGCTACCAGGATCTCGCCGGCGAGTGGCTGACCGAGGTCCACGAAGGAGCCGCCACCGCGATGCTGGCCGTCGCGATGCTGCACGTGGCCGGCGTGATGCTCAGCAGCTGGCTGCACCGCGAGAACCTGGTGAAGGCCATGTTCACCGGACGCAAGGCCTGCGCGCGTTCGGAAGGCATAGGCTCTTCCAGGCGGTGGATGGGTCTGCTGCTCGCCGCCGGGGTGATCGCCGTGATCCTCGGATCCTGGTCAGGCCAGGCTTCGCCCGATGCCGGCAGTCCACCCGTGGCGGAGAAGCGGACGAGCGGAGATGATGACGACTGAAAGGCTGGGAACCGACCGTGCGCATCCTGCTGGCTGAAGATGACCCGCTGCTCGGGGATGGCCTGCGCGCCGGGCTGCGCCAGCTGGGCTTCCAGGTCGACTGGGTGCGGGACGGTGAGGCCGCGCTGCGCGAGCTGGCCGCCCAGCCCTATGCCGCCGCGGTGCTGGATCTGGGCCTGCCGCGGCGCGACGGCCTGGAGGTGCTGTCGCAGGCCCGCCGGGCGGGGCTGAGCCTGCCCGTGCTGGTGCTCACGGCGCGCGACGCCGTCCCTGACAGGATCCAGGGACTGGACCGCGGAGCCGACGACTATGTCGTCAAGCCGGTGGACCTGCATGAACTGGCCGCGCGGCTGCGCGCCTTGATCCGCCGCTCGCATGGGCAGCCGGTGGAGCGGCTGCAGGCGCATGCGATCACGCTCGATCCGGCTGCGCGGCGCGTCACGCGGGACGGCCAGGAGGTGAGCCTGTCCACGCGCGAGTTCGATCTGCTGCAGGCGCTGATGCTGAGCATGGGCCGTGTCCTCACGCGCGACTTCCTCGAGCAGCATCTCTACAGCTGGGGCCAGGAAGTGGACAGCAATGCGGTCGAGGTGCACATCCATCATCTGCGCCGCAAACTGGGGAGCGATCTCATCCGCACGATCCGCGGCGTGGGCTACGTGATGCCGCGAGACGATCCGACATGAGCCTGCGCCCCGCATCGCTGCAGGGTCGATTGCTGGCCGCCGTGCTTGGCCTGGTGGCTGCGGTCTGGATGATCGCCGCGCTGATGATCTGGCGCGATGCGCGGCACGAGCTGGACGAACTGCTGGATGCCCACCTGGCCCAGGCCGCTGCCGTGCTGGTGGTGCAGCAACTGCGC
The DNA here is from genome assembly GCA_016790225.1 of Rubrivivax sp. The sequence goes on from JAEUOZ010000060.1 coordinate 30,717, forward strand.
GAGCGGGACGAGGATCACGCGCAGGACGATGAAGATCATCATGTCGCAGACCTGCCTGCTCCTTCACTGCACCGTTATGCCGCGCGCACGGCCTTCCAGGTCTGGCATCACGGACGCCTGGTGATCCGATCCGAGCTGGCGCCGGCCCAGGCCTTCGGCCCTGTCGGGCATCGGGCCGAGCTCGGGTTCAGCACGATGATGCTGGACGGCGTCACCTGGCGCGTGTTTGCCGCGCGCGGCGCAGAGCGGGACATGCAGGTCTTCGTGGGCGAGCAGGTGGCGGCCCGCTCGGACATCCTCAAGGCCGTGCTGCGCAGCCTGTTGTGGCCCATGGTCGTGGCCCTGCCCCTGCTTGCACTGCTGCTGTGGTGGGCCGTCAGCCAGGGCCTTTCGCCACTGCGAACGCTGCGCGCCCAGCTTTCGCGCCGGGATGCCCAGGCGCTGCAGCCCGTGACGCTGACCGATGCACCGCTGGAGATGGTGCCGATGGTCGAGGCGCTCAACAGCCTGCTGGCACGCATCCAGGGCCTGCTGGCCAGCGAGCGCCGCTTCACCGCCGATGCGGCGCACGAGCTGCGCACGCCGCTGGCCGCGCTGCGCGCTCAAGCGCAGGTGGCACAGGCCAGCGCCGATGCCGATGAGCGGCGTCATGCCCTCGGGAGTGTGCTGCTGGCCTGCGATCGGCTTGCAAGACTGATCGACCAGCTGCTGACGCTGGCCCGACTGGAGGCAGGCACTCCAGCCACAGGGTGCGTTGCCGTCGACCTGGCGAGCCTGGCGCGCCTGCTGGCCGCAGAGTCGGCACCCCAAGCCCTGGCACGAGGTCAGGAACTGGCCGTCGACGGCGACGGCCCGCTGATCGTCCAGGGCAACGAGTCCCTGCTGGGCGTGCTGCTGCGAAATCTGCTGGACAACGCGCTGCGCTACAGCCCGGAAGGTGCACAGGTTCGGCTGGGCCTCTCGGCGGTTGCTGGCGGCGGGGCGCAGCTCATGGTCGAGGACAGCGGCCCCGGCCTGGCCGAGGCGGACCTGGCCCGATTGGGCGAGCGCTTCTTCCGGGTGCTGGGTAACGAGGCTCCGGGCAGCGGGCTGGGTTGGTCGATCATCCGGCGCGTCGCTCAGGCCCAAGGCATCGTGGTCGAGCTGGGCCGAGCGCCCACCCTGGGCGGACTGCGGGTCACGCTGAACATCCCCGCCAGGCCCCCGGACGCGGTCAATCCGGCCGCGACAGCCTGAGCAGACCCTGCACGATCTGCTGCAGCGTCTGCTGCTGCCGCGCATCCTTCAACGCGCCGCTGTCGTCAAAGGCCTCGTGTGCCTTCGATACGGCCATCTGCTGCGGCAGCACGAGCATCTGGAAGTTGGTGCCCAGAAACTGGCGCATCAGCGTCAGCGCGCGCAGGCCGCCCAGCGCGCCAGGTGATGTGGACAGCAGCGCCAGCGGCTTGCCGGCCGTGGTGGCCGTGCCAGCCGGCCGATCCGCGGCGGCTGGCACGCGGCTGAGCCAATCCCAGGCGTTGAGCGTCAGCGGCGTCGGAAAGGCGTTGTACTCCGGCGTCACGAAGATCACGCCGTCGCTGCGCGCCAGCGCTTCGCAGAACTGCAGCGCACCGGGCGGCACGCCTTCGCGCGCTTCCAGATCGCCGTCATAGAGCGGCAGATCCAGTGCACGCAGATCCAGGGTCTCGGCCTGGGCGCCGGCGGCCTGCACCGCGTGGGCTGCAGCGTCGCGCAGGCGCAGGCTCAGCGCGCCCTGGCGCGAACTGCCGGCCAGCAGCAGGATGCGGGGTGTACTCATCGGGCTCTCCGGAAATCCAACGTTGAAAACGAGGTGACGCGCCTTTTGGGGCGATTCGGGCGGCTTGGGGCGGCTTGGGGACGGCTGGGGCAACCGTGGCGGCCGGCCTTGCCAACCGCTCTCAGGCCGCTCTCAGGCCACAGTCCCTCAGGCCACAGTCCCTCAGGCCGCGAGGTCGAAAACCAGCACCTCGGCGCCGCGCCCGGCCTTCAGGCGCAGTTCGGTTTCGCCCTGCAGCGTCAGCGCATCGCCGGCCTTCAGCGGCTGGCCGTTGACTTCCAGCTCGCCGCGCACCAGGTGCACATACTGCGGGCGCGCCGGGTCCACGGGCCGCGCCGCGGCTTCGTCGCCGTCAAACAGGCCGGCATAGAGGCGCACATCGGCACGCACCGTCACCGAACCTTCGGCGCCATCGCGAGAAGCCACCAGCGCCAGCTTGCCGCGCTTGGTCTCGGGGGCAAACATCTTCTGCTCGTAGCCCGGCGCGCCGCCGGCTTCGTCCGGCAGCAGCCAGATCTGCAGGAAGTGCGTGGTCTGGTCCTGCGCATGGTTGTATTCGCTGTGGCGCACGCCGGTGCCGGCGCTCATGCGCTGCACCTCGCCGGGGATGATGCGCGCGCTGTTGCCCATGCTGTCCTGGTGCGCCAGCGCTCCGTCCAGCACGTAGCTGACGATTTCCATGTCGCGGTGGCCGTGCGTGCCGAAGCCCGTGCCCGGCGCAATGCGGTCTTCGTTGATGACCCGCAGGTTGCCCACGCCCATGTGGCGCGGGTCGTGGTAATCGGCAAACGAGAAGCTGTGCCAGCTGTCAAGCCAGCCATGGTCGGCATGGCCGCGGTCCTGCGCCTTGCGAACGGTGATCATGATGCGGTTCCTGTGCGGTGGGGATGGAAGGCCCGAACTGGCCCTCCGATGGCTTCACATGTTGCCGCCGCGGGCGCATCCTTCATCGGTGCGCGGTTGAATGCGGCCTTCAAGCCGTTTGAAGACAATGCGGCATGGCCGACCGTCGCAACGTCCTCACCCCCGAAGCCCTGTCGATGATGGACACCATCGCGCGCAGCGGCAGCTTTGCCGCTGCCGCCCGCGAACTGGGCAAGGTGCCTTCGGCGCTGACCTACAGCGTGCGCCAGCTGGAAGACGCGCTGGATGTGCTGCTCTTCGACCGCAGCTCGCGCCAGGCGCAGCTCACCGCCGCGGGGCACGAGCTGCTGCACGAAGGCCGCCGCCTGCTGCAGGAGATGGATGCGGTCGCCAACCGCGTGCAGCGCGTGGCCAGCGGCTGGGAAGCGGCGCTGTCGATCAGCGTGGACGACGTGATCTCGCGCACCACCGTCTTCGAGCTGGTGGAAGCCTTCTGCGGCCTGTGCACCGAAAGCGATCTCTCGCGCCGCCACGCCACGCGGCTGCGGCTGCGCACCGACGTGCTCACCGGCACCTGGGAGGCGCTGGTCTCCGGCCAGGCCGATCTGGCCATCGGCGTGCCCGGCGTGCATGCCAACCCCGGCCACATCGAGCTGCAGCCGCTGGGCGAGCTGCCCTTCGTCTTCTGCGTGGCCCCGCACCATGCGCTGGCCACGGCCGCCGAGCCCATCGATCACGCCGTGCTGGTGCACCACCGCGCCGTGGCCGTGGCCGATACCGCGCAGCGCCTCACGCCGATGACGGTCAACCTGCTGCCGGGGCAGGACGTGCTCACCGTCTCCAGCATGCGCGACAAGCTGGATGCGCTGCTGCGCGGCCTGGGCTGCGGCTATGTGCCGGAACCGCTGGCCCGGCCGCATCTGGAAGCCGGGCATCTGGTGCAGCGCCCCACGGCCAGCGGCGTCTTGAGCGCGCAGCTGCACTACGCCTGGCGCGCCGAGCGGGGCCCGCTGGGCCTGGGCAAGGCGCTGCAGTGGTGGCTGGATCAGCTGCACAGCCCCGCCACGCAGCGCGCGCTGCTGGATCGCCAGGCGGCGCGCGCCCGCACGCCACGCTGACACCGCTGATCTGCCGCGTTGGTCATCGGCCGCTTCGCCCCCTCGCCCACCGGGCTGCTGCACGCCGGCTCGGTGGTGGCCGCACTGGCCAGCTGGCTGGACGCCCGCGCGCTGGGCGGGCGCTGGCTGGTCCGCATCGAGGATGTGGACCGCCCGCGCTGCGTGCCCGCTGCCGACCGCGAGATCCTGCGCCAGCTGAGCCAGCTGGGCCTGCAGCCGGATGAGCCGCCGCTGTGGCAATCCACGCGCAGTGCCGCCTATGCCGCCGCGCGCGATGCGCTGCTGGGCCGCGGCCTGGCCTACCGCTGCACCTGCACGCGCCAGCGCATCGCCCAGGCCCTGGCCGCCGCCGGGCGGCCCCCGGCGCGGGATGCCGAGCGTGTCTACCCCGGCACCTGCCGTCCGCCTGCCGGTGCCGCGCAGGGCACGGGCGCCGCGGCGATCCGTCTGCTGAGCTGTGATGTTGAAGGCCAGGATCTGTGGATCGACTGGATCGATGCGCGCCTGGGCCCGCAGCGCCAGAACCTCACGCAGGCCGTGGGCGATTTTGTGATCCAGCGCGCCGACGGGCTGTGGGCCTATCAGCTGGCCGTGGTGGTGGACGACGCCGCCCAGGGCATCACGCATGTGGTGCGCGGCGAAGACCTTGCCGACAACACGCCGCGGCAGATCCGGCTTCAGCAGGCGCTGGGCCTGCCCACGCCGCAATACCTGCATACGCCGCTGGTGCGCGCGGCCGATGGCCACAAGCTCAGCAAGCAGAACGGCGCGCTGCCGGTGGCCACGAACGACGCGGCTCAGGCCCTGGCCACGCTGCAGGCCGCGGGCGCCGTGCTGGGCCTGGTGGACGACGGCCTGGCGCCCACGGCAACCACGCCCGCGGCATGGCTGAGCAGCGCCCTCGCCCGCTGGCCCACAATCCGGGCCTCCTGGATGGCCGAGGCAGACCAGGCCGAGGCCGGCAGAACCGCATCGACCCCAAGATCCACCCCCACAACCGCTGCGAACGCCCACCCAGAGCGCCCCCGCGGCTTCAGCGCCGCGCGAACGCCGCCCGATTGAACCCTTTGCCCGAGAACCCCACCATGCCCTTCACCACATCCCCTTCCGGCCTGCAGTTTGAAGACACCGTGCCCGGCACCGGCGCCACCGCGCAGGCCGGCCAGCGTGTGCGTGTGCACTACACCGGCTGGCTGTATCAGGACGGCCAGCAAGGCAAGAAGTTCGATTCCAGCAAGGACCGCGGCCAGCCCTTCGCCTTTCACCTGGGCCACGGCCAGGTCATCGGCGGCTGGGACGAAGGCGTGCAGGGCATGCAGGTCGGCGGCACGCGCATCCTCATCATCCCGCCGGAACTGGGCTATGGCGCGCGCGGCGCCGGCGGCGTGATCCCGCCCAACGCCACGCTGAAGTTCGAGGTCGAACTCCTGGCGGTGTAAGCGCGCCAGGGCCCTTCAAGCTTGGGCCCTGACCGCGCCAGGGCCCTTCAAGCCTGGGCCCTGGAGCGGCCTGACCCGTTCAGCGGCCCGGGCGCGGGCCCCAGGGCTTGCGCGGGCCCGCAGCGGGGCGGCTGCCCGCGGGCTTGCCGAAGCCGCCCACATGATCCGGCTTGCCGCCGAACACGCTGTCCGGCTTGCCGCGCAAGCCACCGGCGGGCTTGCCGGCGAAGCCGCCGGTGCCCTTGCCGGCGAAGCCGCTACCCGGTTTGCCGGCGAACCCGCCACCCGGTTTGCCAGCGAAACCACCCGCCGGCTTGCCGGCAAAGCCGCCACCCGGCTTGCCGCCAAAGCCGCCGCGCCCGGGCTTGCCAAAAGGCGCCTTGGGCGTGCGGGCCGGTTCGGCCAGCTTGGGTTCCAGGCCGGCGATCACCGCCGTGGGGATGCGCTGCGTGGTGAAGCGCTGGATGCGCTGGATCATGCCGGCGTCGCGTCGCTCGGCCAGGGTCACGGCCAGGCCGGAGCGCCCGGCACGGCCGGTGCGGCCGATGCGGTGCACATAGTCTTCCGCCTTCATCGGCAGCCCGTAGTTGATGACGTGGCTGATGGTGGGCACGTCGATGCCGCGGGCTGCGACATCGGTGGCCACCAGCACGCGCAGCTGGCGGGTGCGCAGGCCCTGCAGCACGCGGTTGCGGCGGCCCTGGGGCATGGCACCGTGCAGCGCGGCGGCGGCATGGCCCTGCTGGGCCAGGCGATCGGCCAGCCAGTCGGCATCGCGCTGCGTGCTGGTGAAGACCACTGCCTGCTCCACATCCCGATCGGTCAGGATGTGATCCAGCAGCGCATGCTTGTGCTGCAGATCGTCCGCCCAGTGCAGGCGCTGCTCGATGTCGGCATGCGCCTGGGTGTGCGATGACACCTCCACGCGCTGCGGATCGCGCAGCAGATCCTGCGCCAGCCGGCCCACGTGGCCGCCAAAGGTGGCGCTGTACATCACCGTCTGGCGCGTCTGCGGCAGGCTGTGCGCGATGAAGCCGATGTCGTCGATGAAGCCCATGTCCAGCATGCGGTCGGCTTCGTCCAGCACCAGCATCTCCACGCCATCCAGCACCGCCTTGCCGGACTGCATGTGGTCCATCAGCCGGCCCGGCGTGGCGATCAGGATGTCCAGCGGCCCCGCCAGCTGGCGCAGCTGCAGGCCATAGGGCACGCCGCCCACCACAGTGGCCACGCGCAGGCCACGCACGTGGCGGCCATAGCTCATCGCCGCCTTGGAAACCTGGATAGCCAGCTCCCGCGTGGGCACCAGCACCAGCACGCGCGGGCCGCTGGGCACGCCCTTGGCGCGCCGCTTCTCAGGATCGTTGCGCGCGGCCAGCACGCGGGTCAGCGCCGGCAGCACGAAGCTGGCGGTCTTGCCGCTGCCGGTGCTGGAGCTGACCATCAGGTCACGCCCGTCCATCGCGGGCGGGATGGCGCGCTGCTGCACCTCGGTGGCCTCGGTATAGCCGGCATCGCGCACGGCAGCGCCCAGCGCCTCGTGCAGGTTCAGGTTGTCGAAACTCATGATGTCAAACGCTCTTTCTCAGTCGCAGCCCGGCACGGGCCGCGCAGCGGCGCGGGCGCACACGGCCGGATGTGAAGGCCGCACGCGCACACGCGCCAGGTGGCCTACGGGCTCTGTGGAGCCACGGGCCACCGGGGTGAAGTCACCGGGAGATCGATTCGCGGGCGTGGCAGAGGCAGGCTTCAACAATCAGCCTGCTCGGCACAGCAACGGAAACAGTCAAGGCGACGGCATCGCCGCCGACCGCACCGCTTGCGGGCCACGGTGCCTGTGCCCTGGGCACCAAGGCCGCAGGCAGAAACACCGGGAAAGGTCAGAGGGGATGAACGAAGCAGCCGGATCGTAGGTGAAGGAACGAGCCGGCTGCGAGGCCAGGAGTGTAAGCGATTCGGGGTTTCCCCGCAGAAGCTGGCCCGCACCGTGGCCCGGCGGTGCGGGCCTTGGCGCGGCGGCGGACACCGCCGCGGCCCTGCGCTGCCGCTTCGGGCCGCCCGCCGGGGCGTCCCGCCCCGGCGGGCTCAACGGGCCGGTCCCCGGCCCTACCGGGCTGGGCTGGAGCTGGAGCTGGAGGACCTCAGGGCGAGGCGGAAGCCAACGCCGTGGATAGGGAAGCCTCGCCCGAGGCCGTGGCGGGATGCCGAACGGCAGTCGCGCGCGTCGGCTGACCACGAGCCACCGCGCTGGGCGCAGTGGGCCATATAGCCCTCCGCCGGCGCGCTCAGCGGGTCCTCCGCAACTTCGCCAGGGCCGAGCGTCGCATAGGCGCGCGGCCCGCCATCCGCACACCACTCCCACACGTTGCCGTGCATCTCGAACAGCCCCCAGCGGTTGGCTGGAAAGGACTTGACCGGCACCGTACGCTTACGTGGCGTGCCCAGCGTCGGATCCTTGTCGTCGTGGTCAAACTTCCCACTGAAGTTCACATCATCGGTCGAGATCTCCGCACCGAAGGCAAACGCATGGGGCGAACCTGCGCGGCACGCATACTCCCACTCGGCTTCGGTGGGCAAGGTGGCCTGGTCACCTTCGGCCCAGGATTCGGTCAGCGTCTCCAGAAAGGATCGCGCCTGATCCCAGACCACTTCTTCGACGGGGCACTGCGGATCTTCCTTGAAGCGGCTCGGGTTGTCGCCGCCCATCACGGCCAGCCACAGGGCTTGCGTGCAGGCGGTATCTGCGAGCCAGAAGCCCCGTGTCAAACGCACAGGGTGCTGCGGGCCCTCCACAAACACTTGACGCAACTTGTCGAAGGAGAAGAGCGGTGCACGATGCACGGGGTGCTGCAGGCCTTCGTCGCCCCAGCGACCCGGCTCATCGTCCGGCGAACCCATCAGAAAAGTCCCGGGCTCGATCCAGCGCAGCCGCTGCACCACGTCGCGCACTTCAAGTTCAGCCCACAGGCCGTACTTGTCATCGCCCCACGACACCGCCCAGGGAGGGGGGAAGGCGGATGGGATGCGTTGCGCTTCGGGCAGTGGTGGGCCGAGCAGGACAGAGCCCTTGCGGGGCTGAAGCGTGGGACGCTCGGCCACGGCCGATCGTTCAGCCAAGGCAAGCCTCCGAGGCACTGATCGCGGCAAGCGGCTGCCCGGGGAGCGTTCGGCGCGGGGCGTCCACCCCAACCCCTACCAGCACCCCGGGGGCCTTGCAGTTTGGCGGGCGATTCAGGCCGAAGGCCTGCGCCACCCGCACCGGATGTGTCATCGGGTCCAGCACACGCGGCCGGGCATCCACCACGGCGGCGCGGCACTCGAGCTCAGGGCGAGGCGGAAGCCAATGTCGTTGTTGCGGTTGCCGCGCTCGTTGGCGTTGCGGTAGGCCGCCCGGCAGTTGCGCGCGTCGTTGATCCACGAGCCGCCGCGCAGGGCGCGGTGGGCCGCTTTTCAGCGCGCTCGCTATCCGTGATCCGCCCTTGGCGCCCTGACCGGGCGCCAAGGCAAACAACGGAGGGTTGCGCCTGACGATGGAGATGCACATCACGCGCTCGACTGTAGCCTTGCCCACAGCCGCTGGCGAAAGTGCAGCGTCTGGGTGTGCGCCACGGTAGCGAGCAGGTTGTCGTGCGCGCGTTGCAGCAAGCACTGCTGCTGGATGGCCGAATCACCACCCTCATCCCAGGGCGCACCGCCGCCCGGCGCACTGTCCTTGAACCGCTGCAACACACGGGCTGCCTGCCGAAACCGCGACAGCTTGCGCGCGCTGGCCAGCACCACACCCGGCTTCACACGGAAGCCGCAGAAGCGCAGCCCGCGGTCGCAGGGGCCGCTGTGCGCATTCGGATTCAGGCGCAGGCGGCGCGTGTGCCACAACTGATCGGTGAAGTCGGCCAGCAGTTGGCGCGCCTCGGCCGGACCGTCACACCACCAGACGATGTCATCCATGTAGCGCACATGCCCGCGCACGACCGGGTGTTCGAGCAGCCAGCGGTCCGCCGCGTCCAGATAGGCGTTGGCGAAGTGCCGCGAGGTGAGCGCGCCGATGGGCAGGCCCCGGCCGGCGCCAGGCTCTGCACCGCTTTCCACGATGCGCTGCAGCAGCGCCAGGAAGCCATCGCCCTTGAAGCGCCGACTCAGCAGGTCCATCAACAGCGCATGGTCGATTTGCGCAAAGTACGAGGCCACGTCCACCTGCACGCACCAGGCGTGGCGCTGCAGGTGCTGCTGCACCGACTGCACCGCCGCATGCACGCCCTTGCCGGGCCGGCAGGCGAAGCTGGAGTCCACCAGCGAACGCTCCAGACGCGCTTCGGCCAGATTGAAGATGGCGTGGTGAAGCACCCGGTCTGCAAAGCCGTGCACACTGATCTCACGCGGCTTCGGATCCTGGATGCGGAAGCGACGCAGGCCGCCCACCGGTGCGCGGCCTTCGCGGATGCGCGTGGCCAGATCGGCGAGCTTGTCATCCAGCCCGGCCAGCCAGTGGGCGACCGACGGACGGTGCTGCTTGCCGCGCGCAGCCTTCCAGGTGGCCCGCAGCAGGTTGCCGCGTGCGGCCAGATCGTCCAGGCTGATGGACAGGCGCTTCATGTTTGGCCGTGGCACACGGCCGATGCGCAGGCGGCGGCAAGGTTCGGGCATGCCCGCAGGGCCAGCCGCGGGCCTGGACATTCACGCATCCTCAACCCCGTGGCTCAGCATCGCGGCGCGCAGGTTGTCCAGCACGGCCGCACCGTAGCGCTGTACGCGCGCCGGGCCGACGCCGTCGATCTCACCCAGCTCGGCTGGTGTTTCGCAGCGCCGCTGCGCTATGGCGGCCAGCTGCTCGTTGGTGAAGACGGCGTAGAGCGGCACGCCATCGGCCTCAGCCTGCGTCTTGCGCCACTGGCGCAGCGCGGCGAAGAGGTTGAAGTCGGTTTCGCTGAGCAGGTGCTTGTAGTCAGGCTTGCCGGCGCCAGGGGCCGATGCGCCGCTCTTGGCGGAGGCCTGACGTTCGCGCCGGTCCTGGCGCTTGAGCGCATCCGGCAACGGCCCGGGGCCATCGGCCACCTCGACGCACACGGCCCAGAACGAGTGCGTGCCGTCGGCGACGAAGTGGCGCTCCACGCGCAGCACGCGCTGGCTGGCGCAGAAGGTGTTGACAGCCTCCTGGTCGGCCTCGGGCTCCAGGGCGCGGATGGTGAAGCAGTGGAGGGACATGGCGCGTGGTGAGCCGCTATGACAGTGCCGTTGTCAGCTACTTGCGGCGCGTTGAACCGGCGCCGCGCTTGGGTGCCGGTGCCGGTGCCTTGGACTTCGGCCTTGCCCGCGCGGCAGCGCCGCGCGGCGGCTCGGCATCCCGCCGAGCCGCCGTCCCCGGGCCGTCCCGGCCCGGGGACCGGGACGCCTCCGGCGCCCCGAAAACCTGGGCTGGAGCTGGACCGGTACTGGAGGACCTCAGGGCGAGGCGCAAGCCAACGTCGCCGCTGCGGTAGCCGCGCTCGCAGGCGCGGCGGTAGGCCGCCCGGCAGCCGCGCGCGATGGAGAACCACGAGCCGCCGCGCTGGGCGCGGAGGGCCGAGTCGCCATCGCCGCCCGCGTCCCGCGGGTCGTCGATCGGCTCGTCGGAGGCCTCGTAGCGACGCGTGCCGCTGTCATCGCACCACTCCCACACATTGCCGTGCATCTCGTACAGGCCCCAGGGATTGGCCGGCAGGCTGGCAACAGGGACGGTGCACTGCCGCCACTCGCTGGGCGGCCCGCCGTCGTACGGGTTTGTGCCATTGAAGTTGACCTGCGTGCTGTCGATGCGGCCGCCCCAGCTGAAGGGATCATCGGTGCCGGCCCGGCAGGCGTATTCCCATTCGGCCTCGGTGGGCAGCGCTGCGGTGCAACCGGGCGGCAGCATCGGTTGCAGACGCTGAAGGAAGGCCTGCACCTCGTCCCAGCTCACCGTCTCGACCGGGTTGCGCGGATCGTCGCTGAACCGCGACGGGTTCTTGCCACCCATCACGGCCAGCCACAGCGCCTGCGTGCAGGCGGTGTCGGCCAGCCAGAAGCCTTTAGTGATGCGCACGGGGTGGCGCGGGACTTCGTCAACGGTGCGCGCGGGTTCGTCGTCGGGCGAGCCCATCCAGAAGGTGCCGGCGGGGATGTAGCGCAGGCGTTGGGTGATGCCCTTGATCGTCAGCTCGACAAACGGGGCGCACGGCCCCAGGCTCGGATCCGCTCCCATGTAGAGCTGGGCCAGCGAAGCGGGTGCATGCTGAGCCTGCCGTGTTCCGGCCAGCGGGCCGTCGGCCGAAACAACCGCGCGGACCGGCTCCCGCCAGATCAAGCCTTCGCCGGTTTCCACTGCGCGCAGCCGAACCTCCGCTCCATCAGGGCGCAACACGCTCACAAAGGCGCCCGCCGCATCCCGCCCGATCCCCGTGGCCCACGGTGGCGACGACTGCAACGCCAGTTCGATGCGATGCGCGACAGTTTCGAGCGTCAGGCTTCCGTGTTCGAGGTCGCCGCCGACCGCAAGCGCTTGCTCGCTTGCCGAGGGGCGCAGCAGTTGCGGGCGATGCCCGGACAGGGTCAGGGCGATGTCCCCGCCTTCAAACGGCCCCACGACAGGCGACGCATGCCGAACCGGCTGCGCCTCGGCTGCCACCAGCCAAAGGGCCGCGCCGCGTTGTTCCAGGCGCCATGATCGAACGGGCTCAGGCTGTCGGCGCGACTTCACGGCCAGCAGCCGCGTGGCCGAAATGCCGGCTGGCACCGAAGCCTGCCCGGTCGCCGCCCACAGGGCAGTGCCCAGCCTGCTGCGGTGTTGCAACCAGGCCGGATCCGCGCCTTGGCGATCGAACACATCGCGTGCAAAGTCGCGCAGCACGGGGTCGAAATCGGCGGTGCGGGAAGCCAGTTCGGCCAGCTTTTCGGTCCACTGCAGGCCGTGCTCGACCCACTCGCGCTGTGCGTCGGGGGCAGCGGCAACCGGGATCGGGCTGTGCGCCGCCCACAACGAGGCTTCCAGCGCCTGCAGCGAACGGGGCAATTCAGCGCGGCGTGCATGCAGAACGTCCAGCATGGCCAGCCAGCGGTCGGCTGACAAGGTGCTCGCGGCCAGGCGGCGGGCCTGTGCGGCTGCCTCTCCCTGCAAGCTGCGGCTGCCCAGACCATCGCCGGCGGGGGGGCGCTCGCTCCAGAAGAGCGACTCAAGGGCGGGCTGCGCACGCAGCGCCGGATCCAGCCAGCGCAGGCGGCGCAGCAACTGCGCATCGAGATGCACGGCACAGGAAGCCAGCATGCTCAGGCCTGTGCGCAGGCCCTCCAAGCGCGCCCGCTCGCCCCGGGCCTGGTCCAGCGAAGCCAACTGCCCCCGTTGGGGCTTCAGGCCAACGCCGGGCATCAAGCAGCGCACGTCGAAATGGGCGGCGGCCTCCTTGCTGACCTGCGCAGGCGCCACCGGTGCCCAGCAAACCGGGATGCAGCCGCGCTCGTGCAGTTTCCTGGCGAAGCTGATCCACGGGTTGGCATCGCCGCGCGCCGGCTGAGCGGCCCAGCTCAAGTCGGAAAACAGGACGACGACCGTGCCGGGCGGCGGCGGCCGGCGGCTCTTGACGGCATCCTCGGCAGAGAGGGCATCCGGCCGTCCCTGCGCACCCAGAACGGTCAGCCCGGCCTCGCCGCGCATCTTCAGCAGCAGACGCACCAGCAGGCACAGGTCTTCCGCGTACGGGTCCATCCGCTCGCTGATGTCGGCCACCAGCCACAGCTGCCCGCTCCACAGGCGACGCTGCTGTCGGGGCAGGCGGCGGACGGGCCGCCGCCTTGACATGCGGTTGACCAGCGCGCGCAGATCGATGCCGGCCGCTCGCACCACCGATGCACTGTCGCGCAGGGCGGGCCACCACTGGCTGGCGCGCAGCAGGGTCAAGGGCGGATGGGCCGGTTCCGTGGCCGCAGGCAGTGCGTCCGACGGCGCGTCCCAGATATCCAGATCCAGCGGTGTCGCCTCGGCTGAGGGGTCTGCGGGCGATGGCTCGATGCGCTCGTGTCGCAAGGGCACGACGATGCGGGCTCTCAGCGGAGGGCGCTCGCCAGCATCTTCGTCGTCGAGTGGCTCGCCTTCTGGGACCTTGCCTGTTGCGGAGCCGCCGGCCGGGTCGACAACCCGGGTCGACCCCGCGCCGCCGCCGGGATCGGGACTGCGGTCGGACGGGCGGGCCGCAAAACCCAGGCCCTGGGCCAGCCGCGTCTGCAGCGCCATATCGCCCAGGGCATCGGCTTCCACCCAGGCGCGCAGCAGGTCAGCGCAGTAGACGTCGCTGCGCATCGGACGCGCATCGGCCCTGGCCTGATCCCGCTCAGCCACGGTCGGGGTCGTCACGGTTCGACCGGTCGGCCGTTCATGTGACCGGCACTTCAGCTCTTGGCCGCGCCGTCGATCACCGGCACCGGCGAGCGATCCTGGCCCGGCAGTGGCTGGCTGTCGTCCAGGCCGCCATGCTTGACGAAGACAAACGCGCTCAGCCGCTGCAGATAGTCGATCTGGCGCGGCGTGTCATCTGGGGCCAGCTGATGCAGCGCATAGAGCAGATCCAGCAGTTCCGCGGCGCCCGGCTTGTAGCCTGCCGAGCCGGCGGCTGTGCGGTCCGCGTCCAGTTGCCGCGCAGCGATGTCGATGACTTCCGGCGCGAGCTTTGGCGCCGGCGGGCTGGCCGCTGCCACCGGTCGGTCATCGCCAAAGTGCGCGGTGGCCCGCTGCTTCAGCCAGCTCAGGTAACTCTGGCCCGGTTTGGGCGCGAGGTTCAGCACCACACAGCGGCGAAGAAACGCGGGCGGCAGCTCACGCTCTTCATTGGTGGTGATGATGACGAGCGGCGCGTTGGCCGAATCCGGCAGCGCCTGGATCGGCACGTTCAGTTCAGGGATCCTGAAGCTGCGCTGGCCCAGTACCTCCAGCAGGCTGTTGGGCAGGTCACTGTCGGCCTTGTCGATCTCGTCGATCAGGATCACGTGGCCCGCCGGCGTCGTCGTCTCTTGAGCGCAACTGCCGTAGTCCTTGGCCGATTCCCAGCCATAGGCGCGCCAGAGCACACCGGGCTCCCAGTAGTCGCTGTTCTCACCGAGCTTCCCGCCGGGTTGGGCATCGGCGAGGCGACGGATGGCATCGTGTCGGTAGATGAGATCCTGGGCTTCAAAGCGCGGGTGAATCACTTCCGTGAGGAGCCTCCAGCCCAGGACCTGGGCAGCCGCGCGGGCCAGCTGGGTCTTGCCCGTGCCCGGCTCACCTCGCACCAGCAGGGGCCTTCGCGCCGCCTGCGCCAGCGTCAGCGCCGCCTTCTGCTCGGGCGACCAGCGGTGAGCCGACCGCGGGCCGTCTTCGGGGCGGTTCAGGTCAGTGACTTCGTGGTCGCCCAAGGTTTCGAACTTGGATGGCATGTTCCGTGGGCTCCGTTTCAACCCCGCAAGGGATGGGAAGACTTGAAATGATCGGCAATCGACTGCGCAAATTCGGAAAGCGCGCGGTCATGCTGGCTCTTCTTCTCGAGTTCGGCCAGGGATTCGTTCTTGCAGCTGACCTGCAGCGCTGTCAGTGCTTCCCACTCCGTCAGGACGCTGTACCGCACTTGGATGGGGAAGACCTTGAACCCCTGCCGCGACTGATGGGCAGCGAGCAAGGTGGGCAATTCCTTGTTCCGAATGAAGGCGGACGCCAGGAAGTCGTTCGAGACGCAGAAAACCACGCCGGTGGCGCGCTGCATGCCGTCCTTGATCTTCTGCAGCCAATCGTCGCCCGTGTCGATCTCCTGCTCATCGATCCAGAGCTCGGGGAGGCAGTGCTGCGGTAGCGCACGGATCGCGCCAACCACGCGCTCCATCCAGTCGGTGTCCTTGTGAGAGTAGCTGACGAAGAGGCCTGCGCGCGTGTCCTTCGCAGCGGGCGAAGGCTCGCCCGGATAGAGCGCCTGGATGATGCGCGCCACGCTGCCACCGAGGGCATCCTCGAACTCCGCCAGTGACCGCTGGTCTGCCTCCTGCAGCTGATGACCCGGGCGCTGATAGAGCACGTCAACGCCCAAGGTACGCAGCAGCTCTGCGCGGACCTCGGCCGCCACGCCCGGAACACCAG
Source organism: Rubrivivax sp. (assembly GCA_016790225.1). The sequence continues at coordinate 46,041 of JAEUOZ010000060.1, forward strand.
CTTCATTGAACGAGGCCAGCAGCACGGGTCTGAGCTTGAAGCGCCGCTCCAGCACGCCCAGCGCCGCGCGCAGCACGCCCGGGTTCGGCACCATCGATGGGCTTGCGGGCACCGGGCCTTTCGCACGGGCCAGCACACCAGCGCCGTCACGCGGCCGCTGCGTGTAGAGGGCCACCTGCTGCATCGTGGCATCGAGCTGCGCGCCGTGTTCGGTTCCGGGAAGCCCCAAGGCCCGGCGCCCCCGCAACGCATTGGCGGCACGCTCCATGCCGTTGGGGCCGTGCTCGGGGTCGAAGCCGGTGTCTCCCAAGGCGGTGGCGACAAGGTCCGTCAGCAGGGGCTGATCGTCGCGCACCGTCAGCGCAAGGCTGCCATCATCCAGGGGCAGGCTGGCTTGGGCTGAACGTCGGGTGAGGGCTTCTGCGACCGTCAAGGCAAGCCAGAAGATGGTCTCACGCGCATCGGAATGAGCCTTGGACAGTGCTTGTCCGCTGGGCGGACTGGTGGCGTAGCTCTCGAGCAGGGCAAGCATGCCCTCCGGACTGTCTTGCGGTTCAAGTGCCGCTGACAGCGTGGCCTGATCATCGATCGGTGCGCCGCCCCAATCCGTCCAAGCTTTCCAGAACTCCACAAGGTCTGCTGAGCGTTGGGCTTGCGGCAGCGCAAGCAGCGGGGCGAGCTTCTGCTGACACAGACTCGGCGCATGTTCTGCGGCGGCTGGCGACGTTCGTCTTTCGAAGTCTGTGCCCATGGATCTCCCTGTTCGCTGCACGCGCTCGGAGGGCGCGCTGGGTGGCATCAAGCGGCGCACCATGATGCCAGTATCGGACCGGCGAAGACAAACCGGTCGGGCGCCTCAGTGCCGCTCGCCAAGCTGCACCGGCCCTCCCCGCCAAGGACAAAAGCCCGGCCGGTAGAATTCCAACTTCCGATTCCAACTTTCTCGCATCCTTTCACTTCAACATGCTCGTCAGCGACAAAGGCCAGGTCACCATCCCCAAGCGCATCCGCGACGCGGCCGGCGTGCTGCCCGGCAGCGAGGTGACGTTCAGCCTGGAAGGCAGCCGCATCGTCATCACGCCGGTGTCGACAGCGGTCAAGTCGGACCGGCGGGAGAAGTTGCGTGCAGCCGCCGCCAAGGTGCGCTCGAGCCTGGCGCCGGAGTTCCGGCAGATGAGCGCCGACGACATCCTCGGCTTCATCCGCAGCGACCAGGCGGCCACGAAGCGCGGCCGCCGTTGAGCGCGTGAGCCTCGCCCGCTACGACGGCAGCGCGGGCGCGCTGGTCGACACGAACGTCTGGATCGATTGCATCGACAGCGGCAGCCCCTGGCACGGCTGGGCCATCGACGCGCTGCAGCAGTGCAGTGAGCGGCTGGTGCTCCACGTGAATGTGGTGATCTACACGGAGCTGCTGGTGCCAGCGCCGGATGAGCGGGCACTGGATGCGATGCTGGACGTCTACGACACCGTGCGCTCTGCGCTGCCGTGGTCCTGCGCGGCCCTGGCCGCCCGTGCCTTTGCCCAGTACCGGCAGCGCGGCGGTGCGCGGCGGCGGCCCTTGCCCGATTTCTACATCGGCGCCCATGCGGCCGTGGCCAACCTCAGCGTGCTCACGCGAGATCCGGCCGGCATGCGCAGCTACTTTCCCAAGTTGAACCTGATGGGGCCTTGAGCGACTGCCCTCCTGGGGCAGTCAGCCGACGCGCACCGCTTGGACCGGCCCGGGCGGGGATGCTGCCGCGATGATCTTCTCCCGAACGCCCAAGCTGCAGCGGATCGAGCCGCCAAGCTTTGGCCGGAAGCGTACGCCGCCGCGGGCACCCACGCATCCACCACCACCAATCCCAGCTCGTCAAAGCCCCGCACACGGCGGCTCACCGGGGGTGATCCACCCCTCACACCGCCAGCAAATGCGCCCGGTAATGCACCAGCTCATCAATGGATTCGTGCACATCGGCCAGCGCGGTGTGCGCCTGGGCTTTTTTCAGGCCCTCCAGCGCCGCGGGTTTCCAGCGTTTGGCCAGTTCCTTGAGGGTGCTGACATCCAGGTTGCGGTAGTGGAAGAAGGCTTCCAGCGTGGGCATGGTGCGGGCGAGGAAGCGGCGGTCCTGGCAGATGCTGTTGCCGCACATGGGGCTCTTGCCCTTGGGCACGTACTGTTCCAGAAAGGCGATCACCTGCTTCTCGGCGGCGGCTTCGTCGATGGCGCTGGCCTTCACGCGGTCGATCAGGCCGCTGCGGCCGTGGGTGTTCTTGTTCCAGGCGTCCATGCCGTCCAGCACGGCGGCGCTCTGGTGGATGGCAAAGACGGGGCCTTCGACGCGCAGGTTCAGCATCGGATCGGTCACGATCACGGCGATCTCGATGATGCGGTCGCTGTCGGGCAGCAGGCCGGTCATCTCCAGATCGATCCAGATCAGGTTGTTCTCGTGGCGCGCCAGGGTGTTGGTGGCGGGGCTGGGTTCGGTCATCGCGGCGGGGCTCCCTCGGCGCGCGGCGCCTTCGTGCCGGCCCGGTGGCCGGCCGCGGGGCATGTCCTGCGCTGGACGGGCGATTGTGCCCGCCGCCTACACTGCGGCCCTGATGAATGCCCTGACCGTCACCCTTGTCTTTTCCGCCGCGGTGCTGCTGTGGCTGGCCGTGCAGCTGTGGCTGGCCACGCGCCAGATGCGCCACGTGGCCCTGCACCGCGGCAGCGTGCCGGCGCCCTTTGCCGGCAGCGTGACGCTGGGCGCGCACCAGAAGGCAGCGGACTACACGCTGGCCAAGGGCCGTTTCGGGCTGCTGCAGATGGCGCTGGGCGCCGCGCTGCTGCTGGGCTGGACGCTGCTGGGCGGGCTGGATGCGCTGAATCTGTGGGTGCTGGAATCCGTGCAGCCGCGCTGGGGCGACATGGCCTACCAGCTGGCGCTGATCGGCGCCTTCACGCTGATCGGCGGCCTGATCGATCTGCCCTTCGATGCCTGGCGCATCTTCCGCATCGAGCAGCAGTTCGGCTTCAACCGCATGACCTTCAGGCTCTGGGTGGCCGACATGCTCAAGGGCACGCTGGTGGGCCTGCTGATCGGCGCGCCGCTGGTCGCGCTGATGCTGTGGCTGATGGGCAAGGCCGGCCCGCTGTGGTGGCTGTGGGCCTGGGGCGTGTGGATGGGCTTCAACCTGCTGTTGCTGGTGATCTACCCGACGGTGATCGCCCCGCTGTTCAACCGCTTCAAGCCGCTGGACGACGATTCGCTGAAAGCCCGCGTGCAGGCGCTGATGGCGCGCTGCGGCTTTGCCGCCAAGGGCCTGTTCGTGATGGACGGCAGCCGGCGCTCGGCGCACGCCAATGCCTACTTCACCGGCCTGGGCGCCGCCAAGCGCGTGGTCTTCTACGACACGCTGCTGGCGCGCCTGAGCCCGGGCGAGGTGGAAGCCGTTCTCGCGCACGAGCTGGGGCACTTCAAGCACCGGCATGTGCTCAAGCGCATCGTGGCGATCTTTGCGATGAGCCTGGCAGGGTTGGCACTGCTGGGCTGGCTGTCCTCTCAAAGCGGCTTCTTCGCCGGCCTGGGCGTGCAGCCCAACATGGGCAGCCCCAACGACGCGCTCGCGCTGCTGCTCTTCCTGCTGGCGCTGCCGCCCTTTACCTTCTTCATCTCGCCGCTGATGGCGCAGGTCTCGCGCCGGCATGAATTCGAGGCCGATGCCTACGCCTGCGCGCAGGCCTCCGGGCGCGATCTCGCCCAGGCGCTCTTGAAGCTGCACGAGGACAACGCCGCGACGCTGACGCCCGATCCCCTCTACGTGCGCTTCTACTACTCGCACCCGCCGGCCAGCGAGCGCCTCGCGGCGCTGCCGGGATGAGCGCGCCGGGCCGTTCCCAAGCGCGAATCCCGGAGTGCGCAGCACGAAGGGGCGTGCGATGAGACATCCGACATGCCGCCACGGCGTCCGCTGAGGTACGGCGTTTGAGCCGCCCCACGGAACAGGATGCCGGGCTGGATGCCGGCCTGGTGGTCGGCGCCCACGGCCGCCACCTGGCGGTGCAGACGCCCGAAGGCCGGCGTGTGCACTGCCACCTGCGCGGCAAGAAGACCGAAGCCGTGGTGGGTGATCGTGTGCGCTGGCAGCCCAGCGGCGATGAAGGCGTGGTCGAACACATCGAGCCGCGCCGCAACCTGCTGTTTCGCCAGGACGAGTGGCGCACCAAGTCTTTTGCCGCCAACCTGGACGCGCTGCTGGTGCTGGTGGCCGTGGAGCCGCCGTTCTCCGAATCGCAGATGGCACGCGCGCTGATCGCAGCGCAGAGCGCCGGCGTGCCGGCCTGGATCGGCCTGAACAAGACCGATCTGCCCGGCGTGGACGCCGCGCGCGAACGGCTGGCGCCCTACACCGCGATGGGCGTGGACGTGGTGGAGATGGCGCTGAAGGCCGCGCCCGAGGCCGCGCGGGAGACCCTGGCGCCGCGACTGCGCGGCCGCACGACGCTGGTGCTGGGGCCCAGCGGCATGGGCAAGAGCACGCTGATCAACCGCTTCGTGCCGCAGGCCGCGGCCCAGGTGGGCGAGATCTCCAAGGCGCTGAACGCCGGCCGCCACACCACCACCACCACCACCTGGTATGCGCTGGGTGAGCGCGACGAGGACGGCGCCTTGATCGATTCACCGGGCTTCCAGGAATTCGGGCTGCGGCACATCGCTGCTGCCGATCTGGCCGGCCTGATGCCGGATCTGGCGGCGCAGCTGGGCCACTGCCGCTTCTACAACTGCAGCCACCGCCACGAGCCCGGCTGCGGCGTGCGCGCGGCGGTGGAGCGCGGCGAGATCGCCGCCAGCCGCTACCGCATCTATGGTGAACTGCTGGAGGAGCTGAGCACCGCGCGCTACTGAGCGCCCTCAGGGCCGGGCTGCGCCCAGCCCGCCCCCCGTGGGGGTTCAAGCAAAGTGGCAAAGCCACATTTGCTTGAGAGGCCGCCGTCTCACCCGATGGGGCGGCGAAGCGCGTGGCAGCTGCGGTGCCTCAGCCGGCGATGCTGGCCAGCGTGAGCAGCGCCAGCAGCAGCATCCACAGGATCACCGAGCGCCAGACCAGCGCCACCATGCTCTGCAGGTGGGCCATCTGCGGCGGCAAGCCGGCGGTGGAGCCCTCAGCGGCTGTCGTGCCTTCCACCTCGCCGGCCGAAAAGCTCTTGCTGCGATCGGGCGTCACGCCCGGCGGCGCCTTGCCGCCCAGCTGCACGCCCACGGCACCGGCCGCGGCGGCCAGGATGATGCCCTCGTTGGCGTGCTTCCACAGCCCGGCGTCCTTGCGCCAGCTGTTGATCGCTTCCTCGAAGTTGCCCACCACCGCAAAGCCAAAGGCGGTCAGCCGCGCCGGCACGTGATCCAGCAGGCTGAAGGCGCGGGCCACGCGGTCACGCAGGCCTTCGTTGAAGGGCGCGTCCATGTTCAGCTGGCGGTAGGCCCAGTAACGTCGCACGAAGTCCGCCATGCGGTAGAGCACCGCGCCAGCCGGCCCGAGGCCCAGCGCCGCAAGCACCACAAACCAGAAGAAGACGCCGAAGACGTGGCGATGCGCCGCCAGCAGCGAGTGTTCGATCACGTGGCGCATCAGCTCGCTGCGCGGCAGCTCGCTGGCATCCAGGTGGCGCCAGTCGGCGAGCAGGCGCTTGGCCTCGTCCTCGTCGCCCCTCACCAGCGCATCGCGGATGCCGGTGAAGTGATGGCTGAACTGCCGGAAGCCCAGCGTCAGGTACAGCACCGCCACGTCCAGCACCAGCGCGGCGATCAGGCTGTAGCGCTGCACCAGCAGGTACACACCCGCCGTCAGCAGCGTAGGCCCCAGCACCGAGATGGACCACACCACCCAGCCGTGATGCGGCTTGCCTGCATCAAAATTGCGGCCGACCCAGGCGACCCAGGCTTTCAGGCCATCCAGGACGACCGTATCGCGGGGCATGGGGCGCAGCTGTTCGAGCAGCAGCGCAAAGAGGACCGCAAAAAAGCTCATCGCGGGCAATCATAGCCACCGCGCCTGGCGGCACGGCCAAGGCAGCCGGCGCCGCGTCTGCCCCGCACGCGGCGCGGGCGGTTCAAGCGGTCAATCCTCGCCCGCGGCGAGGTACGCGTAGAGGTTGCGCAGCATCGCGGCCGTGGCGCCCCAGATGAAGTAGTCGCGGCCGTCCTGGCGCCAGGGCATCGAGAGAAACTGCCGCCGCTGGCCTTCCATCTCGAAGACATGGCGCTGGTGGTGCGCCGGCGTCATCAGAAAGGGCAGCGGCACCTCGAAGGCCTCGGCCACCTCGAAGCTGTCCAGGTTCAGCTCGAAGGGCGGCCGCACCAGCGCCACCACCGGCGTCACCACGTAGTGCGTGACCGTGGTGTAGGTGGGCAGCTGCCCCAGGATCTGGATGTGCCGGCGCGAGAGGCCGACCTCTTCTTCGGTCTCGCGCAGCGCGGTGGCAAACACATCGGCATCGCCCTCGTCGCGGCGCCCGCCGGGAAAGCTGATCTGCCCCGCGTGATCGTGCAGGTGATCGGTGCGGCGCGTCAGCAGCACGTGCAGGCCGTCTTCGCGCTGGACCAGGGGCACCAGCACCGAAGCGGCTGCCGGTGTGCGGCCTTCGAAGAGGCCGCCGTCGCCCGGAAACTCCGGCGCCCAGGCGCGGCCCTCGGCAAAGCGCTGCCTCAGCCCCTCGGGCTGCAGCCGGTGGGCCGGCAGCGCCGGCAGGTGCGCGTCCGTACCGGCCACCGGCACGGACTGCGGGTGGGTGATGCGCGCGCGGGCCATGGAAGGACCCGTCAGCGCCAGCCGATCAAGACAGCTTGGCCTTGATGCGCGCCGACTTGCCGCTGCGCTGACGCAGGAAGTACAGCTTGGCGCGGCGCACATCGCCGCGGCGCTTGACTTCGATGCTGGCGATCAGCGGGCTGTAGAGCTGGAAGGTGCGCTCCACGCCTTCGCCGCTGGAGACCTTGCGCACGATGAAGCTGGAATTCAGCCCGCGGTTGCGCTTGGCGATCACCACGCCTTCGTAGGCCTGCACGCGCTTGCGGGTGCCTTCGACGACATTGACGTTGACGATCACGGTATCGCCGGGGGCAAATTCGGGAATCGATTTGCCCAGGCGGGCGATCTCTTCCTTCTCGAGGGTCTGGATCAGGTCCATGGCGGTTTCCAGCGGTCTTGCGCGGGGGTGTTGGACGAATCGCTGCGCGGCGGCCGGGCCCCAGGGGCACGGCGCACCGCGGTCAGCTGGTGGGCGACGGGCATCGGTGGATGCCCTCGCGCCTGCCCGGCAGAGGATCGCAAAGCCTTCGATTATAGGCTGAGCGCGGCGAGGAAGCTTTCGTCGGCCCGGCTCAGCCGCCCGGCGGCCCGCGCCGCGCTGATCAGATCCGGCCGGCGCCGCGCGGTGAGTTCCAGCGAGCGCTCACGCCGCCAGCGCGCGATCTGCGCATGGTGGCCGCTGAGCAGCACCTCGGGCACGCCACGGCCATCGGCCAGTTGCTCCGGGCGGCTGTAGCTCGGCCCTTCCAGCAGACCGTCGGAAAAGCTGTCCTGCTGGTGCGAGGGCTCGCTCAGCACATCGGGCTGCAGCCGCGCGACGGCGTCCAGCAAGGCCAGCGCCGGCAGCTCGCCGCCGGAGAGGACAAAATCGCCCAGGCTCAGCTCCAGCGTCACGTGGCGATCGATCACGCGCTGATCGATGCCCTCGTAGCGGCCGCACAGCAGGATGGCGCCCGCGCCGGCCGCGAGCGCCTGCACCAGAGCCTGATCCAGGCGGCGGCCGGCGGGCGTGAAGTGCACCACCGGTACCGGGCCCGCGCCGCTGTTCATGGCGTCCTGGCTGCCGTGTTCGGCCAGACGGGCGGCCTTGACGGCCAGCAGGGCGCGCTCCAGCGGCTCGGCCAGCATCACCATGCCGGGGCCGCCGCCGAAGGGGCGGTCATCGACACGGCGGTAGTTGTCGCTGGCGTGATCGCGCAGCGGCCACAGCTTCACCTGCACCGCGCCGCCTTCGAAGGCGCGGCGCGTCACGCCCTGCGCGAGGTGCGGCGCAAACAGATCCGGAAACAGCGTCAGGACGTCAAAACGCATCGCAGGCCTGCCCGGGCCTCAGAAATCGAGGCCCCAATCGACCCGGATCTGGCGCGCGGCCAGATCGACGCTGTCCACATAGGCCGCCACGAACGGGATCAGCCGCTCGGGCGCGAGGGGCTCGCCCTCGGCCGCAGCCGGCTGCACGCGCAGCACGCTGTGCGCGCCGGTGTCCAGCAGGCCGGTCACCGTGCCCAGCGGCTCATCCTGGCGGTTATGCACCTGCAAGCCGATGAGATCGACCCAGTAGTACTCGCCCTCGCCCGCCGTGGGAAAGCTGCTGCGGGCGACGAAGACGCGCGCGCCGCGCAGGGCTTCGGCCAGGTCGCGATCCGTGACATCCTGGATGCCGGCGACGACGCTGTCGCCCTGCTCTCTCGCCTCGGTGATCTTCAGCAGGGCGGGCCAGCCGCCCCGGGGCGGCACCGCGGGCGTGGCCGGCGGCTGCAGGAACCAGCGCTTGGATGAAAAAAGCGCCTGCGGGTCTTCGGCAAAGGGCTGGACGCGGATCCAGCCCTTGACGCCCCAGGCGCCCAGGATGCGGCCGACTTCGACCGCATCGTCGGGAAAGGGCGGCTCCATGGGCGGCGGCTGCACGCGCGTTCGGGCGCGTTCAATCGCTCAAGCCGCCCGGCGAGCCGCAGGGCTCACGCGGCCAGCTTGGCCTGCTCGACCAGGCGCGCCACGGTGGGCGACAGCTGCGCACCGACGCCGGCCCAGTAGTTGACGCGGTCCAGCGAAACGCGCAGCGGTTGCTCGCTGCCGGCGGCCATCGGGTTGTAGAAACCCACGCGCTCGATGAAGCGGCCATCGCGGCGCGCTGCCTTGGCGGCGACGACGATGTTGTAGAACGGGCGCTTCTTGGCGCCACCACGTGCAAGTCGGATCACGACCATGATGAGAAGATCCTTGTCGGTAGAGATGATCGACCGCCGCACCGGGAGACGCACTGGCCCGGAAGTCGTGATGCCGCGGCACCGGCCGCCCGAGTGGTGGCATGCCACCCCGCTCAGGCCGCCTTGCGCGACCGCTCCGACGCCGTAGATACGCCAACCCGGCCCGCCCTGGGCGCCCCGGCGCATGCAGCGGGGCGGCGTGGCAGGCCTCATGGCCGTCGTCGGAAACCGCGCATTATAGACTCCGTGCCAAAGCGTGCAGCCCCCCACGCGCTCCTGCGCGGCCGGACGCCCGCTCACCCCTGAAAGCACCCTCCCATGACCTTGCTGCTGCGACCCAGCCAGGCGGCCGATCTGCCGGCCATCACCGAAATCTACGCCCACGCCGTGCTGAACGGCACCGGCACCTTCGAGCTGGAAGTGCCCGCGCAGGCCGAGATGGCCCAGCGGCGCGAGCAGGTGCTGGCTGGCGGCTGGCCCTGGCTGGTGGCCGAGCGCAGCGGCCAGGTACTGGGCTATGCCTACGCGGCGCCCTTTCGGCCGCGGCGCGCCTACCGCTTCTGCCTGGAGGATTCGATCTACCTGGCCGAAGCCGCACGCGGCCTGGGCATCGGCCGCCTGCTGCTGGCCGAACTGATCAGCCGCTGCGAGCAACGCGGCGCGCGCCAGATGCTGGCGGTGATCGGGGACTCCGGCAATGCCGGATCCATCGGCGTGCACCGCAGCCTGGGCTTCGAGCACGGCGGCGTGCTGCGCGATGCGGGCTGGAAGTTCGATCGCTGGCTGGACGTGGTGATCATGCAGAAGGCGCTGGGCCAGGGCGCGTCCGTGGCCCCGGTGGACCGATGAGCGAGGGCTACCGCTACAAGACCTGGGCCGCGTGGCTGGCCGTGCTGGGGGGCGCGCTCGGGCTGCACCGGCTCTACCTCAAGGGCTTCAGCGACAAGCTGGGCTGGCTGCATGTGCTGCCCAGCGCGGCCGGCTACATCGGCGTGCTGCGCATGAACGAACTGGGGCAGGATGACCGGCTGGCCTGGATGCTGGTGCCGCTGTTGGGCCTGATGATCGCCCAGGGCATGCTGTGCGCCATCGTCTATGGCCTGACCCCGGATGAGCGCTGGGATGAGCGTCACAACGCCGGCACACGCGGCCCGAGCACGGGCTGGGGGCCGGTGCTGGCGGTGATCGTGGCGCTGCTGGTCGGTGCCACTGCCCTGATGGGCACCATCGCCTTCGGCGGCCAGAAGTTCTTCGAGTGGCAGCTCGAAGACGAGCGCAGCGCCGGCCAGCGCGGCAGCCCGCCGCCCAGATGAGGTTCAAGGGCAACCTGGCTCGCGGCGGCTGCAGGGCCTGGCCGCGGCGGGCTACCGGCCGCCACGTGTGCTCAGTACCCGTCGGCCGCCCGCAGCGGCCCGAGGACCTCGACCCGCTGATCCTGCACCTGCGCCAGCAGCGCGGCCAGCGGGCCGTGTTCGCCGATGGGCAGATCGGCCGGCGCCAGCTGCGCCAGCGGCAGCAGCACAAAGGCGCGTTGGTGCATGCGCGGATGCGGCAGCGTCAGGCGCGGCGTGTCACAGCGCAGCGTGCCGTGCAGCAGCAGATCCAGATCCAGCGTGCGCGGCGCGTTTTGCCAGGGCCGCTCGCGGCCGTGCTGCTGCTCGATGCGCTGCAGTTCATCCAGCAGCGCCAGCGGCGTCAGCGCCGTCTGCAGTGCCACCACGGCATTCAGATAGTCAGGCCCGGTGGCGTCGATCGGCGCGCTGCGGTAGAGCGATGAACACGCGATGCGCGCCGTGCCCGGCAAACGGCCGAGTTCATCGGCTGCGCGGGCCAGCGTGAGTGCCGCCTCGCCCAGGTTGGCACCCAGGCCGACGTAGGCGAGCGCCGTCACGCCGCGGCCGGCTCAGCGCCCGCTGCCGGGCGTGCTGCCGCCGTCGTCCGCCCGGACCTCATCGCCCTGCGCGGCGCCCTCGCCTTCGCCCCCCGCGCCGCGGCCGGAACGCCGACGGCGCCGACGGCGCTTGCGGGCCGGTGCGTCGGGCGACTCGTCACCCGCTGGCGGTGCATCGCCGGGCGCCGCGGCGCTGAGGTCCAGATCCAGCTGCTGCGGCGCCGGCGCGGGCTGCTCGCCTGCCGGCGGCCGTGGCGGCCGGCGCGATCGCGAGCGCTCGGGCACCGGGCTTGCGGCAGCCGGGGCCGCGGCCGCCTCGACGGGCGCGGAGCCCCCCGGCGCAGCCGGCGCTGGCCCGCCCGCACCACTCTTGGCAGCCGCATCCGCGGCGCCGCGCCCGCCCTTGGGCCCAGGCACCCGACGCGACTGCTGCGCGCGCAGCTCCTGCAGCATCGCCTCGCGGTCATCGTCGCCGCCCAGCGAGAAGTCTTCCCACCAGTCGGCCAGTTCGGTGGGCACCTCGTTCACATCCGCGCGCAGGCGCAGGAAGTCGTAGCCGGCGCGAAAGCGCGGCAGTTCCACCAGGCCCGGGGCCGAGGCCGGCGTGCGGCGCTCGAAGCGCGGCTGCATCTGCCAGATCTCGCGCATGTCGGCGGCCAGCTTGCCGCGCCCGGAGATATCGCCCACGCGCGCCTCGAAGACACTGTCGATGGCCTGCTGCAGCGCCGGAAAGGCGCTTTCGCCACCGGCCTTGTTCTGCTGCCAGCGGGTCTGCACCTCGTGCCACAGCAGACAGGCCAGCAGGAAGCTGGGCGCGACCGGCCGGCCATCGGCCACCCGCTCATCGGTATTCTGCAAGGCCAGCCGCACAAAGGCCTCGCGCGGGCTGCCGGGCTGAACCTCGCTCAGCGCCGCATCCAGGATCGGAAACAGGCCGCGCTCCAGGCCCTGGCGCTGCAGCTCTTCCAGGCTCGCCAGCGCATGGCCCGTCTGCAGCAGCTTGATCATCTCGTCAAAGAGCCGCGAAGCCGGGATGTTGGCCAGCAACGCCGCGCATTCGCGGATCGGCGCGCGTGTCTTGGGCTCCAGCGTGAGGCCCAGCTTGGCGGCAAAGCGCACCGCGCGCACGATGCGCACCGGATCTTCGCGGTAGCGCGTCACCGGATCGCCGATCATGCGCAGCACACGCGCCCGCACATCGGCCAGACCGCCGTGGTAATCCACCACCGTCTGCGACAGCGGCTCGTAGTACATCGCATTGACGGTGAAGTCGCGCCGCGCGGCGTCTTCGATCTGCGGGCCCCAGACGTTGTCGCGCAGCACACGGCCGCTGGCATCCACCACGTGCGCCTTGCCCGCGAGCGCCGCGCGCGAGGTCTTTTCGTTGCCGGCCACCTGCTCGGCCGCTTCGGCATCGAGCAACGCACGAAAGGTGGACACCTCGATCACCTCGTGCTCGCGCCCGCGGCCGAACACCACGTGCACGATGCGGAAGCGCCGGCCGATGATGAACGCGCGCCGGAACAGGCCCTTGACCTGCTCCGGCGTGGCATCGGTGGCGACATCGAAGTCCTTGGGCCGACGCCCCACGAGCAGATCACGCACCGCGCCGCCCACCACGTAGGCCTCGTAGCCGGCCTCCTTGAGCGTGCGCACCACGCGCACCGCGTTGTCGTCCAGCAGCGAGGGATCGATGCCGTGTTCGGCCACCGCGTATTCCTGCCGCTGGCCCAGCGTCACCACCGGTGGCGCAGCGGGCGGCGGCGGCTCCTGCAGGGGCGGCGCAGCCGGGGACACATCGGAAGAACCGAACAGGCGACTGATGAACTTCTTGATCATTCGAAGAGGTGTAGAAGAGGCCAGCCGCGTTCTTGCGCGATGGCTGCCAGCGCGGGCGCCGGGTTGGTGGCGACCGGGTGGGTGGCCCGCTCGAGCAGGGGCAGGTCGTTCGTGGAATCGCTGTAGCAGCTGATGGCTTCGAAGTCATCCCAGCCCAGGCCCAGCGAAGCCAGCCAGGCCTGGACCTTGACCACCTTGCCCTCGCGCAGGTTGGGCACCCCGCGGATGCGGCCGGTGACCCGGCCCTGCCCATCGCGATCCAGCTCGGTGGCGATCAGCGTCTCGAAGCCGAAGCGCTGCGCGATGGGTGCGGTGATGAAGTCATTGGTGGACGTCACCAGCGCCAGGCGCTCGCCCTGATCGCGGTGGCGCTGCACCAGGGCCCGGGCGCTGTCGCGCAGCGCGGGTTCGATGATGTCGCGCATGAAGCCAGCCGTCAGCTGTTGCTGTTCGGCCGGGCTGCGCCCGCGCCAGGCGCCGGTGGCGAACTCGATGTAGGCCGCCACATCGAGCGTGCCGGCCAGGTAGTCCTGGTAGAAGGCATCGTTGCGGCGGCGGTGCTCGGCCGCATCGGCCCAGCCGATCTGCACGAGGTACTCGCCGAAGGCATGGTCGGAATCCAGCGGCAGCAGCGTGTGATCCAGATCGAAGAGCGCCAGCTTCACGGCGGGCTCCCGGCCGGTTCAGGGTCAGGTGGCCGGCCCGCCAGAGGGTTGACGGCGGGGGATCCGGGGGCGGGCGCGGCATGCGCCTGCAGCATCTCGCGCAGCAGCGGCACGGTCACCGAGCGCGCCCGGGCGAGCGAATACGCATCCAGCCGCTCCAGCAGCTGCATCAGGCTGGCCAGATCGCGCGACAGGCGGCTCATCAGATAACTCACCACCTCCGGCGACAGGCGGATGCCGCGCCGCTCGGCCTCCAGGCCCAGCGCTTCGCGCGTCTGCTCTTCATCCAGCGGCTGCAGCGCGTGCACCTGGCCCCAGCCCAGGCGCGTGCGCAGATCGTCGCGCAGCGGCAGATCCACTGGCGGCATCGGAGCCGCCGCGGCCCAGGCCACGCCGTGCGATTGCGCCTCCACGCACAGCGCGAAGGCGGCCTGCTGCTGGGCCATCGAGAAGCGGTGCACATCGTCCAGGATCAGCAGCGACCAGCCGCTGTCAAATGGCCAGGGCAGCGTGGAGGCCGCGTTCAGGCAGCCCACCGACAGCCCTTGCTCGGCACAGGCCTGTGCCAGCGCCTGCAGCAGGTGTGTCTTGCCACTGCCGGCCTCTCCCCACAGGAAGAGCGGCGCGCGCGGCGGCAGCGCCAGCCGCAGCTGCGCGAGCACCGCGGCGTTGGGCCCGGGCAGGTAGTTGTCCAGGCGCTGCACCGGCTGATCCACCAGCGGCAGCGGCAGCTGCTGCAGGCCGGATTCGCGCACGGCCAGCGCGTGCTCAGGCGCCATAGAGCCGGCTCGACAGATAGGCCGCCTTCACGCGCTGCAAGGCCACCAGCGCCACCGCGCTGAGCGGCAGCGCGATCAGCACCCCCACGAAGCCCAGCAGGTGCCCGAAGGCCAGCAGCGCAAAGATCACGGCCAAGGGGTTCAGGCCGATGCGCTCGCCCACCAGGCGCGGCGTGAGGTAGAGGCTTTCCACGACCTGCCCGATGCCATAGACCACCGCGACCACGATCAGGCCGTAGAGGCTTGCAAACTGCAGCACCCCGGCCAGCAGGGCCAGCGCGCAGCCCAGGCCGAAGCCCAGGTAGGGGATGAAGATGGCCAGCCCAGTGAAGATGCCCACCGGCAGCGCCAGATCGAAGCCGCTGACAGCCAGCGCCACCGAATAGTAGACAGCCAGCACGCCCATCACCAGCAGCTGGCCGCGCAGGTATTGGCCGAGCACGGCGTCGCAATCGTCCAGGAAGCCGATGGTCGCGCCACGCAGCCGCGGCGGAATCAGCGCCTGTACGCGTTGCACGATCTGCGGCCAGTCCATCAGCAGGTAGAACAGCACGACCGGAATCAGCACCGCGTTGCCCACCACGGCCAGGACGAAGCTGCCACCGATGCGCGCCGAGCTCAGCAGCGTCGCCAGCCACTCTTCAAGGTTGGCGTCCAGATACTTGACGACAAAGGCCTTGATGCTGGGCACATCCAGCGCCACCTGGATGCCATGCTGGGCCAGCCAGGGCGAGACGGTCTGGTTGAGCTTGTCGGCCAGCGCAGGGATCTGCGCCTTCAGCAGCGGCAGCTCCTTGGACAGGATGGGCACGATGAGGAACATCAGCGCCAGCACGGCGACGATGGCCAGCACTTCCACCAGCATCACCGCCAGCACACGCGGCACCCGCCGCGCCGCGAGCCGCTCGACCAGCGGGTGCAGCGCGTAGGCCAGGATCGCGCCGACCAGAAACGGCGTGAGCACCGGCGCCAGCACCCACAGCAGGGCGGCGGCGGCCAGGGCCATGCCCAGCCAGGTGAGTGCGCGCAGCTGCGCCGGGGTCAGCGTCATGCCTCAGTGCAACCGGTGGCTGCCGGCACCCCGAAGCTCGGTGAGCCGGGCAAACAGCGCCGGGGCGTCATCGGCGCTGCCGCAATGCTCCAGGTACACGGCCAGATCCTGCGCCGCGAGATCGTCGGCGCCCAGCTCCGCCAGCGCCAACCCCCGATCGCGCCGCTCTTCCCAGGCCTGCGGCAGCAGGATGACCAGCCGCTGCTGCACGGCCAGCAAACGCTCGAAATCCTCCGACGCGCGGTGGATCTCCTTCAGGTTGCGCAGCAGGCGCGCCAGGATGTCGCGCGACGGCGCAGCCTGCAGGAACAGGCCCAGCGGCGCCTCGAAATCGCCCACCAGGCCGCGCTGGCGGCGGTAGGGCGCGAGCCGTTCTTCGAGCTCCTCGCGGGAGAGCGACAGGCCGGAAAAAGGATCGATCACCACCTCGCCGCGCGGCAGCCGCAGCTTCACGAGGAAGTGCCCTGGGAAGCTCACGCCGCGGGCTTCCAGCCCGGCGTGGTGGGCAAATTCCAGGTACAGCAGCGCCAGCGAGATGGGGATGCCGCGGCGCGAGACCAGCACCTCGTGCAGGTAGCTGTTGCGCGCATCGTAGTAATTGTTGACATTGCCGCCGAATCCCAGCTCATGGAAGAAAAACCGGTTGAGCAGCCGCAGCCGCTGCAGCGGCGCGGCATCCGACGGGATACGCTGGCGCAGCCGCAGGGCCAGCGCATCGATCTGCATCAGGACCTGCTGCACGTCCAGCTCGGGCACCTCATCCTGCCCCACGCACACGGCGGCTTCGAGCAGCGCAAAGCCTTCGTCCTCGGCAACCAGCGAGGAGAAGTAATCGAGTGCCGAGGGCACTTCCAGACGCAGGCCGCTCATGGGCACCCCAGCGTGCAAGATGGCATGCGGCGAGTGTAGAACGTGATCGGTCTCACAGGCTGCGGCGCGCAAACTGCCGCAGGTTCAGCCCCATCAGGCGCAGGCTCAGGAAGTACAGCGCCGCGACACCGCCCAGCACGCCGGCCATGAACGCGGCACGCAGCAGCGGCTGGCTGCGAAGCCCGATCCAGTCGATTCCGCCGGCCGCCCAGGCCAGCGCCAGGCCGAGCGCGGCGCTGGCCAGCAGGGCGCGCAAGGCGAACAGCGCCCAGCCGGGCTCCGGCCGGTAGACACCCAGCCGGCGCAGCCCGAACAGCAGCCACAGCGCATTCAGGATCGCACCCAGGCCGATCGACAGGGCCAGCGCGGCGTGCCCCAGATGCGGCACCAGCAGCAGATTCAGCAGCTGCGTCACCACCAGCACGAAGACGGCGATCTTCACCGGCGTTCGCATGTCCTGCCGGGCAAAGTAGCCCGGGGCCAGGATCTTCACCGCGATGATGCCCAGCAGGCCCACCCCGTAGCCCATCACCGCGTGCATGGTCCGCGTCACGTCCACCGCCTCGAAGCGCCCATAGTGATAGAGCACCGCGACCAGCGCCTGCGGAAACACCAGCAGCGCGATGGCGCAGGGCGTGGCCAGCAGCACGGTCAGCCGCAGCCCCCAATCCAGCAGCGCGGAGTAGGACTGCGCATCGCCACGCGCCTGCGCGGCCGAGAGTTGCGGCGTCAGGACCACGCCCAGGGCCACGCCCAGCAGCGCGGAGGGGAACTCCATCAGGCGATCGGCGTAGGTCAGCCAGGACACCGCGCCCACGCCGATGTTGGAGGCGATCTGCGTATTGATCAGCAGCGACAGCTGCGCAACCGAAACCCCCAGCAGCGCCGGCGCCATGTTGCCCAGCACCCGCCCGACACCCGGGTGGGACCAGGCGGCGCGAAGGCTGCCGGGCGTGAGGCCGATGCGCGGCAGCATGCCGATGCGCCGCAGCGCCCACAGCTGCACCACCAGCTGGAAGACACCACCCATCATCACGCCGAAGGCCAGCGCATAGATCGGCTCGATGCCGTGCCGGCCGAAGACCGGCGCGAGCAGCCAGGCCGCGAGGATCCAGCTCAGGTTGAGCAGCACCGGCGTCGCGGCCGGCACGGCAAACCGCCGCCAGGTATTCAGCACGCCGGCCGCCAGGGCCACCAGCGACATGAAGCCGATGTACGGGAACATCACCCGCGTCATGAAGACCGCCTGATCGAACGCGACCAGCCCCGAAGCCATCATCCACACGATGACCGGTGCCCCGATCACGCCCAGCAGCACCGTCAGCAGCAGCGCCCAGAACAGCACCGTGGCTACGGCGTTCACCAGGCTGTGCGTGGCCTCGTCGCCGTCCTTCTCCCGCGTGGCGGCCAGCAAGGGCACAAACGCCTGCGAGAACGCGCCTTCGGCAAACAGCCGTCGCAGCAGGTTGGGAATGCGGAAGGCCACGTTGAAGGCATCCGTCAGCGCGCCCGCACCGAAGCTGGCCGCCATGATCTGTTCACGCACCAGGCCGGTGATGCGCGACAGCAGGGTGAAGAGCGAGACCGTGGAGGCGGTCTTCAGCAGGTTCATCGAGACGGTGGCCCTTGCAGCCCGGCCTGCCGCCGGCGGCGGGCAGCCAGCCATCCAGGCAGCTTGAAAAGCGGCGCAGTATAGGCGGGGCCATTCCCTGCCCCAGGCGCCAAAAGCGTGCGTGCTATACTCGACAGTCTTTGCCGTTGGTGGCATGGCCGCTCATTGCAGCGTCAAGCGCGGGCCGGCGTCACCGGAAGGTTCCAGCGCGGCGGGTTGCGGTGTCCAAAGCCCCACACCTGCCCCAAGCGCCAGCACCGCGGCCACCTCGAACAAACCTGCCCCACTCTCACGCACATGGCCACCTCGTCCAAAGCCAAGAAGAAGACCGTTCGCCTCGCCTCCGGCCGCAAGCGCGCCCGTCAGGACGTCAAGCTGAACGCGCACAACTCTTCGCTGCGCTCGCAGTTCCGTACCGTGGTCAAGAACGTGCAGAAGGCCGTCGTGGCCGGCGACAAGGGCAAGGCCACGGATCTGTTCAAGGCCGGCCAGAGCGTGCTGGATTCCATCGCCGACAAGGGCCTGTATCACAAGAACAAGGCCGCTCGCCACAAGAGCCGCCTGGCTGCCAAGATCAAGGCGCTGGCCACCGCTGCTGCGTGATGGCACCTTCGATCACGCCGGATCCGGCGTGACCTCGGTGAGCAGTCTCTGCGCCTCTGCGCGGATGACGATCAAAGCCCGCTGCTGCGGGCGCTGACCCGACGAAGGCCCGCTGACGCGGGCAGTCCCTGATCAAGGCCCGCTCACGCGGGCCTTTGCTTTGGCGCCAGCCGAAGGTCGCGGCTCAGGTCGGCCGCGGCGGCTTGTCCGGCACCAGGCAGGCGTCGACCACGCTCAGCTCGTTGTCGCGCGCAAAGTTCAGCACGAAGTCCCAGGCCATCGGCTCGACGGCTTTCAGCTCTTCGCTGACGATCACGCACTTCACGCCGTCGATCACGCGCGGAAAGCAGTAGGGCGAATAGCCGATGGCGGCGCTGATGCCGCCGACGCCGCCGCCCGGGCGAAAGCAGGACATCGCGCCGGCCAGACGTTCGGCCCAGTCGCTGGGGCGAAAGGTCTTGCCTTGAAGCGTGATGCCCTGGATGAAGATCTGGCGCGGCTTGAAAGCGGTCATCGGTCGGGATTCGGGCGGGTGCCCTTCACGGCCCGCCATCCACCAGGCAGCCGAAGCACGAGGCGTGCCGGTCGGCCGGGCCGCAGGCGCGGGCCGCGGGTCCTGAAGTTGTTGCACAGCAGCATACATGGCCGACCTTGCAGAAATCCGAGTACCGGCTTACTCGGCCTCGCGGAGCGCGCCTTTAGAATTCCGCTCAGGCTGGATCGCTCCCGTTGGGGGATTCCGGCCCTTTTTGTTTCTTGCCAGCCACTTTTCCGCCACAAGGAGCCGACGAGATGAATGCCCCCGCCGACCCCGCCATCGCTGCCACGGTGCCCACCGGCCCCATGCCGCACGTGATGAACACCTATGGCCGACTGCCCGTGGCGCTGTCCCATGGCCGAGGCTGCTGGGTGTGGGATGTCGATGGCAAGCGCTATCTGGATGGGCTGGGCGGCATCGCCGTCAACACCCTGGGCCACGCGCACCCCAAGCTCGTGCCGGCGCTGCAGGAGCAGATCGGCCGCCTGATCCACAGCTCCAACTACTACGAAGTGCCGCTGCAGGAGCAGCTGGCCACCGAGCTGTGCCGCCTGTCGGGCCTGAACAGTGTCTTCTTCTGCTCCACCGGGCTGGAAGCCAACGAGTGCGCGCTGAAGCTGGCGCGCAAGTTCGGCCACGACAAGGGCATCGCCCGGCCGGAGGTCATCGTCTACGAGAAGGCTTTCCACGGGCGCTCGATCGCCACGCTCTCGGCCACCGGCAACCCCAAGGTGCAGAAAGGCTTCGAGCCCCTAGTGGAAGGCTTCGTGCGTGTGCCGATGAACGACATCGCTGCCGTGCGCGAGGCGGCGCGCAGCAACCCCAACGTCGTGGCGGTCTTCCTGGAGACGATCCAGGGCGAAGGCGGCATCAACCCGGCCCGCTGGGATTACCTGCGCGAGCTTCGCGCGCTGTGCGATCAGCAGGATTGGCTGCTGATGCTCGATGAGGTGCAGTGCGGCATCGGCCGCACCGGCAAGTGGTTTGCGCACCAGTGGGCCGGCATCGTGCCCGATGTGATGCCGCTGGCCAAGGGCCTGGGCTCGGGCGTGCCCATCGGCGCTGTCGTCACCGGCCCGCGTGCCATGAACATCTTCGGCCCGGGCAACCACGGCACCACCTTCGGTGGCAATCCGCTGTCCATGCGCGCAGGCGTCGAGACGCTGCGCATCATGCAGGAGGACGGCGTGATGGCCAATGCCGAGCGGGTGGGCGCGCACCTGAAGGCCGCGCTGCAGCGCGAGCTGGCCGAAGTGCCGGGCGTGGTGGACATCCGCGGCGCGGGCCTGATGCTGGGCATCGAACTCGCGCGGCCCTGCGGCGTGATCCTGAGCCGCGCCGCGCAGGCGGGCCTGATGCTCAGCGTCACCGCCGACAGCGTGATCCGACTCGTGCCGCCACTGATCCTGAGCGTTGAAGAGGCCGATCAGATGGTGGCCATCCTCGCGCCGCTGGTGAAGGCCTTCCTCGCCGAATCCGCATCATGAAGCCGGGCGACCGGCTGCTGCGCCACTATCTGCAGTTCAAGGATCTGCGCGCCGAGGAGTACGCCTACCTGTTTGCGCGCACGCGCATCATCAAGAGCCGCTTCAAGAACTACGAGCGATACCAGCCGCTGGTGGACCGCTCGCTGGCGATGATCTTCGAGAAGGCCAGCACGCGCACGCGCGTGAGCTTCGAGGCGGGCATGTACCAGATGGGCGGCAGCGTGCTGCACATGACCACGGGCGACAGCCAGCTGGGACGCGCCGAACCGGTGGCCGACAGCGCGCGTGTCATCAGCCGCATGGTCGATCTGGTGATGATCCGTACGTTCGAGCAATCGCGCATCGAGGAATTTGCGCGCCACTCGCGCGTGCCGGTGATCAACGGGCTGACCAACGAGTACCACCCGTGCCAGATCCTGGCCGATCTGTTCACCTTCATCGAGCACCGCGGCAAGCGTTACGACGAACCCAACGTGCTGGACGGCCTGAAGGGCATCACGGTGGCCTGGGTGGGCGATGGCAACAACATGGCCAACACCTGGCTGCAGGCGGCCGAGACGCTGGGCTTCAAGCTGCACCTCAGCACGCCCAGCGGCTACGAGGTCAAGCCCGAGGTGGCTGGCATCCGCGACACGCACTGCTACACCGTCTTCGACCACCCGCTGGACGCCTGCGCCGGCGCCGATCTCGTCACCACCGATGTGTGGACCAGCATGGGCTATGAGGCGGAAAACGAAGAGCGCCGCAAGGCCTTCGTCGACTGGTGCGTGGACGAGGACATGATGGCCGCCGCCAAGCGCGAGGCGCTGTTCATGCACTGCCTGCCCGCGCATCGCGGCGAGGAAGTTGCCGCCGAGGTCATCGATGGCCCGCAAAGCGTGGTCTGGGACGAAGCCGAGAACCGCATGCACGTGCAGAAGGCGCTGATGGAGTACCTGGTGCTCGGGCGCATCGGCTGAGCCGGCGCTGCCGCCCAGTTCCAGGCCAAGCGTCGCCTGACGTCGAGCGACGCCCAGCGCAGGACGAGCGCTTCCCGCCCTTCCCGCCGCCGCCACAGACCTCCAGCAATGCGGGGCAGGCCACCGCGCCTGCGGGCAGGCCTTGCCCGGCCGTCGCCGCGGTCGATAACGAGGTCATCGCCGCCCGATGCGGCCGGCCGGACCTCACCGCCGGGGCTGGCGGTGTATGCCCCGGCCTCGCCGCACTCGCCGTCTGCCCTCCTCGTCTGGGTGGCGAGCTATCCGCTTGAGCGGGTTGGCTGATTGCAACGACACGTAACATCCATGGCATTGCGCGTGCAGGCACTCCTGACCCGCCAGCACCATCAGCCCGAGACCCCCAAGTGGCCCCTCCTTCGCGAGCCGACGACGAACGCTGGATTGCCTGGGACCGCTTTGTCGGTTCCCATCGGCATGGCAGCTTCATGCAGAGCGCGGCCTGGATGCGCTGCCGCGCCGCGGATGGCTACGCGCACTTCGCGATCCTGTTGCGCGACGAGCGGCAGCAGTTCGTGGGAGGCGCCGTGGTCGGGCGCTGGCAGATGCAGGACGAGGCTTTCTACTACATCCAGGACGGGCCGCTGCTGCCTGAAGAGCCGGAGCTGGCGGCTGCGGTCATGCAGGCCCTGCTGGCGCGCCTGGAGCATCATCGCGAAGCCGACAAACAGACCGTCAGCCACCTGCGCATCGAGCCGCGATGCGGATCCGAGGCCAGCGCCGCCTTCACGGCATTCGGTTTCGTGGCGCCAACCTTCGATGACCGCTTTCGGGAGCCGCGACACACCCGCATCGTCGATCTGCGCCTGACGGAAGCGGCTCGCCTGACCTCGATGAGCGCCAAGGGCCGCTACAACGTGCAGCTCGCCCGCCGTCACGGTGTGCGCGTGGTGACGGACAGCAGCCCGCAAGGGCTCGAGGACTTCATCGCCATTCGGGGCGATACAGCCACGCGCAAGCAGCTCAGCCGAAAGTCCCGCGGCTACTTCGAGAGCATCCTGCGCGAGTTCGGTCCGCGGGCCCGCCTGCATTTCGCCGAGCTCGACGGTCAGCGTCTGGCCACGGCGCTGACCGTGGTGCAGGACGCGCGGGCGACCTATCTCTTTGGCGGCTCGCTGCCCGTACGGCGCGAGGTGATGGCGCCCTACCTGCTGCAGCACGAGCTGATGAACCAGCTCGCCGACGAGGGGTTCGTCAGTTACGACCTGTTCGGCATCGCGCCTCCCGGCGACAGCCAGCACGCCTGGCGGTCGATCAGCGAATTCAAGCGCAAGCTGGGCGGCACCGAAGAAGCCTTTGTCCCGACGCTCGACCATGTCTATGACGCCGCTGCCTACGCGCGGTTCGCGCAGCGCGAAGGCCTGGCTGTGGCCCGCGGATCCATGACTGACGCCCTCGACAGCTTGCACCAACCAGGAGCCCCGCACCATGTCGCAGCCCGCTGAGCGCCCCGGCCTGGACCGGCTGCAAGTCTGGGGCGACTGTCTGCCCGAGCCCCTGTTGCAGGAGTTCCAGCGGGCGCTGCCCCTGAAGCATTTCGCCAGGCGATTGCGAGAGGGCTTTCCGTTCTACCGCAGCACCTTCTGGGTTCCCCAGGGCCGACCGGCCGCGCACGTGGTCGAACGCGTGATCGAAGTCCTGCGGGAGGCGGTCCAGCCCTCGAGCGCGGTGGTCGGCGTCGAGTGGTGGTTCAGCGTGATGCGGTCCAACGCCACACCGCAGTGGCTGCTGCCCTGCCACTTCGACCGCGCCGATCTGGACGAAACCGACCCGGCCCGCATCCGGCATCCCGAATGGGGCAGCGTGCTCTTTCTCAATGCCGTGCCCTATGGCGAACTCGCCATCACCGATCAGGTCCTCGGCGACAAGGGTCAGCCGACACCGCACGAGCCGCAGGACATGCGATTCGTGCCGCCGGCGGAAAACCGCTACGCCGTCTTCCCCGGCCAGCTGTACCACGGTGTGATCGGCCGCATGTGGCGCCCGTGGGAAGACGACACGCTGCGCGTGACGATGGCCGTGAACTGGTGGACGCAGGCGCCAACGGCCAGCTACCTGCGGGACTCATCGGACGCGCCGGGGATCCTCGGCTTTGCAGCCGACAAGGCCACGGGCGCATGACCCGGATGCCGCTGCCAGCATGCCCCCGATGAAGCACTCGCCTCCCGAGCTGGAGGATGACTCCCAGCTCTTCCGCCGCCAGGCGATGGAAGAGCAGCGAGCGCCGGCCTACGGCCAGATCGTCCTGCTGCCTGGTGGCTGGTCGCGCTGGATGGCCATCGCCGCCCTGGCCCTGTCGGTGGCAGCCGTGCTGCTGATCGTGCAGGGCAGCTACACCCGCCGCTCCACGGTGCCGGGCCAGCTGATGCCCAGCGAAGGCCTGATCCGTGTGACCAGCTCGCAGGGCGGGATCGTGATCGAGCGCCGCGTGCAGGACGGGCAGGAGGTGCGCAAGGGCGACACGCTGTTCGTGCTCTCCGATGATCGCGCGGGCCCGGACGATGCGAGCTACCAGCGCGAGATCGGCCGCCAGATCGAAGCACGGCGACAGTCGCTCGAGGACGACCTGCGGCGCATCGAGATCGCCAAGGACCAGGAGTCCGCCCAGCTGCGCCGCCGCGCAGACTCGCTCACCGGCGAACGCGTGCAGATCGCGCGCCAGGGCGAGCTGCTTCGCTCGCGCGTCAAGGGTGCCCAGGATGCGGTCGAACGTTATCAGCAGCTCTTTCGCCAGGGCTTCGTCTCGCGCGACAACCTGCTGGCCCGCGAGGGCGAGCTCATCGAGGCGCGCGCCCGGCAGCAAGGGCAGATTCGCGAAGCGATGGCCCTGGAACGCGATCTCGTGGCCACACAGCGCGACATCGACAACCTGGAGACACGCTTTGCCACGCAGCGGGCCGAGCTGCAGCGCGCCGTGCTGCTGGCGCGTCAGGAGTTCACCGAGCTCGAGGCCAGGCGCCGCATCGTCGTCGCCGCGCCGGCCGATGGCCGCGTCACGCTGATGCAGACCGATGTCGGCCAGCGCGTGGAGGCGCTGCGGCCTGTGGTCCACCTCGTGCCGCTGTCTGCCAGCCTGGTCGCGCAGCTGTACGTGCCCAGCCGCTCGGCGGGCTTCGTGAAGCCGGGCACGCCCGTGCAGGTGCGCTACGACGCCTACCCCTACCAGAAATTCGGTCAGCACCGCGGCAAGGTCGTCGCGGTGTCGGCCGCGGCCGTGTCGGCCGCTGATCTCCCGCCGCAGCTGGCCCTGCAGCCGGCGCCTGGCGAAACCTTGTTTGCGGTGACGGTCGCGCTGCCGGGGCAGACGATGGGCCCTGCTGGCCGGCCCTTGCCCTTGCAGGTAGGCATGCGCGTCCAGGCCGACCTGCTGCACGAGACACGCCGCCTGTACGAGTGGATTCTTGAGCCGCTGTATGCCACGCGCGCTCGCATGGACGGAGGGTCCTGAGCGTGTTGAACCTGCTGGATCGCCTGAACCTGGGTCTGCGCCGAAAGACCCCGGTCGTCCTTCAGACCGAGGCCTCCGAGTGCGGGCTGGCCTGCGTGACCATGGCATTGGCCCACTTCGGCACGAGCACCGATCTGGCCACGCTGCGCCACCGCCACGGTGCCATGCCCCAGGGCATGACGGTGATCGATATCGTGCGTGTCGCCGCCGACGAGAACCTGTCCACGCGCGCGCTTCGGCTGGGCGTGCACGAGATCCGCCAGCTCAAGCTCCCTTGCATCCTGCACTGGGACATGAGCCACTTCGTGGTGTTGTCCGAGGTGCGCAACCATCATGCGGTGATCCTGGATCCGGCCTTCGGCGAGCGGCTGGTCGATGAAGCCGAATTCTCCCGGCACTTCACCGGCGTGGCCATCGAGGTCTGGCCCAGCAGCCAGTTCGAGCCGCGCCAGGAGGCGCAGGCCATCTCGATCCGCAAGCTGATCGGTCGCGTCTCCGGCATCTGGACCACGCTGTGGCGCGTCATCGCCGTCTCGCTGGGCCTCGAGGTGCTGGCGCTGCTGGCGCCGCTGTTCATGCAGTGGATCGTCGACCATGTCGTCGTGTCCAACGATGTGCAACTGCTGACCACACTGGGCGTCGGCTTCATGCTCGTCCTGCTGCTGGAGCAGTTCTTCACGGTCATCCGTTCGTGGATGGTGTTGCGGGTGGGCACGCAGTTGCGCGTGCAGTGGCGCTCGAACGTCTTGGCCCACCTTGTGCGCTTGCCACTGGACTACTTCGCGCGGCGCCATCTGGGCGACGTGATGTCGCGCTACGAGTCGATCGACAACATCCAGAAGGTGCTCACCTCGGCCTTCGTGGAGGTGGTTCTGGACGGGCTCATGGTCGTGCTGACGCTGACCCTCATGCTGTTGTACAGCCCCATGATGACGGCGATCGCGGTGGGCTCGGTGCTGCTGTACGTGCTGGTGCGCCTGGCCTGGTATGGCCCGCTGCGCGCGGCCACGGCCGAGCACATCGTGCGCTCGGCGGTCGAATCGAGCTATCTGCTGGAGACCATCCGCGGCATGCGCACGATCCGGCTGTTTGCGCGCCATGCAGAGCGGCTGGCCTCCTGGCAGGGCCTGATGGTCGCGGATGTCAATGCCCAGCTGCAGATCGACAAGCTCAACATCTTCTACCGCGTGGTGCGGCGCACGCTGTCCGGCAGCTTCACGCTGATGCTGCTCTGGCTGGGCGCCCACAGCGTGCTGTCCGGCCAGCTCAGCGTGGGCATGCTGCTGGCCTTCCTGGCCTACCGCGGCCAGTTCGATTCGCGCTTCACCGAGCTGGTCAACAAGTATTTCGATCTGCGCATGCTGGGCCTGGATGCCCAGCGCCTGGCGGACATCGTGCTGACGCCGCAGGAGGCCGAGCGCGGATCGGCGCTGCCGCGCAACGAAGTGCTGCCGCCCACCATCGAGTTCAAGGATGTCCACTTCCGCTACGCCAACGGGGGCCCGACGATCCTGGCCGGCCTGAACCTGCGCATCGAAGCCGGCACCGCGGTGGCCATCGCCGGCGCCTCCGGGTGCGGCAAGACGACGCTCGTGAACCTGCTGCTGGGCGTGTACAAGCCGCAGCAGGGCGAGATCCTCATCGACGGCGTACCGCTGGAACGGGTCGGGCTGGGCGCCTGGCGCTCGCGCATCGGCACGGTGATGCAGGACGACTCTCTCTTCGCCGGATCGATCGCCGAGAACATCTCCTTCTTCGATCCGCAGATCGATCGTGCGCGCATCGAACGCTGCGCGCAGTTCGCTGCCGTGCACGAAGACATCGCCAGCATGCCCATGGGCTACGAGACGCTGGTGGGCGACATGGGCAGCAGCCTCTCGGGTGGACAGCGCCAGCGCGTCCTGCTGGCGCGGGCGCTTTACCGGCTGCCCAAGGTCCTGGTGCTGGACGAGGCCACGAGCCACCTGGATCTGCAGCGCGAGGCGCAGGTCGGCCAGGCCGTGGCCCGCATGCGCCTGACCCGCGTGGTGGTGGCGCACCGGCCGCAGACGCTGGCGCTGGTCGACCGCGTTATCGAACTCGCCGAAGGCCAGGTGGTCAGGGACGAAACCTCGGCCGCCTACCGCCGTCGGCACCAGATCTTCTTCCATCAGGTCGCTTCCTGAGGTCCACGCCGGGGCAGCGTATCGTATGCAGCCCCGCACTCCACCCCCGCCACCCCATGTTCCTGCTGCGGCCGCTCTTCGTCCTGTCGGCCAGTCTGCTCCTGGCGGCCTGCCAGACTCCGCCGGCCGCGCCGCCGGCATCCAGCACCGCCCCCGGCGCGGCGCGCATCGAAGCCGCCGTCAAGCCCGCCGAACCCGCGGTGGCCGCACCGCCGGCGCCGCCACGCCGCATCGGGCTGGCGCTGGGCGGCGGCGCGGCGCGCGGCTTTGCGCACATCGGCGTGATCCAGGTGCTGGAAGCCAACGGCATCAAGCCCGATCTGGTCGTCGGCACCTCTGCGGGCAGCCTGGTCGCCGCGCTGCTGGCGGATGGCAAGACCGGTGCGGAGATGGAAGGCCTGGCGCTGACGCTGGACGAATCCGAGCTGACCGACTGGGGTCTGCCCAGCCGCGGCGTGGTCCGCGGCGATGCGCTGGCGCGCTGGGTGCGGCTGCACACAAGGGGCCGCGCGATCGAGCGCATGCCGATGCCGCTGGGCATCGTGGCCACCGATCTGGCCAACGGCACGCCCGTGCTCTTTCAGCGCGGTGACACGGGCATCGCGGTGCGCGCTTCCAGCTCCGTGCCGGCCGTATTCCAGCCGGTGCGCATCGGCGAACGCGAGTATGTGGATGGCGGGCTGGTGGCGCCCGTTCCGGTGCGTTTTGCGCGGCAGATGGGCGCCACCCACGTGATCGCCGTCGACATCTCCACGCCGCCCGAGAGCGGCACACCGGACGGCACGCTGGGCCTGCTGCTGCAGACCTTTGCGATCATGGGCAAGAGCATCAGCCAGTTCGAACTGCGCGAAGCCGATGTGGTGCTGCGCCCCACGCTCACCGGCGTCAGCGCGGCGGATTTCAGCAACCGCGTGCGCGCCATCCGCGCCGGCCGGGAGGCCGCCACGGCGATGCTGCCCGCGCTGCGCGCCCGGCTGGGGATGCCGGCGCCCTGAAGATCATCAACTGCGTCGTTGGATCATCCCGCTGCCGATGCGGTGCCCGGCATGCCAGCGGTCACCGCGCAGCCCAGGCAGCGCCGATCAGCGCGGCCTGGTGGTCGATTCGAAGGCCAGACCGTAAGACTTGGCCATGTTGTTGATGAAATTGCGGCGGGTGGCCGTGCCTTGTTCGTACAGGTCGACCACCCAGTTCTGCAGCGCTTGCGGCGTGCGCTCCCAGTGCTCCAGCGTGGTCTGCAGCACCACGCGCTGCACGTGGTCATCGTGGGGCGACCAGCGCAGGGCGGTGGCCAGCGCCTGCTCGTATTCAGCGCCGAACTCGGCCGTTTCGCCGCGCAGGCTCGCCATCAGGGCCCAGGTCAGGCCGTCGGTCGGCCGGAGCTCCAGCGAGCGCGCGTAGTGCGTGCGAGCCGCCTTGCGCCAGGCCAACTGCTCTTCTGCACCGGCCCAGGGCTGGCGGGCGCCCACGCGATACAGGTTGCCCAGCATCTCCTGCAGCACCGGGTTTCCGCTGCGCACGGCCTCGGCATCGAGCAGGCCGCGCAGCGTGTCTTCCCAGATGGCGCGATCTGCGGGAGTGCCCTGCCCTTCGATCCACTGCCTTGCATCATGCTGCTGGGTCAGGGATCCGAAGTCGGCCCGCCACTCGCGGCCGGCCGTCCAGAAGACCCAGAGGCTGAGCAGGACAAACAGCGCAACGCCCGCCGCCCGGCCGGCCAGATGCGCGGGTGGCACACCCTGGCGCACCGCGCTGGTCACGGCAAGGCCTTGTCGGGCTGAGCCGCGGCGGTGCGCTCAAAAGCCACCGGCACGTCCACACGATCTGCTGCGACAAGCACCCGCCCGTCAAGCATCGGCTCTTCATCCAGCAGCGGCGCGGCGGCGGCCGTGCGACTGTCTGCGGGGCCGGCCTCCGGCAGCTTGGCCTCTGGCTGGCGCGACAGCGAAGCAGGCCCCAGCAGCGTCAGCCGCATCGCGGCTGTCTGGCCGTAGTGCTGGCTCAGCCAATCGCTGGCAGCGCTCATGCGCGGACGGCGACCGCCCAGGTTGTGCGCATCGCTCGCGACGGCCTGCACCCAGCTCTTGTCCAGCAGACGCTGCGCCACGGCCTGGACACGAGGGCCGAATTCACCCGTCAGCGACGACGCGGTCAGCTGCAGACCACAACCCATGGCCACCAAGGGGCCGATGCGGCGGTAGTCTTCCATCACGGCGCGGTTGCGCTCAGGATGCGCCAGGATGGGTGTGACGCGGGCCTGCAGCAGCTTGGCCACAAACCGATCCGTGCCGACGGGAATCTGCCCATCGGGCATCTCCAGCAGCATGAAGCGCTGCCCTGCCGGACTGACGCCCAGGAACGGCAACTCATTGCGCGCCAGCAGGCCCAGCACCTCGGGCATCAGCCTCACCTCACCAGCCCAGGACAGGGTGAGCGGGATCCCGGCTTCGCGCAGCGCCTCGGTCATGGCGCTGACGTGCGCCGCAATCGAGGTGCTCGTGTTGTCGTGACGGCCGGGAAACACATGCGGCGTGCAGACGACGTGCTGGATGCCGTCTTCCTGCAGCGCGCGCGCCAGCTGAAGCGAGGCCTCCATGGTCTGAGGGCCGTCGTCGATGCCTGGCAGGAGATGGCAGTGAAGGTCAATCATGCTCAAGCGGGTTCAATCAGTGGGCCTTCCTGTCTTGTCGGCCCTGTGCGCATCCTCCTGCGCCTAGGAAGCCACCGCTGCGCACTGCGAGGCTCAGGGCGTGAAATGGTTCACGCCAGGCCAGCGCGCGTGAACGCAGAGTTGCCGCGCCGAGTTCGGCGACACCACGGATCTTGAACCGGATGAGTGACCGGCGCCATCCCACGCAGAGCAAGCCGGCCGCAAGGCCACTGCGCGAAGCCTGAGGCTGCAGTCTCGCGAAGTCTGAGGCTGCAGTCTCGCGCAGCCTGCCAGGGTAAGTTGCATCCAGTTGTTGGCCGAGCGCCTGTCGCAGTCAAGACCCAGTCACGACCAAGTTACGACCAAGAAGCACAAAAGGCCGCACCCCTTGCGGGAGCGGCCTTGCGAGAGCCAGGAAACCCGAGGCGGCGGCGTAACGAACGCCGGCCCGGCGTGAAATCTGAGACTCAGGAACGGCTGGGCGCAGCGCGCGGCGGGCACACCGGCGGCGGAGCCAGGCGCACGCCGGAACTGCGCGTAGTGGACGCCACCGGCGTCACGCTGCGGGCAGCCACCACGACGGGCGCCGACTGCGGCACGCCGACCGTGCGCACGGGCACTACCCGCGTCGCGGCCGAAGCACCGAGCGACGCCGCAAGAAGACCCGCACCCAGTGCACCGGCAAGAACTCTGGAAACCATGACATCCACCCTTTGGAAAGCGACACGCTGTTTGGCAAGGACGATAGCGACTCGGCCGCGCCAGCGTCAAGGCCGAGATGTATCGATATCGAACGCTGGAGACCCTCTTTTCAGTCCACCACCCTGAGTGGGGGGTGCCGAGCTGATTTCACAGCAAGTGCAGTACCACAAGCAGCGAAGCGCACCCCTCAGATGAGTGCCCCGGACTCAAGGGGACCGTGAGGTACAGCGCATGAGCCTGACCCTTAGACTGATTTCTCGAAACGTGAGCCGGCCACGCAGCGCTGGAACGTCACGGTCCATCAGAGCGACAGGGAGTCCGCAATGTTTCTGGCTTGGTTGTTCGGGGTGCTGCTGGTCAGCGTCGCCTGCGCTGCGTTACTGCACTTCTCCCACGGGTGGCACAGCCACTGGACGTCTGACACGTCCAAGGGCATCCAGAAGCACCATCACGGCAATCCCTCACGTGTCGGTCTCATCCCGATCGGCGTGGGTTCACTGGCCGCCGTCTGGCTCATGGCCAATTCTGGTGACAGTGAAGCCGCGAAGGCCGCCGATCTGCTGGCCACCGTTCTGATCTGTGCCGCGCCCGCCGCGCTGATCGGCCTGGCCGAAGACATTACCAAACGTATCCGTGCCCGCTGGCGCCTCCTGGGCCCGATGCTGGGCGTTTGCCTGGGTGCCATCCTGCTGGGCGCGCTGCTGCCCCGCGCAGGCGTTCCGGGTCTGGACAGCCTGCTCGGCTACTGGCCCGTGGCGCTGCTCGCCACGATGCTGATGATCGTGGGCTTCACCCACGCCATGAACATCGTCGATGGCTTGAACGGCCTTGCATCCGGCCTGGCGGTCCTGATGCTGCTCGCCACGGCGGCGGCGGCCTTCGTGCTGGGCGATACGCCGATCATGATGGTGTGCTGCGCACTGGCGGCGGCCGTGCTGGGATTCATGTTCCTCAACTTCCCGCGGGGCCTGATCTTCCTGGGTGACGGCGGCGCGTACTTCCTGGGCTTTGTCCTCGCCTTGATCTGGGTGGTGATGGTGGCCCGGCACCCGGGTGAGATCTCGCCCTGG
This sequence comes from Rubrivivax sp., assembly GCA_016790225.1. The sequence goes on from JAEUOZ010000060.1 coordinate 77,387, forward strand.
TTCATCATGGCGGTGGCCTTTCACCCCACGATGGAAACCATCTTCAGCATCGTGCGTCGCAAGCTGAGGCGCCATCCCCGCCCGGCCACTGCACCGGATCGGCTGCATCTGCACACCCTGCTCATGCGCAGGCGCACCCGGCCGGCCCTGGCCCAGGCGCCGCGCTGGGTTCCCAATGCCGGCGCCGCCTGCATCGTGCTGGCCTGTGCCCTGGTTCCCATGATGATGGCCTTGATGGCACCCGGCCGCGATGCCTGGGGCGCGGCAATCTGCCTGCTGGGCGTGTTGCTGTACCTGGGTCTGTTCCGTCACATGGTGCGCTTCGGATGGATCTTCGGCAGTGCGCGTGCCACGCCTGTGCGTGTTCCCGCGGCGCGCCAGGCACCTGCAGCCGCCTTGGCGACGCCGGCCAATCAGTCTTCCTCGGCATAACGCCTGATTACATGCTGGCTAACCGCGGCCACTTGGCCGCGGTTAGCCTTTTGCATGTCAGGCGAGCCAAAGCTTTGGCAGGTTTTGGGCGCCTCCTGCTTTTCGGGTCTAGGGGTTTGGCGTTGCGCCACCCCAAAGCTGTAGGGTGTACGCCGACATCGGTGCCACCCAGAATCAAAAGCATTCAGGAGAGGGTTCACCTCAGCATGCAGGGAAGTTCCATTCGCGCGGCCGGTGCTTGGTACGTGTGCCACACCAAACCACGGCAGGAAGCCGTGGCGCAGAAGCATCTCCTCCAGCAGGGTTATGAGGTCTATCTGCCGCTGCTGGCCAGATGGGTTAGACACAGCCGCAACTGGTCTCTCAGCCACAGCGCGCTCTTTCCACGGTATGCCTTTGTCAGGCCGGGTCATGAGCAGCAGAGCCTCTTCCCGGTGCGCAGCACGCCCGGTGTCAGCAATCTGGTGCGGTTTGGTCCGCAGCTGGCACTGCTGGGCGAAGCTCAGATGGCCGCCTTGCGTCACGCCATGCAGCTGGCCGAAGAGGCCATCCCCGAGCAGCCTTTGTCTGCCGGCATGAAAGTTCAGTTTCAACAAGGCCCGCTCAAGGGCCTTGTGGGCCTTGTCTCCAGTGTGGCGGAAGAGCGCGTGATGGTGCTTTTCACATTGCTGGGGCAGGATCAGGTCGCGGCCACAACGGCCGCAGACTTGGCGCTGGCCTGAACCCTGCTTGCTGAGTGGCTGGCGCCTTCGGGTGCCGGCCAATCAGCGGGCTGCCCGCCGCTGTACGCAGCGCGTGCTGGGCCCGTATGTGATCGGTGAGATGCACCCTTCACTGCGGTAGCCTGCCTGAAAGTTCTGTCCGGCCCCGTTGTTTGATCAAGCTCTCGACACCCACGCCCCCCATGAAAATCGCCATTGCCGGAACCGGCTACGTCGGACTCTCCAACGCCGTGCTGCTGGGCCAGCACAACGAAGTGGTCGCGCTCGACATCGTCCGCCGCAAGGTGGACATGATCAACGACAAGCAAAGCCCGATCGACGACGCCGAGCTCGCTGACTATCTGGCCCAGCGGCCGCTAAACCTGCGCGCCACCACCGATCCGCAGGAAGCCTACGCTGGCGCCGATTTCGTCATCATCGCCACGCCCACCGATTACGACGCGCAGACCAACTACTTCAATACCCGCTCCGTCGAGAGCGTCATTCAGGATGTGACGCGGCTCAACCCCAAGGCCGTGATGGTGATCAAGAGCACCATCCCCGTGGGCTTCACGGCCAACGCGCGGCGCAAATACCTGACGCACAACCTCATCTTCAGCCCCGAATTCCTGCGCGAAGGCAAGGCCCTGTGGGACAACCTGCACCCCAGCCGCATCGTGGTGGGTGAAGACAGCGAACGGGCCCGCGTCTTTGCCGGGCTGCTGCAGGGCGCCGCGATCAAGCAGGACATTCCCACGCTCTTCACCGGCAGCACCGAAGCCGAGGCCATCAAGCTGTTTGCCAATACCTACCTGGCGATGCGCGTGGCCTTCTTCAACGAGCTGGATTCCTATGCCTCGGCGCTGCAGCTGGATACGCGGCAGATCATCGATGGCGTCTGCGGCGATCCGCGCATCGGCCACTTCTACAACAACCCCAGCTTCGGTTATGGCGGCTATTGCCTGCCCAAGGACACCAAGCAGCTGCTGGCCAACTACAACAGCGTGCCGCAGACGCTGATTTCCGCGATCGTCAGCGCCAACAGCACGCGCAAGGACTTCGTGGCCTTCGATATCCTCGGCCGCCAACCAAAGACCGTGGGCGTCTACCGCCTGGTGATGAAGGCCGGCAGCGACAACTACCGCGCCAGCAGCGTGCAAGGCATCATGAAGCGCATCAAGGCGCGCGGCACGCCCGTGATCGTCTATGAGCCCGTGCTGTCGGAAGCCGAGTTCTACAACTCGCCCGTCGTCAACGATCTGGCGCAGTTCAAGGCGCAGTCTGACCTGATCATCGCCAACCGGCTGACGCCGGAACTGGAGGATGTAAAGGACAAGGTCTATACGCGGGATCTCTTCGGCAGCGACAGCTGAAGCGACGGGCGCACCCCTCAGCGCGCCACCCACGCGCTGATGCCGCCCCCGGGCACCCTGATCGATGATCGATCAACTGCAGATCACCCACCACGGCGCCATCGACGGCGTCACCGGCTCCTGCCACCGGCTCACCCTGCCCGGCGGAGACGCCTTCCTCGTGGATTGCGGCCTGTTCCAGGGCGCTGAGACCTCCGGCGATGGCGCTGGCGCCAGCCAGCTGGAAATCCGGTTTGACATCAGCACCGTGCGCGCCCTGCTGGTGACGCACGTGCACATCGATCACGTGGGGCGCATTCCCTACCTGCTGGCAGCGGGCTTCAAGGGGCCCATCTACTGCAGTGAAGCGTCAGCCCAGCTGCTGCCCATGGTGCTGGAAGATGCGCTCAAGGTGGGCTTCACGCGCGATGCGGCGCTGATCGGCCGCGTGCTGGCGCAGCTGAAGAAGCAGATCATCGCGCTGCCCTACAAGGCCTGGTTTCCCTTGCTGAAGGCCGATGCCGCGCAGCCAGAGCGCCCCTGCCTTCGGCTGCGCCTGCAGCCTGCGGGCCACATCCTCGGCAGCGCCTACCTGGAACTGGAAGCCACGCGCGGCAACGGCAAGAGCCCGCAAGACAAGGCGCTGGTGGTCTTCAGCGGCGATCTGGGCGCACCCTACACGCCGCTGCTGCCGGCGCCGGCCAGCCCCTCGCGCGCCGATGTGCTGGTGGTTGAAAGCACCTACGGCGACCGTGTGCACGACAGCCGCAAGACCCGCCGCCAGCGCCTGCAGGCGATCTGCGAACACGCCTTCGGCAACCGCGGCACGCTGCTGATACCCGCCTTCAGCATCGGCCGCACGCAGGAACTGCTGTACGAGCTGGAAGAGATCATCCACCGCAACCGCCAGCGCCCGGCCGCGCAGGGCCTGAACTGGGGTGATCTGGACATCGTGGTCGATTCACCGCTGGCCGCGGATTTCACGGCCGGCTACGCGCGCCTGAAGGAACACTGGGACGCCGAAGCCCGCAGCAAGGTCGCCCAGGGCCGGCATCCGCTGGATTTCGAGAACGTCACCACGATCCCGGACCATGCCACCCACCTGCGCACCGTGGAATACCTGGCCAAGACCGCGCGCCCGGCCATCGTGATTGCCGCCAGCGGCATGTGCAGCGGCGGCCGCATCGTCAACTACCTCAAGGCCATGCTGGGTGATGCGCGGCACGACGTGCTGTTCTGCGGCTACCAGGCCGCCGGCACGCCGGGGCGAGACATCCTGCAATACGCGCCCAAAGCCGGCAAGCCCGGCGGCTACGTCCAGCTGGATGGCCAGCGCATCGATATCCGCGCCGGCATCCACCAGCTTTCCGGCTTTTCCGCCCATGCGGATCAGAAAGACCTGCTGAACTTCGTCGCCCGCATCCCCAAGCCGCCCCGCCAGGTGCGCATCGTCCATGGGGATGACGCAGCGAAGGCGACGCTGGCGCAGAAGATCCGGGCGCTGGGCGACACGACGAGCGTCGTCATTCCGTGAGTCCGCTTCGGCCTTGAGCCGATCCAGAGACCCCTCTCCGCTTTCTCTCCGCTTTCTCTTCGCTTTCTCTCCGCATCCCGGCCAGACCGCCTCGGGTTCAACCGGCCCGTCGCGCAACCGCCCCACATCACCCGCCGCCATGACCCGCCACTACAACCCCCGAAAGCGCATCCTCATCACCGGCGGCGCCGGCTTTCTGGGAAGCCACCTGGCTGACCGCCTGCTCGCCCGCGGCGATGAGGTGGTGGTGGCGGACAACCTCTTCACCGGTGCCAAGCGCAACATCGAGCACCTGCACGATCACCCGCGCTTTGAATTCATCCGGCACGACGTGACCTTTCCGCTCTACATCGAGGTGGACCAGATCTACAACCTGGCCTGCCCCGCCAGCCCCATCCACTACCAGCACGATCCGGTTCAAACCACCAAGACCAGCGTGCACGGCGCCATCAACATGCTGGGCCTGGCCAAACGGCTGAAGGCTCGCATCTTCCAAGCCAGCACCAGCGAGGTCTACGGCGATCCTGCCGTCCACCCGCAGCGCGAAGAGTACTGGGGCAACGTCAATCCCATCGGCATGCGCAGCTGCTATGACGAAGGCAAGCGTTGCGCCGAGACGCTGTTCTTCGACTACTACCGCCAGCACAAGCTGGACATCCGCGTGGCCCGAATCTTCAACACCTACGGCCCGCGCATGCACCCCAACGACGGCCGCGTGGTGAGCAACTTCATCATGCAGGCCCTGCAAGGCCAGGACATCACCATCTACGGCGAAGGCCAGCAGACCCGCAGCTTCTGCTACGTGGACGATTTGATCGAAGGCTTCATCCGCTTCATGGATCTGCCCCGCGCAGAAGACGGCGGCCCCGGCTTTCCCGGCCCCATCAACCTGGGCAACCCCGGCGAATTCACCATCCGCCAACTGGCCGAGCTGGTGATCGAACTCACCGGCTCCTCATCCCGCCTCGTCTTCAAACCCCTACCCGCCGACGACCCGCTGCAGCGCCAGCCCAATATCAGCCGCGCCAAGGAGATGCTGGGTGGGTGGGAGCCGAAGGTGCAGTTGAGGGAGGGGTTGGGGAAGGCGATTGCGTACTTTGACCGTATGCTGGTGTCAACCCCTTGATCGGCGAGGGGTGTCAGCTGAGTGTCTGACCGGCGAGAAGATATCTCTTGCAGGGTAAGCCCTTGACGCCCAGCCGCCCTCGATTGACGGAAGTTGATCAGCTGCGCGGGATTGCCGCGCTCGCCGTGACATGGTTTCACCTCACCAACCAATACCCGGAGGCGTCGTGGGTACGCCAAAGCGGCTTTCATGGCTGGCTTGGAGTTGAGGTTTTCTTCGTGATTTCCGGATTCGTTCTTCCATGGGCCCTGTTCGGCAGTGGGTATAGCGTGCAGCGCGACTTTGGGCGCTTCATGGCGAGACGGCTCATCCGACTGGAACCTCCTTATCTCGTGTCCATCGTGCTGGTGATCCTGCTGTGGTACGCAAGCGCTGCGATGCCCGGATTTGCTGGTAAACCGCCAGATTTGTCCGCGGTTCAGGTGGCGTCGCATCTGGGTTATCTGACCGGGCTTTTGGGCGAAGCGTGGCTTTCGCCTGTGTACTGGACCTTGGCCATCGAATTCCAGTTCTACCTGCTGCTGGCCATGACTTTACCCATTTGGCTGCACCCGAGGCCGCTGGTGCCGCTGATTGCATCCGCGATGATCTGCGCACTTGGCGCTGTGGTATCTGACAAGTTGCTTCCGCACTACTGGGCCTACTTCGCGATGGGAATCGCTGTCTTTCGTGCTCGTGTCGGTTTGGACAGTTCAGCACAACTACTTGCTGCGTGCACTCTGATGGCTGCCATACTCGTCGCCCTGGGACGTATGCCGCTGGCGGCTGCAGTCGGTCTTGGCGCCGTACTCGTGTTGAGCGTGCCGCGACACATACCCTCAGTCGCACTGTTGCGATGGCTGGGGGCCATCTCTTTCAGCCTATACCTGGTTCATGTCCCCATTGGCGGCCGAGTTGTCAACCTGATGAGCCGGCTCGGGGACAGCACAACCATTCAGTTCGTGGCATCTCTGATGGCGCTGGCCTTGTCGTTGCTGGCAGCACAGGTTTTCTGGTGGTTGATTGAGCGGCCCAGCATGCGTTGGGCAGCCTCATTGCCACTGGTACGCCGTGACGCAGCAAGCCACACTCCTGCCGTGGGTAGCACCCGGTGATTCAGCGTCTTGTGCGTCAGATCGCATACCTGAGGCGTCATCCGCTGACCGCTGAGCGCCCGGCTGAGGCATTGGGACGTTTTCTCGCTTGGCAGCTCAAGAGCCGGCTTCAATCGGAGATCGAGTTTCGCTGGATCGAAGGAAGCAAGCTGCTGGTCAAGCGCGGCATGACGGGAGCAACCGGCAATATCTACTGCGGCCTGCACGAGTTTGTCGACATGGCATTCGTGCTGCATCTATTGCGACCGGGGGACCTTTTTGGAGATGTCGGCGCCAACATCGGCAGCTACACAGTTCTCGCGTCGGCCGTTTGTGGTGCACGAGTGATGGCTGTGGAACCCGATCCGGGAACGGTCAAGAATCTCAAGCGTAATGTGCTGCTGAATCGGGTTGAAGATCGCGTGACGATTGCCGAGACAGCCGTCGGTGATCGAGAGGGCTCGATTCGCTTCACGGTCGGTTTGGACACCATGAACAAGGTCAGCTTGCAAAACGAGTCCGCTGCTTGGCGCGAGGTGCCACTCACCACCTTGGACAGGCTCTTTTCCTCCAACGATCCGATCATGCTGAAGCTGGACGTTGAAGGCTTTGAGGCTGAAGTCCTGCAAGGTGCAGAGCAAGTGCTGGCCAGGCACACCTTGTTGGCAGTCCAGTCTGAGTCAAGAGATCAGCGGGTGCTGGATCAGTTGCTGCGCCATGGGTTCGTCGAGACTCACTACAACCCATTCGCTCGGCAGTTGGTGAGTCATCAATCTCTGCCTCAGAGCAACGGCCTTTTTGTCAGGGACAAGGCGCAAGTTGAGGCCCGCATCCGTGAGGCACCTCGCTTCCGGGTGCTTCACCACGAGATTTGAGTGCTGCTGCGGGTTGTAGCGAAGTGGCACTGAAGTTCCCCATCGGCAGTCCACAAGGAGCATCAAGATCAGCAGCCGGAACGCCCGTAGCCCAATTGATCAACTCCAAAGCAGCCACCTCGGCAAGAGGCCTGCGCGCTTGGGCTTTGCGCCTTTTGCCGCGGCCCCGAGAGCCAGAAGGCGCCAAGGGCTTCCGGGTCTTGATGCTTCTCACCGATGCGTATGGAGCCCACGGCGGCATCGCCAAGTTCAACCGGGATCTCATCGAGAGCATCGCTTCGACCCCTGGCTGCGCGGAGGTGGTTTGCCTGCCGAGGCTGATACCGCAGCCCATGCAGGCGCTGCCGGAGCGCGTGCGTTACGTCACCGAAGCCGCCCGCAGCACGGCCCGTTTTCTTTCGTGCGCGCTGAAGACACTCATCCAAGGGCCTTTCGATCTGGTGGTGATCGGGCACATCAACCTTTCGCCGCTCGGCGTGTGGCTGGCTCGCCGCCAGCGTGCCCCATCGATGCTCTTCATCCACGGCATCGATGCGTGGCAGCGCCACCATCGCAACTCTGTCGTGCGCGCCATGCCCCATTTGGACCATGTGGTGGGCGTGAGTGAAGTGACTCTCAGCCGCTTTCGCGCCTGGTCTGGCGTGCCGGCAACCCGCACCAGTGTCCTACCCAACAGCGTGGACCTGGAGCGCTTCACCCCGGGGCCCAAGGCGCCGGATCTGGTGGAGCAGTTGGCGCTGCAAGGCCGCACTGTGCTGATGACTTTCGGGCGCCTGGCCAGCGAAGACCGCTGCAAGGGCTTTGACGAGATCATTGAAGTGATGGGCAGCCTGCTGGAGCAAAGGCCTGAGCTGGTCTACCTCATCTGCGGCACTGGCCCCGATCAGGCCCGCCTGCAGGCCAAGTGCCGCCAGCTGGGCGTTGACCAGGCCGTCCGGTTCAGCGGCTTCGTGCCCGAAGCGCGCAAGGTGGACTACTACCGCCTGGCCGATGCCTATGTGATGCCCAGCCAGGGTGAAGGCTTTGGAATCGTCTTCCTGGAAGCGATGGCCTGCGGCATACCCGCGATGGGCAGCAGCCTGGATGGCGGGCGCGAAGCGCTGCTGGATGGACAGCTGGGGGAACTGGTGAACGCCGCCGTGCCCGCTGAAGTGCGTGCGGGCATCGAGCGCACGCTGGCACGCGCCAAGGGCAGACCGGATGGCTTGAGCCTGTTCTCAATCCACGCATTCGCTGGCCGGGTTCAGCAACTCATCCGAAACACGTTGAGGCCAGCCACAACGGCCTGAACAGAGCAAACAACATCACCCCAAGGAAACGATGACGGTTCAGACCTCTCAAGCACCACCGCCCTTTGAAACCCTGGTCCTGGAAGCCGGGCGCGCCGAGCGCCACTACTGGGCGGACTTGTGGCGCTACCGCGAACTGTTTGCCATCCTGGCCTGGCGGGACGTGGCGGTGCAGTACAAGCAGACGGTCATCGGCGCGGCCTGGGCGGTGGTGCGCCCGGCGCTGACGATGATCATCTTCACCGTGGTGTTCGGCCGCGTGGCCGGGCTGCCCACCGAAGGCAACGTGCCCTATCCCTTGCTGGTGATGGCCGGCATGCTGCCCTGGTTTCTGTTTGCCACGGTGCTGGGCAACGGCAGCAACAGCCTGGTGCAGAACGGCAACCTCATCAGCAAGGTCTACTTTCCGCGCCTGATCGTGCCCGTGGCCAGCAGCATGGTGGCGCTTGTCGACTTCAGCATCAGCCTGGGGCTGACCTTCTTGCTGATGCTGTGGTTTGGCTTCTGGCCCAGCTGGCAGCTGCTGCTGCTGCCTGTGTTCATCTTGATGGCCTTGCTGGCCGCACTGGGACCGGCACTGATCATGGCCTCACTCAACGTGAAATACCGTGACTTCCGCTTCGTGGTGCCCTTCGTCGTGCAGTTTGGGCTGTATGTGTCACCCGTAGGCTTCTCCGCCAAGGTGGTGCCCGAGCAGTGGCAGCTGCTCTATGCGCTGAACCCGATGGTGGGGGTGATTGATGGGTTCAGGTGGTGTTTGCTGGGGGGGCAGACACGGTTTGATCCTGCGACTCTTGCGGTGAGCCTGGTTGTCATCGGCCTGCTGCTCGCCCTGGGTGTGCGGATGTTTCGTGCGACCGAAAAGTCATTTGCCGATCTGATCTGATGGACAACGATATAGCCATCCGGGTGGAAGGACTCGGCAAGAAATACCTGATCGGCCACCAGAGCGCTGACCGGTCCGCAACCCTGCGTGAAACCGTGATGCGCAGCGCAGGCAACTTCCTGCGGTCAGCACTCGATATGGCGAGAGGACGCCAGATCGTCAGTGGAGACGATGTGGAGGAATTCTGGGCGCTTCGCGACCTGAACTTCGAGATCCGCCGGGGAGATGTGGTCGGCGTCATTGGCAGGAATGGCGCGGGAAAGTCCACTCTGCTTAAGGTGCTATCGCGAATCACGGAGCCCAGCGAAGGACGTGCTCAAATCAATGGTCGAGTATCGAGTCTTCTCGAGGTGGGCACAGGGTTTCATCCAGAACTCTCTGGCCGCGAAAACATTTATCTGAATGGTGCCATTCTTGGTATGAGTCGCGATGAGATTCGCCGCAAGTTTGATGAGATTGTTGCATTTTCCGAAGTTGAGCGATTCCTGGATACTCCAGTCAAACGATACTCGAGTGGAATGTACGTTAGGCTTGCCTTTGCTGTCGCCGCGCACCTCGAGAGCGAGATTTTGGTCATCGATGAAGTGCTAGCAGTCGGAGATACAGAGTTTCAGAAGCGATGCTTGGGAAAAATGCATAGCGTAGCTCGATCAGGTCGAACTGTTCTATTTGTATCGCACTCCCTTTCAAGTGTCGCGACCCTCTGCAATCGGGGAATTCTCCTGTCTGGTGGAGTGGTTGAGCTGGCTAGTGAGATTGGTCCGGTACTTGATTATTACAGACGATCTTGGATCAACCATTCACATGTCCTAACTTGGCAGCCAGAAGTCGCACCTGGGGACGACACCGCGCGATTGCTTTCAATTCGGGCAAGTCAATCTAAGCAGCGCGGTCACTTTGTAACGTCTGAGCCATTACTTATTATAATGGAAGTAAAAGTTCTAAAGTTGGAAGCCGGATTAAACATCGGCTTCGAGATGCAGACTTCTGATGGAACTTCGTTGCTATGGTCTCATTTTACTGACTCAGATGAGCAAGAGTGGCCTCAACTGCACTTGGGTGTAAACAAGCTCTGTTGCGAGATACCTAGAGAATTACTTAATGCTGGAACCTACTATATTGCACCCAAGATTAGCATTCACTCGCGTCGCTGGATTGCAGACCTGCAGCCAACGCTTCCTTTGGAACTACATCTCGACCATGGACTTTCACCGTATTGGACCAGTCAATCTGATGGCAAGAGATTAGGTCTATTGACGCCTATACTGAACTGGAGCAATACTTTAGTGGCGAACAATTAGAAATTTATCTCAAAACCTCTGGTTAAAGGCGCCCCTGAGGCGAAGTCGGAACATCTCCTCACGCACCCCGCCGTTCGCCAAAGGGTCACGACGCAGATGAGTTCATCGAAAACTGCAGAGGACCAAGTTACTCCGCACATTACGCAGATCAAATCAGGGCAATCATCAGCGGTGCCTGATTCGATCGCGGCGACTTAAGGCTATGCACTGTCACAACAGAAGCGCAAACTGATTGAGCAAGGTCTGGAGCAAGTTCATTCTTCCGATCCGCCAAGTGATGGTGCGGGGCATCGCAAACGTTGACCAGTTATTCATGATCACGATGGCTGCCTACAACTTGGTTCGGATGCGCACCTTAGGGCAAATCCGCCTGGAGCCTGCGCGATGACAGTGGAAGGCCTGAAAGGTGGTCCTCTGAGGGCTCCAAACAGCCTTTTTGGGGAGAAGACGAAAGACCTCGGCAGTCAATTTTCCAAGCGACGGTTCACTGAACCGCGGACATCATCGGCTGCACCGAGTTTTTCACGAGCCTGCTAGGATCGGCACAGGGTTCTGCAGACTTTCCCTACAAAATGAGTCTGCCTAGGCGTTACGCTTTACCTTTCCTTGGATATCTTTAATGGCGCATTCGGTTGAGTTAGTGCCAAAAGTCAACTTCTTAACATTCGGCGATGGCAGTTGTGCGTATCGGTTTGCTGCACGTCGCCTGGCAGCACAGGCAATATCAACAAAGGTCTTCAATCTTGTTGAATATTACACGCTTTTTGGACTTCGCCGAGAACTGCCCGAGTCATGGCGACAGCACCGCGCGTTCATTACGAGTCCATCCAACCGCCGAGGACTTGGTTATTGGTTATGGAAGGTAATGCTCATTCAGCATAAGTTAAGCAAGCTAGACGATGGTAATATCTTGGTGTATTGCGATGCAGGATGCGAGTTGAATCCCCGCCTGGCAAACGAATTCACCAAAGCCCTTCCAAGCTTGAACGAAGATCTCACAGTTTTTCGAGGAGTTTTCGACGACAACGTTTGGCGAGTTTGCCAATGGACAAATGGCTATACTATCTCCAAGCTGGACCCAGAGAATGAATTCTTGAATAAACCGCAGATAGCTGCAGGTGTACTATTCATCAAGGCGTGTCCGGCGACAAAAAAGCTCACATCTGAATGGTTAAGGCTCGCATTGCTGGATGAATATTCAATGTTAGTTGACCGCAAAGGTGAGTACGAGACCCCGCAATTTAAAGATCACCGTCACGATCAAGCAATTCTCAGTATTCTTATTTATCGTCTGCATTCGGCAGCTGCCCTCGCTCCCAAGTTTTTAAGCGCCCAGCTAATCGAGTCACCAAATGGATTCTTCGTTAGCGCCCGACGCAATTCGGGGGCAGGTCAGCAGGGCGCGGAAGGCAGGTACAGTTCGATGCAGCGTCGCGCTTTGGTGGTCGCAAAGACGATAATCGCGAAACTCTGCGCCCGGTTTCTAATCGATCAAGTTTACATGATCTTCATCAGGTGGCGATAGTTGGGAAAACCAAATCGTACAACGATCCGCTGCGAGGACTGATCCGCCAATGCTGGTTGAAACCGTGAAACTCACAATTATTCGTTTACTATCACTAATCGGGTAACATGATGCATCTCTGGTTTCAGACTTCCCGCCAATGATTGGTGTTCAATTTCACGGATGGCTTGGAAACAATCTCTTTCAGTACGTTGCCGCCAGATCAATTGCTGACCAGTTAAGGACATCAGTACACGTCAGGTGTAGAACGGGAAAGCGGGGTGGCTTACTTGGACTTTTCGATGGCCATGTTGGTCAGGCAAGTCTTCGATTTGCCGAATCTGCGAAGAACAATTTTTCCGGACGAGTACTCAACTTTGCCCGAAGCTTTAGCTCAATGACGCTGATGGATTTCCCACTGTTCAATTCAGTGTATCGCCCCCCTGAAACGCCAACCATCAATGGTTGGAAGTTCGAATCCTATGATGAAGATTTTTGGGCAATCGAAAATGGTACCATGCTGGATGGATATTTTCAGTCGGACAAGTACTTTGCCCGCGATTGGAAATATGCCAGGCGCGTTTTGGGGCCAAGTCCTCGAGCTGTGGGTACTGCGCTAAGCAAGCTATCTCAACTCGGCTGCGATCCGCGAAATACAATAGCCATTCACGTAAGACGCGGCGACTATTTGCATCAAACCGAGCCGTTTACCTTATCCCGGTATGGGTGGACTCTGCCCACGAGCTACTACACCGATTCCATCGAACGATTTAGCGGCAACCAGAAGTTGCTCTTTCTCACTGATGACCCCGGCTACGTGAGAGAAACATTTGGGCCCGATTCGATCGTGGCCTCTTCTTCCGTACCCTCCATTGATCTCTTGATGTTGAGCCTTTGCCGTTTCAATGTGCTTTCAAACAGTACCTTTGCGTGGTGGGGAGCTTATCTCGGAGGTGATGAGGGCAGAACAGTATTGGCCCCGAGATACTGGATGGGCTGGGAGTCGCAGCGCTGGATGCCTTCTGACATCCAGGTCGAATGGTGGAACTACGTCGATGTTCAACGAACATGAGATTAATACTCACGGGCGACGACTTCTTTTTGCAGCGCCACAGCGGCCTGATCGCACAACTGGGAAAGTGGCGACACACTGTAGTCCTTCCAAAGATTGACGAACGCAAGCTGCTCAAGAATAGAATCAAGCGTCGGCTAGGACTCTCGGATACGCCTGACTTAAGGAATCCGCGAGCCTTTATCGAATCTTCGGCGGTCATGGCTGATCAGATTAAAGAGGTTGCACGACCGGGGGATCTGGTCCTTCATCTGTTTTCCTCTTTCGCTCCTTGCACAGGTCAAGCCTTGTTCGTACCGGGAAAAAGGCCGCCCTATTTCTTTTATCTTGATTTCACCATGGCGCAGGCTTTGGAACAATGGCCATCATGGGCCATATTCTCGAAGGTCGAAGCCAAGAACCTGTGGCTGGAGGTTGAAGAAGAAGCCTACAGAGGTGCAGTAGGTATTTTGACGATGAGCGAAGGCACTAGGGACTCGCTCATTGAACGATATGGTGTGCCAAGTGAAAAGATAGAAGTTGTGTCGAGCGGGGTAAACGACCCTGGTCAGAGACAGCGCAGATGCGGCGACAGATCGCTGCGATTCTTGTGCGATGGGTCGGATCCTCTGAGGAAGGGAGAAGACCGGGCGGTTGCGTTTCTGAGGAGCTATAAGCGGAGCGGTCGATCTGCTGAGTTGTTTGTTCTCGGCTCTCCGGAGATCTCTTTGCAAGATGACATCAATCGAGTCGGCAGGTTAGCGCACCGCGAGGTACAGTCTTTGCTGTCTGAGTGTGATGTATTACTCGGGTTGGCAAGGTGCGACCCTTATCCTACGCTGGTACTCGAGGCGTCTTCGCATGGAGTTGTCCCCATTGTCTCTACTGAGAGTGGCTTAGCGCCACTGATTAGTAGGATTGATGAGTGTCTTGTGGTTAACTGCTCAGAATCCGCTGAGGAGCACAGCGATTTGTTTGAGAAGATCGGCTCGCTGGAGCACCTCAATTATCTCTCCGAGAAGACTTACGAGTGGTTTCTGACAGAGAACGAGTGGAACGTAGTAGGTAGACGGATTATTGACGCACTTACCCGTATGTCAGCTTCTTTAGAACCGTCATGATTCAATGTTGGGTACGCTCCGGAACGAGCTTAGACGCGGCTTCGTTTCTACGATCCTCAAAACCGCAATCTGTCCTTTCACAACCATGAGTGTTCGATTACTCGTAGTGCAACGCCAGCCTTGCTTTTGGATGACGCTACGTGACTGTGGGTCTTGCGTTGGGGTGTGTTGTCTGAGGCCGTCTTCATCATTCTTCAAGGATGTTGATATTCGGGCGACTCGTGTAGAACTGAATTAGCGGCCTCATGCGGATCCTCATCATCACGCCGGAATACCGTGGCTTCGGCGGTGGCATCATGACCTTCTATCGCCACCTTGCGCCCGCGTTGACAGAAGCCGGCCATGAGGTTTTCGTCATTGAAGGTTCCGGCTTCGGTATTGCTGGCCGATCAGCCGCGGAAACGCCGGGCGGTATTCACATCCGAAGCTTGGATACCTCGCTTCTTTCGAAGTGGATGCAACGGTTCGCGCATTTCACTGCTGCGCCAACACTCCGCCGCCTGATGGCTTCGAGTTGGGCTGCGTGGGATCAGGCGCGCTCGCTGGGGCGGTTCGACGTCGTCGAGGTCGTGGAATTCGGTCTGTTGCATGCTCCGCATGCACTGCGACCATTGGCACCGACTGTGGCCCAGTGTCACGCCGGTTGGGGCCAGATGGGGCTGCATGAGTCAAGTTGCGGTCAAGAGTTGGACCGGGCAACAGCACTCGCCATCGAGTCAGAAGCACTCCGCCACATGTCTGCGCGCCACACCTATGCGCTTGCCAATTCGCGTTGGTGGGCAGACCAGCTTCACCTTCCCTTCTCTTGCATACGACCGCCTTGGAAGCCGCCGAGCGACAGCCCCCCCCGGCAGAGGAGCACCGAGATAGACCCAGTCATCCGCGTATTCGGCCGCATACAAGCCTGGAAGGGACCGCGCGAGTGCTGCCAAGCGCTGTCACTGGCCCCAGAGATTCCCAGTTTGGAGTGGTATGGCCGCGATGTGGCCGTGGACTCCAATGGCACTTCAACGAATGACCTCATGCGTTCGGAGTTTCCCGCGGTCTGGGGCACGCGCATCCTCACACGCAACCCGGTGCCACCACAGGAAGTCTCCCGTCTTCAGGCTACAGCACTGCTCAATCTCGTGCCATCCACTTGGGACGTCTTCAACTTCACCGCAGCCGAGGCCATGGCCTCTGCGCGGCCGGTGATCTGCTCTGATGGCGCGGGCGCGAGCGAACTCATCGAAGACGGGCGCACAGGCTTTGTCTATGACGGGTCATCAGCGGCAGCGCTGGCTGATGTCATGCGCCGTGCATTGTCCTTGGGACCTGCGGAATTAGCGCGGATCGGCGCTGCGGGCCGCGAGGCCGCGCTGGCCGCCCTGGACCCGATGCGGCAGGCAGCCGCTCATGCAACTGGCTATGAATCCGCCATGCGGAGCCCGGTGATGGCCGAGGGTGGGCCTCCAGCCTGGTTTAAGGCGCTTGCCGAGCCGCGCGAGCCTTCTGAGCGCGTCGGCGCCTCCCATCTCGATCAGCATCCGCTGCGCGGCCTGGCCTCCTATGTCGTCAAACGCGGATTGCGAAAGGCTGGGCTCGCCTCATGAGCCGCCCGACGCTTTCGTTGCTGATACCGGCCTACAACGCCGCAAAGTACCTGCCGCGGCTGTTGAACTCGGCTCAGGCTCAAGCGATTCCTTTCGATGAGATCTGGGTCTATGACGATTGCTCGACTGACGACACCGCGGCAGTCGCTACAGCTTACGGTGCCAAGGTTCTTCGTGGTGATACCAATCGTGGCTGCAGCGCTGGTAAACATGCGCTCGCAATGCATGTCGAAACCGACTGGATTCACTTCCATGACGCTGATGACGAACTGTTGCCGAATTTCACGACGCTTGCTTGGCGGTGGATTGAGCGCAATGATCGGGACGTTGTACTCTTCGCATACGAGTATCGCGATGAAAAGTCTCACGAACTGCTTAGTGTCTCGTACTTTGATGACGAAGCGCTGCGAACTGACGCCAGAAGGTACTCCTTGATTCGTCAAATAAATCCCTTTTGTGGGCTATACCGACGAAGTCAAATGCTTGCTGCGGGTGGATACCAACTTGACGCTCGCACTTTGTACAATGAGGATTCCGCCTTTCATATCAAACTTGCCTTTGCAGGGCTTTTATTCTCGGCAGAATCGACAGTATCAATCATCAACTGGCGCATCTCTGGATCGATGTCGTCCTCAAATCAAGCGAAGTGCGCTGTCGCACAGTCCTATGTGCTTCAATCAGTATTGAATCTTCCCGGCAGTGAAAATTATCACCAGGATGTCGCCCGTGGACTTTGGGCTGTGGCCGGCCGACTCGCCGCATTCAGCGAGTGGCGCCACGCCAGAGCAGCTGCGATTCGTGCCCATCAATTAATACGCCGCCCTCCCGAAGAGGCAGGTAAGGCTTGGTTCCGTGCGCTTGCATCTTTGAGTCCAAGCGCAGCGTTGGCGTTGCGAGAGTTCGCCATCCGGGCCCTTCGTCCTGGGCTTCGCGGCATGGGCAAGTGACCGTGGGCGCTTGCCGATCAAATCACCTGCAATGACCATCTCTGTGCTGGTTGCTTGTTACAACGCTTCAGCGACACTGGCTGAGACGCTTCAATCCGTGCTTGTTCAGAGTCGACCACCAGACGAGCTCATTGTGGTTGATGATGGATCTACCGACCATTCAGTTCAAGTTGCGCTGAACTTCAAGTCGCACGGGGTCAAGCTTGTTCGGCAAGCCAACCGTGGTGCTTCTGCTGCACGGAACCGTGCGTTTGCACACTCGTCTGGAAAGCATGTGATTTTTCTCGATGCTGATGACTTGATCGGGACAAACCACCTTGAAGCACTGGAGTCCAAGCTTGCTGATGATGGCAAGTCGATCGCATTCTCAAGTTGGGATCGCTTCTACCAAAGCCCGAGTGAGGCAAGATTCCCTGCCAGACAAACGGAAGTAGATCTACCCGGTGCAGACTGGCTCGTCCGCGCATGGGCAGATGCACGACCCATGACTCAGCCAGGAATGTTTTTGATCCCAAGACTCTTGATAGAGTCCTGCGGCGGATGGGACGAACGGCTCTCGCTGACTGACGATTTTGAGTTCTTTGCGCGCGTATTGTCGAAGTGCAATCAGTTGCGATTTGCCGGCAAGGCTCAACTCTTTTATCGCTCAGGAATCAAAGGTAGCCTGTCTGGCCAAAGGAGCCGGAAGGCCATTGAGTCCCACCTCACTTCACTGTTGACAGGTACCTCTTATCTGCTATCCGTTAGGGCAGATGCCGAGGCTCGGGGCGCGTGCGCAGCCCTGCTTCAGGACTTTGATTACTCCTATTATCCACTCCACTCTGATTTGCGTGCACGTGCTAAAGAGCGAGTAGTTGAATTGGGCGGATCCAGTATTGAGCCGGATGGACCACCGGGCTTTCATCATTTGAGGCGTTTCGTCGGCTGGAAATGTGCACGCCGAGTGCAGCGTTTAGCGGAGCGGTACAGCCTTGGTGCGGCAAATGGAGTTGCCTCCTGAGGCCGCTCTGATAGCAAGACCCATTTTCCTCAAAGCACTAGGCGCGACAGCCGGTGCTGAAATTGAGTAACCCAGACTCTGCACCATGAAAATAGCCTTGACGGCAGATCCTGAACTCCCGGTACCACCCAAGCTATACGGCGGTATCGAGAGAATTGTCGACCTGCTGGCGCGCGAACTGGATGCCCGCGGCCATGAAGTCACGGTCTTTGCACATCCGGATAGCCGTACAGCAGGGCGTCTCGTTCCGTGGCCTGGCTCCAGCAGTCGCTCATTGACTGACACCATGAGGAATGCAGTCACCCTAGCGCGCCATGTCGCAACAGGCGGCTTTGATCTCGTGCACAGCTTTTCTCGAATCGCGTACCTGACGCCGATACTGCCAATGGCCCTTCCCAAGATCATGACCTATCAGCGCGAGATCAGCCTGCGCACGGTCTCAGCAGGACATCGGCTATCCCGTGGAACCTTGGAATTCACCGCCATCAGCGAGTGGATGATGGCCGGCGTTCACCATGTCGGGCGTTGGTCCATGGTTCCAAATGGCGTACCCCTGAAAACATACGCGCCGCGACTGACGGTGCCGGAAGATGCGCCCTTCGCCTTTCTCGGTCGGCTCGAGGAAATCAAGGGGCCCCATCTGGCCATTGAGCTGGCGCGCCGTTGCGGTCGCAAATTGGTCATCGCCGGCAACATCCCTCATGAAAAGCGCGCCTGGGTGGAAGCGAACGTGCTCTCGAAAGTGGACGGCCATCAAGTCACCTATATCGGGCCAGTAGACGACCAGCAGAAGAACCAACTCCTCGGAAAAGCAGCCGCGTTCCTCATGCCAATCCTCTGGGATGAACCATTCGGCATTGTGATGGCGGAGGCATTGGCCTGCGGCACACCGGTACTCGGGCTGCGTCGCGGTGCAGTACCTGAAGTAGTCGATGACGGCGTCACTGGATTCGTACGTGACGCTCTGGATGATCTTGCGGCTGCCGCCGTAGCCTTGCCATCGATCAACCGTGCAGCGTGCCGAGATGCCGCGGAAAAGCGCTTTAGCGAGCGTGCGATTGTTGATGCATATGAGTGCGTCTATTCTCGGGCCAAGCACGTCTAGGGAGAGTCCGCAAAAAACCGCGTGCCGATCCGAATTGCGAACGAGGCTGTGATGTAGGTTGATTGCTGCCATGAGGTCCCAGATGTTCGCAGCCGTGAACGCTACGCTTGGTGGCAACGGACTGATCCTGAAGATGTGCTCCGCAGTCCATGCCACGCTGATTGCGCCGCCCAGCTCGCGGGAAAGCAGCATAAGTACTCGTAACCCTGACATGCACCAGACGAATGGGGGAACAGCGGGCACTTCGGCATGAAGGCGCACATCACCGTCGGTGCCTACAGCGACCCCGTTCACCATCGGACCCGCACCGCGGCGAACGTCCACGAACTGCGCGTCGTGAACCAATTGCTTTGCAACAAAGAAGCCATCCCTTCGCCAACTCGGGACATTCAGCAACTTAGCCAGATCCATACTGTGGCCAAAATTTGTTTGATAGGTCCGACTCACATCAGCAGGAATCCGCGATTAGTGCGGAACGCTGAGTGTTTGGCAGCTGCAGGGCATGAGGTTGTCGTAGTTTATCCTGAACACTTGCCGGGCTTTCTCGAGCACGACCACAAGATAACTGACACTACTCATTGGAAAATCAAGTCAATCGATTTTCTATCGAGTCCACTATCGAGACTGAATTTGTTCGCAGTTCGACTGCGATCCAAGGTTTTTTCCCAGGTTCAGCTGAAACATCGCCCATTTCTGGCACGATCATACGGGTATTTTGGACCAGAGCTTGCTCGAGCAGCATCAAAAATCCGAGCAGACTTTTATATTGCTCAACAGCAGGTTACCGCTATGGCAGCGGCTACCGCTGCTCGTCAGATGCGAGCCCCCTTCGCAATCGATGTCGAAGATTTGCTCTCCGAACACTCGGAAGAAGCATCGGAGGCACTTCGGGCCATCGAAAGGCGCCTCTTTACTCGCTGCGCGTTCTTGTGCACCATGTCCTACCCGGCCGCGGAGCATTTGGCGAGCCAATATCCTTTAGAGCAACCACCAGTTGTACTTCACAATTGCATGAGTACTACTGAAGCGAAGACTCTTGCTCCCCCGTCCTGCAGACAGCAGTCCAGCATACTGTCGCTTTATTGGTTTGGCCAGACAATTGGGCCGCACTGCTGCGCAGAGCAGATACTTCACGCCGCGGCACTGCTGCCGTTTCGCGTTCAGCTTACGCTTCGAGGAAATTTTCCTAGAGATGGCTATATCTCTTCGTTGCTCGCACTCGAGGAGAAGCTTCAGATATCTGGCACTCTCCAGATTGAGGCGGGCGCGTCCCCTGACGAAATGGTGAGACTTGCAGGAGAGCACGACATATGCTTCGGCACCCAGCCGAGCGGCCAGCTGTTTCACGAACTTGCAATCGGAAACAAGGTCTTTACGGGAATGATGGCAGGGTGTGCTGTCGCCTTGTCCGACACCATCGCACATCGACATCTCATTCAGCAGAAGCCTGGCTGGGCGTTTCTCTTCAGGAACGAAGATCCGTCCAGTCTCGCGGATCAGTTGATCGCTTTGAAATCCGATTCATCCCTGCTGCAAGAAATGCGTTCGACTGCATGGAACGTTGCGCACGCATACTACTGTTGGGAGAAAGAGTCTCAGAACTTGGTCGCTGCCGTGGAACGCACTCTCTCAAGAACTGTCCGCACATGAAAATCGCCCTCGTCCTCGGCACCCGACCGGAGGCCATCAAGATGGCTCCGTTGATACTTGAACTGTTGCGCAATCGTAGAAAATATCGTACGACAGTTGTCTTGTCGGGTCAGCATGCAGATCTAGTGAAGCCAATTCTGACTTTTTTTGGAATTGAGCATGATGTTGACATTAACTTGATGCAACCCAATCAGACTCTGGCATCTCTGACGAGCCGTGGGCTTGAAGAGCTTCATGCTTGTTTGAGTTCGATTGCACCGGATTGGGTGATTGTCCAAGGTGATACTACGACCGCCATGGCCTCTGCCATGGCAGCGTTTTACTTGAAAATCCGCGTTGCTCACCTGGAAGCCGGACTCCGAACCAATCGCATTGATTCGCCGTTTCCCGAAGAATTCAATAGGAGAGTGATTAGCCAGATCGCTTCTCTTCACTGGGCACCAACGCGATTGGCAGCCAGTGCGCTTCGTCGTGAGGGAATGCCTCTTCCCCACAGCAAGGTCATGATTACGGGCAACAGTGTCATCGATGCGCTCTTGTGGACTGTAGAGAAGCTCCGGCAGGAGCCATACTTGGATAAGGATGCTGCGCAGGTTACGGAGTTCTTGGAGGCTGATCCCAAGCGACGCTTTGTTCTCGTAACGCTTCATCGTAGGGAAAACTTTGGCACATCAATCAAGGCCATTTGCGCAGCAATTCGCACTGTGGCGCGAAAGGACTCCAATACTCTATTTCTGTTGCCCATGCACCCTAATCCGAACGTTCAAACGACCGTAACCGCTGAGATTGGGTCTGAGCGAAACATTTCGCTGACCAAGCCAAAGGTTTACCCAGAATTTGTTCAACTGCTGGATCTCTGTCATGCGGTGGTGACCGACAGCGGTGGAGTCCAGGAGGAAGCGCCTGCACTCGGAAAGCCAGTTCTGGTCACTCGTGACACCACTGAGCGCCCTGAAGGGCTAAGGACCGGACTCGTGACTCTTGCGGGAGTTGTTCGATCAGACATTGAAGCTGCCTTGACGGAGGCGTTGCAAAACAGTCGAAGTCGGAAGACAAGATTGAGGGCAGCCTTTCCATATGGCGACGGGAACACTGCCAAGAGGTGTATCGACTCGCTCTACCGGTGAGTGCTGCGGAACACGCTCGGTCCATTCTTGCTCTGCGACGGCTATTGAGACAAACATGAAGCGTCCATTCTCAATCTGCTCCTTGAACTATGTGCTCAGAGGGGAACTCACGACCTCTTCGCAATTGATGTTGACGACCGGCAAATAGCGCAGTCAGAGACTTCTGAACAGACCGCCTAACTGAGAAGTTTCGTGTGCGCAGTTGCTTGATACTCGCTCCCTACTTTCCACCCAGCACTCTGGCTGGTGTGCACCGGGCGCGCCATCTAGTCAAGCACCTGGGTGCTCATGGCTGGGAGCCCACAGTCATTACCGTCGACGCGCGGCATCACGCCGAAGTGCTCGACCCGGCCTTGCGCACACTGGTCCCGGCTTCAGCACGCATCGTCGAGACCGGAGCATTGCCGATGGGTTGGACCGCTTGGCTGGGTCTTCGTGGCGAGATCGGACTCCGCGGCTGGTTTCACCTCAGGGCGGAGCTCGCTCGACAGATCGAGTCGCTACAGCCCTCTGTCGTACTGATCACAGGCTCTCCCTTCTACCCCATGCTGCTCTCGCGTTGGATCCAGCGTCGATACGGTGTACCCGTAGTGCTGGATCTCCAGGACCCTTGGGCATCGAAAGAAGGCACCACGCGCAAGCGTTGGACCAAGGGCTGGCTCTCGCATCAGCTAGCTGTCGCGCTTGAGCCCCGCGCGCTCTCCGGAGCTACGTGGGTGACATCAGTCTCTGAACGCCAGAACGCGGACCTTTGCGAGCGTTACGATTGGCTGGATAGAGATCGCATGAGCGCCATTCCGATCGGCGGGGATCCTGAAGACTTTGCTGCGCTTCGGGTGCAGGGGCGGCCGGATGGACTAGCAGCGGCCGAGAGCAATGGAGGCGACCTAGCGTTCAGTTATGTCGGCACGGCGCTGCCCCATGCCGCTCCATTGCTGTCATTGCTGTTCGAGGGCCTTGCCCAGCTTAGGCGGAGTTCGCCCGACGTGGCAGCGCGCATCCGAGTTCGCTTCGTGGGCACCAGCAATCAGCCGGGCCACAGCACCGACTATCGCGTAAGGCACCTGGCAGAGGCCGCCGGCGTCGCTGACTTGGTTAGTGAGCAACCTGGCCGCGTCGGGTTCCTCGATGCGTTGCGTATCCTGGCTACCTCTCATGCGGTGCTGATGATCGGCTCCGACGAGCCGCACTACACCGCATCCAAGATCTACCCTGGCCTGATGTCGGGGCGACCGTTCTTCTCGCTCTACCACGAAGCCAGCAGTGCTCATGCGATCCTGAGTTTGGCTGGCGGGGGCATCTCCATCGCATTCAGAGGCAGTTCGAGCAATGGCGCCACGGTAACCGAGATAGCGCAAGCCCTGCGCAGGATCGCGATTCAACCAGAGACGCTCGGTACCAGGAACACTGGTTCATTTGCGAACTACACAGCAACAGCAGTCGCTGGCCAATTTGCCGCTGTGTTCGACAAGATAACCAAAGTGAACGCGCTGTGATTCGTATCCTTGCGCCTGTGGAATCCCGTGCCTTCTTTGGCGCAGAACGGGCAAACATTGACCTCCTCTGGCGCTTGCAGCAACGTGGCGCAAGTGTCAGTTGCCTTGTTCGAGCAGAGGACTGGCCAGAAAACCTGAGAGTTCGTAGAGTATTGGAAGATCGCAAGATCTCATGGCAAAGGTCAGTCTTCCCAGAGTACCCGTCAAGTCGCTATTGGAAGTATTGGCCAAAGGTTCTTTCACAATTGCCCTTTCGTTACCTCAGTCTAAATAAGCTCGCGACAGCCATCATTCAGCGAGACTCGATCACCCATCTTCACTTATTCAATCCTATTCAAGCTGCCAACTTGTACGCAACGATTGAAAGGACGCGGGTATCCGTCATCTACCGGTGTGGCGACTCACCAGCTACACACAATACTTTCTATAGGGCAATCTGGACATGGCTTCAACGCCGAGTTGACCATGTGGTTACCGAGAGCAATTTCATTCGGAATAAGGTATTGTCTTTAGGATTTCCCGCGGAGCGAGTTCATCTCATCAGAACACCCCCTCCAGTCAGAGTCATTAAAAGTCCGTTCCAGCCCCTTGATATCGGATTGAATGAAGTTAACAAACGCCGAAATATGGTTTTCGGTTATGTAGGGCAGATTTCAGAAGCCAAAGGCGTACCACTCTTGCTTGCGTCCTTCAGGAAGGTTCTTGAAGAAATATCCGATGTGCGCCTCTTGCTTGCTGGCCCGATAACCGATCCGTATTCTAAAGGGCTGGAGAATGAAGTATCGCGCTGGGCTTCACCTCAGCAAGTTGAATTTCTGGGGGAAATCGAAGATGTGCCCGGCTTCTTGTCGGCCTGTGATGTCCATGTCGCCCCATCCATTCGCCCAGAGTCTTACGGAATCGTCGCAATCGAAGCAAAATCGGAGGGTGTCCCATCTGTTGTGTTTTCTGAGGGTGGACTAGGAGAGCTTGTGACGCACGGCGTTGACGGCATAGTCGTTGAACAGAAGCGCCCCGAAAGTCTGGCAACAGCAATGCTGGAGTACATCAAGAATCCAGGACTCGTGTCACAGCACGGGCGAAGCGCTCAGGCCTCAATTCAAGGCCATCTGCAAGTCCATCGTCATGACGATCTTTGGTGGCAACTTTACACCAGCAATTCAGGGTCGGGATAGATATGATCAAGCCGCTTCTACTGCGTTCTTCATTGTCAAAGCAGGAGACTCTCGCTCGAGTTGACGATCGAGTCGACTCGTCGTACCTTGCTTAAATGAATCAATGCGCCTGGCAATCATCGCTTCCCATCCTGTTCAATACTATGCTCCCCTGTACAGGGAACTGGCGCATCACTTGGACCTCACGGTTTACTATGCCCACCGCGACACTGCGGCTGATCAAGCCCGCGCCGGCTTCGGCCAGGGGTTTGCATGGGATGTCGACTTGCTCTCGGGCTACCAGCACCTCTTCCTGCAGAACGTGGCGCGTCAGCCGGGCCTGGGCCGCTTTGCCGGGGTGGATACGCCCGGCATTCAGGCCGAGCTGAGGGCAGGCCGCTTCGATGCAGTGCTGGTGATGGGCTGGTACCTGAAGTGCTTTCTGCAGGCCGTGTATGCCGCCAAGCGTGCGGGCCTGCCGACCTTGGTGCGTGGCGACAGCCAGTTGGACACTCCCCGCTCCCGCCTGAAGCGTGTAGCCAAGGAGTGGCTGTATCCACCCTTTCTGCGCCTGTTCGATGGCGCGCTGGTCGTGGGGCAACGCAACCGCGCCTACTGGCAGCACTACCGGTATCCGGCAGCGCAGATGTTTGCTTCGCCACATTGCGTGGATACCGAGTGGTTCGCCGCACGTGCCACGGCCGAAGCCCGGCTTGGCTTGCGGGCCAGGTTAGGGGTGCCCGCCGCGACACCGCTGGTGCTGTTTGCCGGCAAACTCGTGGAATTCAAGCGGCCGCTGGATGTTGTCCATGCCAGCGCGATCACCCGGCGCAATGGTTTGGCCGTGGAAGTGCTGGTCGCGGGCTCAGGCCCGCTGAAAGACGCCATGCAGCGCGAGGCCGCCAGACTTCAGGTACCCATGCACATGCTCGGCTTTTGCAACCAGACGGAGATGCCAGCAGCCTATGCCGCCGCTGACATCTTGGTCCTGCCTTCGACAGGCCGGGAAACCTGGGGGCTGGTCGCCAACGAGGCACTCGCATGTGGAACGCGTGTATTGCTTTCCGATGCCGTCGGCTGTGCGGCGGACTTGACGGCCTTCCCGGGTGCGGCAAAGGCGTATCCGGTGGGCAACATGGAACAGCTGGCATGGCTGATGGCCGCCACGCTTCGTGAGCCAGTCAACCCGGCGGCCATCGCCAGCTGCACGGCGGCACATTCGCTTCAGGCAGCAGCCAGCGGCATCGTGGAGGCTGTTTCCGCGCTCACACAGCCGGGCCGCCGCAGCCCCGTGGAAGGCACGCGCTGATGCTGGCACTTCAAGTCCAGACCAAACCGCAGGTGCTCTTTCCGGCGGGTGCCGTGGCTGCGCTGCTGTTCCTGGCCTTTGGCTGGGGCCCCAACATGGCGCTGGTGGGGTTTGCGGTGTTGGTGCTGTTCATGGGCATCCTGCTGCTCTGGCGCCCGGGTGAGCCGCCCGTGATGCTGCTGATCTTTGCGCTGCAATGGCTGCAGGCCAGCACCAAGGCCATCAACGCCAATCTGCAGGGCTTGCCCATCAATTCCTTTTCCACCTTTGGCGGAAACGTTGAGTTGTCCAGCTATCTCTCGCTGCTGGGCCTGCTGCTCTTTGCGCTGGGCATGAACTGGGGCTCGGGCGCCTGGCGCCCAGAACTCCACCAGCACAACCGCTACAGGGCCCTGTCTACGGCAAGCCACATCTGGTTTGCCTATTACGCGTTGGCGCTGATGGTTTCGGTGGTGGCAGAGGCGCTGGCAGGCGCGATCCCGGGTCTTTCCCAGCCGCTGCTGGCGCTGGCCCATTTGCGCTGGGCATTTTATTTCATGCTCACCTTTGCGGCATTCTCCCAACCCTGGAATACGCGCCACTTCTGGTTGATTGCGGCCTTGATCGAGTTTGCGATGGGCATTGGCGGTTATTTCTCCGACTTCAAGTCCGTCTTTCTGTATTCTGCGCTGGGCATTACAGCCGCCGGTGTGCGCTTGAGCCTCGCACGCATTGCCACGTTGGCTGTGGCCATTGGCCTTACCATCTACACCGCCCTGCTGTGGACAGCCGTCAAGGGAGACTACAGACACTACGTCAGCGGTGGCGAGGCTGCTCAGATCGTCACGGTTGACTATGTCGAGCGCATCAGTTACTTGGGAAATCTGGTTTCCAAGGTGGATGGTCCGGTGATGTCAGATGCAGTTGATAAACTGCTGAGTCGCCTAGCCTATGTTGAATTCTTTGGCGCAGCTATTGATTATGTTCCACGAAATATTGATCACACCCGGGGTGAGATATGGTGGGATGCAGTCAAGCGCCCCTTCATGCCTCGCGTTCTTTTTCCAAGTAAGTCGGAAATTCACGATTCCGAACGCACGGCCATCTTTACAGGAATTGAAGTCTCCGGAGCCGACAGAGGCACCTCCATCAGTATCGGATATATGGGCGAAAGCTATATTGACTTCGGCTTCGTCGGCATGATGGCACCCGTTCTCGTGCTGGGCTACCTGCTTGGTCGCATCTACCGTTGGTTGACCTTGTCGAGTTCCCTCCGGGGGCTCTTGGGTACCGGTCTGGCTTGCTC
The DNA here is from genome assembly GCA_016790225.1 of Rubrivivax sp. The sequence goes on from JAEUOZ010000060.1 coordinate 104,297, forward strand.
CAGCCTGATGGCCTTCTCATACATGGAAAGCAGCATCACCAAGGTCTTTGGCGGTTTTGTCGCAACTTTGCTGGTGATCTGGGTGTTCAGCTGGATGATCGCGCCGCGGTATCTGGGGTGGCTCTTGATTCGCGAAGAAGCTGCGCAGCCGGTGGCAGCCCCGCGCGCGCCGGCGCACCTGGGTTGATCGTGCCGCGCTGAGACCGGCTCGCTGTTGAGAATCCTGCACGTCATTCCCTCGATTGCCGCCTCATCGGGTGGCCCCGCACGGGCACTCGCCATGATGATGGAAGCCTGCCGAGACCTGGGGTTGGACGTCTCCGTCGCGACGACAGATGACAACGGCCCAGGCCTGAGATTCGGCCCTTCCACGGTACCAGCGCCCTTTGATGGTTTGGCGAACAACCTGCCGGCAGAGCATGGCCAAGGCCGATCTCGGGGCGATGCCCGGTCTACCTTGCAGGTATTCCCCAAACAATCGGAGTTCTACAAGGTCTCGCTCCCGCTGTGGCGCTGGCTCCACCACCACGTCAACGAGTTTGATCTCTTGCACATCCACGCGATGTTCAGCTTTTCCACCATCGCGGCCTCACGCGCGGCTCGCCGTGCCGGGGTGCCCTATGTCATCCGGCCCCTGGGCACGCTCAATCGGTATGGCATGACACAACGGCGTCAGTGGCTCAAGCAGCGCTCACTGGCCTGGTTCGATGGCCCAGCGCTGGAAGCGGCGGCGGTGGTGCACTTTACGGCGCAGGCTGAATACGATGAAGCGCGTGAGCTGAATATCCGGTTTCCCCGCACGGCGATACTGCCCTTGGCCGTAGAACCAGAGGCCCAGCTTGATCGTGCTGCATTTGATGCCACCTTTCCTGAGCTGCGGGGTGAGCCGTTTGTCTTGTTCCTCTCGCGCATCGATCCCAAGAAGAATATTGAATCCTTGCTGCACGCCATGGCATCTGGCCTGCCTGCGCATCCCGCGCTGCGCCTGATGATCGCAGGCGATGGATCGGCGGATTACGTCAGTTCGCTCAAGCAGTTGGCAACCCAGCTTCAGCTTTCTGACCGCATCACCTGGGCCGGTTTTCTGGGCGGCAGCCTGAAGGCCACCGCCTTGCACGCCGCATCGCTGTTTGTGCTGCCTTCGCATTCTGAAAACTTCGGCATCGCTGCGGCAGAGGCCCTGCTGGCCGGATTGCCCTCTGTCTTGGGCAAGGGCATCGCCATCGCCGATGAGGTTCAGGCAGCGGGCGCGGGTATCGCCACGGCTCCGGACCCGGCTTCCGTGGCGGCGGCCATGGCCTGCTTTCTGGATGATCCCGCCCGCGCCGCGGCCTGTGGTGCCGCAGCCCGCGCCTTTGCCCAGCGCGAATACTCCAAGGCCGCCATGGGCCAGCGCCTGCACGATCTGTATCGCAGCATCCTGGGCCCGGCACACGCATGACCCGTGGCCAGCCTGAAGCTCAATCCGCCGCGCCGCAGCTAGACGTAGACGCCTGCCGCAACCTGCGCCCCTACACGCGCAAGGAATACATCGCCCGCGTCCTGTGGGCACTGGCCGGCCCGCTGTTCCGCTTCAGCCCCCGGCCGTTGTTTGGCTGGCGGCGGTTTCTGTTGCGCTGCTTCGGCGCCCGCGTCGGCGCCCAGGCCCATGTCTACCCCAGCACGCGCATCTACCTGCCCTGGCGGCTGAGCCTGGGCGCGCAGGCCAGCATCGGCGAATGGGCCCTGGTCTACAACCTGGGTGAGGTCGTGATCGGCGATCGCGCCACGGTCTCGCACCGCGCGCACCTGTGCGCCGGCACCCACGATCACACGAGCCCGGAGCTGCCCTTGATCCGCGCGCGCATCGAGATCGGGCCCCAGGCCTGGGTCTGCGCCGATGCCTTGGTGGGCCCCGGCGTCACCGTGGGGGCCGGCGCCATCGTCGGCGCAGCTGCCGTGGCAGTGCGCGATGTGCCGGCCTGGACCATCGTCGCCGGCAACCCAGCGCGGCCCATCAAGCAGCGGGTCTTGAGGGCCCCCTCCCCTGCCGCGAGCCGCACACCATGAATTCACCTTCGGCCAAGCTGTCGATCACCGTGCTGCTGGCGGTCAAGAACGAGGCCAGCAACCTGCCCAAGTGCCTGGCGGCACTGCACCCTGCGCAGCGTGTCCTGGTGATCGATTCGCACAGCACGGATCTCACGCCCGACATCGCTACCCAGTGGGGCGCCGAGGTCCACCAGTTCAGCTATGCCGGCGGCTACCCCAAGAAGCGGCAGTGGGCGCTGGATCAGATCCCGATCCATACCGATTGGGTCTTCTTCCTCGATGCCGATGAGGTGGTGCCGCAAGCGCTGTGGCAGGAGATCGAAGCCGCCATCACCGGCCCGAAGCCCGAAGACGGCTACATGATCGTCAAGGGCTTCCACTTCCTCGGTCGCCCCATGCGCTACGGTGGGTTTTCACATGCTGCGGTGCTGCTGGTGCGCAACGGCAAGGGGCGCTTCGAGCACCTGTTCGATGACCTGGCGGATGGCCTGGACATGGAGATCCACGAGCGCGTGATCGTGGACGGTTCCGTCGGCAGCCTGGCGACACCCGTGATCCACGAAGACTTCAAGGGTCTTGAGGCCTACATCACGCGGCACAACAAATACTCCACCTGGGAAGCGAGGCTGCGCCACCGTTTTCTGACCACGGGCGTCTACGGCCAATCCACCATCACGCCGCGTCTGTTTGGCAACGGGCAGGAGCGCCGCCGGTGGATGAAGGCGGTCATCATCCGCCTGCCCATCGAGCCCTGGCTCTGGTTCCTCTACCACTACATCCTGCGCATGGGCTTTCTGGAGGGGCACGCGGGCCTGATTGCCAGCCGCATCCGCGCCAGCTACATCCAGCAGACCCGCGCCAAGATCTTTGAGCTGGAGCTGGGGCTGCAGTCGCGCCGCGCCGCGCAGGCGGAACGCGCCAGGGTCTAGCACAGCAGCCCACTGGCGCCGCAGTCCACTGGGGCCGCAACAGGGCGTCCCTTCGACGGCGCGCGCCTTCAGCGCGCTATCGCGATCAGTTCCTCACACTCGTGAGGTTGTTGATCGATGCCAGGTTCTGAACCGCCGCCGCGCTCGGCAGAATCAGGCTGATCACGCGGTTCCAGCGCACCAGCGGCACCGGGTCCACATAGACCACGTCACGCGGCCGCAGCTCAAAGCCATCGGCCAGCGCCAGGAATACGGGCGAAGAGACGTCGATGTGATAGATCACGGGCTTCACCGGATCCGTCGCGCGCACGACGAAGACCTGCTTCGGGTTGCCGGTCATCACCGAGACGCCGCCTGAATCACCCAGCGCCTCGCTCAGGCTGAGCCGTCCCTTGCGCATCAGCTTGGGGCCGGGTGCGGCCACTTCGCCCAGCACGTAGAGCCTGGTTTCTTCCAGGTTTGGCACGCGCACCGTATCGCCCTTGCTCAGGATGATGCGGTTGGGATCGATGCCGTGGGCGATGAGCGTATCCATGTTGACGCGCACCACCTGGGTGCCGCGGATGATGGATACCGCGCTGCGGTCTGCGCCACGGGTCAGGCCGCCCGCGCGGTCAATCGCCTCTGGCAGCGTCATCGGCACATCGTCGATGGATTGCTGGCCGGGCTTGTTCACCTCGCCATCCACATAGATGCGCGCACTGCGGTAGCTGCGCACATCCACCGTCACCTGAGGGCTGCGCACCTGCGTGCGCAGCGCCTCGGTAACCCGCTTGCCAAACTCTTCCAGCGTCAGGCCGGCGGCCTTGACCGGGCCCACAAAAGGCAGTTGCACATTGCCGCTGGCGCTGACACTGAAGCCGCCGGTGGTGTTGCCGGTCGGGCCTGTGCCGGTACCTGTGGGGGCAGAAAAGTCCGGGTTGCCCCAGACGACGATGCCGAGGATGTCCCCCGGCCCGATGCGGTAGGAGCCCGGCTCCACCAGGAAGGGCTGCAGATCCTTGGTCGGGTTGTATTCCGGCACCGCGCGGTTGGCTCTCACCAACTCAGCCGTTATGCGTGTCAAGGCGCCTTCAGGGGGCTCATCGCTGCCGCGCGTGACCGGCAGGGAAGCAGCGCCTGCGCTCATGTGGTGGCCCGGTGCGACGGCACAGCCGCTCAAGACGGCAAGCGCCAGGGCACCCAGAGCCCAACGAACCGGGATCAGGGCAGAACGCGATGGGCAAAGCTTCATGCCGGCAACCTTCTTGGAAGCCCGCCACCTGCTGTGGGACGGGCACTGAACTTCAGATCCTGCGCATGCTAGCAAGCGCGCCAAGGCTCAAACGCCACTATTCAGCGGGAAGCGCCATCAAGTTCGATTTCTGCCATGCCGGCGCCTGCTGCGCTCTCCCAAGCTTAGGGGCATGGGCTGGCCCGACCTCGGAAGACACCCCAAATCGGGGGATGCCCCGGCATCTTCGGCCTCGCGGCGGGTCCATAGCATCCCTAGGTTGGGCCGAACGGGAAAGGAACGGCCGGAACCGGACGTATCGTCTGGCCGTCGCCCACCATAAGGGCCCGTCGGGGCGCCAAAGGCGTCGTCGGCAAGCGGCTTCGGTTGTGCTGTGCATCCTTCTGCCTGGTTGCCGGGCAGAACCACCCTGCGCCAGCGCCTCGCTTCGGCCATCAGCTACCGCCGTGTCCCCTGCTCCCGTCAAGTGCCCGTTCCTTCCACCGCATGATCGCCGCTGACCATCCTTCCCGCACCCAGAGCCGCCCGGTCTCATGGGTCGCCGCGCTGGACAGTGCGGGCTTCGGGCTGCTGCTGCTGTGCATGGCGCTCTCACCGCTGCCACTGGGCAGCAATCGCCCCTGGGCGGAGTCTCTGCTGGCCATGGGTGTCTGGCTGTCGCTGCTCTTGTTGATGGGCAGCCATGCGCTGGGTGGCCGCCCTTGGCCGGCTGCGCTGCACCGCGCACGCTGGATGCTGGCGCTGCTGGGGGGCTATTGCGCGCTGGTTGGCCTGCAATGGCTCGTGGGCAGCCCGCAGTCCTGGCTTCCCGGCACGGTGTCCGAATGGCACACGCAGCGCTACCTCTTGCGCTGCCTCTGCTATGGGGCTGCCGTGCTGGCCATCGTGCTGGGCGTGCGTTCACGCCGGCGCTGCCGCTGGGTCATGGGCACCTTGCTCACGGCTGGGGTGGCGCAGGCCTGCCTGGGCATCCTGTTCACGCGCAGCGATGCCGCCTATGTGCTGCTGTTCGAGAGCTTTGGCCCCGGTGGCCGCGCCAGCGGGACCTTTGCCAACGCCAATCACTTCGCGGGTTTTCTATCGCTGGCCATCGCGGCGGGTATCGGCCTGCTCATTGCCCAGTACGACGGCGGCAGAGGGCGGGTGCGCGGCTGGCGGATGCGCCTGGCGGTGCTGCTGAACTTCGCACTCTCGCTCAAGATGGTGCTGCGCCTGGCGATCGTGCTGCTGGTCATCGGGCTGGTGCTGAGCCATTCGCGCATGGGCAACGTCGCTTTCGTGCTCGCCCTCGTCGTTTCGGCGATGACCCTGGCCTATCGCTCCGAGAAGCTGCGCAAGCCCGCTCTGGTGCTGCTGGGCACGATGCTGGCCATCGATGTGCTGATCGTCGGCCATTGGATCGGCCTGGAGCGCGTGGCCGAGCGCCTGCAAGGCACGGCCTTGACTGTGGATGGCGGGCGCGCAAGCTCAGAGGCCGCAGCCAGCTTGCCGCACGGTGCGCTCGGCCGCGAGATCCCGCCGCCACGAGAAGAATCGGTCGAACAACGCCTCCAGGTGCCGCTGCTGGCCACCCAGGCCATCTGGGACAAGCCGCTCTTTGGCCACGGGGGCGGCACATTTCAGCTGTCCTTTGCGCCGTTCAAGCCCGATTGGGTCTACGCCGGGCACTGGAACTATGCCCACAACGACTTTGTCGAAGTGGCGGTGGATACCGGCCTCATCGGCCTGGCTCTGTGGTTGGGGGTGGGATTGCTGGGTCTGCGGCGTGCGCTGGGCCTGATTCAGGATGACCAGCCACGGCTCAATCGTGGGGTTGGCGTGGCAGCGGTCTTCGCCACAATCGCCACTGGCGCGCAGAGCATGATGGATTTTGGGCTGCAAATACCGGCCAATGCCTTCAATTTCGCCGTGCTGTTGACGTTAAGCTGGGTGGTTAAAGGTCTGCCGCTTGAAAGCCGCGGCGGCTCTTCCCGCACAGATCCGGCCGCTCGGGTGCGCTGAACAAGGACATTCCATGAATATGCCGTATCCGATCGCTCCGGGTGGCGCGCGCGGGCCTGGCGGGCCTTCAGGCCCACTGCATCCTCTGGCGTTTCCTCAGCCCGTCCCACCGGCTGCGCCACCGGGCATCACTTCAGAGCAGCGTGCAGAGCTGCGCGAGATCTGGGGCAGCATCTACAAGCGCCGCTGGTTCATCCTGGCCCTGGTGGCCATGGCCTCGCTGGTGGCCTTCTTCGTGCGGCAGAGCATGCCACCCGTCCACCGGGCGGACGTCTCCATGGTGCTGGAAGGCAACACGGTGCGCGCACCGGGCATGAGAGACGAGTACAGCGCACGCCTGCCGGGCGACTATGTGCAGACGCAGCTGGCCGTCATCCGCTCCCGCGCGGTGGCTGAACGCACGGCACGCAGCCTGAAGCTCTGGAACCACCCTTCAGTCGATCCACGGATTGCGCGCCCTTCCTGGTATGAGCGCTCGCTGCGGTCTCTGGGCGTCGATTGGGGCCCCAAGCTCTCCGGCCGCCAGTTCAAGGATGATGAGCTGACGGCCGCAGCCGCCACGGCCATTCTGGAAGGGCTTTCCGTCAATCCGCTGCGCAACACCTACATCGTCAACATCGGCTTTACCCACGAAAACCGTGACGTGGCCATCCTGGTGGCCAACGAGATCGCCACGCAGTACATCGCCATCGTCCGGACCGATCGTTCCACGGCAACATCTGAGTCAAGCAAGCAGATCCTGGATCAGCTGGTGCCGCTGCGAGAGCAGCTCGCGAAGTCCGAGCAGGCCTTGCTGGAATTCACCGCCAAGCGCGGCATCGTGAGCATGGGCGGCAATGCCGGTTCACCCACGGGCCAGCAGTTGGGCGGCATGACAGAGCGCCTGCTGGCTGCGCGCGCTGACAGGCTGGGCCTGGAATCGGCCGCGCTTGAACTGCGGGCCGCGGGCTCACGCGGCAGCTACCTGGCTGTGCCCTCCATCGTGCGCGACCCCTCGATGGCCGACATTCTGCGGCAGCTGAATACCGCCAAGGCCATGCGGACGAGCCTGCTGGACAACTTCACCGCGGAAAGCTTCAAGGTCCGCCAGGCGGACGAAGAGATTGCCAAGCTGCAGCTGACGGCCGAGGCGCAGGCCTCGGTGGTTGCGCAGACGATCCTCAGCCGCTATGAGGCGCTGCGCCAGAACGAAGGCGCGCTGGAGCGCGCGGTGGGCGGGATCCGCGGCAACCTGCAGGTCAGCAACCGCGACGAATTCGAACTGACGGCGCTGCAGACCGCCGTGGAGCGGGACCGCAAGATCTTTGAGACCTTCATGAGCCAGGTGAAGGAACTGGGCGTGATCGGCGAGATGACGCCGGTGGTCGCGCGGGTGCTGGACCCGGCGCGGGACGCCGAGCGCACGCTGCGCGGCAACCCGAACCTGGTGCCGACCGTGGCCATGGTGACCCTGCTCTTGGCCTGCCTGGGTGCCGCCTACGTTGACCGGCTGGACAACTCCATCAAGGGCGTCACCGATGCCGAGCAGCGCCTGGGCCAGCATGTGCTGGCAGCCCTGCCCGTGCGCGAAAAGGCAGCCCGCGCGCAGATGGTGCGTTCTTTTGTCGACGAGCCAGAAACATCTTATGCCGAAGGCATACGAACGGCACGCACCGGCCTGATGCTGTCTGCGCTGGACATTGACCGCAAGGTCATCCTCGTCACGTCTTCGATCCCCGGAGAAGGCAAGACGACCGTGGCCATCAACCTGGCCCTGGCTCACGCCCAGACCCAGCCCACGCTGCTGATCGATTGTGATCTGCGCCGTTCACGCGTGGGCAACGCCATGCGCCTGGAGAAGGATTCCAAGGGCCTGACGGATCTGGTGTCCGGCGAGGCCACGCTGGAAGAGTGCGTCCAGACCTTTGAAGAGAGCGGACTGAAGGTCCTGACCGTGGGCAAGGCCGCGCCCAATCCGCAGGAACTGCTGGTCTCGCAGCGCTTTCAGGACACGATCCGCCAACTGTCCAAGGAATTTGACGTGGTGGTCATCGACAGCCCGCCGGTTGAGCTGGTGAGCGATGCGATGGTGCTGGCCAATCTGGCCACCAACATCGCCTATGTCGTGCGTGCCATGAAGACACCGGCCCCGCTGGTGCGAAAAGGCATTGCCCGCCTTCGCCATGCCGGTGGCCACGTGACAGGCCTGATCCTCAATCGCCTGGACTTCAAGGCCGCGCGTGATTACCACGGGGAGTATGGCTACGGCTATGGCTCCGGATCGCAGGACACGGTATTCGGCAGTTATGGCTACGGCAATGGCTACATCCGCAGCGAGAAGCGGCCCGCGGCCGAGGCGGCGGCGCCCTCCAGCGCCGTGACGGTTTCCCGGGCCCGGCCTTCGTGGCATGGCCAGCTGATCGGCTGGGCAAAAGGGAAGATCGGCAAGCGCTGAGGCGCAAGCCTGGCGGCAACCGCGGCGCGAGGCCTGCGCCAGCCCGGCAACAGTCCGGCGACAGCCCGGCGCAAACCGCCGGCGTGTGCTCAGCGGCTGGCCACGCCGGCAGGCTGCAGGCGCAGCCACTCGCGCCTGAACAGCTGCCAGTGATCGATCAGCGGCTGCCTGTCCTGCGCCGAAGCGGGCAGGCTGATCGACACCAGCACACACTCCCAGCGAATGGGCTCGGCAAGACCCAGCACCTGGTCAAGCCGGGAGCGCCAGGTGGCGGGCGGCTGAACCGATACCGATTTGGCCAGGTCTTCACCCTCTGAAGACACCACGCCAGCGGGCGTGATGCAGGCCTGTGCGGCCAGCTGCCCTGCCGGCAAGCGGCCGAACTGCAGGCGAAGCCCTTCGTCGACGCGGCCGTCCTTGGGGACCTGCGGCTCATCAGCCTTCAGGTCGAAGTGGCTGCTGGTCTCGCGCAGCTGGGGCAGTTTCAAGTGCTCGTTGCTGCTGGCCCTGACGGGCGCAGCCGTGATCGTGAAGGCCTGCGAAGGCTCGGAGAGCGAAGTCACCTCCCAGGCCAGCACCTCGGCTCGGGACACCTTGCGACCGTTGTCTGCGGGCGCCATCACCCGCTGCGTGACGCTGTGACCCTGCAGCTGCAGTGGCGCGGCAGGCCACTTGGCTTCAGGCACCGGGGCCTGGCGCAGCAAGCCCATGTAGACGGCTGCAGCGCCATAGACCACGCACAGGCCACCCAGGGTCAGCTTCAGCGCCAGGGTCCCGATATCGGGGCTTCGCGCGCTCATGCGGCGCTCCGCTGCAAACGCCGTGCCGCCAGATCCCTCTCCAGCACCCGAAGGTAGATCCAGCCAAACGCCAGCACGGCAAGGCCTGCGAAGAGGTAGCCGCCATACTCTTCGTGGAAGAAGTCAAAGAAGCGCATCTTGTAGGCCCAGTCGCTGGCATTGATCACCGCGAGGAAGGCGATGCGCAGCGTATTGCTCACCACGGCGATCACCGGCGCGATCAGCAGCAAGCCCAGAATCCGCCAGGGGGACCTGATCCGAAAGGCCAGCAAGAAGATCACTGCCACTACTGACACCTGCGCCATCAGGTCCACGCCATTGCAGACGCCGGCCACGTTGACCGCGCCACCCTCCAGCGCAACCAGCCGCCCATCCCAGCGCGCCGGCGTGCCCAGCAGGTTCAGGACCATGGTCGTCAGGCCCGCCGTGCCCTCGCTCAAGAAACGCTCCGGCATCAGCTTCACGAAGAGCAGGCAACCTGGCAGCAGCGCCAGCACCGCCAGTTCAGAGGCAAAGCGCGCCAGTTGCCTGATGGGCACGCACAGCAGCGCCAGGCCCAGGCCCAACCAGACGGCGAGCACATAGCTGGCGGAATCCATGTAGGCAATGGAGGTACCCCGCCATAGGCCTGTCACCAGCAGCAGCAGGCCCAGCGCGGCACTGGGTGCGCTGGGCTTGGGCGCCAAGGTCTCCAGGCGATCTTCCATGCAGACGAGGGCCCCGGCCCACACCACCACGGCCATCAAGCCGCCGAAGGACGACTGCGTCATCAGCATCATGGTCACGTGATGCGTGCACACGGCGGCCGCAAGAGCCAGCCAGAGGTTGCCCTCTAAAGGGCGGCGTATCAGCGGGGCAGCGGCGGCCCCAGCCTGTGGCGAAACGGTACTTCCCATGGGTTCAAGCTGGGCTGAGCTGGGCTGAGCTGGGGTGACGCCAGCTCAAAGCAGCCGGATCGCAGGCGCACACGCCAGCAGCACCAGCCCCTGCCAGCCAAAGACCGGCCAGGCCTTGAAATCCTTGCCGATCGTCCTGGCCCGCGCACGCGCCACCGCGTGGCTGGCCACGATGCCCAGCAGCCAGCCGCCCAGCAGGGCGCCGGCCACCCACCAGTTGGGCACGTGCTTGAAGCTGGCACTGGCCGCCATCGCCATCAGCACGCCACAGCCCAGCAAGCCGCCCACCATCAAGGCCTTGACGGTCAACTCGCCCCACTTGACGCGGCCGGTGGACGGGTGGATCACCGATTCCGCCACGATCTGCAGGATCGAAGGTGTGACGACCGGCGCGCGCAAGGGCCAGAGGTGCGGCAGCCAGAAGCGCCCGAAGGCGTAGCGGATCAAGCCCCAGACGATCATCAGCACACTCAGGCCGACGATCACGAAGCCCAGCACGATCAGCAGCTTGCGCGCCAGGATCTTGCTGGCTGATTCCACCAGGCCACGCGGCAGTTCCACCAGCGGATCAGGAGACAGGGTGATCGGCCCGGCAGCCGAGGCGCCGGATGCGGCTGGCGCAGCCGCCAGCCCGGCAGATGACGCAGCTTGCGCGACGGCCGGCGCACTGAGCGCTTCAGCCGCATCGGTATAGGAGATACGGGCCCGGTTGACGATATCCTGGGTACGCAGCAAGGCGGCCTGGCGCCGCCGGATCTGCGTACCCACATTGATGGCGGCTTCCACCGCCTGTTCACCCACCAGCGGCGCAGGGATCGAAGCCCGCATGGCCAGGATGGCGCCTTGATCGACCGCTTGCCGCACCACCCACAGCTGGCCCGGGCGGGCATTGGAAAAGGGCTCGACCAGTGCGGCCGGCAAACCCTCAGAGGGGACGGCTACCACGCGCCGTTCCACCGCCGCGCCCAACTCCACCGCCTTGCGCTGGGCGCCGTCCAGATCAAGTCCGTTCTGTCGGATCTCTTTGTCCAGCTTTTCAAACAGATCGGGATCGGCCGTGACGATGCGAACCTCTTCGATCGTGTATTGGCGACGTTGCGCGAAGAGCAGCGGGCTCCTCGCCACCAGTTGCCGAGCTTCTTCCAGCTGCATGGGTGGCAGCATTGCGCCGGCGTCTTCTTCGGCACGGCCGGCCAGCAGCTGACGCTGCGAGAGACGCGCTTCCAGCGCCAGTTCGTCGGCCTTGTTCAGGCCCTTCGCGATGGCATCCTGCGCCAGCACCTCGGTTCTCACCAGCTCAGCCAGGATCGCGCGTTTGCGCAGCGCTGCCTGCGCCGCCGTGAGTTGAACCGGCGCCGTCTTCTTGAAGATCGAGTCCACTTCGCGCTGGGTGATCGCAGTGCCGTTCACCGTGGCGAGGACCACATCGGCGGGCGCACCGCTGGCCGGCGCCTTGTCCGCGGCAGCAGACGGTTGTACCCAGCCCGCCACCAGAGCGGTACAAACCACCAGCCTCGCCAGGCCGCCCAGCCAGGGCCTCACCAGACGCGGCGCCTGCCGGCCCAACACTTCAACCCAGTGCGCTTGCACCCACACTTCTACACTCATCGGACTTCCTCACTGAGGCCCTATTGTCCGGGCGCCAGAGCGACAGGCGTTCGTGTGTACGGCGCCGTCTTAGGGGGTTGCGGCGAGTTGGCACGCTTCCGACGTGCTCATCTGCTCACCTCCCAAAGGGGGCAACCCCTTTAATCAGGGGGAGTCTGCCGCTTAGGGCTTTGCGGCCCTTGCCTTAGAGTGGATCCGGAGTCAGTGAACCAAGGCACGCTCTGTGTGCTTGGGTGAGCTGCAGGGGGTCTTTTCTCACTTTTTTGTCGCCGCTTCGTCGGCATTGGGGGGTCAAATGCACAGCGTTTTGAAGAAGTCGCTACTGGCGGCCGCAGTTCTCTGCGCCACGGGAGCGAATGCAGCAGTCGTCAATCTCTTTGAGGATGCTAGTCTTTGGACAACTAGCGGTCCTTTTGGAACCGGGATTTCCAACAAGCAGCTTTCACTTGTCTCGACCAGCGCGCAGGGTTCCAGTGCCAACGCGATACTGAACATGGCGGCCGGCACCTACCGCTTGTCGCTTCAGACGGCGTTTGCCTTTCCAGGTTCGAGCACATCGCCGTTCAGCATGAATCTTGGCGGAAGTGTTTTCAGCATTCCGACTCTGGGAACTGGAACGGTCTTCGCAAATCCGTACACGTTCTCGACCGCTGGTGGAGCGACTGGATTCAATTTTGCTTTGGGGCAGTCCACCGGTGGTCTTAGCACGGTCATCCTTTCAGTGACCCAAGTCCCCGGCCCGCTGCCGCTGCTGGGTGCCTTGGCCGCCTTCGGCTGGTCGCGCAAGCTGCGCAAGAAGATTTCCGATTCCAACGCCCAGCCCGCGCTGGCCTGATTCAGCGTGCAACCCCTCGCGGGTTGCTGCTGATCGGAGAGTCCACAAGCAGCCACAGGCACTGCGCTTGTGGCTTGGCCTACAAGGCGATCAAGCTCAGCTTGGTCGCCTTTTTCGTTTCTGTCTGCTCTTTCTCTGCTGCCCTTCCGTGCAGCCTGCCGAGTGGCGTTCGCCTGGATTGAGGCCTTGCCATGCGCACCAGCGGTGCAAGACACACAGCCGGCGATTCGCCTGACGCCGACACAGCAACCCGGGCAACCCGCCCGATCAATTCATCAGAGCTTGCTGACCCCGAAGGCAGGCCGCCCGGCCGTCGCGCTGGGCCGTGTGCTGGGCAAACCGCGCTGCATCACATCACACACCTGCCCCAGCAGGCGCGGCCGGCTGAGCTGATGCGTCAGTGCGGCACCGGCGCGCTGGCCCATGGCCTGGAGCGTGGCTGCATCGGTCAGCAGCATGTTGCGCAGCGCTTCGACGGCGCCATCCACATCGCCGTGGGCAACGTGCCAGCCCGCCTGGTGCTGGTGCACCAGATCGCCGATGTGGCTGTTGCGCGGGCCCAGGGCCAGGATGGGGCGTGAGACGCCCATGGCGCCGTAGATCTTGCAGGGATGGACGATGCCGACCATGTCGTCGCCCATGGACACCAGGTGCACATCGGCGGCGGAAAGGCTCTGCTGCAGCGTCTCGCGCGGCTGGTAGGGCAGCGAAACGATGTTGCGCGCGCCGCGGGCGATGCGTTCTTCGACATCCTTCTTGGCGCTGCCGCCGCCGATGCACATCAGCAGCAGCCGCGGCTCTTCATCCTGCAGGCGCTCCACCGCATCCAGCAGGGTCGACAAGGGGTTGGCCGCCGTGTGCAGGCCGCTGTACATCAGCACGAAGCGGCCCTGAGGCACATGCTGCGCCCGAAACGGATTGCCGGCATGCGGCAGGTTGATCACACGCTCGTCGTGCGGCCACAGGGGCAGCAGCGTGATCTTGCGCGCCACCGGTGCCTTGGCTGCGATACGGTCGGCCATGAAACGATCCAGCGCCACGATGTCACTGGCGCGGCGCAGGATGGCCTGATTGAAGGCATCAAACAGCCGAACCGGCCAGGCCTTGGCCGGCAAGACCTTCATCACCACCAGCTGGTCCGGGTTCAAGTCCATCACCCAGAATTTCACCGGCACTCTGCGCAGCAGGCTGACGATGGCACCGCCGATGCCGCAGGCCGGCGGCGAGGTGGAGACCATGAGCCCGCACAGGCGCGGCGTGAACAGGCTGTGGAACATGGCCTGCAGCAGGAAGCTGATCTGCGCCAGCAGGCGCATCTTGATCGAGTCCTTACCGAATGAGCTCAGCGGCAGGCGGCGGATGTGCACGCCATCCCGCACCTCAGTTGACGGGTAGACGCGGCTCGAATCTTCATACCCGTGCCGCGCGGTGAGCACGACCACCTTGTAGCCGCGCCGCACCATTTCAGCGGCCAGATCTGCAAAGTACTGGCCCACGGCAGCGGGATCCGGCACATAGACCTGCGAAATGATGACAAAGACGGGGGCCTTGCGGGCTGCAGGATTCATGCGGCCAACCTGAGTGTTTGTTCTGGGTCTGACAATGGGTCATGGTCGCAGGTGCTTTTGCCGATCGTCACCCCCCGTCCAAGGGGCATCACGCCTGATGCGTAACGGAATGCCAGATGTGAGCGAGGGCTGGCGTCTTGCGGGAGACTCGCGCCGCACCACCCTCATCGCTTCGCTGACTGTTCGCTGCCCCCATGCTGCTCGCCCATCGCATCGTCACCGTCCTGATCTCTCCGCTGGGCACGGCGCTGGTGCTGGGCCTGTTGGCTGGCCTGCTGGCTTGGTGGTGCCAGCGCCAGGCACGCCGCCAGGCGCCGCAGGGCCGCGCGCGGCTTGCACGCCGCGCAGTCTGGCTGTTGGGCATCAGCGCGCTGGCGTGGCTGACGCTGTGGTCAACGCCCGGGGCCAGCCAGGTCTTGAGGCGCGGGCTCGAATCTCAATACCCTGCCGTGCCGGTGCAGGCGCTGCCCAGCGCCGAGGTGATCGTGGTGCTGGGGGGCGGGATCGCGCCGCCCTTGCTGGGTGTGCCGCCTGAGACGCGGCAGGCCAACCTCAACGCTGCAGCTGATCGGCTCTGGCATGCTGCGCGCGTCTACCAGGCCGGCAAGGCACCCAAGCTGCTGGCCACCGGTGGCATGGATGAGAAGGTCTACGCGGCCAGCGAGGCCGAGGCCATGGCGCAGTTTCTGCAGGCGCTGGGCGTGCCCCGATCGGCGATGCTGCTGGAAGGCAGAAGCCGCAACACCGAGCAGAACGCCCAATTCACGATGCAGTTGCTGCGCGAACAGAACATCCAGCCCAGGATTCTGCTGGTGACCTCGGCACTGCACATGCCGCGCGCGATGACGATCTTTCAGGCCTATGGGTTTGAGGCCACGGCCGTGGCGACTGACCACGAAGGCTCTGAAACCACCCACTGGCCCTGGTGGCAGGCCTGGATCCCGGATGCCGATTCGCTGCAGGGCAGCGCGCGGGCGATGAAGGAGTGGGTTGGCCGCAAGGTCATCCTGATGCGCGGGCCCGTCTCGCGCTGAGCTGCCTTTCTCCCTGAGTTAGCCCCGCGTTCGCCCGGAGTCGCCCCGCATTCGCCCCGCATTCGCCCCGCATTCGCCACCAGTTCCCACCAAAAGAAAATGCCAGCCGCAAGGGCTGGCACTTTCAAACGGGAGCGGGAAGCGGTGTCAGGCGGCCTGGGCGGCAGCAGCCTGGTTGGCCTTCTGCTGGCGGCGACGCGCGGCAAAGCCGAGGACGCCCAGACCGACGGCAAACATCGCGTAGGCGCTGGGCTCAGGCACGGCGGTGACCACGATGTTGTCAACCGCGTAGTAGCCTGCAAAGCCGTAGAGGGCAATGCCCTTCAGCTCCAGGTTGGGGAGCGGATTGGTGAAGGTATAGATGAAGCCGTTGCCCGGAACCGGTTCGAAGCCGTTCTTGAGGATGTCGAACGTGCCGCCGTTGGTGGGGCCGGGCAAGCCGAAGGTCTGGCCGGGCGTGCCGAGGGTCGTGCTGTTGAAGGCACCCACATCGATCAGGTTGTTGTTCTTGTCGATCAGCTGAATGCCGATCGGCAGCGCGCTGCCGCAGCAGATATCGCCGATGAACAGCATCTGCTGCAGCTTGAACGGCAGCGAGGTGTGGCTGATGACCGTCCACTCGTCAAGACCTGTGAACGCGGACCCGATGTTGACTGCGCCGGCATAGGCCAAGGGCGCAGTCGCTGGGCCCCAGAACCAGGAGCCATTGGTGCCGGCAAGCAAGGGGTTGCCGCTGGCATTGGTGAAGTTGTAGCCCTTGTAGCCGCCCGGATAGGCCAGGTCAAACCAGCCACCAGCGGGGTTGAGATCTTCGAAATCAAGCGTAACAGTGGCGGCGGATGCCAGACCGGCTGCGGCAAGGGCAGCGGTGGCAAGGGCCGTGCGGATGAATGTTTTCACGGGCGCTCCCTAAAGAGGTAGGTATTCAGACCAACTCAACAGGGAAGAAGGCTATCAGCACGCCCTCTTGAGGCTCCCCCCTCATCTGCGGGTCAGCTTACCTTTGGAAGCGAGGAGCACCCTAACGAGGGTGCGGAAAACGCCAAGATTCCGGACCCAATGCCACGGGCGGCCACTCACAAGCGTTCATGCGACTTCTCTGCATCACACTGACCAAGCTGCTGTTGCTGCTGCTGCTGAGCTGCGGCGGTGGCGGCAGCAGCGAACAAGCCACCTCATCGGCTGCTCTGCCGGGGGTCAGCACGGCGGCTCCTGCGGTCTCGTCAACGCCAACGGCACCCGCTACGCCGGCCATCAGCACGCCCGCGCCGACGCCAGCCAGCTGGCGAAGCACCGGCACGGTGCCTGGCCTGTGCTGCAACTACACCGCCCTGGTGCAGCGCGATGCGGGCATCAGCTTCTTCAGCAACGCACGTTCTGTGGCTGACGATGGCCAGCTCTACCGCTACAGCTGCGGCTGGAGCCACGCCGGCACGGCGCAGGCGGTGCTGCCGCCGGAGCAGATCACCGATGTCGGTGCGGCCAGCTACAAGGTGCGCACCGTGGCTGTGCGCCACCACGCCAGCACAGGCTGGGTGGCGGTGTTGCGCGTCGGCCAGGGCTACCCCAGCCCCAGCGGCTATGTCCCGGCGCTGGCCACCAGTGCCGACGGCATCAGCTGGCGCTACCACGGCAAGCTGCGTGTGGACGGGCGCGTGTGGCCGGGGCAATCTGATTCCAGCGCCTTCATCCTGCAGATGCACAAGCCTTCCACGCTGAACGACCTGCAGCCCTTCGAGAACCGCTACCTCATCTTCGAGAACAACCTGAGCCTGCCGGGCCTGCGCAAGAAGTTGGTGCTGGCCTACTCCGCCGATGGCGTGGAGTGGCGATTCTTCCGTGACAGCGCGGGCGAGGTGGTCGATCTCTGGCCTGCTGACGCCGCGCTGCAGGCCGACAGCCCCACCTTCCCCACCGCGGACAGCGTGGGCGGCGACATCCACGTGCTGGTGGCCGATGCCTGGCACGAGACGGGCTCTCCGACACGCGCGCACCGCCACCTGTGCGCACCGCGCGGCAGCACGGCGCTGAAGTGGCTGGGCGATGCCGCCACCTGGCGATCCGGCGACAAGGGCCCCCACATCGCCTACGACGCCGCCACGGATACCCTGCGGGCCATCAATGCCGGCCGCGGCTACGCGCTGGCCGAGGCGTCCCGGCTGTGCCGATAGGCTGCACCTGCGGGCTGCTGTGCCAAACGCCGCCCCGCCAGGCTCGCCCGGCGGCTCAGCCAGCCGGCGCCCAGGGCCTCGTCAACTCAGGCGTTTGACGATCACGCTGCCGATCGAGTAGCCGGCGCCGAAGGAGCAGATCACGCCCACATCGCCGGGCTTGAGATCGGCGCGGTGGTGGTGAAAGGCGATGATCGAGCCGGCGGATGCGGTGTTGGCGTATTCGTCCAGGATCAGCGGCGCCAGTTGCGGCCCCACCTCGCCGCCGACCAGCTTCTTGATCACCAGCTGGTTCATGCCCAGGTTGGCCTGGTGCAGCCAGAAACGGCGCATCTGCGTGGGCTCGAAGTGCAGATCGTGCAGATGGCGCTCGATGTGCTCGGCCGCCATGGGCACGACTTCCTTGAAGACCTTGCGGCCTTCCTGGCGGAAGGTCTTGTCGCGCGCGTCGGGATCGGTGTCTTCGCAGCGGTTCAGGAAGCCGGCGTTGTTGCGGATGTTGCTGGAGAACTGCGTGACCAGGCGCGTGCCCAGCACCTGCCAGCGCTCGGCAGAGACCGCGTGATCGGCCGCTTCCACCAGCACCGCGGTGCACACGTCGCCGAAGATGAAGTGGCAATCGCGATCGCGCCACTCCAGGTGCGCCGAGGTGATCTCGGGGTTGACCACCAGCACGCAGCGCGCGCTGCCGCTGCGGATGGCGTTGGCGGCCTGCTCGATGGCAAAGGTGGCCGAGGAACAGGCCACGTTCATGTCGAAGCCGTAGCCGCCGGCGCCGATGGCCTGCTGGATCTCGATGGCCATCGCAGGGTAGGCGCGCTGCATGTTGGCGGCGCTGCACAGCACGGCATCCACATCGGCGCCGCTGCGGCCGGCTGCGGCCAACGCCTCACGCGCGGCGGCCACGGCGATCTCGGCCATCAGCGAAAGCTGCTCGTCGCTGCGCGGCTCGAAGTGCGGCTTCATGCGCGCGGGATCGAGCACGCCCTGCTTGTCGATCACATAGCGCTGCTTGATGCCCGAGGCCTTCTCGATGAACTCGACGGAAGAGCCCACCATCGGCTCGATGTCGCCGGCCGCGATGCGCGCCGCGTTCTTCTCGTTCTGCAGCGCGGCATAGGCATTGAAGGCCTCCACCAGCTCGGCATTGGTGATGATGTGCGGCGGCTTGTACAGGCCGGTTCCGGTGATGACGACGTCTGGCATGGATGAGCCTTTCATGAAGGCTGCCGGCGCGCGT
Organism: Rubrivivax sp.; assembly: GCA_016790225.1. The sequence continues at coordinate 123,078 of JAEUOZ010000060.1, forward strand.
CGAACACGGCGCCGGCCTGGATCGGGGGCAAAGGCCGCGGCACCGGAGGCTGGCGCCGCGGCAGCGCGCTCACTTGCGGCGCGTGGTCTTGGTCGCGGCGGCGGGCGCGCTGGCGGCGCCCTGCTTCAGCGCTTCGGACATCCCCAGCAGCACGCCGCTGACCATCGCGGAATAACCTTCGGCCAGCGCCTGCGCCGCGCGGATGCTCGCGGCGCGGCTTTCGCGCATGCCGCTTTGCATCTGCGTCAGCAGTTGCTCGGTGGCGGCGCTGGCAGTGGTGCCCGATTGGGTGCCGCCAGCCTGCATCTTCTCCAGCACCTGGCCCCAGGCGCCGGCCACCGGCGCGCCCACGCCATCGGCCGTCTTCTTGAGCACGGAGAACAGCGCGTCCTCCATCTTGTCCAGGTCAGACAGCGCCTTCTTCAGGTGCTTCTCGCGCAGATCGGCGCCCTGGGCGGCCAGCTGGGCCAGCGCCGTGCGGTGCGCTTCCACGGCCTTGAGCAGCGCGTCATCCATGCCCGTGACGGCCTTGTCCAGCAGGGCCTGCGGATCGACACCGGGATTGACGTTCTTGGCGGCGCCCATCGAGGCGGCCTCGGCCACGGTCTTCAGCGCGCCCTTCAAGTTGCTCATCGTCATCTCACGGCCCTGCAGCGCCTGCAAGGTGGCGGCGCTGACGGCCTCGCGCAGCTGGGCGCTGCCCTGGGACGTGGCGTTCTCGAACATCTCGATCAAGGCGGTCTGGTCGAACATGGGCTTGGTCATGCGGGTCTCCTGAGGTGATGGTGTGGGGTGAATGATCGGCGGTGCCGTCTGCACCACCCCGGATAATGCACCAGAGCGCCCCCGGCGCCACTTGATGCCACCCCTGATCCCCTTCTGGAGACAAGCCTGATGACCCGCGTCTTCAACTTCAGCGCCGGCCCCGCCGCGCTGCCCGAACCCGTGCTGCAGACCGCCGCCGCCGAGATGCTGGATTGGCACGGCTCGGGCATGTCGGTGATGGAGATGAGCCATCGCGGCAAGGAATTCATCGCCATCGCCGCGGAAGCCGAATCGCTGCTGCGCGAGCTGCTGGCCGTGCCGGCCGGGTACAAGGTGCTGTTCATGCAGGGCGGCGCCATCGCCGAGAACGCCATCGTCCCGATGAACCTGCTGCGCGGCAAGCGCAGCGCCGATTACATCGACACCGGCGAGTGGAGCAAGAAATCGATCAAGGAGGCGCAGAAGTACTGCAGCGTCAACGTGGCTGCCAGCGGCAAGGCAGGCGGCTACACCAGCATCCCGCCGCGCGCCGAGTGGAAGCTCGATCCCGAGGCCGCCTATGTGCACATCTGCAGCAACGAAACCATCGGCGGAGTCGAATTCCACGCCACGCCGGATGTGGGCGATGTGCCGCTGGTGGCCGACATGTCCAGCAACATCCTCTCGCGGCCGGTGGACGTGTCCCGCTACGGCCTGATCTACGGCGGCGCGCAGAAGAATGTGGGGCCCTCGGGGCTGACGCTGGTGATCGTGCGCGAAGACCTGATCGGCCAGCCGCACCCGATGCTGCCCTCGGCCTTCGACTACAAGACCGTGGCGGACAACGAGAGCATGTACAACACGCCGCCCACCTATGCGATCTACATCGCCGGGCTGGTGTTCAACTGGATCAAGGCCCAGGGTGGCCTGGTGGCGATGGAAGCCCACAACCGGGCCAAGGCCGCGGTGCTCTACGACTACCTGGCCGGCAGCACGTTCTACAGCTGCCCGGTGGCGCCGGATTGCCGCTCGCTGATGAACGTGCCCTTCCGGCTGAAGGACGAGGCGCTGGACGAGGCCTTCCTGAAGGGCGCCAAGGAGCGCGGCATGGTGCAGCTCAAGGGGCACCGCTCGGTCGGCGGCATGCGCGCCTCGATCTACAACGCGATGCCGATCGAGGGCGTGCGGGCGCTGGTGGACTGGATGCGCGAATTCGAGGCACGCCATGCCTGAGCGCACCGGCATCCGCGTCTACAACCAGATCTCGGCGCAGGGGCTCTCGCGCTTCAGCGCCGAGCGCTACCGCGTGGGCAAGGACGTGGCCGAGCCGGCCGCGATCCTCGTGCGCTCCGCCGATCTGCACCAGGAGCCGATCGCGCCGAGCGTGCGCGCCATCGCCCGTGCCGGGGCCGGCACGAACAACATCCCGGTCAAGCTGCTCAGCGCCCGCGGGGCGCCGGTCTTCAATGCGCCGGGCGCCAATGCCAATGCGGTGAAGGAACTGGTGCTGGCCGGCATGCTGATGGCGGCGCGCAACCTGGCGCCCGCGCTGCGCTTCGTGGCGGCGCTGGATCCCGGCGCGAGCGACATGGACGAGCGCGTGGAGGCCGGCAAGAAGGCCTTCGCGGGGACGGAGCTGGCCGGCCGCACGCTGGGCGTCATCGGCCTGGGCAAGATCGGCTGTCTGGTGGCCGATGCGGCCATCCGCCTGGGCATGACCGTGCTCGGCCACGATCCGGAGATCACCGTGGATGCCGCGTGGAGCCTGCCTTCGCAGGTGCGGCGCGCGGCCAGCGTGAACGAGGTGCTGCGCCAGGCCGATTACGTGACGCTGCATGTGCCGCTGGTGGAGGCGACGCGCGGCCTGGTGAATGCCGCCAACGTGGGCCTGATGCGCGAGGGCGCGGTGCTGCTCAACTTCAGCCGCGAAGGCGTGGTCATCAACGATGCCGTGCTGGAGGCGCTGGGCGCCGGTCGGCTCAGCCGTTATGTGTGCGACTTTCCGGCGCCGGAGATCAATCTGCATCCGCAGGTGATCGCGTTGCCCCACCTGGGCGCCAGCACGCGCGAGGCCGAGGAAAACTGCGCCGTGATGGTGGTGGACCAGCTGATCGATTACCTGGAGCACGGCAACGTCGTGCACGCGGTCAATTTCCCCAACGTGGCCATGCCGCGCGAATCCGCCTGGCGCGTGGCCATCGCCAATGCCAACGTGCCGAACATGCTGGGGCAGATCTCCACGACCATGGCGCGCTGCGGGCTGAACATCCACAACATGGTCAACAAGTCGCGCGGCGACATGGCCTATACGCTGGTGGATGTGGACAGTGCGGTGGGCGAAACCGCGCTGCGCGACCTGCAGGGCATCGAAGGCGTGCTGAGCGTGCGCTACCTGCCGCAGGGTTGAGGGCAAGGCGCCGGGCGCCGCGCGGTTCAGCGGGCGGGCGGCAGGCGCAGGCTGGAGCCCACTTCGGCGATGTCGATGCCACGCTCGCGCGCAAAGGCTTCCAGGGCCGGCAGCAGCGGGCCCAGGCGCTCTTCGATGGCCTCTCGCACGGTATCCACCACCACCTGCGTGGAGCGCTCGATCTCCACGTTCAGCGAGTCACCCAGGCCTTTTTCGGCGAAGGTGGTCATGCGCAGGGTTTCAGGGATCAGCCAGACCTCGAACCAGCCGGCGCCACCCGGGCCGCGCTGCGCCTCCGCCACCGTGAGGCTGGCGCCATTGACGGCGATGTAGCCCTTGGCAAAGACATAGCGCATCCAGGGCGCCGGCAGTTCGAGCCGCAGCACATGGTTGTTCTGCGGCGTGCGGATCTCCGCCACGCGGGCCTGGCAGTCCACATGGCCGGACAGCGGATGGCCGCCGACCTCGGCGCCTTCTCGCGCTGCGCGCTCCACGTTGAGCGTGCTGCCCTCCCGCAGGCTGCCCAGCGTGGTGAGTGACAGGCTCTGCTGCATCACGTCAAAGCGCGCGGCGTCCGGCCCCTGCAGCGCCGTGACCGTGAGGCACACGCCATCGCAGGCCACGCTGGCGCCGATGGCCAGGCCCTGCGCAAACCCCGGCGCAAAGGCCAGCGTGAAGCTGCGCAGACCGGGTTGATCCTGCAGGTGGGCAACCCGCGCAATGCCCTGGACGATGCCGGTGAACATGGGCGCGATTATCGGGCGCTGCGCCTTCAGGCGGCTTGCGCGAGCTGCCGCTCGAACTCCGCGACATCAAAGCCGACCGTGATCGCGCCGCCGCCCCAATCCACCACGGGGCGCTTGATGAGGCTGGGCTGCCGCAGCATCAGGGCCCGCGCGCCGGTGGCGGTATCCGCCTGGGCGCGAAGGCCGTCGTCGAGCTTGCGCCAGGTGGTGCCCTTGCGGTTGAGCAGGCGTTCCGCGCCCGCGGCCTGCAGCCAACGGTCCAGTTCAGCAGTCGGCACGCCTTCGCGCTTGAAGTCATGAAAGCGCAGCGTCGCGCCCTGCTGGGCCAGCCAGGCGCGGGCGCGCTTGACGGTGTCGCAATTCGGGATGCCGTAGAGGGTGATCATCGGTCGCGCGCCTTCCGGGGTCATCAGGGTTCAGTCGTGGTCGACGTCGCAGATCGGATCGGTCATCTCGCCGGCGTCCAGCACACGCCCGCCGGCATCCAGCGTCACGGCAAACCACAGGCAATCGTAGGTGGGAAAGCGCCAGGCCCAGAGCTGGCGGCCCTCCAGCGCCAGCCGCCGCTGCTCGGCCGGCGGGCCCAGGTGCTCGCGCAGGCGCTGGGCGCTCATCCCGGGCTCCACCGCGGCGCGGCGCTCGGCCGAAAGTGCCTCGAAGGCCGCCAGCACGCGCCCATCGGCACCCAGGTCGACCATCGTCGTGCCGCGGCCCAGCGGCCCGCGGGTGTAGACCAGCCGCTCACCGCCTGCGGGCAGCGCGCGGCGCTCGGTGGGCGCACCCAGCCGGGCCGTCACCGCCGCGGTGGCATCGCCCGCACGCAGCGGCGGCGATCCCAGGCCGGAACATCCGGCGATGCCCGCGCAGACGAGCAGCCAGCCAGCGGCTAAGCTGCGCCTGTCGAAAGAGGAGTCGAGGCAGCGTTCCATGACACGTCACTCCAGAGCCTTGTGGCGCATTCTGATCCTGTTGGCCGCGCCGCTGCTGGCCCTGCCCGCCTGGGCGGCCGAACTGCGCCTGCGCGTGCTGCAGACCACCGATCTGCACATGAATCTGCTGGACTGGGACTACTACCAGGACAGGGCCACCGAAGAGTACGGGCTGGCCCGCACCATTCCGCTGATCAAGGCCGCGCGCGCCGAAGCCCGCAACAGCCTGCTCTTCGACAACGGCGATCTGCTGCAGGGCAGCCCGCTGGGCGACTACGTGGCGCGCATCCGCCCGCTGCGCGTGGGTGAGCGGCATCCGGCCTACAAGGTGCTCAACCTGCTGAACGTGGACGCCGCCAACATCGGCAACCACGAGTTCAACTTCGGCCTGCCTTTCCTGCGCCAGGCGATTGCCGGCGCCAACTTCCCGTACGTCAGCGCCAACGTGATGCTGGACGAGCCGGGCGTGCCGCGTGAGCAGGCGCGCCATGCCTTCACGCCCTATGTCATCCTGGAGCGCCGTTTCACCGACGAAGCCGGCCAGGCGCACGCGCTGAAGATCGGCGTCATCGGTTTCGTGCCGCCGCAGATCATGATCTGGGACAAGGGCCACCTGGAAGGCAAGGTCTTCGCCACCGACATCCAGGAGACCGCGCGCCGCCTCGTGCCGCGCATGAAGGCCGAAGGGGCGCAGCTGGTCATCGCCATCCCGCACAGCGGCTTCGAACGCGGCGAGACCCCGCGCTTTGCCGAGAACTCCGTCGCGCGGCTGGCGGAAATCCCCGGCATCGATGCGATCCTCTTCGGGCATTCCCACGGCGAGTTTCCGAGCGCCGCCTTCGCGCAGCACCCCAAGGTGGATCTGGCCCGGGGCACGATCAACGGCGTGCCTGCGGTGATGCCCGGCCGCTGGGGCGATCACCTGGGCATCATCGATCTGACGCTGGACAACAGCTCCGGCAGCTGGAAGGTGCGCGACAGCAGCGCCTTCCTGCGGCCTATCCGGGACCGCGCCGCGCGCAAGGCGCTGGTCACGGCCGATCCCATGGTGGCGCAGGTCATCGCCGCAGAACACCAGGGCACGCTGGACTATGTGCGCAGCGAGGTCGCGCAGACGCGCGCGCCGATCATCAGCTACTTCGCCCAGGTGGCCGACGATCCTTCGGTGCAGGTCGTGTCTTCCGCGCAGCTGATGTATGCGCGGCGTGCGCTGCAGGGCACGGAATTCGAGAGCCTGCCGCTGCTGAGCGCCGCAGCCCCGTTCAAGGCCGGCGGCCGCCAGGGCTGGAGCTACTACACCGATATCCCGGTGGGCCCGGTGGCCATCCGCAGCGTGGCCGATCTCTACATCTACCCCAATACCGTGCAGGCCGTGCGCGTGACGGGCGCCCAGGTGCGCGAGTGGCTGGAGATGTCGGCCGGCCAGTTCAACCGCATAGACCCCAACGGTCCACCTGAGCAGAACCTGGTGAATACCGGATTTCCGACCTTCAACTTCGACACCATCGACGGCGTGCGCTACGAGATCGACGTCACGCAGCCGGCCCGCTACGACCGCGGCGGCCAGGTGGTGGCGGCTGCCTCGCGGCGCATCCTCAACCTCAGCTTCAACGGCAAGCCCATCGAGGACGAGGCGCGCTTCATCGTCGTCACCAACAACTACCGCGCCGGCGGCGGCGGCAACTTTCCGGCGCTGGATGGCCGCAACATCGTGATGAACGCGCCCGATGAAAACCGCGAGGCGCTGATCCAGTACTTCCAGAGCGTCAAGACCTTTGATCCGGCCGCCGATGGCAACTGGCGCATCCGCCCCGTGCCCGGCGTGAAGCTACGCTTTCTCTCCGGGGCCGGCGGCATCGCCCACCTGCCGCGCTACCCGATGGTGCGCCTGGTGAAGGACAACGGCGACGGCTCGGCCTTGTTCGAGCTGGTGCCCTGAGCCCATGGCCAGCGCGATGCCGGCGCAGCCCCAGCTGCTGATCGAAGGCGAAGGCCCCACCGTGGTGATGATCCACGGCTGGCCGGACACCCTGCGTGTCTGGGACGGCACCGTGGCCGCCTTGAAGGGCCGCTACCGCTGCGTGCGTTTCACCCTGCCCGGCTTCGAGACGCCGGCGGCTGCCCGCGCCGCGTGGTCGCTGGACGAGGTGCTGGCCTTCATCGCCCGGGCGGTGGACCAGGCCAGCCCCGATGCGCCGGTGACGCTGCTGCTGCACGACTGGGGCTGCTTCTACGGCTACCAGTACGCCACGCGCCACAAGGCGCGCGTGGCACGCGTGATCGGCGTGGACATCGGCGACATCGGCTCGCACTACAACCTGCAGGAGCTGTCGCTGAAGACCAAGCTCTACACGGTGGGCTACCAGGTCTGGCTGGCGCTGGCCTGGAAGATCGGTGGCAACCTGGGGGACCGCATGGCACGCGGCATGGCGCGCTTCTTCCACGCCCCGGCCCCAGCGTCCGAGATCAGCAGCGCCATGGGCTACCCCTATGCCGTGCAATGGTTTCGCACGCGCGGCGGCTTTGGCCGGCTGCGCGCCTTCGTGCCGACGGTTCCGATGCTGTTTGTCGTCGGCGAGCGCAAACCCTTCCGCTTTCACTCCGCCAACTGGGCCGAGCGCATCCGCGCGCGGCCGGGCTGCCGCGTGCTGGGCCTGCCCTGCGGGCACTGGGTGATGATCCAGCAGCCCGATGCCTTTCATGCAGCCGTGCTGGACTGGCTGCAACAGACCGATGCCGGAATCCATCCATGAAACAGACCGAGATCTCGCTGCTGCTCTTCGATGTCTTCGGCACGCTGGTCGATTGGCGCAGCGGCGTGGCGCGCGAGGCGCAGGCCATCCTCGGGCCGCGCGGCCTGCGCTTCGACGCGCTGGCCCTGGCCGATGCCTGGCGCGATCAGTACCAGCCGGCGATGGAAGAGGTGCGCAGCGGGCGCATGCCGTTCAGCAAGCTCGATGTGCTGCACCGCCGCAACCTGGATGTGGTGCTGCGCAACTTCGGACTGGATGCCGTGGACGAAGGCACGCGCCAGGCACTGAACCTGGCCTGGCACCGTCTGGACGCCTGGGCCGATGTGGGCCCGGGGCTGGCCCGCTTGCGGCAGCGCTTCCGCCTGGCGCCCTGCTCCAACGGCAACATCTCGCTGATGGCCGATCTGGCGCGGCACAACGGCTGGCACTGGGACGCCATCCTCGGGGCCGAATGGGCCCGCGACTACAAGCCGCAGCCGGTGGTCTATCTGGCTGCGGCAGCCGCCTTCGATGGCCCGCCCGGGCAGGCCCTGATGGTGGCCGCGCACTCCAGCGATCTTGCGGCAGCCGCTGCCTGCGGCCTGCGAACCGCCTTCATCGCAAGGCCCGATGAGCATGGACCCGGCACGGGAGAAACCGCTCCCGCAGGGCCGGTGGACCTGCAGGCCGGCTCGCTGATGGAGCTGGCGGATCAGCTGGGCTGCTGAAGCGCGGAACGGGGGTTAGCAGCTCACCACCCCTCAGAACGTCGCCCAGTCATCGTCTGCCGTGGTGGCAGGCTCGGGCTTCTTGTCAGCCGGCGGGCTGGCGCGTTCGGCCTTGGCACTGGGCTTGGCCGGCGCGGGCTTGGCTTTGGCGGGCGCCACCGCGGGCGCTGAAGGCCGAGCCGGTGCCGCAGCAGTGGCCGGTACCGAGAAACCGCCCGCAAGGCCACTTTCGGTGCGGAAGGCGCCGACCGCCTGCGCCAGGCCGGACGCCTGCTGCTTTAGGCTTTCTGCGGCCGCGGCGCTCTGCTCCACCAGCGCGGCGTTCTGCTGCGTGCCTTGATCGATCTGCGCCACGGCGGTGCCGACCTCGGAAATCCCGCGGCTCTGCTCTTCGGAAGCCGAGCTGATCTCGCCGATCAGATCGGTGACGCGGCGCACCTGCGCGACGATCTCGTCCATGCTGCGGCCGGCTTCGACCACCAGCTCGTGGCCCGAGCCGACCTTCTGCACCGATTCGCCGATCAGCGACTTGATCTCGCGCGCGGCATCCGCCGAACGCGAAGCCAGCGAGCGCACTTCGGAGGCGACCACGGCAAAGCCGCGGCCTGCCTCGCCCGCGCGGGCGGCCTCGACGGCCGCATTCAGCGCCAGGATGTTGGTCTGGAAGGCAATGCCGTCGATCGTGCCGATGATGTCGGCGATCTTGCGGCTGGAAGCCTGGATCTCGCCCATGGTGGCCACCACGCGGCCGACGACGGCGCCGCCCTTCTGCGCGGCATCGCTGGCGCTGCTGGCCATCTGGCTGGCCTGGCGCGCGTTGTCGGCGTTGGCGCGGACGGAACTGGTCATCTCGGTCATCGAACTGGCGGTCTGCTGCAGGTTGGCCGCCTGCTGCTCGGTGCGTGCGGAGAGATCCGCGTTGCCGGAAGCGATCTCCCCGGCAGCAACCGTCACGCCGTCAACGCCCTGCTGCACCTCGCGCACCAGGCCCGTGAGGCGCTGGCGCATCTCGGCCAGCGCGGCCATGATGCTGGCCTGATCGCCGGGCTCCACGGCCACCGGGCGCGCCAGGTCGCCCGCGGCGATGGCCTTCACCGCAGCCACGGCCGCCTCAGGCTCGCCACCCAGCTGACGCTTGACATGACGCGACATGGCAACGGCCAGACCCGCGCCGAGCAAGGTCACGAACAGCGCCACGGCCAGCACCAGCTTCTCGGTGAATTCACCGGAGGCGATGGCTTCGGCGGTTGATCTCTGCTGCAGTTCCTTCTGCCACTCCTGCTGCTTCTGGATCGTCCCGAGGAAGACATTGCGGGCCGGGATGACGGTTCCGACGAGCAGTTCCAGGGATTTCTCCGAATCGGTCGCCCGGATGGCCGGGACGATCTGGCTGGCTGCCGCCCAGAAGCCGTCCTTGGCCTTCTTCAGATCGGCGAAGCGCTTCTTGCCTTCGTCCGTGGACAGGTTCTTCTCGATCTCTTCCTGCAGCTTGTCGGCATGCTGCTTGAGGCGGGTGATCTCGGTCAGCGTGGCCTCGCGCGATTCCGGCGTGCGCATCAGCATCGCATGACGCGTCTCCAGCGAGGCGCGGTAGATCGTGAGCTCCAGCTCGCCGATGCGCTGCTCTTGCGGGATGAAGCTGGTGCGCAAGCGTTCCAGGCGCTCATCCACCTTGCTGACGCTCTGCCAGACGACGACGGCCTGGATCAAGGAGATGACCGCCAGCACACCAAAAGCCGCCATCAGCTTCTGGGCCAGGGTCCAACGGGCTGGATTCATTCGGGGTGACTCACTTGACAAGGGTTGAGGACATGCCGGCAGGATGCAACAGGCGATGCGCTGGCATCGGGCGGAAATCGCGCCGGATTGAGGTGCAAATGCCGGCCCGCGTGACAAGCTGCTCGTCAGCAAGGGGGTTATGGAAGGCCGAGGCCTTGACAGGCGCAGCAATGCCCCTGCACGGCCATGGGGTTTGCCGGACGACGTGCCGTCCTCACCCGCCAGCCACCCGAAGCACCCCCGGGGCCGCACGCCCCGACATGCACGCCCCGGATCGACGGTGGCCAAGGTCCGCCCAGGCGCCTGGCTCCCTAGCATGCGCAGCCTGATCACTGCCCACCGCGTGCACCGATGGCCCACCGCAGCTTCCAGAACTGGACTCCGCATGACACCGCGCGCTGGGGGCGTGAACCCCAGCGGCTGCAGCACAACTGGCACCGATCGGCTCTGTTCGATCTGGACGCTCTGGCCGAGCTGATCGATCGCTATCCGATCGAGCACTACGCGCTGGTGGCCACCAATGTGTCCGGCGAGCCGGGCGGCGGCCCGCGACGCTGGCGCGAAGGCGAGATCCAGGGCCTGAAAGGCCACCAGGTGATCGAGGCCATCGCGGCCGGCGGCCTGTGGCTGAACCTGCGCAATGTGCACGAGGTCGACCGGCGCTATGCGGCCCTGATGGACGGGGCCTACGCCGAGCTGCAGCGTGAGCTGCCCGGCTTTGCGCCGCGCGATCTGCGCATGGGCATCCTGATCTCCTCACCGGGCGCCCGGGTGCACTACCACGCCGATCTGCCGGGCCAGGCGCTGTGGCAGGTACGCGGCCGCAAGCGGCTGCATGTCTACCCGCCCACCGCACCGTATCTGCCACCCGAGGTGCTGGAAGACATCGCCTTGACCGGCGTCGAGGTCAACATGCCCTACCGGCCGGAATTCGACCGCGATGCGAGGGTCATCGATCTGGCGCCGGGCCAGATGGCGCACTGGCCGCTGAATGCACCGCACCGCGTGGACAACGAAGACTGCCTGAACGTATCCGTGACCACGGAACACTGGACCGAGCAGATCCGGCGTTCGCAGATGATCAACGTGGCCAACGGCGTGCTGCGCCGGCAGCTCGGATGGCAGACCCTGAACCGCGCCACCGAAGGCGCCGGCTTCTGGGCCAAGGCAGCCCTGCAGGCCACCTGGCGCCGCAGCCCCTGGGCCCGCCGCGCGCAGCGCCTGCAGCGGCCCATCGACTTCAGGCTCAACCCGCTGCAGCCCGGGCGGCTGCTGGACATCCCGGCCTACTACCGCTGACCGCGGCGCGGCCCATCCACGCAGGCACTCATGACCAGCTCCGTCCTCTCGATGCCCGTCAGCGGCATCTACTCCCGCACACCCTGGCTGGTGGAGGAGGTGCCCGATCTGGACGACTTCCTGCAGCGCTGCCAGCCGCTGGAGCAGCGCAGGCCCGCGCCGTTCCAGCACAGCAGCTGGCTGCGCAGCTGGTACGAGTGCCTCGGCCGGCAAGCGGGCACGCAGCCTCTGCTGCTGGCCATCAGGGCCGAAGGCGACCCGACGGATGCGCTGCTGTTGCCGCTGGTACGTCAGCGTCAGGGGCTGATGTCCGTCGTCAGCTGTGCCGATGCCGGCATCACCGACTACAACGCGCCGCTGGCCCGCGAGGGCCTGAACCTCTCAGCGGGCGATGCCCGCGCGCTGTGGACAGCCATCGCCCAGGCGCTGAGGGGGAACGATCTGCTGCGGCTGGACAAGCTGGTGGCAGGCCCGGGCGCCGGCACCAACGCCTGGCTCCAGATGCTGAGCACGCAGGACAGCGAGCTCTTTGGCAACCGCTTTCGCGTGAACGAGCAGTACGCCGACTGGATGACGCACCTGGGCAAGCATGCCCGCAAGGAGTTCGAGCGCTGCTGGCGTGTCTTCCAGCGCGTGCCGGATGCGCGCTTCGTGCGCGCACAGACGGTGGAGCAGGGGCTGCAGCTGCTGCGCCAGCTGGCGCAACTGCAGCATGCGCGGCAAGCCCAGACGCCGGGCTACTTTCTCGATCAGCCCGGCTATGACGGGTTCTACGAGCACTACCTGCAGGCCCATCTCGCCAGTGGCCGCTGCGTGCTCACGGCCTTGATCGCCGGTGACGAGATGGCGGCGGGCCTCTTCGGCATCTTCGATGGCGAGCGCTACACCATGCTGCGCATGGCCATGGGCGGCGAGAGCTGGAAATCCTGCGCGCCGGGCAAGCTGCTGCTGGAACGCAGCATCCACGCGATGCACGAGCAAGGCTGCCGCGAATTCGACTTCTCGATCGGCGACTACACGCACAAGAAGGCCTTTCGCACGACCGCCCTGCCCTTGAAGGAAACCTGCGTGGCGCTGTCGATGCGGGGCCGCGTGCCCCAGGCGGCCTGGCGGTTGAAGCGCGCGCTCAAGGCCCGGCCGCAGGCCATGGCCTTGCTGCGCAAGCTGCGCGGGCCAACCAGAGGCGGCTGAACCAGCGGGTTCGGCTGGATCGGGTGGTTCGGCTGGATCGGCTCATCCGGCGGATCTGGCCGATCCTGCACAAGACTGTGCCGCGCGCCGGCGGCGAGTTCAGCGTCCCTGCCACCGCCCAGAAAAAAGCCCCGCGGCGGCGGGGCTTGTTGGGTCAGCCGGGCATTGAAGCCCCGGCTGCGGGCCGCGGACGCGGCGCGGATTCACTTCTTCGGGGCGGAAGCGGCCTTCTCAGCGGCCTTGGCGGCCGGCTTGTCGTCCTTCTTCTTCTCGTCCTTCTTGGCCTCGGCCTTTTTCTCGGCCTTCGGCTCATCCTTCTTGGCCTCGGCCTTCTTGTCCGCCTTGGCATCGGCCTTCGCATCGGCCTTGGCCGCCGGCTTTTCATCCTTCTTGGCCTCAGCCTTCTTTTCCGCGGCGGCTGAAGGCGCCGTGGCGGCAGCCGGCACAGCGGGCTTGGCCGCGGCCTTCTCGTCCTTCTTCGGCTCGTCCTTCTTGGCAGCGGCCTTCTCGTCCTTCTTGGCGGCCGGGGCGGCGGCCACACCCTTGAAGGTCTGGCCGTTCACGGTCAGGCCAGCTTCGCTGAGCTTGGCGGCGCTGCCTTCGCCGATGCCCTGCACGCGGTTGACCAGATCGGTCCAGTCCTTGAAGCTGCCCTTCTTGCGCTCTTCCAGGATCTTGCCGGCGATGCCCGGGCCGATGCCCTTGACGGTATCCAGCGCGGCGGCGTCTGCCTTGTTGACGTCCACGGCGGCAAACGCGGCCGCGGCAAAGAAGGCCATCAAGGCCACCAGGAATTTCTTGAACATGGGTCGACTCCTCGGGGTTGCGGTGGGGTTCACGGGCTTGTCAGCCCCCGGCGCGAGGCCGGCGCCCCCACAACGCCTGGGGATATCCAGGCGTTGACCCGGCGGGAAACGCCCGCACCGGCAGGGCGGGACGCGAGCGCTCCGCGCGGCCCTCAGCCCCCGCCCGTGCGCCGCGGGGCCCTGCGCGGGCGGCCCGGCGCCGCGGCAGCCGTGCCCTCACGGGGTGGCAGGCCGGTGTGCTGGGTCAACACGGTGCCGCGCGCCGGCCGGCCGGCCGGGGTGGAATTCTTGCGACGGGCGCTCTGGTAGCTGCCATCGGTGGACGGCTGATAGGCCGGGATGAGCTGGTGCTTGCCGTTGCCGATCAGATCGGCGCGGCCCATCAGCTTCAGCGCCTCGCGCAGCAGCGGCCAGTTGTTGGCGTCGTGCCAGCGCAGAAACGCCTTGTGCAGGCGACGCCGGCGTTCGCCGCGCACGATGTCCACACGCTCGGCGCGCCGCTCGTCGCGGCTGATGCCCTTGAGCGGGTTGAGATTCGTGTGGTACATCGCCGTGGCCGTGGCCATGGGGCTGGGGTAGAAGGTCTGCACCTGATCGGCCTTGAAGCCGTTGCGCTTGAGCCAGAGCGCCAGGTTCATCATGTCCTCGTCGCTGGTGCCCGGATGCGCGGCGATGAAGTACGGAATCAGGTACTGCTTCTTGCCCGCCGCGGCGCTGGCTTCCTCGAACATCTGCTTGAAGCGCTCGTAGCTGCCGATGCCGGGCTTCATCATCTTGGACAGCGGCCCGCCTTCGGTGTGCTCCGGCGCGATCTTCAGATAACCGCCGACGTGATGCGTCACCAGCTCCTTGACGTACTCGGGCGACTGCACGGCCAGGTCATAGCGCAGGCCCGAGCCGATCAGGATCTTCTTCACGCCGCGCAGCTGGCGCGCGCGGCGGTACAGCTTGATCAGCGGGCCGTGATCGGTATTCAGGTTGGGGCAGATGCCGGGGTAGACGCAGCTGGGCTTGCGGCAGGCCGCCTCGATCTGCGGGCTCTTGCAGCCGATGCGCCACATGTTGGCGGTGGGCCCGCCCAGATCGCTGATAACGCCGGTGAAGCCGGGCACCTTGTCGCGGATGTCCTCGATCTCGCGGATGATGGAGTCTTCGCTGCGGCTCTGGATGATGCGGCCCTCGTGCTCGGTGATCGAGCAGAAGGTGCAGCCGCCGAAGCAGCCGCGCATGATGTTGACGCTGAAGCGGATCATCTCCCAGGCCGGGATCTTGGTCGGCCCGTCGTGCCCGCCGGTCTCGTCGGCATACACGGGGTGCGGGCTGCGCGCATAGGGCAGGTCGAAGACCTTGTCCATCTCCGAGGTGCTCAGCGGAATGGGCGGCGGCGTGATCCACAGATCCCGCGAATGGCCCTGGAAGTCGTAGCGCTGCACCAGCGCACGCGCATTGCCGGGGTTGGTCTCCAGGTGCAGCACGCGGTTGGCATGCGCATAGAGCACAGGGTCGGACTTCACCGCCTCGAAAGCCGGCAGGCGGATCACCGTGCGGCTGCGATCGGGCAGCTGCAAGGCACCGGTCTTGCGGCTGGTGGGCATGGCGATGGTTGCCACGGCGGGCACCGCAGCGGGCGCGGCAGTGCCGTCTTCCTTTGCGCAGCTCTGCCCCTGCGAGGCCGCCGCTTCTGAGGTGGTGAGGTAGGGGTTGATGTGCTCGTCGATGCGGCCGGGGCGATCCACCTCGGAGGAATCCAGCTCGAACCAGCCCTGCGGCTCCAGCCCGTGGCGCACCATGAAGGCCGTGCCGCGGACGTCGGTCATGGTCTCGATCTTCTCGCGCCGTGCCAGGCGGTGGGCGATCTCGATGATGGCGCGTTCGGCATTGCCGTAGACCAGCAGATCGGCCTTGCTGTCCACCAGGATCGAGCGGCGCACCTTGTCCTGCCAGTAGTCGTAGTGCGCGATCCGGCGCAGGCTGGCCTCGATGCCGCCGATGATCACCGGCACGTCGTCGAAGGCTTCGCGGCAGCGCTGGGTGTAGACCAGCGTGGCGCGATCGGGCCGCTTGCCGGCCGCGCCACCGGGTGTGTAGGCGTCGTCGCTGCGGATCTTCCGGTCGGCCGTGTAGTGGTTGATCATCGAATCCATGTTGCCGGCGGCGACACCGTAGAACAGGTTCGGGCGCCCCAGCGCGCGAAAGGGCTCGGCGCTGTCCCAGGCCGGCTGGGCGATGATGCCCACGCGAAAGCCTTGTGCCTCCAGCGTGCGGCCGATCACCGCCATGCCGAAGCTGGGGTGATCCACATAGGCATCGCCGGTGACGATGATGATGTCGCAGCTGTCCCAGCCCAGGCGCTCCATCTCGGCGCGGCTCATGGGCAGGAAAGGCGCCGGGCCGAAGCGCTTGGCCCAGAAGGGCTTCCAGCTCATCAGCGGCTTGGCAACAGGCGGGGTGATCAGGGCGGTGGACACGGCGCGCATTGTCCCAGCCGGGCCTGCCTGCACCGGCCCGGCCGCCGTTTGCCCTGGGCCACGTGGGGCCAAAGGGCGCGAGCGGGTGATGCGCGGCGGGCGGGCCCGAGGCCGGCGCGACGGGCGGGCCAGCCTCAGCGCGGCGGTGGCGTCGTGCGCAGGTGCGCCTTCACGGGCGCCGTGGGCAGGTACGCGCTCACCTCCAGCCCCGGATGGGCCAGCCGCAGTTCCAGCCGGCCGCCGTGCGCCTGCGCCACCTGCCGGCACAGGTGCAGACCCAGGCCCACGCCGCCGGTCTGGCGCTGGCGCGCCGCGTCGGTACGGTAGAAGGGTTCGGCCAGCTGACGCAGCTGCTCGGGCGCGACGCCCGGCCCATGGTCCCGCACGCCGAGCACGATGAATGCCTGCCCGTCTTCATCCACCCGCTCGGCGTGCAGCTCAGGAGGCAGGCCCTCGGCCGATCGCCCGTGACGTTGGGCGTTGTGGATCAGATTGCGCAGCAGCAGCCGCAGGCGCGCCGGATCGGCGTGCAGCGTGCCCAGGTCCAGCGCCAGCCTCAGGCGCACGGCTGGGGCGCCGCCGATGGCCCGGACCTGTTCGCTCAGCCAGGCCTCCAGCGGCAAGGCTTCGCGCTGCAGCGCGGCGTGCCCCTGGCTGAGGCGCTCGCTCTCCAGCAGATCGGTGATCAGATCGCGCATCTGGGCCAGATCGGCCAGCAGGGCCTCGCGCTGCGGGCTGTCGTCGATCAGCTCGGCATTCAGGCGCGCGCGGGTCAGCGGGCTGCGCAGCTCGTGGCTGATGGCCAGCAGCAAGGTGCGCTTGGCTTCGAGCATGCCGTGCAGGCTGGCTGCCATGGCGTTGATGCGCTGCGCCAGATCGCCCAGCTCGTCGTTGCGCAGCACGGGGATGGCCTGCGCAAACTCCCCTTGGCCGTAACGCTGGACGCCGGCGCCCAGCGTGCGCAGCGGCGACAGCAGCTTGTGCACGGCGGCATAGGCCGCGCCGGTGAGCAGCAGCAGGGCCGCCAGACTCAGCCAGCCGAAGAAGCGCGGCCGCTGCCCCTCAGCCGGCAGGCCAGGGCTGAAGATGACCCGGTGGCCATCGGCCGTGCGGCGCTCCAGGCCCCAGTCACGCGCGGCGCCTTCCGGGCTCCAGGGGTCGCGGCCATGGCGATAGCCGGCCTGTGCGGAACCGCGCTCGTCGTCGTCTCCGCGGTCGGACCCTTCCGCACGGGTATCGAACTGCACCACCGGCCCCTGCACGCGGATGTGCAAGGGCAGGCGCTGCGCCAGCGCGCGCGCCCGCGCCGCATCCGGCGGTGAACCCAGGTCCTGGGTCAGCCGATCCAGGTAGTCGCCCAGCATCGGCCGCGCATAGCCCTCCCAGCCCGCCCGCACCACCTGCTGCGTGCCGAGGAAGAAGATGCCGGTACTCACCAGCGCCAGCAGCAGGAAGACGGTCACCAGCCGCCAGCGCAGGGAATGCCGCCAGCGGCGCCAGGCCTGGACCCCGCTGCGGGCGCGCCAGCGATCGCGCGCCGCCGCGTGCGGCTTCACAGCCGCACCCCGGCAAACAGGTAGCCGGCGTGGCGCCGCGTGTGGACGACGCCCAGCGGTTCGAGCTTGCGCCGCAGCCGGCTGATCAGGATGTCGACCGCGCGCGAGTGGATGTCTTCGGCTGCGTGGCCACGCAGCTTGTCCAGGATCTCGTCGCGGCTGAAGACGCGCCCAGGCGCCGCCGCCAGCAGCGCCAGCAGTTCGAACTCGGTGCCGGTGAGGTCCACCGTTCGGCCCTGACACAGCACGAGGCGGCGATCGAGATCGATCTCCAGGCCCTCGAAGCGCCAGCGCCGCGGCTCGGCAGCGGGCGCGGCGCCGGAGGCTGGCGCGGCGCGGCGCAGCACGGTGTGGATGCGCGCCAGCAGCTCGCGCGGCTCGAAGGGCTTGGGCAGGTAGTCGTCGGCCCCGAGTTCCAGGCCGACCACACGATCCATCACGTCGCCGCGCGCCGTGAGCATGAGGATCGGCACGCTGCTCTCGCGCCGGATCGTGCGGCACAGCTCGAAGCCGTCCATCTCGGGCAGCATCACATCCAGGATCACGGCATCGAAGCGGTCGCTGCGCAGCAGGGCCAGCCCGGCGCTGGGGCGCGTGGCGTGTGTCAGCACGATGTCGAAGCGCCTGAACCACGCCGCCAGCGGCGGGCCCAGGCCTTCGTCATCGTCGATCAGCAGCAGGCGCAGCATCGGGCGGATTGTCGGGCCCCGATCCCGCGCGCGGGCCGCCGCAGGCAGCGTGCCACGCAGCGCTTCGATCAGGAGCGCTCCCAGCGGCGGCCGCGCTCCATCACTTCGCGCACCCGGGCCTGCTGCTGCGGGTTCAGGCTGTCGAAAAAGTCGGCCATGGCCGCGATCACGGCCGGAGACTGCCCCTGCACCGCGGCTGTCTTGCTGTCCACCAGCGCGCGCGCCTTCTCCCGGTCAAAGACGGTGCCGGCGACCAGGCCGCGCAGCTCGGCGCGGGGATCGCCGCCGCTGCCGATCAGGGCGTTGCGCTGCTCGCGCACGCGGTCCAGCAGCACGCCCAGCTTGGCCTTCTGCGCGTCATTCAGCTCCAGCTTGTCGCCGGCCTTGGCCAGCAGCCGGGCCTTCAGCGGCGCCGCATCCGATTCGCTCATCGGCTGCCAGGCATGGCTCCAATGGTGATGCCGGTGGGCCCAGGCCGCCCAGCCGCCGAACAGCACGCCTGCGCCGAGCAGGCCAATGAGGGTGCGCTTGATCCAGGTCTTCATGAGGTGATCCTTGGGTGGAGCGTCAGGGCTCCGCAGTTGAACAAGGACCTCATCGTGCCGACGCCGAGGCTCGCCGTCCTTTCGCGGCCGTATCGTCAGGTAACGTTTCATGTCGGCGCGCCAGGCCGGCCGCCGTGCATCCGCACCGCGGCAGGCCGCGCCTCAGCTCACCACTTGCGCCTCGTCGTCGTCCGCCTCTTCACCCAGGAAGCCGCCGCTCTGGTGCGCCCACAGGCGCGCGTAGAGCCCGCCCCGGGCCAGCAGCTGCGCGTGGCTGCCCTCTTCCACCACGCGGCCCTTGTCCATGACGATCAGCCTGTCCATGGCGGCGATGGTGCTCAGGCGGTGCGCGATCGCCACCACGGTCTTGCCCTCCATCAGGCGGTACAGGCTCTGCTGGATGGCGGCTTCGACTTCGGAATCCAGCGCACTGGTCGCTTCATCCAGCAGCAGGATGGGGGCGTCTTTGAGCATCACGCGTGCGATGGCCACGCGCTGGCGTTGCCCGCCGCTGAGCTTGACGCCGCGCTCGCCCACATGGGCGTCGTAGCCGCTGCGGCCCTTCAGATCGGCCAGCGTCTGGATGAAATCGTGCGCTTCGGCGCGCTGCGCCGCGCGGATCATCTGCTCGTCGCCGGCATCGGGCCGGCCGTAGACGATGTTGTCCCTGACGGAGCGGTGCAGCAGCGAGGTGTCCTGCGTGACCATGCCGATCTGCGCACGCAGCGAATCCTGCGTCACGCGCGAGATGTCCTGCCCGTCGATGAGGATGCGGCCCTTCTCCAGATCGTAGAAACGCAGCAGCAGGTTCACCACCGTGCTCTTGCCCGCGCCCGAACGGCCCACCAGGCCGATCTTTTCGCCCGGCCGGATGTGCAGGTTCAGATCGTGGATCACCGGCTCGCGGCCGCCATAGCTGAACGTGAGGTGCTCGATGCGCACGTCGCCCTGCGTCACCTTCAGCGTGCCCGCGCCCGGCGCATCCAGCACCGTCTGCGGCCGCGAGAGCGTGGCGATGCCGTCCTGCACCGTGCCCACATGCTCGAAGAGCGAGGCCATCTCCCACATCACCCAGTGCGAGATGCCGTTCAGGCGCAGCGCCATGGCCGTGGCCGCCGCCAGCGCGCCCACGCCCACCTCGCCGCGCACCCACAGCCACAGGCACAGGCCGACCGTGCTGCTGATCAGCACGACCGACAGCGCCTGGTTGACGGTCTCGAAGCCGGTCACCAGCCGCATCTGCCGGTGCACCGAGCCGAGAAACTCGCTCATCGCGCTGCGCGCATAGCCGGCCTCGCGCTGGGAGTGCGAGAACAGCTTGACCGTGGCGATGTTGGTATAGGCATCGGTGATGCGCCCGGTCATCAGCGAGCGCGCGTCCGCCTGCTCCTGGGCCACGCTGCCCAGGCGCGGCACGAAGTACCAGCAAGCGACGATGTACAGCAGCAGCCACAGCAGGAAGGGCGCCATCATGCGCGCATCGAACCCCCCCAACACCACAGACAAGGTGACGAAATAGATGACCACGTAGACCATCATCTCGGCCATCACCATCCAGGTGTCTCTCACGGCCAGCGCGCTCTGCATCACCTTGGTGGCGATGCGCCCGGCAAACTCGTCCTGGTAGAAGCTCATGCTCTGGCCGAGCATCAGGCGGTGGAAGTTCCAGCGCATGCGCATCGGCAGATTGCCTGCCAGCGACTGGTGCTTCACGGCCGATTGCAGCCAGGCCAGCGCGATGCTGCCCACCATCAGCAGCCCCAGCCAGCCCAGCGCGCCGCCGCGCTGTTCCCACAGCTGGGCAGGCGGCACTTCGGCCAGCCAGTCGACCACCCAGCCCATCATCGCGAACAGCCCTCCTTCGAAGGCGCCGATGAGCACCGTCAGCAGCGTCATCGCCAGGATGTGGGGTCGCGTGCCTTCGGTGCAGGCCCACAGGAAGGGCATCAGGCCCTGGGGCGGCGTGCGGGGCGGCGAATCCGGATACGGATCCACCAGACGTTCAAATGCAGTGAGCATGCAGGACCCTTGTGGGGGTGCGGGAAAGACCGGCGGTGTCGCGCGGCGGCGGGTGACGCCGGCTGCGCGGGTGCCCGGCCAGCAGCCGGCGACACAGGCGATCCATCGAGGGGTTGGGCTCGCAGTGTAGACAAGCTGGCGCGCCACCGGCCGGCGCCCGCGCCGCGCGGATCGGCACCGGCTGCGGCCCCGTAAGATCGGCCGACATCAGGCGCCCGCGCGAGCGCCGCAGGAGACAAGCATGTTTGACTACCTCATCGTGGGCGGAGGCTCCGCCGGCTGCGTGCTGGCCGGGCGCCTGAGCGAGGATCCGCAGGCCAGCGTCTGCCTGCTGGAGGCCGGTGAGGCCGACAGCAGCGTGCTGATCCACTGCCCTGCCGGGCTGGCGCTGCTGGCCAACCCGCTTTGGCCCGGCTACCGCAAGCTCAACTGGTCCTTCGAGACGGTGCCGCAGCCGGGCCTGAACGGCCGCCGCGGCTACCAGCCGCGCGGCAGGACGCTGGGCGGTTCCAGCTCGATCAACGCGATGATCTATGCCCGCGGCCATCGCAGCGACTATGAGCACTGGGCGGCGCAGGGCAACCCTGGCTGGGGCTGGGACGAGGTGCTGCCCTGGTTCAAGCGGGCCGAGCACAACGAGCGCGGCGCCGATGCCTTCCACGGCAGCGGCGGCCCGCTGAACGTCATGGATCTGCGCAGCCCCAATCGACATGCCCGCGCCTTCATCGAGGCCGGCGTGCAGGCCGGCTATCCGGCCAATCCGGATTTCAATGGCGCGGAACTGGAAGGCGTGGGCTACTACCAGGTGACCCACCGCCAGGGCGAACGCTTCAGCGCCGCCAAGGCCTACCTGACGCCCCACCTCAGCCGACCCAATCTCACCGTGATCACGCGCGCGCAGGCGGCCCGGGTCATCATAGAGGGCCGGCGCGCCACCGGGGTGGAGGCCATCGTGGCGGGCCGTCGGCAGATCTTCCAGGCGCGCCGCGAGGTGCTGCTGTCGGCCGGCGCGCTGCAGTCGCCGCAGCTGCTGATGCTCTCCGGCATCGGGCCGAGCGCGCACCTGCAGCAGCTGGGCGTGGAGCCGAAGGTCGATCTGCCGGGCGTCGGCCAGCATCTGCACGACCACGTGGACGTGGTGCAGGTGGTGGATGCGCCGCACATCAAGGACCTGTTCGGCATCAGCCTGAGCGGCCTGCGCCAGGCGCTGGCCGGCGTGATGGAGTGGCGCGCCAGGCGCAGCGGCATGCTGACCACCAACTTCGCCGAATCGGGTGGCTTCATCCGCAGCCGCCCGCAGGAAACCGTGCCCGATCTGCAGCTGCATTTCGTGATCGGCAAGCTGGTCGATCACGGTCGGCGCACCGTCTTCGGCCACGGGTATTCCTGTCATGTGTGCCTGCTGCAGCCGCGCAGCCGCGGCAGCCTGAAGCTGGCCAGCGCCGACCCGCTGGCCCCGCCGCGCATCGATCCGGCCTTCCTGGCCGATCATGAGGACGTGGACCGGCTGGTGCGCGGATTCAAGCTCATGCGCGGCGTGCTGAAGCAGCCGGCGCTGGCGGCGCTCGGTGGTCGCGAACTGCCCAACTCAGCCGACGCCGTGAGCGACGAGCAGATCGAGCAGTTCATCCGCAACCACGCCGACACCATCTACCACCCGGTGGGCAGCTGCCGCATGGGGCCGGGACCGGACGATGTGGTGGACGCCCAGCTGCGCGTGCATGGCGTTCAGGGCCTGCGCGTGGTGGATGCCTCGATCATGCCGCGCATCGTCAGCGGCAATACGAATGCGCCCACCATCATGATTGCCGAGAAGGCGGCGCACCTGATCGCGCAGGCGGCCAGGGGCTGAGGGCGGGCGCGTTGCTGCCCAGAAGGACAAACCCCCTCGGACCCCGAAGGGCCGAGGGGGTGGGTGGACACGCCACCGATGGGGCTCAGGAGAGAATCAGTCCCGGGCTCCTGACGCGCAGAGACTGCGCCGTCATCAAGGTGCCTGCATCGCAGGCAAGGCAACCTTACTCCTGGCGCCCCGGGCTGGCAAGGGCCGGACACCTCTGCTCACATTTGTACGGATCGAGCGCGGGCTCTCTTCACGATCGCGTCAAGATCACGTTCAGGGTCACGATCAGGGCCACGCTCTCGCCCCGGGGCCGCAGAACCTGCAGGCGCGCTTCAGCGGCGTCCGGCCGTGGCGGGTTCCTTCGTCGCCAGCGCGACCGCCTGGTGCAGCGCCGCCCGCAGCGTGGCATCGGCGCCTTCGGGTGCCACGGGCAGCTGCGCCCAGGGCAGCCGGTTGGCCGCGACGCCGCGCACGGGCATCGCCTGGCCGCCCCCGAGCGCCAGCCACGATGCCTGCTGCGCTTCGGCGCGTGACGCCAGCTCTTCGCGCAGACGCACTTCGCTCAGCAGCAACAGGGACAGGGCGTCCTTGGCCGGCTTCTGCGCACGAAAGTCGCGCAGCGAATCCTGCACCGCCCGATTCAGCAGGGCCTCGGTCGCGGGCTGGATGCCGGACGTCGGCCCGGGCGAGATCTCCGCGCGGCGGCTCTCGGGCGCGGGCCGCCAGCCCATCAGCGAGGCCGCCAGGGCGATGGCCAGCAAGCCCAGAGCCACCCAGAGCGTCTTGGAGCCGCCACCGCCATCGACGCCCGCCCGCGACACACGTGGCATCAGGCCGGGCTTCAAGCCCGGACCCGCGGAGAGCGGAGACAAAGGCTGGGCGGCGGTGTCGCCGGGCAATTCACCCAGCAGCCGCCGAACCTGGGCCCCTGCCGCCACCAGGGATTCGAACTTCACGGGCTTGGGCACCCAGACCGTGTCCGGCCAGCCTGGATCGCGCGTGGCCAGGGCCAGACCGGGCCGCCGGAACTGCTGCTGGTAGGCGCGCAACTGAAGGCGCGACGCCGGATCATCCAGATCGGCAATCATGACCTGGGCCCCACAGGCCTCGCGCAGCACGAACAAGCCACGCCCAGGACCATTCACGAAGGCTTGCAGCAGTGCTTGCTGGCGAGGGCCGCGCACGGCCAGGGTGATCGACAGCCTGCGATCGGCGCCGCTGGCCGCGCACCCGCAGGCGCTGCCAACCGCCACCGCAGCCGACGGCAGTGCGCCGACCGCAAGGCTGCCCCGGCGGGCCGTGGCCAGCGGGGGCTGCGCTCTGGAAACTCCGTGCGGCACAGGAACCGCGCGAACATCGCTACCGATCGTCACTGAGGGTCGGCCGGCATGTCATGCATGCGGGCCTGTCACGGATTGTAGGAGCGCTTGTCGAACTGAAACCGCCTGTTGACCGAAAAGCGAGCTGGGCTGGCGACAGATCAAACCTTCATGTCCCGCGGCCCGGCACGACGGTCGTCAAGCCCAGCATCCGCCAGGCCTGCAGGCCACCGCGATAGAAGCGCATCCGGGTGGGTGGATAGCCCAGGGCGCGCAGCGCGAGCACGGCCTGCACCGCTTCATCGCTCCAGGGGCCGCTGGCAAAGAGCGTCAGCGTGCGCGCCTGGGAAAAGTCCCAGATCGAGCCGGTACGGCTGGCGCCGAGCGCGAGCAGGATGCGATCGATATGCGGGTTGTCGGCACGCATCACCGAATGGGGAACGTTCAGGGCGGCGGGCACCGTTTCCAGGCGATAGAGCTCGGGCAGGCGGACATCCAGCAGCAGGCCCGTTCCGGCCTGCACGTCCCGCGCGAGAAAGTCCAGCAGTTCAAGCTCGCCAACGGTCTCGACACCGGGCGCGGCGAGCATGGGCTGGATGCAGGCGGGCGGGCAAGGCCGCGAGGTGCGCGCATCGTCGTCCAGCAGGCGGTTGTGCACATCCTGGATGCGCTGGATGCGCACCTTGCGCCCTTCGTGGACCACGTCGACATGCGGCCGGCCGGGAGAGATCTGCACTCTCGGCTCCAGGGCCTGCGCAGGCCCGCACAGGCCGAGCATGATGACCAGCAGGCCGCCGAGCGACCCGGATCGAACCCAACGTTTCATTTGATGATCTTTGATGTCGAGGCCACTGCACGACCGGCCTGCAGCGGCAGGACCGGCTGCTCGCGCGGCCAGCCACAACCCGCGCTGGCCCAGCCAGCCGCAGACCTGAGCGCCGCGGCACGACGATGACAGGGAGAACGGCCTGCGTGAATTCACCCTTTGGAGGGTATCGGTTCCCGATCCACAGCCGCTTACACCCGGGCGACGCAGGGACACAGAATCCTGGGATGCTGGATCGTCTGACCCTCGCCGTCCGCGGCCCGTGCGCATGCGCCGCGCTGGCGCTGGCAGCTTGCGGCCCTGCCGGGCGCGAAGAGCCGCCACGTGCCGCTGCGCCCGGCGCAGCACCCGCCGCGCCGGCAGACCGCATGGCCACCGAGCTGCAGAAGGCCGACGAGCGCGCCATGCTCTGCAGCAGCCGGGGCGCCGTGGCAAGCGGGCTGCGCGCCGAGTACTTTGCCGACGCGGGTCTTGCGGGCACGCCCGGCCTGGTGCGGCAGGAAGGCCCGATCGAGCACGAATGGCCGGCGCGTGCCGACAGCCCCGCTGCGGGTGGCTGGAAAGGCGTCCGCTGGAGCGGCTGGGTCAAGCCCGCGATCAGCGGCGCCTACGCCTTCCATGTCGAGCCCGGGCCGGCGCTGATCAAGGTGAGCGGGCAGCTGCTGCTGGACGGCGCGCCCGTGCCCGGAGAACCTGCGCGCACCGTGCAGCTCTCGGCCGGGCGCTTTCATCCGATCACCGTCGAACTGCGGCAGCCGGCCGCTGCCCCAGCCAGTGAATCCGGCGCCTCTGCGCCCTTGCTGCGGCTGAGCTGGACGGCGCCGCATGGCGCGCGCTTCCTGGTGCCCAAGGCCGCCTTGTTTCCGCCATCCGATACCGTGGCAGCGCCAGCGCGCGAGGCGAAGGCAGACAGTCCCGCGCGACCCTGAAACGGCGAAGGGATGGACAGCGGGTGTTGACGCGCTCTACGCGTCGGAGTGCGTCGGAGTGCGTCGGAGTGCGTCGGAGTGCTTCGGAGTGCGGCGCACTGCGGCGGAAAACGCCGGCCTGAGGTTCAGGGCTGTTCGAGCGCCTGCTGCAGGGCCTGCCTGACGGTCAGCACCTGCACACCCGCCTGGCGCGCAGCGCTCAGCGCATGCTCCAGCAACTGCGGCGTGCAGCCATATTCGGTGGGCTGGTCCTCGATGCCGTGCGTGAAGAAGATCAGCCAGCCACACTGGCGCGCCGCATCCTCGAGCAGGGCCGTCACGGCCGCCGGCGTGAGCACACCTTCGTAGAGGCGGCAGGACTTCAGCAGGTTCAGGTCGGTCTCGCCGACGTTCAGGCCATCGGTGACCCCGCGACAGCTGGTGTAGCGACGCGCGACCCAGCCCTTGACACCCGGGCTGACACAGCCGAACGGATACGCAAAGTTCAGGTCCTGCGCCGAGACGCCCAGCTGCTGCAGAAACTGCAGGTTGCGCTCCACGTCCGACTGCAGCTGCTGGCGGCTGAGCGACTGGTAGTCGACATGCTGGAATCCATGACAGCCCAGCTCATGGCCTGCGGCATGCAAGGCGCGCAACTCGTCCAGCGAGTGCATGAGTTCGGGCGTTCGCTGATCGGTCAGGCCGCCGCAGACATAGAAGGTACCGCGCGCGCCGTGCTGCTCAAGAAGACGCCTGCCCTGCGTGCAGGCCGTGTGCGGTGCGTCATCGAAGGTGAAGCTGACCATGGGCTGCGGGTTGCGCAAGCGCACCATGCGCCGCGCAAGGCTTCGGGACAATCGGCGCTCGATCTTGCCCCAGGGCCCGTTGGAAATCATCGGATCGGCGGATCAGTACATCGCGTAGACGAACTGCGAGACGTCGCTGCTCTGCGTCTGACCCTGGCGCAGCTCGCCGGCCAGGCGCGCCACGGCGGGCGCCAGCGGCGCGAGCGGGTGGCCTGCGGCCTGGCTCCAGACAGCCTTCATCTCGGCCTCCGCGCGCTCGGGCGAGGTGAGGCCACCGCGCTCGAAGTCCTCGCGCGACATGCTGCGCTGCGTGCGCTTGACAAAGTAGCTGGCCGCGCCGGGCTGCGGGCCTGGATCCAGCAGCTTCACGCGGTCGGCCTTCAGACGCTCGGCCAGCGGCATCATCTGCTCGGTGAAGAAGCGCGCGATCTCGCGCTGCGCCTTGGCCTGGTCAGTCATTGCCGTATTCCTTCTTCCAGTCGTCGTTGTCGTCAAAGCGGGGCTGCTGCTCCTTGCGCAGCACGAAGTCCTCCAGCACCAGCACATCCATCTCCGTGCGCATGAAGCAGGTGTAGGCGTCCTTGGGCGAGCACACGATGGGTTCGCCGCGCACATTGAAGGAGGTGTTCACCAGCACGCCCACGCCGGTGATCTGCTTGAAGGCCTTGAGCAGGCGGTGGAATTCGGGCTGGTCGCGAGCATCGACCGTCTGCACCCGGGCGCTGTAGTCGACGTGCGTGATCGCCGGCAGATCCGAGCGCGGCTGGTTGACGATGCGCAGCAGGTCGTCGTCGTCATCGCTCTCGAAGAGGCCGGGCAGCATGGGCAGGCGCTTGTCCTCGCGCACCGGCGCCACCAGCAGCATGTAGGGGCTCTCGCCACGCAGCTCGAAGTGCTGTTCCACGTCCTCGGCCAGCACGGCCGGGGCAAACGGACGAAACGATTCGCGGTACTTGACCTTGAGGTTGACCTTGCTCTGCGTGTCGCGGCCCCGTGCATCGCCCAGGATGGAGCGCGCGCCCAGCGACCGTGGGCCAAATTCCATGCGGCCCGAGAAGAAGCCCACGACCTTGCCTTCGGACAAGGCCTGCGCCACCACCTGGGCACGCGCTTCCTTGTCGTTGATGCGCTCGGCCGGGTAATCGTGGCGCGTCAGGAAGGCATTGATCTCGCCGTTGCTGAAGGCAGGGCCCAGGTAGCTGCCGTGCTGGCTGTCGCGGCCATCGCTGGGCAGCTCCCGCGGCTCGCCGAAGTAGGTGTGATTGACCAGCAGCGCCGCGCCGAGCGCGCCTCCGGCATCGCCGGCGGCCGGCTGGATCCAGATGTCGTCGAAGATGCCGGAGCGCTGCAGCACGCCGTTGGCCACGCAGTTCAGCGCCACGCCGCCCGCGAGCACCGCGTGCCGGGCGCCTGTCTGCTCGCGCGCACGGCGCGCCAGACCCAGCACGGCTTCGGTGGTGACGGCCTGGATCGAGGCCGCCATGTCCATGTCCTTGCGGCGGATGCGGGTCTCGGCCTGGCGGGCCGGGCCGCCGAAGAGCTCGTCGAACTTCGCATTGGTCATGCGATCGCCGTCGATGAAGCCGAAACAATCCAGATTGAGGCGATAGGAGCCATCCGCCTTCAGATCGATCAGGTGCTGCTTGATCTTGTCCGCATAGATCGGGCGGCCGTAGGGCGCCAGGCCCATCAGCTTGTATTCGCCGGAATTCACCTTGAACCCGCAGTAGTAGGTGAAGGCGCTGTACAGCAGGCCCAGCGAATGCGGGTAATCGATTTCCTCGAACAACTCGACCTTGTCGCCCTGGCCATGGCCCAGCGAGGTGGTCGACCATTCGCCCACGCCATCCAGCGTGAGGATCGCGGCCTCCGGGAAGGGCGAGGGATAAAAGGCCGAAGCCGCGTGCGCCATGTGGTGCTCGGTGAACAGCACGCGGCCCAGCTTGCCGACCCCGCCCATCGCGTGCTGCACATGATCCTGCACCCAGGCCTTGATGCCCAGAACCGACTGCGCCGCGCGCGAAAACTGATCCGCCGACGAGGGGCCGGCATACATGCAGTTGCGCACGATGCGGTCCCAGGTATCCATCGCCTTGTCGTAGAACACCACCGCATCCACGTCCGAAGCCTCGATGCCGGCTTCTTCCAGACAGTAGTTGATGGCGTGGTTCGGAAAGCGCGGATCGTGCCGCTTGCGCGTGAAGCGCTCTTCCTGCGCCGCGGCGACGACCTGGCCATCCTGGACCAGAGCCGCTGCGGAATCGTGATAGAAGGCGCTGATGCCCAGTATGGTTTTGCTCATGTGGCCAGTGGGATCGACAGAACTTGTGAAAAGGAAGGTGCCAGCACCTGTGCCAGCACTTCGTTGCCGGCCTTGGTCAGGTGCCCGTCGTTGGGGTAGTACAAGGCCTTGCGCTCGCCCAGGGGCCGCGCCATCAGGCCTTCCAGCGGGTCGATGAAACGGCCGCCGGCGGACTCTGTCGCCTCGCGCAGCCGCGCCTGATAAGGCTTTGCGCTGGCCAGCCCGTAGACATAATGGTGCAAGGGAATGGGCATCAGCAGCACCGGCTTCGGATGCCCGGCAATCCATTGCCGGATCAGCGCACGCATCACCTGCCAGGCAGGGTGATCGGGATCATCGTATTCCTTGACCGGCTGATATCCCGTGAGCTTGAGAAACTGATCCTTCAAGCCGCTGCGGACAAACAGAGAATCGAACTTCGGGTGATTCTTGAGCTGGTTGTAGCGCTTCTTCAGACGGGGAAACCGTTCAGTGACGAAGATGTGCGAACGCTGGTCTTCGCTGAGTTCAGCGGGATCGACCGGCAGCTTGGGCGGCGGCACGCCGTGAAGCTGCAGCGCCTGACCTTCCAGCGTGTAGTAAGGCTTGGCGTAGAGCACATTCTCGCCGGCCTCGTTGTGAAAATAGCGGTAGCGTGAACCGACGCGCCGCACATTCTCGACAAACACGGCGATCACCAGCAGATCGTGATCGATGTTCTGCGCAAATTCCTTGTAGATCAGGTAGTGCTGATCGAGACCGGTTGCCGGCAGTCCGAAATTGAAGAATTCGCAACCCGGCAGCAGTTTTTCCAGATAATCGCTGTAGCGCTGCCCGTTGGAAACACCTTCACCGGCCGTGAAGGAATCGCCAAAAAGAAGGACGCGCTTCTTGCCGGGTTTCTTTGCAGCATCAAACGGCCGGTCACTCCTGAAACCGGTCTCGTTGGTGCGGATCAGATAACCACCCCCTTCATGCGGCATGCGGACCTTGGTTTCCGGAATGAACCGAAAACCAATCACCGGGTGGTATTCGTAAATCTGCCGCATGCAAAGCCGCTTCAGGGAAAGCCCGGAAGTGTAGCGGCGCCCACCACGAGCCCCAGCGCACGGGCAAGGGGCAAACGCCCCTTGTCCTTGGGGGGACATGGGCGGCGCGACGCCGAAAGTGTGCATTTCCGTGATCGGCCCGGCGCGAGCCCCCTGGCCCGCAGAGCCGCTGAGCTTGGTGGCTCTGCCGTCAGGCCCAGGCCTTGCGGCACTTCCTGGCCGTCTCGACCCGTTCTTGCATCACCTGGGCCGCTTCGATGGAGCCTGATCGCAGGATCCCTGCCCCAAGCCATGCAGCCATGAAAAACGCCCGCGGCTCGCGGGCGTGTTTGCTGGCGGAAAGGGAGGGATTCGAACCCTCGGTACGGTAAAACCGTACACCGGATTTCGAGTCCGGCGCATTCGACCACTCTGCCACCTTTCCTGCACCGGCACTGCGCTTGGCAGGGCCGCCCTGGGGTCGTCGGGGAGGCGCATTGTAGGGGCGCCTTGGGCCTCGTCAGGGTGCCTCGTCGCCAGCCGGGTTCACTCCTGCGTCAGAAGCGTCAGCCCGGCCAGGCGCGGGTCCGACAGGCGCGTGCTCCAGCGTTGGCCGGGCACCAGCGGCCAGGCATCGGTGATGGTGCCCGTGGTGACGTACTCGCCCGCCACGATCGCCCACTGCGGCGTGGTGCGCGCCATCGCATCGACCATGGCCTTGAGCGCATGCAGCGGGCCGTCGAGGACGATGGCGCCTTGCCCGCGGTCCTTCACCTCGCCATTGCAGGCCAGTTCGACCTGCAGGGCCGAGAGGTCGGCCGCGAGCGTAGGCCAGTCGGCCACCGGCCGGCGCGGGCCGACGCGAAGCCGGCCATGAAGTGCGAAGTCGGCGGCGGTGTCCGGCGCCTTGAAGCGCCAGCCCTCGAAGTGCGTGTGCACGACCTCGAACCCGTGGGCCACCCAGCTGATGCAGCCGCGCAGTTCCTCGAGCGACATGCCGGCACTCGGCGTGCGGCCGACGCCGAACACCACCTCCGGCTCGAGCCGCGGCTGCGAAAGGCCTGCCAGCGAGAGCGTGCACTCGGCACTGTCGAGCAACGCGGCCGTGGTGTCGTACACCGGCGCCCACATCGGCTCGTAGACGCCGTAGCGCTCCCAGATGCCACGGTTGGTGAAGCCGATCTTCCAGCCCACCGTCTTCTCGCCGCGCGCCAGGCGCATCTGGCGCAGGCGCTCGCCGACGGCGTAGGCACTTGCCGTGTCGATGCCACCCGGCGCGGCGGAGGGCACCGGCACGCAGGTCGCGCTGTCCCAGGCTGCCAGCAACGAGGTGGCGAGCCGCTGGATCTCGGCCGCATCCAGTGCAGCACCCGCGCTCGATGTACTCATGGCTTCATCACCTCCATGCCGCCGAGGTAGGGCCGAAGCGGCGCCGGAATGCGCACGCTGCCGTCGGCGTTCTGATGGTTCTCGAGCACCGCCACCAGCGTGCGGCCGACCGCCAGGCCCGAGCCGTTCAGCGTGTGCACGAGCTCGGGCTTGCCTTGCGCGTTGCGGAAGCGCGCCTTCATGCGCCGCGCCTGGAAGGCCTCGCAGTTGCTGCACGAGCTGATCTCGCGGTACGTGTCCTGCGCCGGCAGCCAGACCTCGAGGTCGTAGGTCTTGGCGGCGCCGAAACCCATGTCGCCGCTGCACAGCGCGACCACGCGGTACGGCAGCTCGAGCTTCTGCAGGATGGCCTCGGCGTGGCCCACCATCTGCTCCAGCGCCTCGTAGCTCTTCTCGGGGTGCGTGACCTGCACCATCTCGACCTTGTCGAACTGGTGCTGGCGGATCATGCCGCGCGTGTCGCGCCCGGCGCTGCCGGCCTCGCTGCGGAAACACGGGCTGTGGGCGGTGAGGCGGATGGGCAGCGCTCCCGCCTCGAGGATCTGCTCGCGCACGGTGTTGGTGAGCGAGATCTCGCTCGTCGAGATGAGGTACTGCTCGGTCGCTGCCGCCTCGGCATCGGGGCCGTCACCGCCGCCCGCCGCGGCGGAGCCGTCGGTACCCCTGTACACCCAGAACATGTCGTCCTTGAACTTGGGCAGTTGCCCCGTGCCTTCGAGGATCTCGCGGTTGACGATGTAGGGCGTGTAGCACTCCGTGTAGCCGTGCTCCTGCGTCTGCGTGTCGAGCATGAACTGCGCAAGCGCGCGGTGCAGGCGCGCCACCTTGCCGCGCATGAAGGTGAAGCGCGAACCGGCGAGCAAAGCGCCCGTCTCGAACTCGAGGCCCAGCGCCGCGCCGAGGTCGACATGGTCGCGCGGTGTGAAGGCCAACGTGGGTGGTGCGCCCCAGCGGCGCACCTCGACGTTGCCGTGTTCGTCGGCGCCGTCAGGCACGCTGGCATGCGGCAGGTTGGGCAGCGACATCAGCAGATCGGACATCTCGGCCTGGATCTGCTCCAGGCGGTCGGCGCCGCTCTGCTGTACGGCGGCCAAGCCGTTCACTTCGGCCATCAGGGCCGATGCGTCCTCGCCCTTGCCCTTGGCCTGGCCGATCTGCTTGCTCAGGGCGTTGCGGCGCGCCTGCGCGTTCTCGGTGGCCGTCTGGATCTGCTTGCGCTCGGCCTCCAGGGCCTGGAAGCGCGGCACGTCGAGGAAGGGCTGCGGGTTCTTGCGCCGCGCCAGTTGTGCGACGACAGCATCGAGGTCGCGGCGAAGTTGCTGGATGTCGAGCATGGGAGTCTTTCGATCGATGAAACGCGTGTTCGAGGCAGAGGGGTCATCGGCGCGGTTCGCCGGCCGATGCACCGCGTGGTCGATTCCGCCCGCCGTTCACGCCCGCCGTCACGCCCGCCGTTTGCGCACGCCCTTCCGGCGCCGTCGGCAAGCAGGCCTTGCGCCCGCGGATCGGACCGGCGGCCGTCAGGATCGCGACGCCGCCACTTCGCTCATGCTGCGGTCGCCCAGGCCGCGCGGCAGCGGGAAGTGCACGTCCTCGACGACGCCGCTCATCTGCCGCACCGACACCGCGCCCAGCTCGCGCAGGCGCGCGATGACCTGCTGCACGAGGATGTCCGGGGCCGAGGCGCCTGCCGTGAGGCCGACACGCGCGCCGCGGTCCAGGCCTTCGAACCACGCACTCTGCAGGTCGTCGGCGCTGTCCACCATGTACGCCGGCGTGCCCAGCCGGCCGGCGAGCTCGCGCAGGCGGTTGCTGTTGCTGCTCGTGGGGCTGCCCACCACCACCACCACGTCCACCGCGGGCGCCAGCACCTTCACCGCGTCCTGTCGGTTCTGCGTGGCGTAGCAGATGTCCTGCTTCTTCGGCTCGCGCACGTGCGGGAACCGCTCCTTCACCGCAGCCAGGATCTCGGCCGCGTCGTCCACCGACAGCGTGGTCTGCGTCACCACGGCGAGCCGTTCGCCGCGCGGCGCCACGCGGGCCACGTCACCCACCTCCTCGACGAGGTAGATGCCCTCGGAGAGTTGGCCCATCGTGCCCTCGACCTCGGGGTGGCCCTTGTGCCCGATCATGATGAACTCGTAACCTTCCTTGGCCAGCTTGGCCACCTCCACGTGCACCTTGGTCACGAGCGGGCAGGTGGCGTCGAAGACCTGGAAGCCGCGCTGCGCGGCCTCGCTGCGCACGGCCTTGCTCACGCCGTGGGCGCTGAAGACGAGCGTGGCGCCGGGCGGCACCTCGGCCAGGTCCTCGATGAAGATGGCGCCCTTCACCTTGAGGTCGTTGACGACGTAGGTGTTGTGCACGATCTCGTGCCGCACGTAGATCGGCGCGCCGAAGCGCTGCAGCGCGCGCTCGACGATCTCGATGGCGCGGTCGACGCCGGCGCAGAAACCGCGCGGCTCGGCGAGCAGCACTTCGCCGATCGGGCCGCTCGAGGTGCTGGAGGCCTTCGAAGCATTCGAGCCAGTGGCGACGTCCAGCCCGTTGATTGGGTTGGGGCCGGCCAGGCCGGTGGTGTCGCGGGTAGGCAGGTCGGTGCTCACAACACCCCCAGCAGCTTGACATCGAAGCGCACGGCCCGGCCCGCGAGCGGGTGGTTGAAGTCGAAGAGCAGCCAGTCGGGGCCGCATTCGCGCACCACACCGGCGTAGCGGCCCTGACCGTCGGGCGTGGGGAACTCGACGACGTCGCCGACGCCGTAGTCGGCATCGGGGTCGCCGAGGTCGCGCAGCAGGGCGAGCTTCACGCGCTGCAGGAGCTCGGGATTGCGCTCGCCGAAGGCCGCGCCGGCCGGAAGGTCGAAGCTGGCGGCGGCGCCCTCTTCGAGCCCGAGCAGATGCGCCTCGATGGCCGGCGAGAGCTGGCCGGCACCGATGGACAGCGTCGCCGGCTTGTCGGCGAAGGTATCCACCACCGGCTGCCCATCGGGGCCGGCGAGGCGGTAGTGCAGGGTCAGGAACGACCCCGGTTCGACACGTAGAGGGTGGGCCATCGAATTGGGGAACCAGGGGGGAGCCGGCGGGCCGACTTCAGAGGGCGATCGGTGGAGGGTGTTCCGGCGCGCCGACGAGGCGAGGGCCTCACATAGACTGGGGCGGATTCTAGCGACGGCCCCCGGCGGGCCTGCCCGACCCGACCCTTGCCTGGGCCCACGCGGCCTGCCCCCAATGCTGAAGCAATTGCCCACCGAGGAGCGCCCGCGCGAGAAGTTGCTCGCGCGCGGCAGCCAGGCGCTCGCCGACGCCGAGTTGCTGGCGCTGCTGCTGCGCACGGGCTCGCGTGGCGTCGGCGTGCTCGAACTCGCACGCCAGGTGCTCGATCGCTGCCAGGGCTTCGCCGGGCTGCTGGGGTGCACACCGGAGCGCCTCGTCGCGCTCAAAGGGCTGAGGGGTCTCGGCCCTGCCAAACGGGCCGAGCTGCTGGCCGTGATGGAGATTGCGCGGCGGGCGCTCGCGCAGCCGCTGGCCGCGGCGCCGGTGTTCGACGCGCCGGCCAAGCTCAAGGACTATGTCGCCCTGCACCTGGGCGGCCTCGGGCGCGAGGTGTTCGCCGTCGTCTTTCTCGACAACCAGCATCGCCTCGTGGCGATGGAGCAGATGTTCCAGGGCACGCTCAACCAGACCGGCGTGCACCCGCGCGAGATCGTGCGCCGGGCGATGGAGCTGAACGCCGCGGCCGTGGTGCTGGCGCACAACCATCCTTCGGGCCTGGCCGAGCCCTCGCGCGCCGACGAATTCGTGACACAGGCGTTGAAGTCGGCGCTGCAACTGGTGGACGTGCGGGTGCTCGACCACCTCGTGGTCGGGCGCGGGCAGGTGGTCTCGTTTGCTGAACGAGGGCTGCTTTGAGCCGGGACCGGGGCGGGGCCGGTGGTGGAGGACGTTCGCCGGGTCGCGGCGGCCTCGCGTCGCTCGGCTCGCTGCGCGAGGCCTTGCGCGAGCGCGAGCAACGCGAGGCCGCGCAACGCGAACTGGAGGCGGCGCGTAGGCGTGCCGGGGAGCGCGAGCGCCGCGCCTTTGCCGATGCCGTGGGGCCGGTGACGCCGGTGGATGCGGGCAACCGACGGCCGCACGATCCGCCGAGCGCCACGCCGGAGCCCCGCCAGCGCGAGCTCGACGAGCAGGCGGCGCTGCGCGAAGCGTGGTCGGACGCGGTGGACATCGAGTCGCTGCTGCTCACCGACGACGGGCTCGGTTATCGCCGCGAGGGCGTGCCGCCCGACGTGCTGGCGCGCCTGCGGCGCGGGCAATGGTCCATCCAGGGCCAGCTCGACCTGCACGGCCTGCGCCGTGACGAGGCGCGCGAAGCGGTGTTCGCTTTCCTCGCTGGTGCGCGTCGCCAAGGCTGGCGCTGCCTGCGCGTGGTGCACGGCAAGGGGCTCGGCTCGCCCGGCCGCGAACCCGTGCTCAAGGCCAAGGTGCAACGCTGGCTGGCGCAGAGCGATGCCGTGATCGCCTTCGCGCAGGCGAGCGGCCCGCAGGGGGGCGCCGGGGCGTTGATCGTGCTGCTGGGCAGTGCGCCGCGCTGACGCCGCTGCGGGCTCGGAGGCCCGGGCCGGCGCGCGCTCGACCCGTGCCAGCCAGCCTTAGGCAGCGGCAGCGCGATCGGCCGGGCCGAGGGTCGTGCCCGGCGCGGCGGGCGCGGCCGGCGGCGTGGGCACGGGCGCCTGGGGCGCGTTGCGCCGCCGGCAATTGGCCTCGTGCTCCAGCCAGTAGACGACGTTGCCGACCACGGCCAGGCTGCCGCTGACGACGAGCGTGGCCGCACTCACCACGCCCAGCGTGGCCAGCAGGGCCGAGCACTCCTGGCCCGAGCAGCTGTGGAACTGGCCCAGCATCGCGGCCTCCAGCATCACCTCGCGCCGCATGAGGCGGCAGTCGGGGTCGTAGACGTCGCGCGTCACCGGCACCACCACGCAGCCGGCCAGCGCCCAGGCGGCGACCGCCGCCCCCGCGCGACCACGCCAGCCCCGCTCCGCCGCCCGCCGGGCCCGAGGCGGGGGGCTCATCGGTTGCGCATCCAGTCGGCGGTGCCGAAGAAGGCCTCGGCCAGCTTGTCGGCCAGGCCGGTGTCGACCTGCTCCTCACGCAGGGCCTGCCGCATGCAGGCCATCCACTGGTCCCGCTCGGCCACGTCGATGGCATAAGGCAGGTGCCGCGCGCGCAGCCGCGGATGGCCGAAGCGGTCGATGTAGTGGTTGGGGCCGCCGAGCCAGCCGCAGAGAAACCAGAAGAGCTTGTCGCGCGAGCCGTCGAGCGTGGACGGATGCAGGCGGCGAATGCCGGCGTAAGCCGGCTCCAGGTCCATCAAGTCATAGAAGCGATCGACCAACGACCGGACGCCGGCTTCGCCGCCGAGGCGGGCAAAGGGCGTGGCGGGGTCGCGGGCGGGTTCGGGGCTGGCGGGGGATGGGTCGGGAACGGGGGTGTCGGCGCTGCTCACGACGGCATTCTGACCGCAGCGTTGACCAGCGCGATCGCCGCCGCAGTGCCCGGCATCGTCTCCAGCAGCAGCTGGCGGCGCTGCACGGCCTCGCGCACGGCCGGGTCGATGGGAATCTCGCCCAGCAGTTCCAGCCGCACGGCACCGGTGTTGGTGTCGAGAGTCGGGTTGACGAAACGGTCGACCACCTGCTGCAGTTGCGCGCGCACCGTGCGCCCCTCGCCGGGGCGGCGAACCTGGTTGACGAGCAGGTGCACCCGCCTGCGGCCCTGCGTGGTGGCCAGCACCTTGATGGTCGCGTAGGCGTCGGTGAGCGAGGTCGGCTCGGGCGTGGCGATCACCAGCACCTCCGACGCGAGCGAGACGGTGTAGAGCACGACATCGGAGATGCCGGCACCGGTGTCGAGCAGCACATGGTCGAACTTCGGCGACACCTCGTTCACGAGCGCCTGCAGCTGCTCGCGCACCTCGGCCGTCATGCGCGAGTACTCGACCATGCCCGAGCCCGCCAGCAGCACAGAGAAGCCGCCGGGCGCCGGCAGGATGGCCTCGGCCAGCGTGTTCTTGCCCGTGAACACGTCGTGCAGCGTGATCTTGGGGTACAGGTTCAGCACCACGTCCAGGTTCGCCAGGCCGAGGTCGGCATCGAGCACGAGCACGCGCTTGCCGGCACGGGCCAGGGCCGCGGCCAGGTTGGCGGCGACGAACGTCTTTCCCACCCCACCCTTTCCACTGGTGATGGCGGTGATGTGCGGCACCGGCACGCCGGTGCGCACCGCACCGCCCTGGGGGGCGGGCGCGGCGGCAGGAGGCAGGTCCGCGGGTGCGAGGCTCATTCGTGGTCCGTCATCGGAAAGGTGTCGAACAGCAGGCGCTTCTCTTCGTTGCTCACCACCGAGATGGCGGCCGGCTCGAGCTGCACGAGGTTGCGGCCCTGCGCCTTGGCGCGGTAGAGCTGCTGGTCGGCGCGTTCCAGCCACAGCCCGGGCGTGCTGCGCACCCACTGCGGCGCGAAGGCGCCGCCGACGCTGGCCGTCACCGGCACCTGCAGCAGCGGGGAAACCTGCACGGGGGTGGACTCGATGCGCCGGCGCACGCGCTCGGCCACCGTCTGCCCAAAGGCACTGCCACAGTTGGGCAGGATGATGGCGAACTCCTCGCCGCCGACGCGGGCCACGAGGTCCATCGGGCGCACGCTGTCCAGCAGGGCCAGCGCAACGGCACGGATCACCTCGTCACCGGCACCGTGGCCGTGGGTGTCGTTGACGCGCTTGAAATGGTCGATGTCCAGCACCAGCAGCAGCGCCGGCTCGCCGCTGCGCGCGACACGGTCGGCCTCGCGCGCCAGGGCCAGTTCGAAGGCGCGGCGGTTGGCCAGCCCGGTGAGTGCGTCGCGGCTGGACAGCTCCACGAGCGCATCGATGAGCCCCTGCACCCAGGGCGCGCTGCCCGGCACGCCTTCCGGCGGCGTGCGCCCTGACTGGGCGAGCAACTGCAGGGCCTGCTCCAACTGGAGCGGACCCGGCAATGGGGTGGAGGAAGGGCTCTTCAAGAGCTGTGGTGATGCAGTTGGGAGCTTGCAGTTGGGAGCTGTCGGGCACCCGTGGCGCGCCGGAGGAGGCCTGGGGGGCCACGCTCGAATTTCAGTCTAGCAGCGCCCCATGCCGCCGTTGCCGCGGAACAGTGGGCGCTTGGCCGCCCTGTTCGACCCTTGAGCGACGGCCTTTCCGGCCGAAAACAACGGGTGGGGCAGCGGTGCCCCGAGTTCGACGCGAGCCTCCGGCGCGTCCCGAAGCGCGCATCCGACCCTCAGACCATGCCCGAACCGACTGCCTTCGCGCCCATGACCCAGGCGCCGACAACCGTCGTGCCGACTCTCGGCGCGCACGGCGCTGGCGATGCCGAATTCGTCATGACACGGGGCGACTTCGACCTCGTGCGGCGCCTCATCCACCGCCATGCGGGCATCCACCTCGCCGACGGCAAGGAGGCGATGGTCTACGGGCGCCTGGCACGCCGGCTGCGCGAGACGGGTCATGCCACCTTCACCGACTATCTGCAGCAGCTGGAGCGCACGGTCGCGGCCGGCGGCAGCGCCGCCGAGTCGGAGATGCAACAGTTCGTCAACTGCCTGACGACCAACCTGACCTCGTTCTTCCGCGAGGAGCATCACTTCCCGGCGCTGGCCGAGGACCTGCGCGCCCGCGCCGCGCATGCGACCCAGGGTCTGCGCGTGTGGTGCAGCGCGGCCAGCACCGGCGAGGAGCCCTACTCGATCGCCATGACCGTGGTGGAGGCGCTCGGCGCCTCGGCGCGCGTGGAGATCCTCGCCAGCGACATCGACACGCAGGTGCTCGCGACGGCCGAACGCGGCGTCTACGCGGCCGATTCGCGCGGCCTGTCCGAGCAACGCCTGCGCGCGCACTTCCAGCGTGGCACCGGCGCCAACAGCGGCCGCATCCGCGTGCGGCCGGAGCTGTCGCGGCTGACGCGCTTCACCACGTTCAACCTCGTCAACGGCGACTGGGCCCGCCTGGGCCAGCCCTTCGATGTCATCTTCTGTCGCAACGTGATGATCTATTTCGACGCGCCCACGCAGCGGCAGGTGCTGCAGCGCATGCACGGCGCGCTCAAGCCCGGCGGCCTCCTGTACGTGGGGCACTCGGAGAACTTCAGCGACGCGCGCGAGCTCTTCCGCCTGCGCGGCAAGACCGTCTACGAGCGAGTCTGAGAGGCCCGACGTGCAGGCAACCTCCGCCCTTTCAGGCCCCCCACTCACGGCTGGCAGCATGGCCCAGCAGCAGGCGCACCAGCAGGCACGCCTGGAGCGTCTGCGCTCGCGCCAGCGCAAGCCTGGCGAGGCCTCGTTCTTTTTCTGGGACGCGCACTTCGGCAAGGAGGCCGTGAAGGTCCTGCCGGGCGAGTTCTTCGTGCACGACGAAGACGTGCTGGTGTTGACCACGCTCGGCTCGTGCATCGCCGCCTGCCTCTGGGACCGCGAGAAGCGCGTCGGTGGCATGAACCACTTCCTGCTGCCGGACGCCGGTGGCGGCGGCGCCGACGCGAGCGGGCGTTATGGCCACTTCGCGATGGACCAGCTGATCGGCGAACTCGTCAAGCGCGGCGCCAATCGCTCCACGATGGAGGCGAAGGTCTTCGGCGGCGGCGCCGTGATCGGCGGCATGAGCAGCCTCAACGTCGGCGAGCGCAACACGCAGTTCGTGCTCGAGTACCTGCGCACGGAGCGCATCACCGTCGTCAGCAAGGACGTGATGGACGTCTACCCGCGCAAGGTGTGCTTCCTGCCCGCCAGCGGCAAGGCGATGGTCAAGCGCCTGGCCACGACCAACACCGACGCGCTGCTCGCCCAGGAACGCAGCGCCGCGCAGCGCGCGGTCGGCAGCGGCGCGGCCGGCGGCGCCGGCGGCACGGTGGACCTGTTCTGAACCGGCGCGCCGCAAGCGAAAGAGGCGACAGGGAGCGAACGATGAAGACGCGCGTGGTGGTGGTGGACGATTCCGCGCTCGTGCGCAGCCTGCTCACCGAGATCATCAATCGGCAGCACGACATGCAATGCGTCGGCGCGGCCAGCGACCCGCTGGTGGCGCGCGAGATGATCCGCAACCTCAGCCCGGACGTGATCACGCTGGACATCGAGATGCCGCGCATGGACGGGCTCGACTTCCTCGCCCGCCTGATGCGCCTGCGGCCGATGCCGGTGGTGATGGTCTCCACGCTCACCGAGCGCGGGGCCGATGTCACGCTGAAGGCGCTGGAGCTCGGTGCGGTGGACTTCGTGGCCAAGCCGAAGATCGGGCTCACCGACGGCCTGCGCCAGCTCGGAGACGAGATCACCGAGAAGATCCGCATTGCAGCCCGCGCGCGGGTGCAAAGGCATGTGGCTCCACCACCGACGGCAGCGAACCCGGCAGACGGCACGGTCATGGCCCCGGCCGGCCCCGGGGTCGGCGGCCATGCGGCGCCCGCCGTCGGCGGCAGCCCGCTCGGCCGCCTGTCGACCGAGAAGCTCATCTTCATCGGCGCCTCCACCGGCGGCACCGAGGCCACGCGCGAACTGCTCATGCACCTGCCGGCCGACGCGCCGGGCGTGCTCATCACGCAGCACATGCCGCCCGGCTTCACGCGCAGCTACGCGCTCAGGCTCGACGGGCTGTGCCGGGTCTCGGTGGCCGAGGCCAAGGACGGCGAACGTGTCCTGCCCGGCCACGCCTACATCGCCCCGGGCGGCCGCCACCTGGCCGTGGAGCGCTCGGGCGCGAACTACATCGCCCGCGTCTTCGACGGCGAGCCGGTGAACCGCCACAAGCCCTCGGTGGAAGTGCTCTTCGAGTCGGCGGCACGCGTCGTCGGGCGCAACGCGCTCGGCGTGATGCTCACCGGCATGGGCGCAGACGGCGCGACGGCGATGCGCAAGATGCGCGACGCCGGCAGCTGGAACATCTGCCAGGACGAGGCGACCTGCGTCGTCTTCGGCATGCCGCGCGAGGCGATCGCGCACGGCGCGGCCGACGAGGTGCTGCCGCTGGCGCAGATTGCGCCGCGGCTGCTCGAGCGGCTGCGCAGCACCGTCGGCCTGGCCACCTCGCGCGTCTAGCGGGCCCCGCAAGGCCGGCCCGACGGTCGGGGCGCGGGTCGCCGGCAGGCTTTTGCCGGCCCCGCTACCAGTGTGCGCGCTCGATGTCCTGCCAAGTCGGCAGGCGTTGCCGCGGCACGCGGTCGTCGAGGCCCACGTCACGCAGCACATGGCGGTCCAGCGCCGCCAGGGCGCGCAGCTCGGCGCGTTGCCTGGCCGCCGCGCGCCACGCCGTCCAGGCCTCGACCATCGCGACCCAAGCGCGCGACCCCATGGACCGGTGCAGGCGGATCGGCCGCCTGTCGGGCTGGCGCAAGGCGACGGTGGCCACGCCGGGCAGGACCCTCGGCATCGGCGGCAGGGCCGGGATGGCTGGGATGACCGGAATGACTGGGATGACTGGGACCAGCGTAGGGGCGCAGCAAGCGGCGGTGGACATGACGGGCTCCGTTGATGGCGATGGGTTGCAGTGCTGGTCAATTTATGCTGCAGTACATCCCTTGTGAAGCGACCATTCTTGGTGACTCTGTGCAGATGGACTTACCAGAAGCCTCTCTGAGAAGCCCACCGCCATGAGTCGCCTTCCCCTGTCCACGCTGCCCACCTTCCGCGAGGCGGCGCGCAGCCAGAACCTGCGCGCCACCGCCGAGCGCCTGCACCTCACGCACAGTGCCGTGAGCCAGCAGATCCG
The DNA here is from genome assembly GCA_016790225.1 of Rubrivivax sp. The sequence goes on from JAEUOZ010000060.1 coordinate 164,906, forward strand.
GCAGCTCGAGCAGCAGCTGGGCTTCCCGCTCTTCGAGCGCCGCGGCCGCAGCCTCACGCTCAACGCCGCCGGCGCGGCGCTGCAACGCTCGGTGGAGGCGGCGCTGTCGATGCTCGACGAGGGCGTGCGCGCTGCGACGCTCGCCGCCGAGGGCAAGGTGCAGACCCTGCGCATCACCGTGCTGCCCTCCTTCGCGCAACGCTGGCTGCTGCCGCGCATGGCTCGCTGGCGCGAGCGCCACCCGGGCATCACGCTCGAGATCCACAGTTCGCAGGCCGTCATCGACCTGCAGCGCGAGGGCTTCCACGGCGCGTTGCGCAGCGGCACCGGCCCCTGGCGGGGTCTGGAGGGCGAGCAGCTCGTCACCTCCAGCCTCATCGCCGTGGGCGCGCCGGGGCGTGCGGCACGCATCCGACCCGGTGACCACACGGCACTGGCCGCCGAGCCGCTGCTGGGCCGCGCCGACCAGTGGAACCAGTTCCTCTCGCTGTGCGGCTGCAAGCTGCGCGGCAAGACGGTGGCCGAGTTCAACGACGCCGGCCTGATGCTGCAGGCGGCAGAGCAGGACCTCGGCGTGGCCTTGGCGAGCGAACTGCTCGCGGCGGACGCGCTGCAGTCCGGGCGACTGGTGCGCCTCTCGCCGCTGACCCTGGCCGACGGCGAACCGGCGCCCTATTGGTTCGTCTACCCGCCGCAGCACGCGGAGCTGCCGGCGCTGTGCGCGCTGCGGCAGTGGCTGCAGGAGGAGATGGCGCTGTCGCGGGCGATGCTCGTGGAATCGGGGCGATGAGGGCGCCAAAGCGCTCCGCCCTCGCCTGGCTGGCTGCTGCATGGGCGGTCGGCATGCTCGGCTGCTCACCGCGCGCGGCCGAGCCCGACCTTCGCGCCCTGGCCACGGCCGCAGCGTCCGAGATTCACGCCGCCCTGCCGCCACAGCGCCCCGGCTTCGGCATCACCGACTACCCGGGCAACGCCGCAGGCGACGTGCCCAAGTCCTACGCGATGGTGCTGCTTGCGGAACTCGAGCGCCGCGGCCGCGCCTGGCGGGCCGGCGAAACCGACCTCACCCGCGTCGCGGGCGAGTGGCTGCTGGCCAACGCCGACAACAACGGCGACGGCGTCATCGGTTGGGGCCTGCCCGTGGCCTGGGACGCCTACGACGACGGCTCGACGAATCCGGCCCATACCGAGTACACGATCACCACGGCCATCGTCGTCGACGCGCTGCTCACGTGGGCCGAGCGGGACGCGCGAGCGCCGCGCGAGCGCATCCGCGAGGTCGTGCATGCCGCCGTGCGCCCGTACCTCGACCCAGGCATCGCCTCGCCGTCAGGTATGGCGCCGTACTCGCTGGCCACCGCCGACCGCCGCTACGACACGTTCAACCCCGCGGCCTACCTGGCGGGGCAGATCCAACGCGCCAGCCTCCGGGTCTTCGACCCGGGCGAGCGCGAACGCTATCTCGCCGCCGCCGACGCCACGATGCATGCCCTGCTGCGCCACCGCCAGCTCGCGCCCGTCAGCGGCCATTGGTACTGGAACTACTCGGTGCAGCAGGCGCTGCCCAACGACCTGCCGCACGCCGGCTACATGATCGCCGGCGTGCGCGCCTACATGGAACACGGCGGCCGGCTCGCCGACCGCTTCGACTGGTATGCGGTGCTGCATCACCTCGAGGACTTCCGCGGCGATGCCGGCGAGGTGCGCGCGTTCCCGAACTTCCGCAAGGGCCTGAAGCTGGCGGCGCGTTCGTACGACCTCGGTTTCGCGCTGCATCTGGCCTGCACCGAGACGCGCGCGGAACCCCTGGTTCGCTGGCTGATGGCCGCGCTTGAGGGCTATCGCACGCCCGCGGCGCGCTACCTCAAGTACCCCCGTAGCAGCGCATCGGCGCCCGGCGCGACACCGCCACTGATCGTGAACGAGTACGAGGCCTACCTGTACCGCGGCCTGACTTCATGCGCGCTCGCGCCACGCGCCGCCGCCGCGTCGGCAACGGCGGAAACCAGGCTCGTCGGAAGCGGAGACACCGCGACGCTCGCCAGCCAGTTGGCTGCCGCGGCAGGTGGCCCGGGCCCGGCCACGCCGGGGCAACCTCGCGCCATGATGGGTCCGGCCGTGCCGCTCCTGCCAGCCAGCGCTGGCATCGTGGCCTTCGACAACGCTGGTCAGCCCACGCTCACGCGCGAGCAGGGCCACCGGCTGTCGATCAACGTGCCCGGGGTACCGGTCAAGGTCCTGGTCCGCGATGCGGCGACCTTCGTCTTTCTCCGCCGCCATCCCGACAATGCGCTCTCTTTGCTGCGCTACGAGCGCGATCGCCTCGTCTGCCGCATCGACGTGGAGCACGGCCGTGACACCAGCGCCGTGGCGAGCCTTCGCGCCGCCACGCTGCAGGGGCATCGCCTGCATGCGGTCGCGTACCACAACCCCAGCCAAGCCAACTGGTACCTGGCGTGGGATGTGACCCCGGCCTGCCCCGTTTCCCAGGGAGAAACCGTCCAGTTGCCCTCTCTGCAGGAGCCGGCCGGCTCGA
>JAEUOZ010000069.1 GCA_016790225.1 Rubrivivax sp.
CAAAAAATATTGAATGAAGGTGCACTCACTAAACCTCGACGGCTCCACCGGCGAAGGCGGCGGCCAGATCCTGCGCACGGGCCTCGCCCTGTCCATGGTCACCGGCCGCCCGCTGCACATCACCCGCATCCGTGCCGGGCGGCCCAAGCCGGGGCTGATGCGCCAGCACCTGGCCTGCGTGCAGGCGGCCGTGGCCGTGTGCGGTGGGCGGGCTGAGGGGGCGGAGCTGAATTCGCAAACACTGCTGTTCACGCCCGGCGAAGTGCGATCGGGCGACTACCGTTTTCAGATTGCCACTGCAGGCAGTTGCCTGCTGGTGCTGCAAACCGTGTTGCCCGCGCTGATGCTGGCCGAAGCCCCCAGCAAGGTCGAATTGATGGGCGGCACGCACAACCCGATGGCGCCGCCGTTTGATTTTCTGGAGCGCGCCTTTGCCCCGCTGGTGCGGCGGCTGGGCGTGGGGCTGGAGCTGGATCTCAAACGCCGTGGCTTCTTTCCTGCGGGCGGTGGCGAGCTGGTGGCGCACATCGCGCCCGACCCGCAGGCGCTGGCTCCGGTGGATGTGCAGGAGCGCGGACCGCTGCTCAACGCCTGGGGCGAAGCGCTGGCGCCCGGCCTGGCACGCAGTATCGCGCCGCGTGAACTGGAGACGCTGGGCCAGCGCATGGGCTGGACGTTTGAGGCAGGCCAGCTGCGCCAGCCCCCCACGCGCCAGAACGAAGGTCCAGGCAACGCGCTGCTGGCAACGCTGGAGCATGCCCATGTCACCGAAGTCTTTTGCCAGCTGGGCGAACGCAGCCTGTCGGCCGAGCAAGTGGCCAAGCGCCTGGCGAATGAAATCCGTACCTACCAACGCAGCCACGGCGCGTTGGGCCCGCACCTGGCCGACCAATGGATGCTGCCCCTTGCGCTGGCCGTGTGGCGCAGTGGCCGGGCCGCCAGCTACACCTGCACCGAGGTCACGCTGCACACAGCCACCAATGCGCAGACCATTGCACTGGGTTTGCCCCTGCAGGTGCGGATCATCCCGGTGGAACGGGCGATGCGGGTAGAGATTGCCCCAGCGTAGCCTTGCCACACCCTGGTATCGGCCTGCACTCCTGACGCACAGGCATATCCATATCGCCATGGCGGTAGAACACCTGGTTCAAAATGCGGGCCACACCCCTTGTCGCATTTCACAGGAGACGCCATGAAAGTTGAAAACGTTCTGCAAACCATTGGCAACACGCCGCACATCCGCATCAACCGCCTGTTTGGCGCGGGGGCCAATGTGTGGGTCAAGTCCGAGCGCGGCAACCCCGGTGGCTCGATCAAGGACCGCATCGCGCTGGCCATGATTGAAGACGCCGAGAAATCGGGCGCGCTGCAGCCCGGCGGCACCATCATCGAGCCCACCAGCGGCAACACTGGCGTGGGCCTGGCCATGGTGGCGGCCGTCAAGGGCTACAAGCTCATCCTCGTGATGCCCGACAGCATGAGCATCGAGCGCCGCCGCCTGATGCTGGCCTACGGCGCCAGCTTCGACCTCACGCCGCGCGAGAAGGGCATGAAGGGCGCCATCGCCCGTGCCGAGGAACTCAAGGCCCAAACACCCGGCGCCTGGATTCCGCAGCAGTTCGAGAACCCGGCCAACATCGACGTGCACGTGCGCACCACGGCGCAGGAGATCCTGGCGGACTTTTCCGACGGGCTGGACGCGCTCATCACCGGCGTGGGCACGGGCGGCCACCTCACGGGTACGGCGCGCGTGCTCAAGGCCCGGTTCCCGCAGCTCAAGGTGTTTGCCGTCGAGCCCACGCTCTCGCCCGTGATCTCGGGCGGCCAGCCCGCGCCCCACCCCATTCAGGGCATTGGCGCGGGCTTCATCCCCAAGAACCTGGACACCGGCCTGCTTGATGGCGTGATCCAGGTCGATGCCGAAGCGGCACGCGAATTCGCCCGCCGCAGCGCACGCGAGGAAGGCTTGCTGGTGGGCATCTCCAGCGGCGCCACGCTGGCCGCCATCGCCGCCAAACTGCCCGAGCTGCCGGCAGGTGCCCGGGTGCTGGGTTTCAACTACGACACGGGTGAGCGCTACCTGTCGGTGGAAGGTTTCCTGCCGACCTGAACAGGCCCGGAGCGCGGGCGTCCGCGCTCCCAAAATTCCTCCGGTCGGTAAAATTCGCGTCTCCGCATTGCCCTTGCCCGATCACCACGGGCCCGCAAGACCATGATCCGTCTCTCTGAAATCCGGCTGCCGCTGGGCGCGCTGCCCACCGACCCCGAAACCCACCCCGAGGCTGCGCTGCGCGCCGCTGCCGCTCAGGCGCTGGGCATCGCGCCCGCCGGCATCGCCCACGTCCACGTCTTCAAGCGCAGCTTCGATGCGCGCAAGGCCGACCTGCTGGCGGTCTATATCGTCGATATCACCCTCGCCGAGCCTGCCCAGGAAGCCGCGCTGCTGGCACGGCACGCGGGCAATCCCCACATCCAGCCCACCCCCGACATGGCCTGGCGCCCGGTGGGCCAGGCTCCGGCCGGGCTGCGCGAGCGCCCGGTGGTGGTGGGTTTCGGGCCCTGCGGCATCTTCGCGGCGCTGGTGCTGGCGCAGATGGGCCTGCGGCCCATCGTGCTGGAGCGCGGCAAGACGGTGCGCGAGCGCACCAAGGACACCTGGGGCCTGTGGCGCAGGCGCGAGTTGAACCCCGAGAGCAATGTGCAGTTCGGCGAAGGCGGCGCGGGCACCTTCTCCGACGGCAAGCTCTACAGCCAGATCAAGGACCCGCGCCACCTGGGCCGCAAGGTGATGGAGGAGTTCGTGCAGGCCGGCGCACCGCCCGAGATCCTGTACGTGGCGCACCCGCACATCGGCACCTTCAAGCTCGTCAAGGTGGTCGAGACGCTGCGCGAGCAGATCATCGCGCTGGGCGGCGAAGTACGCTTCCAGCAGCGCGTGACCGACGTGCTCATCGAGCAGGATACCGCCGGCCAGCGCCAGCTGCGCGGCCTGCGCGTGCTCGACCAGGCCACGGGCCAGACCCACGAGCTGGAGGCGCGCCATGTGGTGATGGCGCTGGGCCACAGCTCGCGCGACACCTTCGCCATGCTGCATGAGCGCGGCGTGCACATGCAGGCCAAGCCGTTCTCGGTGGGCTTCCGCATCGAGCACCCGCAGGGCGTGATCGACCGCGCGCGCTGGGGCCGCCACGCCGGCCACCCGCTGCTGGGCGCGGCCGACTACAAGCTGGTGCACCACGCCAGCAACGGCCGCACGGCCTACAGCTTCTGCATGTGCCCCGGCGGCACCGTGGTGGCCGCCACCAGCGAACCCGGCCGCGTGGTGACCAACGGCATGAGCCAGTATTCGCGCAACGAGCGCAACGCCAACGCGGGCATGGTGGTGGGCATTGATCCGCAGGACTACCCCACCGACCCCGCCGCGTTCGAGGCCCAGCTCGGCGCCACGCACGGCGTGGAGGCCTTGAAGGACGGTGAGCACCACCCGCTCGCAGGCATCGTGCTGCAGCGCCAGCTGGAAGCCAACGCCTACGTACTGGGCGGCGGCGACTACAACGCGCCGGGGCAGCTCGTGGGCGACTTCATCGCGGGTCGCGCCTCCAAGGCGCTGGGCAGCGTGGAGCCCTCGTACAAGCCCGGCGTGACGCCCTGCGACCTGCGCGCGGCCCTGCCTGATTACGCCACCGAGGCGCTGCGCGAGGCGCTGCCCGCCTTCGGCCGCAAGATCAAGGGCTTCGACATGCACGACGCCGTGCTCACCGGCGTGGAAACGCGCACCTCGTCACCGCTCAAGATCGGCCGGGGCGAGGACTTCCAGAGCCTCAACACCGCCGGCCTGTACCCGGCGGGCGAAGGCGCGAGCTATGCGGGGGGCATCCTCTCGGCCGGCGTGGACGGCATCAAGGTGGGCGAGGCCGTGGCGCGCAGCATTCTGACAACCCCCTGAGCGGCTGCGCCGGGAAGGGGGACGCCACCAGCGCCTGGGCTCGGAGCACTGGCGGCCCTTGCGCGGTGGCCGCTGGCCTGGGCCGCGCCAGTAGCATTCGCTGCAGGAGGTGCGAAGCGCCAAGCAAAAGCGCCAGGGGCCGAAGCCACCTGGCGCTTGTTGGGGTATCGGAGCGGCCGGGCCGCCATCAACCCTGGTTCTGCATGTTCTGCAAGGCCGCAATGCGCTCTTCGATGGGCGGGTGGGTGCTGAACAGTTTGCCAATGCCCCCGGCAATACCCATGGCAGCCATGCTATTGGGCAGCTCCTGCGTGTGCACGCCACCCAGGCGGGCCAGGGCATTGATCATGGGTTGGCGGCGGCCCATGAGCTGGGCGGCACCGGCGTCGGCACGGAATTCGCGCTGGCGCGAGAACCAGGCCACGATGATGGCTGCCAGGAAACCAAGCACGATGTCCAGCACGATGGTCGTGACCATGTAGCCGATGCCGGGGCCGGAGCTGTTCTCGTCGTTCTTGCGCAGAAAGCTGTCCACGGCATAGCCAATCACGCGCGAGAGGAACACCACGAAGGTGTTCATCACACCCTGGATCAGCGTCATGGTGACCATGTCGCCGTTGGCGATGTGCGCTACCTCGTGGCCGATGACGGCCTCGACTTCCTCGTGCGTCATGTTCTGCAGCAGGCCGGTGGACACCGCCACCAGGGCCGAGTTCTTGAACGCACCGGTGGCAAAGGCGTTGGGGTCGCCCTCGAAGATGCCGACCTCGGGCATGCCGATGCCTGCCTTGTCGGCAAACTTGCGCACGGTCTCGACGATCCAGGCCTCATCGGCAGAGCGCGTGCCGTCAATGATCTGCACCCCGGCGCTCCACTTGGCCATGGGCTTGCTCATGAGCAGCGAGATGATGGCGCCGCCAAAACCCATGATGAAGGCGAAACCCAGCAGCGCGCCAAGGTTCAGCCCGTTGGCGGTGAGATAGCGGTTCACGCCGAGCAGGCTGGCCACGATGCCAAGCACGGCCACCACGGCGATGTTGGTCAGCAGGAACAGGATGATGCGTTTCATGGTGCTCCACAAAAAAGTGGTCGGTTGTCGGAACTGGATGGATCACATGGGGGTGGCCCGGCAATCCTTCAAGCCGCGCCGGACAAAGCCCGGAGCGCGGCTTATTAGAGACCCATCATAAAAGGAAAGGTTCGCCCAGGTAGGCCTGAGGATTTCAGTTTGCTATAAATTTTATAGCTACTTGCGCTTATAAAAAGGGCGCCACAGCGTGATTTCGTTTAAACCTGAACACATTTCCAGGGCAGCGCCTCTCCGGCACGCAGCGGCTTGAGTTCGGCCTCGCCGAAGGCGAAATGCTCGGGGGGCATCCAGCTTTCGCGGCGCAGGGTGAGGGTGCCGCTGTTGCGCGGCAGGCCGTAGAAGTCCGGGCCGTGGAAGCTGGCGAAACCTTCCAGCTTGTCGAGCGCCCCAGCGTTGTCGAAGGCCTCGGCGTACATCTCCATGGCCGCATGGGCCGTGTAGCAACCCGCGCAGCCGCTGGCGTGCTCCTTGAGGTGCGCAGGGTGCGGCGCGCTGTCGGTGCCCAGGAAGAACTTGGGGCTGCCGCTGGTAGCGGCCTGCACCAGCGCCTGGCGGTGCGTTTCGCGCTTGAGCACCGGCAGGCAGTAGTAGTGCGGGCGGATGCCGCCGGTGAAGATGGCGTTGCGGTTGTAGAGCAGGTGGTGCGCGGTGAGCGTGGCCGCGGTGAAGCGGTCTGCCTCCTGCACGTACTGCGCGGCTTCCTTGGTGGTGATGTGCTCGAAAACGATCTTCAGCTCGGGGAAGTCGCGGCGCAGCGGGATGAGTTGTTGCTCGATGAACGCGGCCTCGCGGTCGAACAGGTCGATGTCGGGGCTGGTCACTTCGCCGTGCACCAGCAACAGCAGGCCGGCCTTCTGCATGGCTTCGAGCGTCTTGTAGGTCTTGCGCAGGTCGGTCACGCCCGCATCGCTGTTGGTGGTGGCGCCTGCGGGATACAGCTTGGCGGCGACGACGCCCGCGTCCTTGGCGCGCGCGATTTCTTCGGGCGGCAGGTTGTCGGTAAGGTAGAGCGTCATCAGCGGCTCGAACGCCACGCCCTGCGGCACGGCCGCCAGGATGCGCTGCTTGTACTCCAGCGCCTGCTGCGCCGTGGTCACGGGCGGGCGCAGGTTGGGCATGATGATGGCGCGGCCGAACTGGGCGGCGGTGTGCGGCACCACGGTGTGCAGCGGCGCACCGTCGCGCACATGCAGATGCCAGTCGTCGGGGCGGGTGATCGTGAGGGTGTTTGGGGCAGCGGTCATGTCTGCCATTGTCCCATCACTGCCCCCGCCATGGCATCTGGCGGGGCCGCCATGCGTCGCTCGGGTCGGGCCTATTCGGGGTCGAACCCGGCCAGATCCAGGGCTTCGCGCAGCGAATCGAGCGCGTCGCGCACGAGGAAGGTTTCCGCATCGTCGCGGGAGCATGCCCGGATGGCCTCATGGCTGATGCGCTTGACGAACTGCGCCAGCGCCTGGGCATTTTCGGGCGTGAGTTCGGCGGTGATGACCACGGGTTGCGACATATTCAAGTTCTCGTTCTGGCCCGGAGGCCTATGCCGGGAGATTCCGGCCCCGCACATCTTACTGGCCCAAAACACAGCGGCACCCGAAGGTGCCGCCGGAGCATGGTGCCAGGTGCTCAGTGCTGCAGGATCTTGTTGAGGAAGTCCTTGGTGCGCGGCTGGCGCGCGTCGGGGTTGCCGAAGAACTCCTCCTTGGAGCAGTCCTCCAGAATCTTCCCGCCCACGTCCATGAAGATCACCCGGTTGCTCACGCGCTTGGCAAAGCCCATTTCGTGCGTCACGCACATCATGGTCATGCCCTCGTTGGCCAGACCCACCATCACGTCCAGCACTTCGCCCACCATCTCGGGGTCGAGCGCGGAGGTGGGTTCGTCGAACAGCATGACGATGGGGTCCATGCTCAGTGCACGGGCAATCGCCACGCGCTGCTGCTGACCACCCGAGAGCTGGCCGGGGAACTTGTCCTTGTGGGCGATCAGGCCCACGCGCTCCAGCATCTTGAGGCCGCGCTTCTTGGCGTCGTCGGCACTGCGGCCCAGCACCTTGATCTGCGCGATGGTGAGGTTGTCCGTCACCGACAGGTGGGGAAACAGCTCGAAGTGCTGGAACACCATGCCCACGCGCGAGCGCAGCTTGGGCAGGTCGGTCTTGGGGTCATGGATGGCCGTGCCGTCAACCCAGATCTCGCCCTTCTGGATGGGTTCGAGCGCGTTGATGGTCTTGATGAGCGTGGACTTGCCCGAGCCCGACGGGCCGCACACCACCACCACCTCGCCCTTGCTGATGCGGGTGGAACAGTCGTTGAGCACCTGGAAGGAGCCGTACCACTTGGAAACGTTCTTGAGTTCGATCATTGTTGAAATTCCTCACGCGGTGGCCATCAGCGGATGATGGCGATCTTTTGGTGCAGTCGCTTGACCGTCCAGGACAGGGCGTAGCAAATGATGAAGTAGAGCACCGCCGCCGCCAGATAGGCTTCGATGGGGCGCCCGAAGTTCTTGCCAGCCACCTCGAAGCCCTTGAGCATGTCGTAGGCGCCGATGGCATAGACCAGCGAGGTGTCCTGGACCAGGATGATGGTCTGCGTCAGCAGCACCGGCAGCATGTTGCGGAAGGCCTGCGGCAGCACGATCAGCTGCGTGGTCTGGCGGTAGGTCATGCCCACCGCATAGCCCGCGTAGACCTGACCCTTGGGCACGCTCTGGATGCCCGCGCGCATGATCTCGGAGTAGTAGGCCGCCTCGAACAGCGTGAAGGTGATCAGGGCCGAGGCCTGCGCGCCGATGGGCTGCCCGATGAGAAACGGGATCAGCAGGAAGAACCACATGATCACCATCACCAGCGGGATGGAACGCAGCGTGTCCACATAGAGCGCGGCCGGCACTTCCAGCCACTTCTTGCCGGACAGCCGCATCAGCGCCAGCACGGTGCCCAGCGCGATGCCGCCCACCATGGCCACGAGCGTGAGCTGGATCGAGAAGATGAAGCCGCTGGCCACATAGGACCGGATGACTTCCCAGGTGAGGAAGGAGAAATCGAGATTCATCTCATTTCCCCCCGATCATGCCGGGCACGCGCACCTTGACCTCGACCCACTTCATCACCCGGTTGATGGCGAAGGCGGACAGAAAGTAGGCCAGCGTGACCGCCAGGAACATCACCACCGGCTGGGAGGTCTCTTCACCCGCCTGCCGCGCGAACATGGTGAGCTCCGGGACGCTGACCGCGAAGGCCACCGAGGAGTTCTTGACGATGTTCATGCTCTCGCTCGTCAGCGGTGGAATGACGATGCGAAAGGCCATCGGCAGCAGCACGTAGCGGTAGGTCTGGGGCAGCGTGAAACCCATCGCCTGGCCGGCGTAGCGCTGGCCCTTGGGCAGGGCCTGGATGCCGGCGCGGACCTGCTCGGAGATGCGCGAAGAGGTGAACAGCCCCAGGCCGATGAAGGCCAGGATGAACGCGGGCAGCCCCTTGAGCGCTGGCACCAGCTCGGGCACCACGAAGTACCAGAGGAAGAGCTGCACGATCAGCGGCACGTTGCGGAAGACTTCCGTCCAGGCGTCGCCGATCAGCACCAGGGCGCGGTGCGGCGTGGTGCGCAGGATCCCCATCAGCACGCCGAAGAACAGCGCCACGAGCAGCGCGAGCCCGGCGAGCGCCAGCGCCGTGCCCCAGCCCGTGAAGAGCCAGTGCAGATAGGTCGTATCGCCAGCTGCTGATTTCAGGCAGTTGGCAACCCACTCCTTCTCGATCGTGTCGCGGCAGAAGGTATCGATGCCGAAGATCGCCACGCTCGCTCCTTGTTGTTGTGCGGCCGGGCCAAGGCCCGGACCGGGAAGCAAGAACGCGCGGCGCAGTCCCCCTGCCGTCCGCGCGTTCCGTGCAATGTAGCGCCGCCCCTCGGCCTGCAGCCCTGGGGCTTACCGCATGGGCGCCGGTTTACTTCTTCGCAAACTCTTCCAGCGGCTTGTCCGTCGGGTTGGCCCAGGCCGCCTTGGTGGCCTCGCTGGCCGGCAGGCCCACGCGGGTGTTGGTCGGCGGGATCGGCTGCATGAACCACTTGTCGTACAGCTTGGCGATGTCCCCGCTCTTCATCATGGCCTTGATGCTGTCGTCGACCGCCTTCTTGAACGTGGGATCGTCCTTGCGCATCATGATCGCGATCGGCTCGACGGACAGCACTTCGCCGACGATGCGGAAGTCAGCCGGCGTCTTGGAGCGCGCGATGTTGCCGGCCAGGATCTGGCCGTCCATCACGAAGGCATCGGCGCGGCCCGATTCCAGCAGCAGGAAGCTGTCGGCGTGATCCTTGCCGAACACTTCGTCGAAGTTGACGTTGGCGGCCCGCTCGTGGCGGCGCAGCAGCTGCACCGAGGTGGTGCCGGTGGTGGTGGCCACCTTCTTGCCGGCCAGCTGCGCAATCGAGGTGATGCCGGAATTGGCCTTCACGGCGATGCGCACTTCTTCCACATAGGTGTTCACCGCAAAGGCCACGTCCTTCTGGCGCGTGGCATTGTTGGTGGTGGAGCCGCATTCGATGTCCACGGTGCCGTTCTGCACCAGCGGGATGCGGTTCTGCGAGGTGACCGGCAGGAACTTGACGTCCAGCTTGGCCAGGCCCAGCTGCTTCTGCACATCGGCCAGCACGCGCTGGCAGACCTCGACGTGGAAGCCGGCGTACTTGCCGTCGCCCAGCGTGTACGACAGGGCGCCGGACGACTCGCGCACACCCATGGTGACGGCGCCGTCCTTCTTGATCTTGTCCAGGGTCTGCGCCTGGGCAGACAGGGCGGCGCCCAGGACGGCCACAGCCAAGAGGGTCTTCTTCATGAGTTCTCCAGAGTTGTCCCCGAAAGGGGTTGGGGGACCGGTGGGGGTGGGTGGACGCAAGATACGGGCGATCGCCTGCTGCATGCGCTGAGCCTGCGAAGGCACCGATGCAGCCTTCCGAGCCGGGCAGAGTGTAGAAACGGACGACGGGTGCCGTCTCTATGACTTCTACGTAGCATCAGCCCATGCGCTGCCAGCATGAAACGCGCCAGAGGCCGGTGCGGAGGACGCCTGAGGAGCGCAGGTTTTCCCTGATCTCGGCGGCGGCCGCGCCGCTTCGGCCCGGTGACGGCCGCGCCGTTTCAGCGAAACAGGCTCTCGTGCGCGAAGACGGTATCCAGGGGCAGCTGCCGGCCGCTCAGATGGTCTTCGACGCAGCGCAGCACCAGCGGGCTGCGGTGCCGCAGCAGCTCGCGCCGGATCTCGTCCGCGCTCAGCCACAAGCGGCGCACGATGCCCTCGTCCAGTGCGCGCCCGGGCAGCGGCTCGCCCACCGTGCCGGCATAGGCCAGGCGCAGGTAGGTGATGTCCTCGCCCGTGGCCGGGCGCTGGAAGCGCGCGAGGTAGGCGCCCAGGAAGGCGCGCGGCTCGAAGGCACAGGCCGTCTCTTCGAGGACTTCGCGCTGCACGGCCTGCAGCGGTGATTCGCCCGCCTCCAGGTGGCCGGCCGGCTGGTTCAGGCGCAGGCCCTCGGGCGTGTGCTCTTCGATCATCAGGAAGCGGCCGGCGTGCTCGATGACGGCAGCCACGGTGACGCTGGGGCGGAATCGATCGGCGGGCATCGGCGCATGCTACGGCAGCCCCCCGCGCCAGCCGCCGCGCGCGCCGCCCTCCTGTTGCAGGCCACTTGATCTTTGCCGATCACCGCGCAGGGCGCGTGAGGGAGCCGTTAGGTGGATGTGATAGCTTAGGAAACGGAGAACCGTGTGCCGTGTGAGGGCGCACGCGGGTCGGCCGGGCATCCGCGTGATGGCCCGGCCCACCACCAAAACCATCTGAGGAGTTGTTTCCATGGCCTTGCGAATCGGGGTTCCGAAAGAGACCGCGGCGGGCGAAAAGCGTGTCGCCACCGTGCCCGATGTGGTGGAGAAGCTGATCAAGCTGGGCTTCTCGGTCGCCGTGGAAAGCGGTGCCGGCGATGCCGCGAACTTCGCCGACGAGACCTACGTCGCTGCCGGCGCGTCCATCGTGCCCGGTGCGGCTGAGTTGTGGGGTTCGTCAGACATCGTCTTCAAGGTGCGCCCGCCCACGGCGGCCGAAGTCGGCCTGCTGCGTGAAGGCGCCACGCTGATCGGCTTCGTCTGGCCGGCGCAGAACCCCGAGCTGATGCAGCAGCTGGCCGCGCGCAAGGCCACCGTGCTGGCCATCGATTCGCTGCCGCGGCAGCTGTCGCGCGCGCAGAAGATGGATGCGCTGACCTCCATGGCCGGTGTCAGCGGCTACCGCGCGGTGGTCGAGGCGGCCAATGCCTTCGGCCGCTTCTTCAATGGCCAGATCACGGCCGCCGGCAAGATCCCGCCGGCCAAGGTGTTCATCGCCGGTGCCGGCGTGGCGGGCCTGGCGGCCATCGGCACGGCCGCCAACCTGGGCGCCATCGTGCGCGCCAACGACACGCGCGCCGAAGTGGCCGATCAGGTCGTCTCCTTGGGTGGAGAGTTCGTCAAGGTCGACTACGAGGAAGAAGGCTCGGGCGGCGGCGGCTATGCCAAGGTGATGAGCGAAGGCTTCCAGGCCGCGCAGCGCGCGATGTATGCGCAGCAGGCGCGCGAGGTGGACATCATCATCACCACCGCGCTGATCCCCGGCAAGCCCGCGCCGAGGCTGATCACTGCCGAGATGGTGCAGAGCATGAAGCCCGGCAGCGTGATCGTCGACATGGCGGCCGAGCAGGGCGGCAACTGCGAGCTCACCGTGCCCGGCGAGGCCGTCGTGCGCCACGGCGTGACCATCGTCGGCTACACCGATCTGGTCAGCCGCCTGGCCAAGCAATCCTCCACGCTGTACAGCACCAACCTGCTGCGCATGACCGAGGAGCTGTGCAAGACCAAGGACGGCGTGATCAACGTCAACATGGAAGACGACGCCATCCGCGGGCTGACCGTCATCAAGGAAGGCACGGTCACCTGGCCGCCACCGCCGCCCAAGCTGCCGGCGGCGGCGCCCAAGCCCAAGGCCGCCGCCGCACCGGCGGCCAGCAAGGGCCACGGGCATGGCGCGAGCGAGCCGATGTCCGCCAGGTCGCTGGCCATGGTCTTCGGCATCGGCGCGGTGCTGTTTGCGCTGGTGGGCCTGTATGCGCCGGCCAGCTTCCTGTCGCACTTCACGGTCTTCGTGCTGGCCTGCTTCGTCGGCTACATGGTGGTGTGGAACGTCACGCCTTCGCTGCACACGCCGCTGATGAGCGTGACCAACGCGATCAGCTCGATCATCGCCATCGGTGCCCTGGTGCAGGTGGCGCCACCGCTGGATGCTGCGGGGGCCGCCAGCCGGCCCAACACGCTGATCCTGGCGCTGGCCGTGGTGGCCCTGGTGCTGACCGCTGTCAACATGTTCGGCGGCTTCGCGGTGACGCGTCGCATGCTGGCCATGTTCCGCAAGTGACCGGGGGGCCCAGCACATGAGCGCAAACCTGGCCACGATGGCGTATATCGGCGCCACCATCCTCTTCATCCTCAGCCTCGGCGGCTTGTCCAACCCCGAGACCGCGCGGCGCGGCAACCTCTTCGGCATGATCGGCATGACGCTGGCCGTGCTGGCCACGGTGCTCGGGCCGCGGGTCACCGGCGCGGGCATCCCGTGGATCGTCGGCGCCCTGGTGGTAGGCGGGGCCGTGGGCCTGTACGCCGCCAGGAAGGTGCAGATGACCCAGATGCCCGAGCTCGTGGCCCTGATGCACAGCCTGGTCGGTCTGGCCGCGTGCCTGGTGGGCTTTGCCAGCTATGTGGACACCTCCGTGCAGTTCAGCGGCGCGGAGAAGGCCATCCACCACATGGAGATCTACATCGGCATCCTGATCGGCGCCGTCACCTTCTCGGGCTCCATCGTCGCCTTCGGCAAGCTCTCGGGCAAGATCGGCGGCAAGCCGCTGCTGCTGCCCGCGCGCCACTGGCTCAACCTGCTGGGCCTGCTGATCGTGATCTGGTTCGGGCGTTCCTTCATGCTGGCCGCAGACATCCCGGCCGGCATGCTGCCCTTGCTGGTGATGACGGTGGTGGCGCTGCTCTTCGGCATCCACATGGTGATGGCCATCGGCGGCGCGGACATGCCGGTGGTGGTGAGCATGCTGAACAGCTATTCGGGCTGGGCGGCCGCGGCCACCGGCTTCATGCTCAGCAACGACCTGCTGATCGTGGTCGGCGCGCTGGTGGGATCCTCGGGCGCGATCCTGTCCTACATCATGTGCCGCGCGATGAACCGCAACTTCATCAGCGTGATCGCGGGCGGTTTTGGCACCGGGGGCGGTGCGCCAGCGCCGGCGGCCGGTGGCGCTGCGCAGCCGGCCGGCGAAGTGGTGCCGGTCAATGCGGTGGAGACCGCCGAGCTGCTGCGCGAATCCAAGAGCGTGATCATCGTGCCTGGCTACGGCATGGCGGTGGCGCAGGCCCAGCACACCGTCTACGAGATCACGCGGCTGCTGCGCGACAAGGGCGTCAACGTGCGCTTTGCCATCCACCCGGTGGCCGGCCGCATGCCGGGCCACATGAACGTGCTGCTGGCCGAAGCCAAGGTGCCCTACGACATCGTGATGGAGATGGACGAGATCAACGAAGACTTCCCCGATGCGGACGTCACGATGGTCATCGGCGCTAACGACATCGTCAACCCGGCCGCGCAGGACGACCCCAGCAGCCCCATCGCCGGCATGCCGGTGCTGGAAGTCTGGAAGGCCAAGACCTCCATCGTGATGAAACGCAGCATGGCCAGCGGCTATGCCGGCGTGGACAACCCCTTGTTCTACAAGGAGAACAACCGGATGCTCTTCGGCGATGCGAAGAAGATGCTGGATGAGGTGCTGGCGGCGCTGAGGGGGTGAGGCGCGGAGCGTCCCACAGAAGCCGGCCTGCGTGCCGGCTTCTTTCATTGGAGCATGAGTCACCTCTTCCAATGAAAGTAAAGTGTGGCCTTCTTTAACACTGGCGCCAGACAAGCGCGCCAATGAAAGGAAACCGCCGTGGAGCACCCGTTCCGGGCCGGCCGCTACATCTTGCAAAGCACGGGCTACAAGGCCTTTGTGCCGACGCCGCTGCCGCCCCAGCCGCCACTGGCTTACGAAGGCAAGGTGCAGACCCTGCTTTCGGCCGCCGACAGGGACATCGGCCGCCTTGACGCACTGGCGGCGCTGTTACCCAACCCGGATCTCTTCGTCGCAATGTACGTTCGTCACGAGGCGGTTCTGTCCTCGCAGATCGAAGGCACGCAAAGCACGCTGGAAGACGTGCTGGCCTTCGAGGCCGAGGCGCTGCGTGACGACACCCCACGCGATGTCGAGGACGTGGTGAACTATGTCCGAGCCATGAACCACGGTCTGCAGCGCCTGGGCGAACTGCCTCTGTCGCTGCGCCTGCTGCGCGAGATCCACGCTGAACTGATGCGCGGCGTGCGCGGTGGCGACAAGTCGCCCGGCGAGTTCCGCGTCTCGCAGAACTGGATCGGCGGCAAAGGCAGCACCCTGCGCACGGCTGCCTTCATCCCGCCGCCGCCGCACGAGGTGATGAACGCGCTGGGACAGCTCGAACGCTTCCTGCACGAAGCCCGCGGCACCGTGCCGCTGCTGGTGCGCTGCGCCTTGGCGCACGCGCAGTTCGAGACCATCCACCCGTTCCTCGACGGCAACGGCCGCGTGGGCCGGCTGCTCATCACGCTGATGCTCTGCGAAGACGGCGCGCTCTCGCGCCCCTTGCTCTACCTCTCGCTCTACCTGAAGGCACGCCGAGCCGAGTACTACGACAGGCTCACGGCCGTCCGCGAGCAAGGCCACTGGGAAGCCTGGGTGGCCTTTTTCCTGCGTGGCGTCAGCGGCACCGCCCGCGCCGCGACGCAGACCGCACACGACATCTTGGCACTGCGCGGCACGCACCAGCAGGCGGTGGCCCGCCACGCCAAGGCGCTGGCGCTGATCGACCACCTGCTGCGCCAGCCCACGGTGAGCATCAAGCGCGTGGGCGCGCTGCTGGGCTGCACGGCACCCACGGCCAACAAGCTGGTGCGCGAGTTCGAAGAGCGCGGCTGGCTGCGCGAACTCACCGGCTACGGCCGCAATCGCCTCTGGCGCTACCAGCCCTACGTGGATCTGTTCCACCGCGATGCGCTCGAATCGCGCGTCGTCCCGCCCGCGCCTGAGACGGTCTCGACGGCTCCGACCTGACTCTCCAGGAACACGCCCGGTCTGCCAGCCTGCGCCCCAGGCTGGAGGGCTCGGCCGCGAAGCGGACTTCCGCATCGCGCGGCGGGTGCCAGCAGGAATGCTGCGCCTGCACGCGGCAGGCCACCACTTCGGCGGCGACAGCAGCAACAACCTGCGGCCGCAAGGCGACAACCCTGAGCCAATGGTGACCGTCGACAGCGCTTACTGCTTCACGCTCAGTGTGTAATCCCCCGCACTCCCCGAGGCGCGCTGGACCCTCACGCTGACGGTCAGCGGCATCAATGACACATTGGGGATGCTCAGGCTGACCTTGGCGCCCCTCACACCGCTGGAGGAATACCAAGGCAAGAAACTGAAGTAGCCCGTGAGCCTGAGGCCCAAGCCTGCAGTCGGACCGGCACTCACCTCTAGTGTCTTGCCCGGTGCAATCGTCACCCTGAAGTAATCGTTGTCACGGGCACTCATCAAGCCAGCCATCACCTCTGCCCATTCGGGAGTTAAGGCCTGCGCGCTTGTCAACGTGTTGTTCGGTTCAATCTCGGCCAACAGCGTAGGCCCCACCGGCGGGGGCGGCGGATCGAGGACGCCGTCAAGCGCCGCCTGAACAGCAGCATCAGCATTCACCAAACCACTGCCACAACCCGAGCACGCTCCGGGAAACGGAGTTGCCGAAGCTCTGAGCAGGCGGGCCAGGTTGTCGGGGGTCAGCGCCGGGCGCACGGCCAGCATCAGTGCTGCCACCCCGGAGACCACGGGTGTCGCCATCGAGGTGCCCATATAGGCCGCATAGGCATCAGCCTCAGGCGCTGAGGCACCGGCATTGAGGGTCGAGACGATGCCCGACTCGCCTTCACCGCCCGGGGCAGCCAGTGCCACCACGGTGCCTGTATTGCTGTAAGAGGCCTTGCCTCCCGTAGGGCCGGTGGCAGCAACGGCGATGACGCCGCTGCAGTTGGCCGGCGAAAAGAAGGATGCCGAGATGTTGGAGTTGCCCGCAGCCGCTACCACGGCAGCGCCTTGGCCGCGCGCGCTGTTCACCGCAGACTGCATGGTGGCGCCACAGCTCAGACCCATGATGCCCAACGACAGGTTCAGTACTTTGGCCGGAAAGGGGTTTACAGGCACGCCGGCAACGTTGCCCCCGGCAGCCCAGACCATGCCATCGGCAATGTCCGAGACATAGCCGCCACAACGACCCATCACGCGAACCGGAAGCACGCGCGCCTGTGGCGCCACGCCGCTCACACCCAGCCCGTTGCCAGCCACCGCCGCAACGATGCCGGCCACATGCGTGCCATGCCAGCTGCTGTTGGCGGCGCGTGAACCGGCGCCGCACTCACCCGCCGTGGTAGCGTCCCCCGGGTCCTGCGCATCGCTGTCGCGCGCATTGCCGTCGTTGGCCACGGCCAGTGCGGTGATGAAGTCGTAGCCCGGCAGCAGGTTCGGCAGCAGATCAACGTGAGGGCGCACGCCGGTATCGATCACGGCCACCACGGTGCCGGTACCCATTGAACGGTCCCAGGCAGTCGGTGCGCGGATGCCCGCCACGGGGTTGAAGAGGTACCACTGCCTGGCGTATAGCGTGTCGTTGGGGGTGTAGGCGGGCAACATCAAGCGGTCAGCTTCAGCGTATTCGATGCTGCCGTCGCCTGTCAGCAGCGCCTGGACCAGACCGGCCAGTTGTTCGCCGGTCATGCCGCGGCTGAGTTGGAACAAATGCGCACCGTTGTGCAGCGAGCGCAGGCGTTCGGCTTGCAGACCTCGCATGTTGAGCAGGTTGCGCAGGCGAGCCTGCGCCAGGATTGCAGCGGCCTGGGCGTTGTTGTCGGCGGATGCGGACGCCCCGCCGGTGTCAGCCTCTGCGGATGTCGTCCGGTATTTGATGATCAGGCGGTCGGTCCGCTGCGCTGCCGAGAACGCACTGGCAATCGCTGCCGGGTTGGATATGGCCACCGCTGGGGCAGCCGTCGATGCGGGCGAAGTGGAGGGCAAGGCCGACGGCGGAGCGGCCGTGTCCGATGCCGCCGGAGCGCCCACATAGGCGTGCAGCCGCAGCGTCGTCAACAGCAGCAGTGAG
Organism: Rubrivivax sp.; assembly: GCA_016790225.1. The sequence goes on from JAEUOZ010000069.1 coordinate 17,316, forward strand.
GCGATGTGCAGTTTCATCATGACTCCCTGACAGATAGAGGTTGGAGGAAGGTCGCTGGAACAAAGGCCTCTCGCGGGCCTGCCTTAACGCCCGTTAGCGGGCTTCAAAAGTTTGCGATAGCTTTCCAGCAACCAGGCTGGGGATTGCTGCTTCTCCATGCCGGCCAGGGCTTTCACGAGCAAGCCCTGGCCGCGCTCGGTCTGACCCAACAACAGGTGTGAGCGCGCGCGCTCCGCATCGAGCCGAAAGGGCCAGTCGCGATCTGGCGCAGCCTGCTGGAGCTGGGTTGCCTGCAACGACTCCAGCAGGGCCAAGGCCTTGTCGGGTTTGCCCAGTGCATTCAGAGCGCGAGCGCGCTCGAAGTCGAAGGCCTGCACGGCTGGGGCAGTAGGTCCGCTGGGAAGGGCAGCAAGCCAATCGCGCTCGGGCTCGATCAAGGCGAGCCCATCGGCGGCGCGCCCCTTGTGCACCAGCACAGCGCCAAGCATGACGCGTCCCACGCGCGTCTGGGGATCCCCAGCCGGCTTGTGCGCCTGCAGCGCATTCACCAGTTCGCGATACCGTCCTTCTGCGCGGTCGAAGTCGCCTTGACGCACACTCACGCGAGCCACGGTCTCCAGCGCCATCGCAGCAAAGTTGTCAACGGGGCCTGCGTGCTGCAGCAGCACTTGACGCGCGGCTTCCGCGGGTGCTTCAACACCGTCAACATGCCCGCGCAGCACGCGTGTACGGGCCCACTGGACGGTGGCGCGGGCTCGTTGAACGGGACCGAGCGCTTCGCTGTCAAAGGGTGCCTGGCGTAGCGCGCCAAACCGGTTCTCAGCCTGTTCCAGTTGCCCAGAGAAGAACTCCGTTTCCGCCAAACGCATCTGGGCTGCCCAGCGCTGCGGCAGGTCGTTCGGCGCGCCTTCATCGACCATGCGCACCAGTTGCTGGCCCAGTTCCAGCGCCTGCGGCAACTGACCCCGCAAGCCTGCAATTCGAAAGCGTGTTTCCAGGAAGCGGCGACCGAGCGCGTCATTGATCTCGTCTGGCGATGAGGCTGCGCCGTGGCCCAATGCCCGCCAGGCAGCCAGCGCCTGGGCCAGTTGTTCTTCCGCCGGGGGTACCTGACGTTTCCCCAGATGAACATACGCCAGTGTCAGATGCGCTTGTGGCATCAAGGCGCGGGCTTCCGCCTGGCCGGATGCCGCTTGCAGCAGGCTCAAGGCTTGTTGCGCTTCGCCAAGGGCCGCATCCAGCAGGTAGATGCGGTTGTAGGTCAGTGCCAGCCGCATGCGCAGCTCGGCCAGGATCAGGGGCTGATTCTGAAAGCGCTGCCCAGCTTGAAGCAGGCTTTGCTCCAGCACGGTCTTCATGGGGACTGTGCCGCCAGGGCCCATCCGCTCCACGGCGACGCCCGACAGCAGGTCATCCGCCAGAAACTGCATCATCTGCTCGGCGCGGTGGGCTGCAGACTCCGCCTCGTGCTGGGACGTTCGGGCGCGCTGGCCCAACACCGCCGCGACGCAGAGCCCCAGCACCAAGCTGACGAACAGCGCCATCAGCCAGGGCCGCCGCGCACGGCGCCGACGCTCGACTTCAGCCGACGCCAGGTCGGCCTCCTGTTGGCGTTCTGATGCCTGGCGTTGCGCCCATCTTGACTCCAGCGTGCTCAGGCGCGCCAGCATCTCGGCCACACTCTGCAAGCGCCGCTGCGGATCGCCCTGCGTGGCTGCTTCGATGTCCTCGCGCAGCAGTTCGTCGTCAACGTCGACTTGCCATCCTGATGCCAGCGGCCGGCGCAGATCTCCTGCCAGCAACTGGTAGAGCATCACACCGAGCGAATAGACATCGCTCTGCGCCGTGGCGGCCTTGCCGGCCAAGGCTTCAGGCGCCAGGTACAAGGGTGTGCCTCGAAGGCTTTCGGCGCTGAGCAGGTGGCTGACGGTCAGGCCCAGTGCCGTCACGCCCAGTTCGCTCACTCGGCTGGGGTCCAGCGCACGGCCGCTGCCGAAGTCGGCCAGGCACACCTGCCAGCCGGTGGGCGTGCCTTCGGCTGCGCGCAGCAGGACGTTGCCCGGCTTGATGTCCTTGTGCAGCACACCGACGCTGTGCGCTGCCGCCACGGCGCGCAGCACATCCATCATCAAGGCCAGCCGCGGGCCGCGGGCCATTGCAGCGAGCCGGGTGCTGCTGCCATGCGGCTGCTGGGCCCATGCCGCCAAGTCCACGCCCGCGTCGTCCATTTCGATGTAGAACGGGCTCTCAGAAAAGTTGGCGTCCTGCAGGGTCACCATGTCGGGCCGCGCGCCCAGTTCATGCCTCAGCAGTCGGTGCAACGTGAACTCGCGTTTGAGGCTGCGCAGTCCGTCAGCATCCACCGCAAACTTGAAGACTCGCTGTTGCCCGGCTCGGGGCTGGCGCGCCAGCCAGACGTTTTGCCGGCCATCGGCCCCCAGCGGCCGCTCCAGCACAAAACTGGGGCGGCCGGGCACGGGCTCGCCACTCGCCAGGGTGATCGCGCCCGAGTGCGGCACGTTGATGGCCTGGCGCTCTACGCTTCCGCTCAAGCGGTACCCGATGCGCGGCACATTCAGGACCCGTGCGCCCGCCTCATCACCCAGTGCGCGGCGCAGCTTGGCGATGGCATTGGCCAGCACGTTATCGACGGTCTCGCGGCCGTCCCAGACAGTCTCGATCAGCTCTTCGCGAGTGACCACTTCGCCGGCATGGCGCAGCAATTCGAGCAGCACCCGCAGCGGCCTTGGCTCTGCCGGAACGGGCTGGCCGTCCACGCTCAGCTGCATCTTGGCTTCGTCGAACTCCGCCCCAGCAAAGCGGTAGCGGATGAGACCCTGGCCGGCCCTGCGGCCCGCACTGTCATCGGTTAGCCGTGCACCCTCTCCCGACATATTCCCCCCACTCCGGTGTTCACCTGTTTTGACGCATTCTGATGCCGGAATTCGTTTTGCGACAAGGGTTTGGGCGCTCCGTGATCGTTTCGTGAGCTAACGGTGAAGGTGCGAAGAGCGCGGATTCCTCACACTGAAGGTCTACCTTCTTGCGGCAAGCGCCCTGGATCTATCGATCTGAAAACGGGGCCCGCAAAGGGCACTTTCATGGAGGAAAACCGTGCACGAGAGTCTGTCTTTCCACACACGTGGTGTGCTGCAAGCAGCCGGCCCGCAGCGAAGCCGCATTCAGTGTCAGCAGTGGTTGAGCGCACTGCTGATGGTCTTGGTAGGCTTGTTCATGGCCGGCTGCGGCGGCGGAGGTAACCCTGTCGCCGACCCACCAACACCCATCGTCATCAGCGCGCAGCCGTCGGACCAAGCCATCACGGCAGGCACTTCCGCAACCTTTTCCGTCAGCGCCAGTGGCGGCGCCTTGAGCTACCAATGGCAAGTCAGCAGCGATGGCAGCACTTGGACCGCCATCAGTGGCGCCACCGGCAGCAGCCTGAACTTGCAGGCCGTCGCCTTGGCGAGCAACGGCACGCGCTACCGGGTCGTCGTCGGCAACGGCACATCCAACGTCAACAGCGCCAGCGCGCTGCTGAGCGTTACGCCAATGCTGCTGGCGCCGGCCATCACGGTGCAGCCTGAGCCTGTACGCACCACCGAAGGTAGCGGCGCCACCTTCACCGTCGCAGCCTCCGGGACCTCTCTGGCCTACCGCTGGGAGCGCAGCGGCGCTTCGGGCAGCTGGGCCGCCGTGCCTGGCGCAACCAGCAACACCCTCTCGCTGACGGGCCTGACCGTCGCCGATGACGGCAGCCAGGTGCGTGTGGTGGTGAGCAACAGCGCCGGCTCCGTCAACAGCGTGGAGGTGAGCTTGAATGTCAGCGCGATACCCGAGCTGCCCATCTTCACGACACAACCCAGCTCCATCACGGTGGTTGAGTCTGCGACGGCCAGCTTCACGGTGAGCGTCCAAGGCAACCCGGCGCCCAGCCTGCAGTGGCAACTGAGCACGAACTCTGGGGGCACCTACTCCGATGTCGCCGGCGCCACAGGGACCACCTACACCACGCCTGCCGCCACCTTGGCGATGAGTGGCCAACGCTTCCGCGCGGTTGCTACCAACAGTACCGGCAGCACGCCGAGCGCGGCTGCCGTGCTCACGGTCAGCCCGGTGGTCACCGCGCCGACGATCACCACGGCTCCGGCCAGCGTGACAGTCATTGCCAGCCAGGCCGCAACGTTCACGGCGGCGGTGAGCGGCTCTCCCACACCTGGCTTGCGCTGGCAGCTCAGCACGGATGGTGGCCTGAATTTCAACAACATCTCCGGGGCCACCGCCCTGAGCTACACGCTGGGTGCGACGACGCTCACGCAGAACGGCTACCGCTTCCGCATCGTGGCCACCAATTCAGCGGGAAGCGCCACCTCGCCTGAAGCCGTTCTGACGGTGAACGCCCCAGTCAGCGTGCTGAGCAACCGCGCCTGGAGTGCGGGGCAGTTGCTGGAACAGAACGATCGGGCTGTGGAGAGCCGAGCCCAGGGTATCGATGACATGGGGCGGGCGACCGTAGCCTTTGTCAAGGATGACGGCACGCGAAATGTGCTCTACGTGACTCGCGGGACTCCGGGTGCTGCACCTGCGGCCCCTGTGTGGACGGCACCGGTAGCCTTGGACACCGCAGCTTCCGCGATCTCGACCACCTACCCTGTGGGGATCAATGTGGCGCCCAGTGGCAACGTGGTGGTGCACTGGGTCAGCCGCTCAGCCTGTTCGTCGAGTACCTACAGCACGAGCGGCAACTGCAACTACCTGTACCTGGCTCGCTACCTCATTGCCAACGGTGCATGGGAGGCCCCGACTCTGGTGGCGAGCATCCCGAATGGGGACTTTCTCAAGCTGCTGATCAATGACCGCGGCGACCTTGCCGGACGCTTGCGCGCTTGGGTGCGAACGGGCACGTCTGGGTACACCTCACACTTGGGCGTCATCTGGCGAGCAAGCGGTGCCAGCAGTTTTGGCGCACGGGGGTTCATGGAGGTCGATCTGACCAGCGGATTCGACTTTCGCATGGACAACAGCGGCAACCTGTTGTTGGCTGCTGAGGCCAAGCAGAACGCCACGACAGACCTGGTGGCCTATCGGGGCGATGTGAGCAGCGGCATGGGAGCCCAGCAGATTCTCGACACTCGCGGATCTGATGCGACCTTGCTGGCGGTACAGGTCGGGATCAACGGGCAACAGGTGGTGGTATGGGCGCAGAGTAACGGGACGACTCGCTCGTTCTACGCTGCGACCAGCCCGACTCCCGTCGGTTCGTTCTCAGTCCAAGAGTTGGGACCTGCTTCATTGGACGACCTGTTTGGCGAAGAAGTCCTTACCGTGGCCGACAACGGCGACGCATTGCTCCTGGGCCGCTACAACCGGTGGCAGATGCGCTGGGTGGGGGGGGCATGGCAACCGCGCAAAGCCCTGCCCTCGGGCGTACCGACTTCAACGTTCCTCAATTGTTCGCACGCTCGCAGCGGCAACTTCATGTGCGTCGGTGTGGGTTCGTTCGGTGAAGGCAACACGGGCCGCTGGAGAACCTACGACGCGGGACTGGACGCCATGATTCAGCTGGCTGTGTCAACCTCGCCAAGCCCAGGCTACGTGCTGGGCGTGAACACGATCAATATGGGCACGGGATACTCAGACCCCTTCCTGTCGGTCAGCGGCCACGCCATCATCACGATGCGCAATGGCTACGACGTGTTGCCTTCGCCTACCGTGCCGAACGGTGATGCGCGAAGCATCAGCAACCTGTGGGCGACGTTCTTCCGCTGACAACGCGCACTTGCTCGGGGAACCGCGCGCCCATCCCGTAGGGTGCGTCGAGACGGGCCGAAGCCGCCAAGGCTTCGGCCCTTTTCGCCTCAGGGCTAACGGTCTTCAACTGCCGCCTTCGTCGGTCAGTTCGCGGCGCATGCGCTTGCGGCATGTTGATGGACGAGCTTATTGGCGCAGCTCGCCAACGCCGGCGAACGGGACTACCAAGACTGAAGCTCGTTGGGTGCTGGGCCGCCACGAGCGCCAGGGCTGGTATGGCTTCCAAGGCCTCGCCAATCGGAGCGTCGCGGGCTGCGGGCTCCTGTTGGGCGGGCGCGTGAGTTCCGACAAGCCAGCGGTCAGCAGCAGACTTCACCAGAGGCCAAGTGTCTGCCCTCTGCGAAGGTTGGCATCCCAACGGAAGTCCTGAGCAGGCAGTAGCATCCGGATCAATCGATCACGACACTGCGACGCAGACTCAGCTACAACCTGATCGCCGTCCTCGGGCTACGCCCTTGATGCGACAGAGGACGCCCAGAACTGCTCGAGCGGTACGCTGAGCACGGCCCTCCTCCAACAGTCGTTCCATGCTGGCTGGCCTGCGCAGCCACCAGCTGGGGCGCGGCCAGGGCCAGTCCGATGTCTATCGGCAGGCCGCGGGTCGGATGGATTCCTGGTGCGGCCCGGCCTCAATCCGCAAATCGCTCGCGCAGCTTCAGCTTCCAGAACTTGCCGGTGCTGGTGCGCGGCACGGCATCGATGAGCTCGTAGCGGTCGGGCAGTTGCCAGCGCGCAAAGCCGCCCTGCGACAGCAGGTGCGCACTCAGCTCGTCCGGCGTCGCCTGGGCGCCGGGCTTCAGCACGATGCAGGCCAGCGGCCGCTCGCTCCATTTCGGATCGGGGATGGCGATCACCGCGGCTTCGGCGATGGCGGGATGGGCCATCAGCGCATTTTCCAGGTCGACCGAGCTGATCCACTCGCCGCCGCTCTTGATCAGATCCTTGGTGCGGTCGGTGATGCGCACGAAGCCGAGTTCGTCGATCGTGGCCACATCGCCGGTGCGCAGCCAGCCGTCCTCGGTGAACTTGTCGGGCGTCGGCGGCAGGCCGTGGTAGGCCCCGGTGATGTACGGGCCCCGCACCTGGATCTCGCCCATGCTGCGCCCATCGGCAGTGACCTCGCTGCCGTCTTCCGCGCGCAGGCGCAGATCCACCAGCGGCACGGGCACGCCGGCCATCGCGGCGCGTCGATAACGTTCGTCCTCACCGGCTTCGGCCAGCTCGTGGCGCGGGTAGCTGACCGTCGCCAGCGGGCTGGTCTCGGTCATGCCCCAGCCCTGCAGCAGCCACACGCCGTGGCGGTCGAAGGCGCGGATCAGCGATTCCGGCACGGCCGCGCCGCCCACCAGCGAACGCAGCCCCTGCGGCAGCCGCCAGCGGCCCGGCTGTTCGATCAGCGACCGCTCGTAGGCCTGGATCATGCCCAGCCAGATCGTGGGCACGCCCAGGGCCAGCGTGGGCGGCTCCTGCTGCATCAGATCCAGCAGATCCTCGGGGTGCAGATGCGGGCCGGGAAAGATCAGCTTCACGCCCATCATCACCGCCGCATACGGCGTGCCCCAGGCGTTGGCGTGGAACATCGGCGCGACGGGCATCAAGGCATCGCTGTGGCGCATGCCCCAGTAGTCGGCCTGGTTGCCCACCAGCGAGTGCAACACCGTGCTGCGGTGCGAATACACCACGCCCTTGGCGCGCCCCGTGGTGCCACTGGTGTAGCACATGGAGACCGGATCGTCCTCGGCGTGCGGCAGGCAGCGAAAGCCGGGCTCGTCGGCCTGCGCCAGCAGCGCCTCGTAGTCGTCCAGGCCCTCGGGCACCGGCGCGCCGCTGAAGGGAAAGACGATCACGCGCTCGAAGCGGTGCAGGTGCTCCAACTGTCGAAACAAGGGCAGCAGCACGTCGTCGACGATCAGAAAGCGGTCTTCGGCATCGGCCGCGATGGCGCCGATCTCGGCGGGTGACAGGCGCAGGTTGAGCGTGTGCATCACGCCGCCCGCGGCGGGAATGCCGAAGTAGCACTCCAGGTGGGCGTGGTGGTTCCAGCACAGCGTGGCCACACGATCGCCGCGACGCAGGCCCAGCGCCAGCAAGGCCGCGCCCAGTGCGCGCGTGCGCAGGGCCCATTGCGCGTAGCGGTGCCGCACGAGGCTCTTGTCCGGGCGGCGCGAGACGATCTCGCTGCGCCCGAAGAGCCGCTGCGCGCGCTCCAGCCAGGCGTTCAGCGACAAGGGCACCGACATCATCGTGGTCTGCATCCGGGCGTCTCCTGTGCGGCGGCCGGGGCCGCTGCGGCATCTTGCGCGAGGCCGTGGGCGCTCGCGAGCCGGCGAAACCCTGGCGCGGCCGTCCATGGGCCGCTGTCCGTGCTGCCGGCCCGGCGGTCGCCCCTTTGGGGTCGCTATCGAAACCCCGGGGCTGCGGCACGTCAGCTCAGCGTCAGAATCTCCGCAAGAGGAGGCGTTGATGGCCCATCCCTGGCTGGCCCAGTATCCCGCCGGCGTGCCCGCGGGTATCGACCCCGCGGCCTATCCGTCCGTCGTGGCCCTGCTGGCCGAGAGCTTTGACCGCCACGCGGCCCGTCCGGCGTTCCGCTTCATGGGCCGTGAGCTGAGCTACGAACGCGTCGATCACCTGTCGCGCGCGTTCGCCGCCTGGCTGCAAGGGCAGGGTCTGGTGCGCGGAGACCGTGTCGCGATCATGCTGCCCAACGTGCCGCAGTTCCCGGTGGCCGTGGCTGCGATCCTGCGTGCCGGGCTGGTGGTGGTCAACGTCAACCCGCTGGCGACCCCGCGCGATCTGGAGCACCAGCTCAAGGATTCGGGCGCCAAGGCCATCATCGTGCTGGAGCACTTCGCCGCGACCCTGCAGCAGGTGCTGGGGTCGACGCCCACGCGGCGCATCGTGATCGCCGCCATGGGCGATCTGCTGGGCCTGCTCAAGGGCGGCGTGGTCAATCAGGTGGCGCGCAAGCTGAAGAAGATGGTGCCGCCCTTCGAGCTGCCCACGGCGGTGCGCTTCAACGAGGCCATCGCGCAGGGCCGCTCGATGGCCTTTGTGCCGCCGCGGGTCGGTCCGGAGGACATCGCGCTGCTGCAGTACACCGGCGGTATCACCGGCGTGAGCAAGGGTGCCGTGCTGCTGCACCGCAACCTGGTGGCCAACTTGCTGCAGATGCAGGCCTGGTATGCGCCGGCCTTCAAGCGCATCGGCGCCGCGGAGCAGCCTGTCAACGTCTGCGCCTGGCCCCTGCACCAGATCTTCGGCTTCAGCGGCAACTTGCTGCTGGGCATGATGCAGGGGGGCTGCGGAATCCTGCTGCCCAACCCGCGCGACATCCCGGGCGTGCTGAAGGAACTTGCCGGCCAGCGCATCCACAGCTTTCCGGCCGTCAATGCCCTGTTCCACGCGCTGGCCAGCCACACGGACTTTGCCGAGCTGGACTGCAGCGCGCTGGTGCTTTGCATGGGGGGCGGCATGGCGGTGCAGCCGGCCACGGCCAGGCTGTGGCTGAAGCTGACCGGTTGCGCCCTCTGCGAAGGCTACGGGCTGTCCGAAGCCAGCCCGCTGGTCAGCTGCAGCCCGGTGGACTCGACGGCCTTCACCGGCGGCATCGGCGTGCCCCTGCCCGGGACCGTGATGAAGATCATCGACGACGAGGGTCGGAGCCTGCCGCCCGGTCAGCCCGGCGAGATCGTCGTGCAGGGCCCTCAGGTGATGGCCGGCTACTGGCAGCGGCCGGACGAGACCGCCAGGGTGATGATGGCCGACGGCTTTCTGCGCACGGGCGACATGGGCGTGATGGACGAGCGCGGCCGCTTCCGCCTGGTCGACCGCAAAAAGGACCTGATCGTTGTCGGCGGCCTCACGATCGTCCCCAATGAGCTGGAAGAACGCGTGGCGGCCATGCCGGGCGTGCTGGAGGTCGCCGCGGTGGGCGTGCCGGACGCCGGCACGGACGAGGCGGTGAAGCTGGTGGTGGTGAGGAAGGACCCGGCGCTGACCGAGGCAGACGTGCGCCGCTTCTGCGAGACGCATCTGGCCGGCTACCAGCGGCCGAAGATCGTGGAGTTCCGCACCGAGCTGCCGCGCACGTCCGTGGGCAAGCTGCTGCGCCGCGATCTGCGCGCCTAGGAGGCAGCGCCGGAGAAGCCGCGCTGCCTCCTGGGAGCGTGGGCGGCTGACCGGCGCCGTGCAGGCGCCAGAATGTCCTTTCTGCGCCGGGCCCTGGTTGACCCGGTATTGGCGGCGCGCATGCCGCCCGGTCGAACCCGAGCCGACACCATGCTGCCCGACATCGCCACCTTGAACGCACGGCTTGCCCGCGCGGAGACCACGCGCGAAGCGCTGATCGACGACGTGCTGGCCCGCAGCCGCGACACGCGCGCCGCCCATGTCTTCACCCAGCGCTACGAGGCGTTGGCGCGCGAACAGGCGCGCCACGCCGATGCGCTGCAGCGCCTGGGTGCGCCGCTGTCGCCGCTGGCCGGATTGCCGCTCAGCGTGAAGGATCTCTACGACGTGGCCGGCCAGGCCACCTGGGCCGGCGCTGCGCTGCGGCGCGACGATGCGCAGCTGCAACCGGCCACCGAAGACGCCGCTGCGGTGAAACGTTTGCGTGATACCGGCGCCGCGCTGGTCGGCAAGACCAACATGACCGAGTTTGCCTTTTCGGGCGTGGGCATCAACCCGCACTTCGGCACGCCGGCCAACCCGGCCGATGCGCAGACGGCGCGCATTCCTGGCGGCTCTTCCTCGGGCGCCGCGGTCAGCGTGGCGCTGGGCCTCAGCGTGGCCGCGCTGGGCTCGGATACGGGCGGCTCGATCCGCGTCCCGGCGGCCTTGTGCGGCATCGTCGGCTTCAAGAGCTCGCAGTCGCGCGTGCCGCTGGCCGGCGCCTTTCCGCTGTCGCACACGCTGGACACCGCCTGTGCGATGACCCGCTGCGTGGCCGACGCGCTGCTGGTCGATGCGGTGCTCGGCGGCCGGCCGCTGCCGGTGGCACGGCGCCCCTTGGCGGGCCGGCGGCTGCTGCTGCCGCAGACCTTGATGCTGGACACGCTGGACGACTCGGTCTCGCGCGCGCTGCAGGCCGCCCTGTCTGCCCTCTCGGCCGCTGGCGCGATGATCGTCGAGGCGCCGTGGCCCGCGCTCGCGGACATCGCGCGGCTCAACAGCCCGGGGGGCTTCTCGGCCGCCGAGGCCTGGGCCGTGCACCGCCAGGACATGCTTTCGCGCCGCGGCCGCTTCGACCCCCGCGTGGCGGCACGCGTCGCGCTGGGCGAAGCGGTCAGCGCGGCGGATTACCAGCAGCTGCACCGCAGCCGGCAGGCCTGGATCGCGCAGGCGCGCGAGCAGCTGGAGCCCTTCGATGCGCTGCTGTGCCCGACGGTGCCGCTGGTGGCGCCGCCGATCGCCGAACTGCAAGCCAGCGACGAGGCCTTCTTCCGGGCCAACGGCCTGCTCCTGCGCAACACCTTTGCCATCAACTACCTGGACGGCTGCGCCTTCAGCCTGCCCTGCCATCCGCCCGGCAGCCTGCCCGTGGGGCTGATGCTGGCAGCGGCCGGCGGCCAGGACGCGACGCTCGCCTCGGTGGCGCTGGCCGCCGAAGGCGCCTTGCGGGCAGCGGGCCTGGGCCTGCCGGCAAACGCCTGACTTCAGCAGCCCTCCCCGTGCGCGAGTCCCACGTCCGATGAGTTCGCCTCTGCGGCTTCATGTGCCACAGGCGCTGTCGCAGGGGCAGATCCTGGATCTGCCGCCCGGCGCCGTGCGGCACGTGCAGGTGCGTCGGCTGCAGCCCGGTGACCCGCTGGTGGTCTTCGATGGCCAGGGCGGGCAGTGGGGTGCCGAACTGCTTCAGATGGGCCGCCAGAGCGCGCAGCTGCGCCTGGGCCCGGTGCAGCCCGTCCTGCCGGAGTTGCCCTGCGCCGTGACCCTTGCGCTGGGCGTTCCGGCCAACGAGCGCATGGACACGCTGGTGGAAAAGGCCACCGAGCTGGGCGTGGCCTGCCTGCAGCCGCTGATCACCGAGCGCTCCGTGCTGCGCCTGGACGGGGATCGGGCAGCGAAGCGCCGAGCCCACTGGCAGGCCATCGCCGCGGCGGCCAGCGAACAGTGCGGGCGTGCCACGGTGCCCGAGGTCCTGCCGATGATGACGCTGCCTGCCTGGCTGCAAGGGCTGCCGGCGGCGCTGAGCGAAAGCCGCTGCTTGCTGTGGCCGGCGGATCCATCGCAGCCGCTGCGCGGCATGGATCTGCCCGGCTCTCGGCTGCTGGCGCTCAGCGGCCCGGAAGGCGGGCTGACGCTGGCCGAGGCGCGGCTGGCGTTGGACGCGGGCTTCCGGGCCGTGTCTCTGGGCCCTCGCGTGCTGCGCGCGGATACCGCGCCGCTGGCCCTGATGGCCTGGGTGAGCCTGCTGCCGTGACGGGCTTCACGCCGCAGCCATCGGATCTGCCGAGAATGTCACGCTTGCGGCGCAGGCCCGAGGGCAATCGCGCTTGACGGCGTCGGGCGGCTGACGCCCACTGTGCGGCTTTCACGGTGCCGTCTCGACGGCAAACCCTTTTCCAGGAGGACAAGACATGGGACTGCTCGATTCGATGCTGGGTGCGGCCTTGGGTGGCGGCGGGCAAGGCGCTGCGGGCGGCGGCAACGCCGCGCTGCTGAACATGGTGCTGGGCATGCTCGCGGGCGGCGGCCAGGCGGGCAGTGGTGGTGGCGCTGGCGGCGGGCTGGGGGGCCTTGGGGCAGCCCTGGGCAGCGCCTTGGGGGGCAGCGGGGGCGGCGGTGCGTCCGGCGGCGGGCTGGCCGGCCTCGGCCAGCTGGTGGAGCAGTTCCAGCGTGGCGGTCTGGGCGACGTCGTGGGCTCCTGGGTCTCCACCGGCCAGAACCTGCCCATCTCGCCCGACCAGCTCGGCCAGGTGCTGGGCAACGAGCGCATCTCGGGCATGGCTTCGCAGCTGGGCATGAACCAGGGCGATCTGCTCGGCCAGCTCTCGCAGCTCTTGCCCGAAGTGGTGGACAAGCTCACCCCCGGCGGCCAGATCCCGCAGCAGGCCGATCTGGGCAACCTGGGCCAGCTCGGCAGCCTGCTGGGCGGGCTGATGGGCAAGCGCTGATCGGCAAGCGCTGATCGGCCGCGTCTGAGCCGGCTCGGGCTTTCAGCCCGAGCCGGCGCTCTCGGCCCCGCGACGGTTGGAGCCGGCGACCAGATCGAAGCGGAACAGCCGGCACTCCAGCGGCCCGTTCCACATCGGCACGCGGGCGCTTTCCTTCAGGCGCATGAGGCTGGGCAGCTTCATGTCGGGGCTCAGCAGCCAGGCGCTCCAGCCCGCATAGTGGCGCTTCCAGTGTGCGGCCAGCGCGCCGAAGAAGTCCGCCGAGCTGCCGCCACCGTCAAAGCCCTCGCGGGCGCCGCGGGGCGCAGGCTCGCTGCCGCTGCCCTTGGGCGCAATGCGCTCGCCGTAGGGCGGGTTGAGCAGCATCACGCCCTGGGGTGAAGAAGGCATGCGCTGCAGCGCATCGACCGTCTTGAAGCGGATCGCGTGGGCCACGCCGGCGCGCTGCGCGTTGCGCTGCGCAAAGTCCGTCATGCGAAAGCTAACGTCGCCGGCTTCCACCGGGGCGGCAGGGGCGTGGATCTCGGCGCGCGCCGCTTCGCGCAGGGCCTGCCATTCGGCCGCCAGCGGCTGGAACGGCCCTTGACGCTCGAACGCAAAGCGCCGGTTCAGGCCCGGCGCCATGCCGCAGGCCATCTGGGCGGCCTCGATCGCGATGGTGCCCGCGCCGCAGCAGGGATCCAGCAGCAAGCCGTCTTCCGCACGGCCCTGCCAGCCGGCCGCAGCCAGCATCGCGGCCGCCAGGGTCTCCTTCAGCGGTGCCTCGCCCTTGACCGCCTCGCGCCCGCCCCGCGCATCGCGCCAGCCGCGCTTGAACAGCGCCTCGCCGGACGTGTCGGCGTACAGCGTGGCGTGATCGGGGCCCAGGTACAGCACCAGCGGCAGATCCGGCCGCTGAGTATCCACATTCGGGCGATCGCCGCATTGCTCGCGCAGCACGTCGCACACGGCATCCTTGATGCGCAGGGTCGCAAAATTCAGGCTGCGCAGCGGGCTGTGCTGCGCATGCACGTCCACACGCAGGCTCATGTCGGGCGTCAGCCACTCGGCCCAGGGCACGCGGCGGGCCAGATCGTAGAGATCGTGCTCGTCGCGGTAGGGGCCATCGATCAAGGGCCAGAGCACGCGCTGCGCCAGCCGGCTGTGCAGGTTGATGCGCATGGCCGTGGCGAGGCTGCCGCGCACCCAGGCGCCGCCACGCGCATGTTCCGCCGCCTCCCCGGTGATGCGCGCCAGCTCCTGCGCCAGCAGCGCTTCGGCGCCCCCGGCGGCCGGTACGAAGAGATCCACGCCAGCGGGCTGCACGGGCGATCCTGCCCTCACAGCGCCTTGCGCAGGTTGGCCGGCGCGATCTTCAGCGCCTCGCGGTACTTGGCCACGGTGCGCCGGGCCACCTGGATGCCCTGCTCTTCGAGCATGTCGCTGATGGCGCTGTCCGACAGCGGCTTGGCGGGGTCCTCGGCGCTGACCAGCTGCTTGATGAGCGCACGCACCGCCGTGCTGGAGGCATTGCCGCCGGCCTCGGTATTGAGCGAGCTGCCGAAGAAGTACTTCAGCTCGAAGGTGCCCTGCGGCGTGGCCATGTACTTGGCCGTGGTCACGCGCGAGATGGTGCTCTCGTGCAGGCCCAGTTCGTCGGCGATCTCGCGCAGCACCAGCGGCTTCATGGCGATCTCGCCATGCGTGAAGAAGGCCTTCTGGCGTTCCACGATGGCCTTGCTGACGCGCAGGATGGTGTCGAAGCGCTGCTGGATGTTCTTCATGAACCAGCGTGCTTCCTGCAGGTGCGAGGAGAGGTGGCTGCCGCGCTGCGCCTTCAGCGCCGCGGCGTACAGATCGTTGATGCGCAGGCGCGGCATCACATCCGGGTTGAGGCTGACCTTCATGCTGCGCCCGGCCCGCTGCACGATCACATCGGGCACGATGATGTTGGCCTCGGCATTCACGAACGGGCGCCCCGGCTTGGGTTCGCAGGCCACGATCAGCGCCTGCGCCTCGCGCAGCAGCTGCTCGTCGCAACCGAGCGCCGCGCACAGGCGCTTGACGTCGCGCCGCGCCAGGGCTTCGAGCTGCTCCTGCGCGATGCGCAGCGCCACGCGGCGTGCCTCGCTCGTCGGCCGTTGGCGCAACTGGATCGTCAGGCACTCGGCCAGGTTGCAGGCGCCCACCCCGGGCGGATCCAGGCGCTGCAGCCAGTGGCGCGCGCAGCGCAGCCTGGACATCAGGTCTTCCTGATCCTCCTCGTCCAGTTCGGCAGCCCCGGCCGCCAGCGCGATCTCTTCCAGCGGATCGGTCAGATAGCCATCCTCATCGAGCGAATCGATTAGCATCAGCAGCGCGGCGGCGTCTTCGTCGCACAGGCGCAGGCCCGACAGCTGCGCGCGCAGGTGATCGGCCAGCGTGCCGCCGGCGGCACGCCGGTCGTGTGCCTCGCCCTCGTCGTCGTCGCCGCCCGAGCCGCTGCCGGCCGCAGAGGGCAGCTCGCGGATGCCGTCGAAGTCATCGCGCTCGGTGCCGTTCTCCCAGTCGTCGCGCTCCGAGGTGCCAAATTCGCCGGCGCTGACCTCGGGCAGGGCCTCCGCGCCATCGCCGCCGCCCACCTCGCGCTCGCCTTCGCCCGCGGCATCACGCTCGCGCTCGGTCACCCGGTCTGCTGAGGTGGCGCGTTCGGCGGGCGGATCCCAGGGCGTGCCGTCGTCGCCTTCGGGCTCCAGGAAGGGGTTCTGCTCGAGCATCTGCTCGACTTCCTGGTGCAGCTCCAGTGTGGACAGCTGCAGCAGCCGGATCGACTGCTGCAGCTGGGGCGTCAGCGCCAGATGCTGCGAAAGGCGAACCTGCAGCGACTGCTTCATGCGGCCACCTGCGCACAGGGCCGCCGGGCCGCCGGCGGCGGCGGCGTGATGCGCCTGCCTTCACGGAGGTTCATGGTCACATCCGGAAGTGTTCGCCGAGGTAGACCTTGCGCACCTGGGCGTTGTCCACGATCTCGGCCGGCACGCCCTGGGCCAGGACCTGGCCGTCGCTGATGATGAAGGCGCGATCGCAGATGCCGAGTGTCTCTCGCACGTTGTGATCGGTGATCAGCACGCCGATGCCGCGCGAGCGCAGGAAGCCGATGATGCGCTGGATCTCCAGCACGGCGATCGGATCCACGCCGGCAAAGGGTTCGTCCAGCAGGATGAAGCGGGGCTGCGTGGCCAGGGCGCGGGCGATCTCCACGCGGCGGCGCTCGCCGCCCGACAAGGCGGGTGCGGGTGTGTCGCGCAGCTTCTCGATGCTCAGGTCCGCCAGCAGGCTTTCGAGCAACTGCTCGATGCGTGCCGGAGCCAGGCGCTGGCCCTGGGCGTCGATCTGCAGCTCCAGCACCGCGCGGATGTTCTCGGCCACGGTGAGCTTGCGGAAGATCGAGGCCTCTTGCGGCAGGTAGGACAAGCCCAGACGCGAACGCTGGTGGATGGGCTTGTGCTGCACCGGCAAGCCGTCGATGTGGATTTCGCCGGCATCGGCCCGCACCAGGCCGACCACCATGTAGAAAGTCGTGGTCTTGCCGGCGCCGTTCGGCCCGAGCAGGCCCACCACCTCGCCACCGGCGACCGAGAGGTGGACATCCTTGACGACCTTGCGCGCGCCATAACTCTTCTGGAGGCCGCTGGCCTCCAGTCGGCTGGGCGAGGCCGTCACTTGCGCTCCCCGAGTGCGCGCGCAGGCTTCAGCGGCGGGGCTTCAGCGGCCGCTGCCGCAGGCCCCGAGGCGGCCGCTTCGGCGCGCGGCGCGAGCACGGCGCGGATGCGGCCGGCAGGATTGGCCGCCGAAGGCACGCCCCCCGTGACGCTGAACAGATCGGCCTTGTTGTCCCAGACGATGCTGTTGCCGGTGATCTCGTCGGCCACCTCGGTGCCGCGCAGGCGCCGCACGCTGGCGTTGCCGATGAAGGTCAGCGTGTCTGTGCGGGTGTCGAACTCGATGCGGTCTGCGCTGCCTTCGACCCACTCGTTGAGCACATCGCGCTTCTGGCGGTAGCTGGCCTGGCGCTCGGGCGATCCGATGGCGTTGGCCGTGCGGCCTTCCTTCGAATCGCGCACCTCGATGCGTTCGGCGCGCAGGCTCAGCGTGCCCTGCGTGATGGCCACGTTGCCGTTGAAGACCACCACCTGGCGCTGCAGATCGAGCGTGCCGGGCTTGTCCGCGTCGATGACCATGGGCTTGGCGCGGTCGGCCTTCTCGGCCAGCGCGACAGGCGCCAGCAGCGCACCGCTCAGCAGCAGGGCGCTCAGGAACTTCGTGAGTAGGGGTGGGCGAAGCATCTATGCGGCACGGAAATTGCAGAGCATTCTAGCCCTGCCAAGCCCGGCTGCGCACAATCTCCGCTGCGGAAAAAGTGGATTGATTCGGCCCGCTTTTCCGGCGCTCCACCTCGCGCGAGCGAGGCGCTTCAGCCGCGCTTGACGCGCTGAATCAGAAAATCGGCCACCGCCAGCGCCCGGCGGTTGTCACCCGCCAGCGAGCCCGCGGTATAGAAGCGCCCATGCACGCCGATGGCCGGTACGCCGTCGATCTTGTAGGCCTCGGACAGCTTCTTGGCCTGCAGGCACTTGGTGACGACGTGGAACTCCTTGGCGACCTTGGCCCACTGCGCGCCGTCGACGCCGTTGGCGTTCAGGAAGGCCACGGTGTCGGCCTCCTTGTCCAGGCGCTGGCGCTGCACGTGCATCGCGGCAAAGATGCGCTTGTGCATCTGATCCAGCTTGCCCATCGCTTCCAGCCCGTAGAACAGGCGCTGGTGCGCCTCGTGGATGGCGGCAAAACCCACCGGCACGCGGCGGAAGGCCACGTCGGCGGGCAGGCGCTTGATCCAGTCTTCCAGCGCCGGCTCCAGCTCGTTGCAGTGCGGGCAGCCGTACCAGAAGAATTCGACCACCTCGATCTTGCCGGCCGGCGCGCTCACCGGCGCCGGCTGCTGCAGGCGCACGAAGTGGGTGCCCTCCACGAAGGCCGCCTGCGCCTGGGCGGCCGGCAGCGCACCGGCCAGGCCGGTACCTGCCACGGCCATCGAAAAGTCACGCCTGTTGATCATGTGGGGGTTCCTGTGTGGGGGCGGCCGCAGGGTTGGCCGATACGCGTCGGGTGATGGATCCGCCAGCCTGCCGCAAGTTCAGTGAGGTCAACGCTTGGCAGGCCGCGCAGGCCGACAGGCTTCACGGCTGGCGCTCGACACGCACCAGCATCGCTTCGACGCCGGAGGCCAGCAGCTTTTCCTTCACGCCATCGGCTTCGGCCTGCTTGGGGAAAGGGCCGGCACGCACGCGAAAGACGGTGCGGCCGGACTGTTCACGTTCGACGAGCTTGGTTTCCACGCCCAGGATGGCGAGCTTGGCGCGCTGCTGCTCGGCCTCGTCGCTGGACTGGAAGGCCCCGGCCTGGACGAAATAGATGAAGGGCTCGGCCCCGATGGCCACACGCGCGGTCTTGCCGGCCGAAGCCGCTGCGGCCGCTGTTGCCGGTGTTGGCGCTGCGGGCGGCAAGGCGCCCGGCGTTGCCGGCCGCGCCGCAGCGCCCGAAGCGGCCGGGCCGGCCGGCGCGGCGCCTGACAGGATGGCCGCGGGATCGCGTGCGCCCGGGGCCGCGATGACGGCGGGCGGCTTGACGGCCGGCGGCGGCGCGGGTCCCGGGGCCGAAGCCGCCGGCTCGGCCGCCTTGGCCGGTGCCGACTTGCCCGCGAGCCCGGCATTCGGATCCCAGTTGCGGTTGCGCTCGGCTTCCGCGGCATCCTGATCGGCCGTGCGCTGCGGCACCTTGTTGATGAAGGGCACCGGGGCCTTGGTCACGTACAGCGCCACCGCCAGCGCCAGCGCCAGGCCGACCAGCAGGCCGATCACCAGCCCCAGGATCAAGCCCCCGCGTTGCAGGATTCTCATGTCGTGGATTCTCCGGGCTCGCTTCTTGTCATCGACGCGGGTGCGTCGACCCCCAACACCGCCAGCGCGTTCTGCAGCACCTGTCGCGTGGCGGCCAGCAGCGCCATGCGCGCCCGCGCCAGTGCCGCGTCGTCCACCAGGAAGCGCTCGGCCGCATACCAGCTGTGCAGCGCCGCCGCGAGATCGCGCAGATAGAAGGCCACATCATGCGGCGCGTGCTCGGCCGCGGCACGCGAGAGCATCTGCGGATACTCGGCCAGCTGGCGCATCAGGGCTTCCTCGGTCGGCGCGGTCAAGCGCTCCAGTTCCGCCTGCGCGAGTGCGCCGACATCGCCGCCCCGCTCCTGCCACTGGGCCAGCACCGAGCAGATCCGCGCATGGGCGTACTGGACGTAGAACACGGGGTTCTCGTCGTTGGCCTTCAAGGCCAGATCGATGTCGAATACAAACTCGGTGTCCGACTTGCGGCTGACCAGGAAGAAGCGCACGGCATCGCGGCTGGTCCACTCGATCAGGTCGCGCAGCGTCACGTAGCTGCCGGCGCGCTTGGAGATCTTCACCTCCTGCCCGCCGCGCATCACGGTGATCATCTTGTACAGCGCGTAGTCGGGATAGCCCGCCGGGACGCCCAGGCCCACGGCCTGAAGGCCGGCCCGCACACGCGCCACGGTACCGTGGTGATCCGTGCCCTGCACGTTGATCACCTTGGTGAAGCCGCGCTCGAACTTGGCCAGGTGGTAGGCGACATCCGGCACGAAATAGGTGTAGCTGCCGTCGGACTTGCGCATCACGCGGTCCTTGTCGTCGCCGTATTCGGTGGTGCGCAGCCACAGCGCGCCATCCAGCTCGTAGGTCTTGCCCGCGGCTACCAGGCGCCGCACCGTGTCCTCGACACGGCCATCGGCATAGAGGCTGCTCTCCAGGTAGTAATGGTCGAAGCGCACGCCGAAGGCGCGCAGATCCAGATCCTGCTCGCGACGCAGGTAGGCCACGGCGAACTGGCGGATGCCGTCCAGATCGTCGGCGTCGCCGCTGGCGGTGAAGGCGCGGTCGTCGGCATGCACCGTCTTGCGCGCCAGGAAGTCCGCCGCGATGTCGGCGATGTAGTCGCCGTTGTAGGCCGAATCCGGCCAGGCCGCGTCGCCGGGCTTCAGCCCCTTCAGCCGCGCCTGCGTGGAGGCCGCCAGGGTCTCGATCTGCACGCCCGCATCGTTGTAGTAGAACTCGCGGTGCAGCTCGTCGCCCTGCGTGGCCAGCAGGTTGCAGATGCAGTCGCCCAGGGCCGCATTGCGCCCATGGCCCACATGCAGCGGCCCGGTGGGGTTGGCCGACACAAACTCCACCATCACCCGACGCCCGCTGGCGGGGCGCCGGCCGTAGCCCGCGCCGGCCGCAAAGATCTCGCCGATGACCGACAGCCGCGCCGCCGGCGACAGCCGCAGGTTGATGAAGCCCGGGCCGGCAATCTCCAGCGCCGCGACCCAGCGCTGCACGGCCGACTGACGATCCAGCGCAGCCACCAGGGCCTGCGCGATCTCGCGCGGGTTGCGCTTGAGGCTGCGCGCGAGCGTCATGCCCAGCGTGATGGCCAGATCGCCATGCGAGGCCTGGCGCGGGGTTTCGAAGGCCGGCTCGGGGGCGGCGCCGGGGGCGACCTCGGCAAGCGCGTGGCGCAGCGCATCAAGCAGCGCCTGTTTGACCTGTTTCATGGCGGTCGATTCTACGGAGCCGCCCACGGCGCGCTGCGCGGGCGCTCTTCGGCAGCTGCCGCCGGGGCCCCATCGGCAGCGCGGGTTTGTGCGGCAAAGCCGGCCCTGTTCGGTGCTTTGGGAGCGCCCGGGCGGCGGCACGATCGACCGGATCGCACGGAAGGGTCCGACGGACGCTGCCGGTGCGCGCCGCTGCCCATGACCGAAGCCTTCATCCCTGCGGAGCCTCAGACCGGCGGCGCCCTTCGAGCGGCGCCCGCGCCAGCCACGCCCCCGATCCCCGCCCTGCGCGACCCCGGCCTGCCGGCGAGCATCGGCAAGTACCGCGTGCGGGCACGCCTTGGGGAGGGCGCCACCAGCGAGGTCTTCCTCGCTCGCGACGAGTTCCGCAAAGCCGATGTGGCCATCAAGCGTGTGCGCCCCGGGCTGGCGCCGGACAGCGACGAAGGGCACTTCAGCGAGCACTTCTTTGCCGCCGAGGCGGCCTTGGTGGGCCGCCTGCAGCACCCCAATATCGTGCAGCTGTTCGACGCCGTGGCCGAGCCGCCCACGCCCTACCTGGTGATGGAGTACGTGCCCGGCGACACGCTGCGGCGCTTCTGCCGGCCCGATACCCTGCTGTCGCTGGAGACCATCGTCGAAGTGGCCTTCAAATGCGCGATGGCGCTGGGCTACTGCTGGCGCCAGGGCCTGATCCACCGCGATGTCAAACCCGCCAACATACTGGCTGTGATGAAGGGCGGCGAGGTCACCGACATCAAGATCACCGATTTCGGCAGCGTGCTGAACCTCGGCTCGGACCGCACGCAGGTCTTCCGCGTGGGCTCGCTGGCCTACATGTCGCCCGAGCAGGTGGACGGCAGCGAGCTGGACAGCCGCGCCGACATCTATTCGCTGGCCGCGGTGATGTACCACCTGATCGCCGGCCGCCCGCCCTTCGAAGCGGCGAGCCAGCCGGCCCTGCTGCACCAGATCTTCCATGGCAGCCTCACGCCGCTGACCGGCCTGCGCGAAGGCGTCAGCGAGGCACTGGACGATCTGGTGCGCACCGCGCTGTCGCGCGACCGGCAGGCGCGGCCGGCCGGCTGGGAGCCGTTTGCGCACGCGCTGTCGCAGCTGGTGTCCAGCCACGAGGTCCCGCGCAAGGGGCTGCAGGCCGTGCTGGACTCCGAGCGCTTCAGCCTGCTGAGATCGCTGGATTTCTTCGCCGACTTCGGCGACGTGGAGCTGTGGGAAGTGGTCCACCGCGCGCACTGGGCACGGCACGGCTACGGCGACGCGCTGTTCCGCAAGGGCGAACAGGGCAACCGCTTCTACATCGTGGCGCAAGGCAAGGTCGAGGTCTTCCGCCAGGGCCAGCGCGTGGCCAAGATGGGCTCAGGCACCTCGGTGGGCGAGATGGCCTACCTCGCGCCCAACCCCGAACTGCGCACCCACAGCGCCGACGTGCTGGTTGCCACCCCGTCGACAACCGTCTCGTTCACGCCCGAGAGCCTGCGCCAGCTGAGCATCGGCACGCGCTCGCTGTTCGACGCCGCCTTCATCCGCGTGCTCGTGCGCCGCCTGCACGCCGCGCAGGAAACGCTGATCGAGCAGCGGCTGGGGCAGCGCAGGGGCTGAGTTGCGCCGTCAGGCAAGACGCGCCGCGTGCGTCCGCAGCGATCAGATCCTGATCTGCTGACCCAGCCCGGTGTAGGCCAGCACCGGGTTCTGCACCTTGCAGCGGTTGTTGCGGCACATGCTCGTGGAGGCATCGATCACCTCCTTCTGTACCCGCTGGCGAAAGACATCGACCAGGCTTTCCTTGCCCGCGGCGGCCTCGATGGCGCGCACCATCCGAGAAGTGAACAGGCCCCCGTGGGGCATGTCTTCCAGGGACTCCTCATCGGACTGCGAGGAGGCCACCACGACATAGGCCTTGCGCGGATCGGTGATGTCACCAGCCAGCTGCTCGGGGCTGGGAGCCACGTTGCCGGCGCGAACCTCCAGCGAACGGCTCGCCGATACCGTCAGCCGGGGCATGCGGATCGCGGCGCCACCGGCATGGCAGGTGTCCGCCAGCAGCACCACCTGGCGCGCCGGCAAGTGCCCGATCAAGCCCTGGATCTGCCAGAAATCCAGCGCATTCGCATCGCTCTGGCCGCTGAGGCGGAAGTCATCCAGGATGGGCAGGCCATAGCCGGACAGGGAATACGCCGACGGCGCGCCATGCGCGGACATGGCCACGAGCACCAGATCGTCGGGCTGCGCCTTGCCGGCCAGGGTCATCAGCTGCGCGCGGACGTTGGCGCTGGTGGCGCGTTCGTTCTCGAGCATCACGATGTCTTCCGCCGAGAAACCCCGCTTGGTCAGCATGCCGCGCAGGATCTTCATGTCCACGGCGACACCGGCCAGATTGCCCATCGTCACCTTGCCTGCATTCGCGCGGTTGACGCGCGAGTAGTCGGACACGCCCACCAGCAGCGCGTACTTGCGCTGAGGCGGTTGAAGGGCCAGCGCCGGCGCGCCCGAAGGCGCCGCCGGGGCAGGAGCCGGTCCAGGAGCCGGGGCTGTGGCGGATGGGGCCGACACCGTGACTGGCGCCGGCATCGGCGGCCGGGGGGCCGCCACCACGGCACCGCCCTGCACGACGGTGGGCAGCGGGCGCTGGGCGGCCGTCACCTCCTGCGCGCTGAGCCCTTTCAGGCGCTGCGCGACCTTGCCCACCAGCTCGGTGGCCGCGTCCTGGGCGGCCTTCTCAAACGCCGCCGCCAGGCCCGCGGCGCCCGGCGCCATGGCGACGCTGGTCCCACGCCCGGAGGCTTCGGCACCAGCGACGAGGACGCTCGGGCCCAGGTGCACCTTGCCGCGGATGCGCACGTCCACCAGCGACCAATCCGGATTGCGAGGATGGGGGCGCTGGATCTGCGACACCGCAAACATCAGTGTGGCTCCTGCGTCGCGGTCGAATTCGACGATCAGCTCCGGGCCCTTCTCCAGCAGCTCATAAGCCTTGGCGTCAGGCTGCCGGACGTTGAATCCGGCCCCGGCGAACTCCTGCTCCAGTTGCGAGGCAGCCGCCAAGGGCGCGGGATCCGTGCGGGCCGGCAAGCCGTCCTGATCGCGGCGGTAGAGCACGGTGAGCACGTTCAGCCCATTGGCGGATTGCGCTGCAGCCGGCGCTGCAAACCAGGTGATGGGCAATCCGGCGGCCCCGATTGCACCCAGCAGGCGACGGCGTTCGGGTTGGCAGACGTCCGCGGCGTTCTCGCTCATGATTCTCTCCCTTCGGTGGACCTGCACCGCTCAGCGCGGCCGCGAGCGAAGCAGCGAGGCGTTGGTGATCACGGCATAGTCGGTCAGCGCCGGCTTGGCGCCCGGCACGAGCTGGTTGACGGTGCACTGGCTGGTCTCCGTGCCGACGCCCGTGCACTGGATCTGCGCGACCGGGATCGTCGAAGCGAGGACCTGCTTGCTGCCCAGGGTGCGGTAGGTCGGCCGGAAGATCACCAGTTCGTCACCCTGCCGGAAGCCGTGCTTGCGGCCGCCGGCAATGCCGACGTTGCAGCCCTCGACACTCAGCACCTTGGCCGAGGGCCGCAGGCGCGACTCCAGCTCGCGCTGCAGTTCGGCAAAGGCTTCGCGTGCGGCGTCGACATAGTCGTTGCCCAGCGTTTCGCGCCACTCGGGGGCCTGCGGGTTGTCGGTGCTGGTCAGGACGATGCGACGTCCGCTGACGTCACCGGTGATCCCTTCCACCGTGATCGCCTCGCCCAGGAGGTCTTCGCCGGACTCCACATGGGTCAGGCCCAGGGAGATGGCGACGCGGCTGGACACCACGCGGCGCGTGGGCTCGATCTGGCGCAAGGCCTGATCGGCATGGGTGAAGTGCAGGTCGACCAGCGCCTTGCTGTACTCGGGCGTGACGGCGAAGCCGGCATCGAAGACCGCAAAGCGCTGGCTGCTCTTGATGCTGTCGCCGAACATGCGCATCATCTGCGGATAGTTGATGCTGGTGGCCTTGGCCATGGCCGGCGGCAGGCGGCGCTTGTCGTCCATCTTGTCGATGCCGGCACTCTCCACGATCACCGCGAGGCGCTTGCCCGCATCCAGCAACTTCAGCCGTTCCAGATCCACACCCGGCGGCATGGACAGCGGGCCTTCCTTGCCGCACTCGCCCGTCTGCTGGCGTGCGCCGAACAGTTGAGCCTGCGAAGCCAGCGGCGTCAGGGCCAGCAGCATCACCGCGGCTGCGCAGGCACGCCGCAACGTCATCTCGAATGTCATCTCGTACTCCTGTGAATGGGTTGCGCCTGGCGGCAGGCTCAGCGGCTGGGCGTTCCTTGCGGACGCGGTGACGGAGCGGGCCGCGGTGTGGCTTGAGGACGCGGCGTCGCGGCGGGGGCCGGCGCGGCGCCCTGAGCGGATGCGGTGCGGACGGCGCAGGAACTGACGTGCGACTCGTAGACGAAGATCGCTTCCGGTGACGGCACAGGCCGCACGGCAAAGCGGCCGCCGCCCATCTCGAGCATCGCGTGGCTCGGCGACGAGCTCTCGCGGTTGGCGAAGATCATGCGCAGCAGCTGCTGGTTGTTCCACTCGCCATAACGATCGCTGACGTTGCGCTGCACTTCGGCCAGAAACTCGCCGCCGACGCCGGTGTGGCGCTCGCGGTGATCGCGCCCGAGCAGGTCCTCGGCCAGCCGCATTTCGCGCTGCCCCATCGAAGGCGCGGTGAAGCTGTTGACGAAGGAGTAGTCGGTCCCCTGTTCCTTGCCGGCTTCGCCGAAATACGCCTCGGCAAACTTGGCGCGCTCGGAGCCCGGGATCGCGGCGTCCAGCATACGGCCCGCTTCGGCTGCATCGCAGGAGCGCACGCCATTCAGCCAGCCGGCCTGGCGCTCGCGGAACAAGGCCTTGGAGAAGCGCTCATCGGCGCCGGCCGTCTTGAGCTCCGCGAAGACGGCCTTGGCGTCCTTGAGCTCCTTGACCTGGTCTCCGTGCGCCACCACGAAGAGGTGCGGCGTGCCTTGCTGGAACGGGAAGGTGAGGCCCTTGCCGACCACCTTGGCCACGGTAGGCAGCAGCGGCACGGCAGCGGTGGCGAAATCGACGATCAAGGGCATCGAGCTGATGAGGTTGGGCGCATTGTTCTTGCGGCCCAGTTCAGAGACGCTCTGCACAAAGGAGGTCGACAAGCCCGCAAACGCGATGACCCCGGACACGGTGCGCATGTAGGCCTGCGTACGCCGGACCACATCGTCCTTCTTGGTCGAATACTTCTTGAAGGCTTCCGGATCCTGCAGGCGCAGGTACTGCAGGGCCAGGTTCTGCGCGGCCATGTCCTTCGTGAACTGCGCCAGCGTCATGGTCGCCAGCTGTTCATCGATGAACCGCAGATCCGCTTCAGACAGGCCGCGGCGGATATTGGCCTCGGCGGCTCGGCGCCCCGTGGTGTCGCCGGAACTCTGCGCCGCGCGGCGCTTGTCCACCGTGCTGAACAGCAGCTTGGCCGCCTCTTCGCGTTGATCCAGCAGTTCCTTGTAATCGACCTCCAGGCTCTTGAAGTCGCTGTCGGCCTCTTCCATGATCTTGGCGGTCAGCTTGGCGGCCACCACCATCGTGGCCATGTTCAGTGCCCGCTTCGAATCCGCCGGTGTGAAGTGAGTGGAGTCCGGCAGCGTGACCGAGATGTCGGCCAGGGACTTGGACAGTTCATTGCCCAGCAGCGCCGACAGGTGCTCGTCCAGCGCCTTGAAGCCCACGTTCAGCGCACGGGAGCGCAGTTCGTTCAAGGCGATCTCGACGGCCGCGCCCTTCAGCGTGTCCATCAAGGCGCCCTGGACCTGTCGTCCGCTCATCGCACTGTTGACCGACAGATCCAGCGCCATGCTGGCCCGCGCCCAGGCCTTGACCGACTTCTGGCGCGTGAGCTCCTGGCGCATCTGCACCAGGTACTCCATCATGTCCTTGCCGTTCACGCGGCCCTTGGCAAACAGCGGGCGCAATTCGGCCGGCACGCCGGCACCAGGCCGGGCAGCCTGGCCGCCACCGCCGCCAAAGAGGCCGGCAAAGGGATTCGGGACCGCCGAATCCGGGGCCGGCGTGCCCGGGGAGGGTGGAGCGGGGCGCGAAGGCGGTGCCTTCCCTGGCTCCGGCGTCGGCTGCCCTTGGGCCGAGGCCAGCAACTGAGCCGTGGTGGCATTGCAACCCGTCAGCGACACGCCAACCACACACAGCATCGCAGCCAGCGCCAGCGATGCGAGGCGCGGCGTTGCCGGTCGACGCTCAATCTGAGTCATGTGCACACTCCCTGAACCTTGCTGAAGGATCGTAGCGACATCGCCACCCGTCTGACGATTCGGGTTACCCGCAGAGGGAATTGGCCGACCGGCTGCGCTGCCTGGGCGATGCGGCTGGGACGTGACGTTCTCAGACATGGGTTCCTCCTGAATGTGATGCGGATGTGCGGTGCGTGGCGATCTGGTCCTCTGTAGGGACGATCAAGCCGCAGAATCGTCAGATGCCGGCGCTTGATTTCGTTCGCAGCGCTTGGGCAGTGACGCGGTGGCCGCTGGGCCTTGCCCCCCGCCCCAACACGGCCCTCCAGCCCGGGCTCGGGCAAGAAGGGCGCTGCCAGAGCAAGCGTCACACAGGATCAGCCAGCCGCCGAGTTGAACGTATCGGCCACACGCAGCCTGCGCCCAGCCCAGCCCAGCCCAAGAAACTCTAACGCGAGATCCGACCCAACACCGGCCCGCGGCATCCACCCGCCGTTTGTCCGACGGGCGGCTGACATCGGACTTTCAATCCGTCACCACGGGTAAACAGACAACGCAGCCATGAGGCCGGGCGCCGGCACATCCGAAGGCGGCCAGGGGTATCCGGCCCGACGCCCGCCGACGCGCTCAAGGCGTGAATCGCACGACCAGTTGCCCGCTGGAGGGCAGGGTCCGCCCGGTCTGTTGAAGCCGTTCATCCACCTCGGCCCGCTTGGAAGCCGGCACCTGCGCCGACAGCCAGACCTCGCGCCCCTCGACGCGCAGCGTGGCCATCACGCCATGCGAGGCCAGCAAGGCCTGCAGCGCAGACGCTGCCGCCGCCGGATCGGGAACCCGTTCCGTGACGCCCTGAGTCGAGGGATCGCGCGGATCCGCGGCCGATGCCCCGCTGATCGGCGCACTGGCCGCCGGCAGCTCCTTCATGACCAGTTCGTCATCGGGGTCGGGCATCACCCAGCGCACGGCAATCACCGCACCCAGGACCGCGGCGCCCACCATGCCGTAGCGTGAGAGCGCCATGCCCGAGCTTCCCGAGCCCGGAAACAGCCAGGCCTGCAGCCGTTGCCAGCTTCCGGGCCTTTCGGATGCTTGGGTCTGCGCCTTCGGCTGGGCCGTGGGCTGGGCCGGTGCTGCCGCCTGGCGGGCGCGCACGATGGCCAGCAGGCGGGCTTCGCCTTCCGGATCGTCAGTGGCCTGCTGCTCCATCAGGGGATGCGCGGCGAAGTGGCTGCGCAAGCGCTCGGCCCGCCGCGTCTCGGCGTCATCCGCCTTGCGCAGGCCGGCCAGGACCTCGAAGAACTTCTCGTCTCGATCGGCGCTCATGATTCAGTCCTTGCACGCGTCGAAATACTCGCGCGCCATCTTCAGTGCGTGACTCTTGCGTTGCCTCGCGTTCTTGCGCTGCTGCTCGGTGATGTTGGACGGGTCCGCCCCGAACTCGACGGCAATGTCGTCGATCTCCAGACCTTCGGCCACCAGTCGCAAGACACGCGCATAGGCCGGATGATCCTCTTCGAAGGCCGTCATGGCACGTTCGAGACAATCGCCCTGGCCGGGGTTGGGTGCCTTGTCGGGCGCAAAGATGGGCTGCGCCTGCTCGACTTCCGGGCGGATGTTGTCGTTTTCATCGTGCAGCGGGCCGATCTCGGCGCCACCGCCCCGCTTGGCGGCGCGCTGTCGGCGATGCCAGTCCAGCGCCTGCGAATCCAGGCACCTGTAGAGCCAGCTCAGGCCACCGGCCTGACCGCCCGGGTTGCTCTCGACAAAACGCAGCATCGCATCCACGGCGTTTTCTTCAGCGTCTTCGCGCGACATGCCGACCACATTCGTGCCGTTGCCGAACTCCAGGCGCCGGATCATGAAGTTGCGCAGATGTCGGTAGAGCAGCTGGGCAGCCCGCTCCGCGAGGCCTTGGCGCACGGCGTCCAGGGCGGCCTGTGCCGCCTCCTTGATCGACATGTTCCCGGAGCCGTCGTCCTGGTGTCCGATTGCCACAGAATCCCCCTCAAGCTCCATCCCCTGGCTTGAGGTCATTCTAGGCATGGCCCACGCGCCGCCAGCTTCGAGCACACCCGGGTACGGCTCGGCGGGCTGGCTGGCAAGCAGCGCCTGAAGCCGGCTGCGGGCCGCTCGGGTGGCGAGGTGGATCCATGGCGGCGTCCGCGTCATGGGTCGGCAGGGCGCGCGGCCTCGTGGAAGAGTGGCTTGGGTGAGGGTCATCATGGTCGGTCGCTCTCTGGACGCATGGCATGGCGTCTTGTCGGCGTGGACGCCAACGCGGGCCCGACGTCAGAGAGCACCGGCCGGCCGCCGCCCGAACAGGGGCATGCGGCGGCAATAAGTCACGCTTCAGCGCGAAGGTGCGCGCGCCAGGGGCAGGCTTGCGTTGTAACGGACGGTCACGGTCTGACGGAAGGCATTCCTGCGCGCTCTCGGCGTCGCGCAGGACGCGAGTTCATCGCCGCTGATGAAGCCGTCACCGTTGAGGTCGGTCTCAGGGCTGCGCAGACACTGGTGCCAGGCGCGGGTCGCCAGGCTGCCGCGCGAAGTGGACCAGGCCACCTCGTGCTCGGCAGATGCCGCCAGGTAGAGCAGGCGTGAATCGCTGCCTTGCGCGAGCAGCGTCGGCGGCGCCTTGATGACGGGCCGGTTGCTGGGGACTTCGCAGGCATCGGCGGCCGCCTGTGCGGCAGCCGAACCCCAGCGAGGCAGCCCGGTCTCACCGGGATGGCTCTTGGCCTGGATGTCATCGTCGCCCGGCATCAGGAGCTGCTTGGTGGCGGCACCGCCGCTGAAGCAGGAATCGTTGAACATGATCACCTGCGCGGCCTTGCGGGCCAGCGATTCGAGCTGGGGCTGGAGCAAGGCATCGAGGTAGAGCTTCTCGTCGGCCGTCACCAGGCCTTCACGGCAGCCCGGCGCCGCGGCCCGCGCCAGACGCTTGCCATGACCGGAGAAGTAGATGAAGACCCGGTCGCCGGGCCGCACCCGCGCTTGCAGGTCCTGCCAGGCCTTCATCAGCGCGTCAAAGGTCAATCCGGCATCGGACAGCTCCAGCGTCGTCTCCGCTCTCGCGCCCAGGCTCACGGCCATCTCGCGCGCCAGCCGGGCATCAACATCGACACCGCGCAGCTTCGCGCCGGGTTGGGGATAGTCGCCGACCCACAGGATGAGCGCATGGGTGTCGGCCCGTGCCGGCTGCGCCGCCAGGCCGCACAGCACAAGTGCCGACGCGAGCCAGGGCAGCATCGACGAGCTCCAGTTGCGAATCACGACCCTTCCTCCTGGTGCCTGCGCGACACCGATTGCGACTTCTGCGGTCAGCCTGGTTCCGGGCCGCCGGCGCGGCGGCTCCGCCACACGGCCAGCGACGATCGGGCGACGCAAATGCCCGCAGTGCTGCTCCGGCCTGGCCATACCAGATGCGGTGACGCGGCCCGGCCCGCGGCGTCAGATGCACGCAGCCCGCGATTGCGTGCATTCTTCACGCGCCGCGCATTCTGCTGCGCTGCAAGCCCTTGCCGCCCATGGACTTTCTGACGGCCCGGGTCAGAGCGCGTCAATGCGGCAGGCGAGGCCCTCCACGGCGCCCGCCCGCAACACATGCCCATCGAACCCGCTTCCACCGTGCCGCCGCCCGAACTCATCACCTGGTTCGGCCAGAGCCGCCGCCTGATCGGCGCGCGTCCCGATTCCTTGTACGGCTGGTGGCCGACGGAGGCCGGCCCTTGCATCGTCAAGGCCCTGGACACCGACCTGGTCGCCTACGCCGACAACCTGCTGCAGCACGAACGTCAGGCGCTGCGCCGGCTGGCAGCGCTGGGCGCGCCGGCTGCCCGGCTGATCGAGATCGATCGGCCCGATTGGCTGGTCACCCGCTTTGCCGGGCTGAGCCTGCAGCATCTGCAGTCGCAGGGCCCCGCTGCGCAGCAGCCCGAGACCGCTTCGGTAGATCGCCTGGAGCTGATCGCCGCCTGGCATCACCTGATGCGGCGTCTGCAGCCCGTGGCGGAAGCCGGCGTGCTGATCGTCGATCTGCACCCCGGCAACGTCGTGCTGCCGCTGACCCAGGGTGTCTGCGGCCAGCTGCGGCTGACGGAGGTGACCACCATCGACCATGCGCACACGCTGGAAGCCGGCATGGACATCCGCCGGCCCGTGTGGATCCATGCCGGGATGCGCTATCTGGCGCCCGAGTTGCGCAGCATCCTGGCTGAAGACCAGGCGGCGTTCGAACAAGCCTGCCAGGCCGCCGGCTTCGCGCTGAGCGATCTGTTGCACCACCCACAACGGCTCGAATCGGGCTCGCGCGGGCGTCACTTCTGGGCCAGCTACGACGCGCCGCAGCAGCTGCAGCGCAAGCTCGACGACGGCCAGCTCGATGCCGGGCGGGCGATGCAGTTTGCGATCGGCACGGCGCTGCTGGAGCTCTCCCGCGGGGCAGCGAGCGAGCCGGGCATGCCCGACATCCGCGCCGTCGCCGCGCGCATGACCCAGCCCGCGCCGCTGGAAAGGTATGCCACGCTGGACGAAGCGGCGCGCGCGCTGCACGCCGCCTGCGGTGCCCTGCCCAAGGTCGGCGCGCAGCGCCTGTCCCCGGTGCTGCCGCAGGACCTGGCCGCACGGTCCAGCTCCGTCGGCCCGACCAAGGCAGCGGTGCCGGCGGCCGAAGGCGGCACCGTCATCCAGGAGTTGGGCAACCCGGGCACCGCGCCAGGGGCCATCGATTCCCGCTTCCTCGGCACGGCGATCTCGGACTCGGCGCCGGCGCCGCAGACGGTTGGCGCGCCGCTTGGCGCGGCCACCACCGCCATGCCGGAAGGACGCCCAGCGCAGCCCGCGCTGCCCTGGCGCTGGTGGTATGCCTGTGCGGCGCTGGGCGCCCTGGCCGGCAGTTTCTGGCCGGCTTGAGCGCGCCGGTGAGTTTGACGGTTGGCGGTTGACGGCGCGAGCGGCGCGGCCCGGACCCCGAGCTCGGCGTTCCGCGCAAGCCGGGTCTGCCGCGTTCCGCGCAAGCCGGGTCCGCCGCGTTCCGCGCGAGCCGGGTCTGCCGCGTTCCGCGGAAGAGGCGCCGCCATCGCGCAAGCCGCACACGCCGATCTGACGATCGCCCGCAGGCTGCGTCAGTTCCGGCATGCGGGCCAGCCTGGCTCGCACTGCAAGCTAACGGAGCCCCGCCATGACCTCGACCTTCCTCAAGCACACCGCCATCGGCCTTGCCGTCTTCGTCGTCGCCGCCGCCGCCGCCCACGCGCTGCGCACGCAGGGCCTGCCCGCGTGGCAGCAAGCCGCTGCGGCGCCGGCCACCGTGGCGGGCAGCAGCTTGATCGGCACCCCCAGCGGCGCAATGGCCGCCGGTCACTCGGACGAAACGCGCCTGCAGGTGTTGCTGGAAGGTGTCGATGCGCCGGTGGCGCTGGATCAACCCGTCGCGCTGCCGCACGGCAGCCGCTTTCGCGTGAGGCTGGGCGCTGCCGAAGCAGCGACCTGGCAACTGGTGGCGATCGGCCCTGGCGCCGATGCTCGCGAAACCCCGCTGTGGAGCGCGACGACCGCCGCGGGCGGCCACACCACCAGCCCGCGACTGCGTCTGAGCGGGACGCGTGGCACCGAAACGCTGAAGGTGATCCGGCGCTCGCTGGATGGCCGCATCACGACCGTGCGCGTCTTCCAGCTGCTGCACGTCTGAGCGGCCTTCACCCGACGGCCGCACCGCCTCAGTTGCCGCCGGCCGCGCCTTCCTTGGGCGCGCGGCGGACCTCCACGCGGCGGTGCTGCGGGCTGTCCGGGGCGGCATCCGCCAGCAGGCGCTTGGGGCCGAAACCGTAGGCCCACAGACGCTGCGAGGCCACGCCCTTGCTCACCAGGTAGCTGCGTGCACTGATGGCCCGCGCGCAGGACAGGCGCAGATTGAGATCCATCGCGCCGCTGGCGTCGGTGTGGCCGGCGATGGCGAAGCGCTCACGCGCCAGCTGGGGGTGGTTGAGCGCCTGCGCCAGCTTGTCCAGCAGGCGCCGGCTCTCGGGCATCAGCTTGTCCGAGCCCAGCTCGAACTGCAGCGCCATGTCCACCTGGGCCGGCGTGTTGTCGGCGTACTCGGCCACAAAATTGCGCGAGCTCGCGCCTTCGCTGCGCGCGGCCCCGGGGTTGCCGGCGCACTGGTGATCCGCACCCGGCGGGCGCGTCGGTGCGAAGGCGCGCGTGGTCGGCGCGGGCGGCGGATCGGCCACGGAAAGCCGGTTGACGAAGTCATCCACCGAGGCGTCGCTCACCGGCGCGGCGGCCACGGCAGCCCCAGCCGCCGCGGCACACAGCACGGCAGTGGCCAGGCGCGCCTTCAGGCCGGCGCCCGCAGCCCGCGGGAACGCGCGCCTCATCGGGCCACCTCGCGCAGGGTGGACATGGCGGCGCCATAGCGTTCGGGCGTGGTGATGCGCCCTTGCGCGGCGTTGCGCGCCACGAGCGTGAGATCCAGCGGCTCGGCCGTCAGCACGGCGACGAAGTAGCCCTGGCCGGCCGGGCCGCGTGCCACGAGGTTCCAGTTCTGGCGCGGCAGATCCACCGCGCCGGCGGGCAGGTAGTTCGCCCCGTCCACCGCGTTGGGAAAGACCGGCACGACGCGCTGGCCGTCGGTATCGAGCTGGTAGATGTAGACATATCCGGCGCGGCTGGTGGCCATCGCCAGACGCACGCTGTCGCCGATGGCGACCTGCGCGGGGTTGACGGCCAGGCGGATGCCGAAGCTGGTGTCGCTGCCGCGCAAGGCGGCGTCGATCTGCGCCAGCCCGACCCCCGGGGGCGAAGAAGGCGGCTCGCTGGCGCAGCCGCCGGCCAGGGCGGCGGCCAGCACCAGCGCCGCTGCAGTGAAACGTTTGTGCAGGAGGTTCATGGCGGTTTCAGCTGAAGAAGGGTGCAGGGGCGCTCATCGCGCCGGCGTGGGCACGAGCCGGCCCGACGGCGGGTTGGCGGGGGTGCTGGCCGTGGTGCCTGCGCTCGCGGCAGACGCCCCGTTGCCGACCCTCAGGCGCCGGACTTCGACGCGGCGGTTGCTTGCCGATTCCGGATTGGCGCGATTGGCCAGCCGGCTGGAGCCGTAGCCGATGGTCTGCAGGCGCCGCGCCGGGATGTCGTGAGCCCGCATCAGGTAGGCCTTCACGGATTCCGCGCGGTCCATCGACAGGCGCAGGTTGGCTTCCTGGCTGCCCACGGCATCGGTATGCCCCGCCAGCAGGAAGGCGCTGGCCGCCAGCGCACGATCGCTCAGCGCCATGGCCAGCTGGTCCAGCTGCTGACGCCCGCGCGGCAGCAGCTCTGCCGATCCGAAGGTGAACTGCACGCGCAGATCGATGTGCGGCTCGGGCGCGGGGGCGGGTGCCGCGCCCGGGCGCGGCGGCCGATCGACCACGATGTCCTTGCCGCGCAGGGCTTCGAGGATCTTGGCCGCGGGCACCACGGGCCCGTCGTCGGTGGTCTGTGCCCACACCGGGCCGAGCACGGCTGCGCCCATCAGGCCAGCCATCATTCGTCGATTCATGATGATGTCTCGATGAGGGTTGGGGCTCAGCGCGATGCGCCGGCGATCAGCTGCTCGAAGGCCGGATAACGGCCTTCGGGAATGAGCTGCAGGTAGCTGCTGCCGCCGCGGCCGTCCTGCCGGTAGGCAGGCTGCTGCGTGCGCGCACGCTCGGTGGCGCGCGGATGCCGCACGGACAGCAGCAAGCGATCCTCGGGCTCACCCATCACGAAGAATTCGTTGGCGCCCAGCGGCATGTCCACGGTCTGGCTGGCCTTCAGCTCGACCGAGAAGCCACCCTTGGGGTAGACCTGGCCCAGGCGCTGCGAATCCCAGGGCGAGCCGCGCACGAGATCGATCTCGGCCACGGCCGTGAACGTGGGCGTGACGCGGATGCGGAAACGCTCGCCGCGCCGGGGCGGCGACTCCATCGAGCGCACCTGCAGCGTCCGGCCTTCCCGATCGAGGATCAGCAGGCGCACGTTCATGCCCTGGTAGTTGAAACTTTCGCCCCAGACCGAAGGCGCCGCGGCGCCCCGCACCAGCGGCAGCTCGGGCGCGCCCATGATCACCGGCCAGGCCTGGAAGCTGGTGGCGGTGGCGGGCTGCGCCACGGCATTGACCACCACGATGCTGGACGGCGTGGGCACGGCGACCGGTGTGCTGATGACCACCGTTTCGACCCACTGCGTGAAGGCCGGCAAAGCCGGTACGGGCTCGACGCTGACCGCCTTGGCGGGCGCCTGGGCGTGAGCGGCGGTGGCGGCCAGGGCCGCGAAGGCGACGGCGGCCAGGCGGCCGCGCGTGAAGATGTGGCGAGACAACATGATGACCTCTTGAAATCAGCTGCGATGGACGATCAGCGATGCGCGATGCTGATGGTCGTGACGATGCCCTGGCCACCCTGGTTGACAAGGTAGGTGGCGGTTTCCGTGTTCTGCACGTCCAGGCGGATGTCCTTGCTGGCCGAAGCCACCCGCGTGAGCCAGCTGCCCACCCAGGCCCAGACACCTTGCGGCTCCTGTGCCGGCTCCAGCACCACGTGCAGCTGATCGACGCCGCGCTGGCCATCCAGGCGCAGACGCGGGCTGATGGTCTCCAGGCCCGGCTGGACTTCGCCCTGCCAGATCGGCTCGCGGCCGAGCACACCCGAGGGATTGGTGTTGTAGAACGAGATCTTGCCGGCGCGCGAGGCCAGCACCTTGACGCGGAAGCGGTCACCGGTGCGGAAGCTGCGCTCGGTGCTGCGCGGCTGCAGTGAACCGTCGGGTGACTCCAGCAGCACGCTCACGGCCATCGCGTCGGTGGTGCTGACCACCGCCGTGCCGACCACCGGCGCCGAGACGCGGTCGAGCACGATGTCCTTGGTGGTTCCGGCGGCCACGGCAAGGCCTGCCCAGGCCGCACTGGCGCTCAGCAGTGCAGCGGCGCTCAGCTTCAGCAGGCGCGGTCGGTGGATGTGTTTCTGCATGGGGATCTCCTGGTCTGGAGCACGGCGCTTGAGGTGCCGTCGGGTTGAACATGTCCGGTCTGACGTGAGCGGGGCGCAAACGTCAGATCCGGACGCAACGAGGCAGCGCCAGGGTGATCCTGTTGGGGTTCTCCATACGCCCTCCCTGTTGCACATGCTAAACGCCAGATTGCACTGCACGCAATGGCCGGGCAAACTTCACGCATCCGGCGGCATCGTCAAGTGGACGGTCATACATCAACAGCCGGCCAACGGGAGGACTCGTCATGACTGCGGCACGCCCGCCGGATCCGCAAGGATCACTGCTTCGATCCACACGCCCGCGCGCTGGCGCGCCTGGCCTGCAGCGTTCGGTCTGACGTTCCTCTCGAATCTGCGTCCTGGCTTGCAGATCCACCGCTCGGCGCCCTGGCGCCCCGGCCCTCCCGTCCTTCCCGCCCGTTTTCCGTTGTCCCTGTCCAACAAGCTTCAGAGGAGCTCACTGTCATGCCTCGTCTTCATCAGCGCCCGCGTTCCTTCGCCCGCCAGACCCTGGCCGCCGTCCTCGGTGCTGCCGCCCTGCTGGGCGCAGCCGGCCCCGCCCAGGCGGCACAGAGTCACGCCTTGATCATCTGGATCGGCGCCTACGACGGCCCGCCCGCCAACAGCCTGCCGGGCATCGACAAGGATGCGCGCATGGCACGCGAGATGGCGCGCTCCATCGGCGTGCCCGAAGCCAACATCACCGAGATCGGCAACGCTGCCGTAACGCTCCAAGGCATGCGCTCTGCGGTCTCGGCTCTCGAAAGCCGCATGGGTCAGGGCGACCAGGTATTCCTGTACTACTCAGGCCACGGCGTCCAGGCCAAGGGCCAGGGTGGATCGGCCTGCATCGAAGCCCTGGTCACCCGCGATCTCAAGTTCTTCGTGGATGCCGATCTGCAGGCGGCCCTGACGCGCATCGGCAGCAAGGCCAAGCAGGTCATCATGATGAACGACTCCTGCTTCTCCGGCGGTGCCGCGACCAAGGAAGTCCGCTCCGATGGTGGCGTGCCCAAGTTTCTGCCTGAAGGGGCTGCGCGGCCCGATGTGGCAGCGGGCGAACGCTATGAGTGCGGCGCAGCCGTCAACGCCTTCTCGCGCAACTTCACGCCGGAAGCCATGTCCAACCGGCCCAATGTGGTCTACATCGCGGCCTCCAGCGCCAAGGAGGTCTCGCTGGCCACGCGCGACGGCAGCGCCGCGACGCTGGCCTGGGCGGCCTGCCTGAAGGGCGGCCGGGCGGATGCCGATCGCAGCGGCAGCGTCACGGCCGAAGAGCTGCGCGCCTGCGGCCAGCAGATGCTGAACGCCGGCAACTTCCGCCAGACCATGACGATCGTCGGCAACAAGGATCTGCCGCTGAGCTTCCAGGGTGGCGGCATCGCGGGCGGCGGTGGTTCCGGCGCTGGCGGGGGCAGCGGTGGCGGTGCGCCGGTGGCAACCGCCGCTGCGCTGACCGACATCGCCAACCTCGGCGATCCGGCGCGCCGCGTCGAACTGCGGGCCAGCCGCAGCAGCTACAAGATCGGCCAGGATTTCCTGGAGTTCACGGTCAGCACGGACAAGCCCGGCTATCTGTACCTGCTGCAGGTGGGCAGCGACGGCAAGACCTTCAACGTCATCTACCCGAACGACATCGACAGCAACCACTTCCTGAACGCGGGCAGCCACTCGTTCCCGCGCGCCAACAGCAACCTGCGCTTCCGCTCCCGCGGGCCGGCCGGCAAGAGCCATCTGCTGGCCCTGGTGACGGACAAGCCCGGCGAGCTGTCGGCCTTCGGCGCCGTCAGCGGCGGCTTCCGCTCGGCTCCGGCCACGGGCGCCAACCTGCGCAACTTCGTCGCCGAAAGCAGCCAGGCGGGCGGCGGCACCTTCGGCGCCAGCAAGGTGGTCTCGCTGGACGAAACGCCCTGATGGCGTGGCGCCGGTGGCCTTCGCGGGCCGCCGGCCGATTGCCCACCCTTGCGGGCGGCCGGCCACTCAAGGCCGCCACGCAGCTTCTCTCACACCTCACTCACCCCGGTTCCCACCAAGGATCGCCATGTCTGCCTTCCACCGCCCTCAGCGCATCCGCAGCGCGTGCTCCCCGCTGGCCCTCGCGGCCGGCCTGATGCTGGCGACGCTGCCGCTGGCGCAGGCCCAGGCGCCCACGACGCCAGCGCCCGCTGCTGCCAGCGCAGCAGCCGCCCGGCCCGCCGCAAGCGAAGGCAAGGCCCCGGCCGCCGCTGCAGCCACCCCCGCCAAGGATGTGGTGCTGGACAGCCCGGCCGCGGCGCCCGCCGCCGTGCAGGGCGGCCGCCTGGTACCCACGCCCGCCGGCGCGGGCTCCAGCCTCTACACCACGCCGCTGCACGATGGCGCCACGGCGGGCGCGCTGGCCGATCTGGGCCTGGCGCTGCTGCGCCAGCAGAGCCAGGCCAGCGGCCAGGCGCAGCGCAACCAGCTGGTCTCGCCCCTCAGCGTGGCCTCGGCGCTGGGGCTGGTGCATGCCGGCAGCGCCGGCGCCACCGCCAGTGAGGTGGCGCGTCTGCTCAGCCCGGCCGCCGCCGGCGACAGCTTCTTCCGCGAGCGCCTGCCCAGCCATGTGCAGCGCCTGGCCGAGCGCGGCTCCGGCGCGCTCTCCATGGCCAGCCGCGTCTGGGTGGACCGCGCGCTGATCGGCGAAGTGCCGGCCAGCTTTGCCGCGCTGGCCAGCCAGCGCCTGCGCGCCGATGGCGCCGTCACCAGCTTTGCACAACCCGAAGCCGCGCGCGGCGCGATCAACAGCTGGGCGGCCGCCGGCACAGGCGGGCGCATTCCGGCGCTGCTGCCACCCGGCAGCCTCACGCCCAATACACGCGTCGTGATCACCAACGCCATCCACTTCCGCAGCCGCTGGGACAAGCCGTTTGACAGCAGCCGCACCACGGCCCTGCCCTTCACGCTGGGCAACGGCACCGTCAAGCCGGTGCCGACCATGGTGGACGATCGCCCGGCGCGCCACGGCACGGTGGCCGGCATGCAGGTGCTGGAGCTGCCCTTTGCCGGCAACGAGTTTGCGCTGGTGCTGGCCATGGCGCCGGTCGGCCACTCGCTGGATGCGGCAGAGAAGGCCGTCTCCGGGCTGGACATGGCGGCCTGGTCCGGCCAGCTGCAGGCCTCGAGCTGCCGGGTGCAGCTGCCGCGCTTCAGCGTCCAGGGCGGCGCCGAAGCCCTGCGCCCGGCGCTGCAGGATCTGGGCATGCGCACCGCCTTCGGCCCGGGGGCCGATCTCTCGCCGCTGCTGGGCCAGGCGGCCCGCGGTGTCTCGCTGGCGCAGGTGTTCCATGCCGCCACGATCGAGATCGACGAGACCGGCGGCGTGGCCACCGCGGCCACCGCGGCCACCGCCGAGTTCAAGAGCCTGGCGCTGCCGTCCTCGGCCTGCAAGGTCGATCGGCCCTTCCTCTTCACCATCGTCCACAAGGCCACGCAGACGCCGCTGTTCGTGGGCAAGGTGGCCGAGCCGGTGTCGCCATGAGGCCAACGCCCATGTTCAGCCGCAGCCCCGATCACCTTCGCGGCCCGCGGACTGACACACCCATGGCATGCGCGGGCGCCTGTCTCAAGGCCGATCCCGCGCAGCCCCTTCTTTCACATCAACGCTCAGGGAGAGCCGCATCATGGAGAACACCACCGATCCCACGCCGGGCCAGACTGCGCCAACGCTCGAACGGCTGTGCCGGGTCAGCCTGCTGGCCTGCGCGGCCTGGGCCAGCCTGCCGGCGCAGGCCAGCTGCGTGGAGCAACACCCGCTGACCAGCCAGTGCGTGCGCTGGGCGGACGGCACACGCCCGGCAGGGCCGCAGCTGCTGGCGGCCGTGCGCGATCAGCCGGCGCCGGGTGCGGCTCACAAGGCCCTGGCCCAGCCCAAGATCGTGGGCGGCACGATCGCCCCCGCGTCCGCCAACCCCTGGCAGGTGGCGCTGGTGGCGCGCCAACGGCCTTCGGCCCAGGAGGGGCAGTTCTGCGGCGGCGCCAACATCGGCGGCGGCTGGGTGCTCACCGCGGCGCACTGCGTGGACGAAGCGCCGGCCAGCGCCTTCGAGATCTTCAGCGGCAGCGATTCCCTGCGCCAGGGCGGCCGCCGCACGGGCGTGGCGCGTGTCGTGATCCACCCCGAGTGGAACCGCGAGCGCCTGCAGAACGACATCGCGCTGGTGCAGGTGCAGGGCGGTGCTTCGGGGCTGGCGGGCGAACCCGTGCTGGGCCCTGCGGGCCTGCCCGAAGCCATCCTGCGCTTCCTGCCCGTGCGCAGCACCGGCTGGGGCCGCAACCTGCGCACCGACGCGATGGCGCAGCCCGAACTGCTGACGGTCGATCTGCCCTACGTGACGCTGGACCGCTGCGGTGCGCCCCAGGCCTACGG
Source organism: Rubrivivax sp. (assembly GCA_016790225.1). The sequence goes on from JAEUOZ010000069.1 coordinate 57,521, forward strand.
CACGCTGGTGAACGAGAAGATGCTCTGCGCCGGCCCTGACGACACCAGCGCCAGCACCTGCAATGGCGACAGCGGCGGCCCGGCCACCGCCGAATTTGGCGGCGTGCGGCGCCTGGTGGGGCTGGTCAGCTTCGGCAAACCCGGGTGCAACAAGCCTTTTGGCTACAGTGTGTTCACCAAGGTCTCTGCATTCCTGCCATGGATCACCAGCGTGACAGAGGGCTCCAGCGCCGCAGCGCCCGGAACCCGCGGATGGCGCTGACGGCGGCTTCGTTCGCCGCGCGCGGGTGGCTTGCCCACGTGCGGCCAGCGGGGCCGGGCTTGCCCGCCGGGCGGGGCCTGCGCGCCTGGCTGTGCTTCGGCCTGCTGCTCGCCGCCGGGCTGGGCTTCAACCCGGCCAGCCTGGCACAGACCCCCGCACGCAATTTCAGCGTCGAGCTGGCCCTGCCCGGCCAGACCCGGCCGCAGGCGCTCTACCGCGAAAGCCAGGCGCTGGTGATCGGCGCCTCGAAGTATGTGAACGGCTGGTCCCGCCTGCCCGGTGTGCCGGGTGATGTGCAGGCCGTCAACAAGCTGCTGGCTGCGCAGGGCTTCAACGTGCAGACCGTGACGGATCCGGATTACCAGGCCCTGGATGCCGCGCTGCGCAACTTCATCGTCGAACACGGCAGCAAGCCCGAAGCGCGGCTGGTGATCTACTTTGCCGGGCACGGCCACACGCTCACCACCAGCGCCGGCAACCGTCTGGGCTACATCGTGCCGGTGGATGCGCCGCGCCCTTCCGATCCGCGTTTTCGCGCCAAGGCCTACAGCATGGAAGCGGTGGAAGCCCTGGCGCGGCAGATCGAATCGCGGCACGTGCTGTTTCTCTTCGACAGCTGCTTTTCCGGCACCATCTTTCGCACACGCTCCGGCGTGCCGGACAGCATCAGCGCCAAGACCGCAGAACCGGTGCGCCAGTTCATCACCGCAGGCGATGAAAACCAGCCCGTACCCGATGAAAGCATCTTCCGCCGCCAGCTGGAAATCGGCCTGGGCAGCGGCGAAGCCGACTTGAACCGCGACGGCTTCATCACCGGCAGCGAGCTGGGCATGTTTCTGGAAGACACCGTCACCAACTACTCCAGGCGCAGCCAGACCCCCCGCCACGGCAAGATCCGGGACCCGAACCTGGACAAGGGCGACTTTGTCTTCCGCAACCCCTTTGCGGCGCTGCGCCCGGACGATCAACGCCAGATCGAGGACGAAGCCTGGGCCTTGTGCCGCAGTGCGACAAATGCGGTGCCGTGCGATGACTATCTGAGTGGTTGGCCGCAGGGGCGGTATCGGGCGTTGGCCCAGACAAGGCTGAGGGCCTTGCAAGTGGCGCAGCAGCCGCCGGCACCTGCGCCGCAGCCCGCCCCGGCGCCAGCGCCGGTGGGCGTGGGCAGCGTGGTGAAGGACTGCGACGAATGCCCTGCGCTGGTGTTGCTGCCCGCGGGGAGTTTTCAGATGGGTTCGCCGGAGGGTGAGAAGGACCGCTGGACCGATGGCCGGGAAGGCCCGGTGCACGAGGTGCGCATTGGCTACCGGCTGGCAGTGGGCCGAACCGAGGTGACGCGCGGTGAGTTTGGCCGTTTTGTGTCGGCCACGGGCTACCGCACGGCGGCAGAAAAGGGTGATGGCTGCTTCGTTTGGAACGGTACGGCGTCTGCCAAGGATGCTGCCCGCAACTGGCGCAGCCCTGGGTTTGAACAGACGGAGGAGCACCCGGTGGTGTGCGTGAGCTGGAACGATGCGCAGGAGTATCTGAAGTGGCTGAACGGCCGGGCAGCCGGCAAGGGTTTCAGGCTGTTGAGCGAGGCGGAGTGGGAATACGCAGCCCGGGCGGGGCAGGGGGCGAAGCGCTACCCGTGGGGGGATGACTTGGATTACAGCACCATTTGCGCGTATGCCAACGGGGCTGATCGCAAGGCGAAGGCTGAAGTCCCTGGCGCCGCAAACTGGCCCGTTGCCAACTGTGACGATGGCTATGCGTACACGGCGCCGGCAGGTCGACTGAGGCCGAACGCCTTTGGCTTGTATGACATGCACGGGAATGCATGGGAGTGGGTGCAGGATGTGTGGAACGCGAACTACCACGGAACTCCCACGGACGGATCTGCATGGACGAGCGGATATCAGGCGCGGCGGTTGCTTCGCGGCGGTTCGTGGAACTACAACCCGCAGTTCCTCCGCTCGGCCATCCGCTACGGGGACGCGCCGGACTTCCGCGTCAGCGGCACCGGCTTCCGTATCGCCAGGACTTTTTAGCCTTTGGCCCTTTTGCCCTCTTACCCTTCGAACAAGGCTTGATGAAGGCTACACCAGGAGATGGGCTGGGTCTTGAGGGGGTGTCGGGTGCTTCTGGCCCGGTGCCATCCCGTGCTTCGAGCAGCGCTGGCGGGGTGCATCGGTCATCGTCAGTTCACAGATGCCCGCCAGAGAGCGCGGCCGCCTGCACGCCGGCGGAGGCACCTAACCGTGGACCTCACGGCGCGCCGCGTATTCGCCGCCCACGCCGCTGCTGCTGACTTGCCGTGCGGCTTGAGTCTGGGTCTGCGCGCCGCCGTGTCCCAGACTGCCCGGCTCGAAGACGATGGCCAGCAGCTGGTCCTGCGCGCGGTACAGCTTGGCCATCAGCCACCATCCCATGACCGTGAAGTGCCCGACCAGGAAGGCCGCTGTGGCCAGGAGCAGCCCCGTCGTCGCAGCGACCGCCAGCGCCTCGAAAGAGCCGGCATGACCATACGGCCGGCTGATGATGTCCCACAGCTGGGCCACGGCGCCCGCAGCGCCAATGCCCATCAGCATCAGCTTGTAGAGCGCGGGCAGCCGCAGCAGGCCGTGTCGGCGAGCCCAATCTCGAGAGCTGTCAGCACTCTGGGTGAGGACGGCCTCGCCGGTGTGCAGATTCAGGGCGCACAGCGTTCGCTGGCTCGGGTTGGCGATGCTGGGGTCCTGCAGCAGGCGCACCGGTTGGCCGGCATGCACCGGCAGAACGGCGCCCTCCATCTGCACGCAGTGCTGTTGGCCATCGGCCTCTTCCACCCAGAACTGCGAGCGCTGGACTGACTGGCTGGTCACCGTGGCGGCGCTGACGAAGCCGCCGTACTTGGGGTCTACGTAGCCGCCGCCTCCGTGGCTGGACACCTTCGTGTCTGACCACAGCTGCACAGCTTTGGCACGCCCTTCCACCACCTTCAGCGGCACGGGCAGCGCGGGCGTGAGGTTCAGCTGAGACAGAAGGCGGGACAGCAGGCGGGCGATCATCATGGTGTGCTCCAGAAGGGGTATGAAGCCCTTGACGAGACGACGGCAGGAAAGTCAGATCAGCCGCGTCAATGCACCGGGCTGTTGCCGACGGCGTCACTCGCCGAGTTCCCTCAGCCCGCCACCCGCTCCAGCTCCACATGCAGCGGGTACAGCAGCCCGCCGCCCTGGGGATCGATCAGGGCTTCGGGACCGTTGATGTGCAGGCGCGTCATCGGGCGCCCTGTGCCCTGCTTGCCGACGATGCCGCGGCCGTCTTCAGCGAAGTACATGGGCTGCGCTGCCGTGCCGCTGCCGCGTGTGGCGGCTTCCAGCAGCAGGCCGGGGTCTGCCGCGGCCGGGCTCACGAGCAGCGGGCAGCTCTGGCTGAGCACGCGCAGCGCGCGGGCGTCCTGGGTGGCCAGGCCCGCGCGTTCGAAGCTCGCGCGGTCCAGCCGGGCGGGCAGCGGCAGATCGAAGACGAAGGGCGTCGCATAAGCCTGGGCGGTAGTGCCCAGCACGGTCACGCGCAAGCGCGGCGCGCGTGGCACGCGCGGTGCCGGCAGGGCCGTGTGGCCTTCGGCGATGGCCGGCAAGGCGGTGAAGTTTGCACGGGCCGCAGATGGCTCGGCCGGCATGACGGCCGCCGTCACCACGACGGTTTCGGCCGCCCGGTCAACCGTACTCGCTACCGTCGCTTCTGCGGCGGCCGGCCCGGCGGCGGGCAGCGCCTCGAACAGCAGCTGGGCATCGATGTCGTCCTGCCCGGCGAGCACGGTGCCCTGGTCTTCCCGGATCGGCTCGAAGCGGTAGCGCATGCCCAGGGTCTCTGCCACGCTCAGCCCGCGCTGCAGCAGTTGACGGCGCAGCCAGGCCGAGGTGCCCGCGGCCGGCCCGCTCATCAAGGCGTGCAGCGCCTCGTGCAGGCGCGGCTGGCGCACGGTGACCACCACGGCCTGCACGCAGCCGCTGGCGCGCGGCGGCCGATCGCCACGCAGCGTGAGCTCGGCCTTGGCCGCCTGGTTCAGCGCGCGCAGCAGCAGATCGGCGGCCTGGCGCTGGCTCAGCGCCGGCTGTGCGCGCGGTGCAGCTTCGCTGGCCGCCAGCTGGGCGGCGGTTGGCCCGGCGTGGGGGCCACCATTCGCCTGCGCCGCACCGGTCGGCTGCTGGCGGGAGGCCTTGCGCAAGGGCAGCGGCAAGCCCAGCCGCGCCATCCAGCCGCGCCAGCCGCCGGGCGTGGGGCCCTGCGGTTCGCGCGGGGCCGGCGGCTCGGCAAAGTGCAGTCGCAGCTGGTGCTCGCCCAAGGCATCGTCGATGGCAGATTCCACCGGGCGCACGGAGATCTGCACGCCCGCCTGGCCTTGCTCGCGCAGCAGCGCGCCAATGGCCTGGGTCGTCAGGCTGGGGCTGAGCGGCTGCTCGGCCTGCGTGGAGTAGCGCAGCTCGATGCGGCGCAGGGGCCGGCCGCGGGACTGCCGGTCGATCACCTTGGTGATGCCGGAGAGGCTGGACTGGCGCGGTGAGAGACGGAATTCGGCCGTGGTGGACATGGTGGCTCCTCGAGGGGGTCGACGGGGGACGCGGCGGCTTGGCACGCTCCTGACATCGGACGCGAGGCCGAAGCAGACGTCAGATCGCAGCCCGGGCAGCGGGCGTCTCGGTGGCTTCTGTGATCCGGCGCGGGTCTGCGTCTTCACAGACCAGGGGCGGCGGCAGCGCATCGCCAGCCGCCCGTCACCGGCCAGTCACCCGCAAGTCCGACACCAAGCACCCCATGCCCATCACCCTGCCCTGGAACGCTGCGCCGGCCCGCTGGCCCGCCGCATCGGATGACGCCCCGCAACCGCCGCTGGCGCGCACGCTTCGCCGCGCTGCCGCGCTGCTGGCGGTGGCACTGCTGTTTGCGGCAGGCTGGGCCTTTCTGGCGCAGGCGCATGCGCTGCTGTGGCAGCGGCTGCCGGCCGGCAGCATCGATCGTTTTGTGGCCGATCGCATCCCGGCGCCGCTGCCGCGGCCGGCCGGGCTTGCAGCGCTGGGCCAGGCCTGTGCGCAGGCGCCCCAGGGCTGGCAGACCTGGCGCCGCGCCACCTGGCGGCAAGCCCTGGCCCGCTGCCTGGACGACCCCCGGCTGCAGGCGCAGGCCGAGACGGCGCAGACGGCCGTCAAGGGCTTCGAAGCCCAGATCCAGGGGCAGCTGCAGGCCGCCGAAGCCTGGCTGGCGGCCTTCGACGCCGAACATCGCCCGCTGGCCGAGGCGCTGTCACAGGAGCTGGCCGATGCGCGGCAGCAGCCGGGCATCTTGACGCCGCTGGCGCAGGCCGCGCTGGCCCTGCGCGCGCAGCTGGGGCTGCCGGCCGCCACCTCCCCCCGCGAGGCCGTGGGCCGCAGCGAGCCAGTAGATCGCGCCGCGCGCGCCCTGCGCGCCCGGGTGGACAGCACGCGCACGCAGCTGCAGGCCTGGCTGCCGCTGCCGCTGGCGGAGCGCCTGCCCCGGCTGGCGCTGATGGCCGCGGGCCTGAGCCTGGAACACGATCACGGCGTCTACCCGCCGGCGCCGCAGCTCACGCCGGATCGCGGCAGCCTGGCCGAGGCACTGGAGTGGCAGCGCAAGGCGCAGGGCTTCCAGCAGCGCGGCTTCAGCCTGCCGGCGCTGCAGGCCTTGCCGGGCGTGCTGATGCTCAGCGCCGTGCTGGTGCTGGGCGTGTCGCTGTGGGCGGGGCGGCTGCGCGCAGCGCCGCTGCTGGCCTGGACCGCGGCGAGCCTGCTGCTGGGCGCCGGCGCCCTGATCCTCACCGATCTGGCGCTCACCGGCGAGCCGGCCCTGCGCTACCTGGCCGAACGTCAGTTCATCCGCTTCGGCCTGGGCGATCAGAGCGTGCCCCTGAGCCTGCCCTTGCCGCCCGCGCTGGCAGCGAGCCTGGGCGTGCCCGCGCTGTGGTGGCCGCTGCTGGCGCTGGTACCGCTGCTGGCGCTGCTGGGGCGGCTGCGCGACGGCCGCAGCGTCTGGCTGGCCCCCGTGCACGGCTGGGTGCAGGCCAGCGCGGATCCGCGCTGGGGCTGGCTCACGCTGCTGGCGCTGGTGGCCTTCGGTGCGGGCGCGGTGCTCTTCCTGGGCATGCCGGCAGCCGTGAGCGAAGGGCTGATCCTGCTGGGCGCGCTGGGGCTGGCCACCTACGTGGCGCGCCAGGCACCCTTGGCCAACACGCTGGACAGCGTGCAGTGGCATCACCTGCTCATCGCCGGCCTGGCCGTGCTGGCGGGCCTGGCCGGCTCCGTGCTGCGCGGTGATCTGGGCCATGCGCTGGTGGCGCTGGCGCTGGCGCTGGCCTTTCTGGTGCTGATGGGCGGCCGGGCCACGCGTCTGGGGCTGTGGCTGGCGCTGGTGCTGGGCCTCGCGCTGCTGGCGTCCAGCCTCTGGCAGGGGCATGCCGTGGCGCCGCTGGCCTGGCTCACCGAGCGGCTGCCGCCGCACGCCCAGGACCGCATGCTGGCGCTCTTCGAGCCCTTCACGGCATCGGCCTCCGATCTGGCGCGGGTGCGCTGGCTGATGGCCAGTGCCGGCGCCGAAGGCTGGGGGCCGGGCTATGTGCCCTGGCAGGGCCTGGCGCCGGGCGCGGCGCACCAGGGTCTGCCGCTGCAGGGGCCCAGCGACTATGTGCTGGCGCTCGCCGTGGCGCAGTGGGGAGCCTGGGGCGGGGTGGCGCTGGTGGCGGCACCGCTGCTGCTGCTGGCCGCCAGCGGCGCCGCCGGTCTGCACACGGCGCTGCGCCCGGGGCAGGGCATGGGCGTGCGCTTTCTGGCGGCGCTGGGCGCCTGGGGCTGCCTGATGATGGCCTTCAAGGTGCTGCTGTCGCTGGGGGGCGTGGCCGGCGTGCTGCCGCTCACCGGCCTGCCGGTGGCGCTGCTGGGCTACGGCCCGGTCACGCACGCCGCGGCGCTGTTCTACCTGGCCCTGGTCTGGGGTACGGCTGCCGTGGTGCCGGCGCAGCCGGCGGCGCTGCTGATCCAGCCCGCGCAGCGGGGGGCCGGGCCGGTGCGCCGGCGCCTGGCCTTCGTCGCAGCGGCGGCACTGTTGCTGCTGCTGCTGTTCCTGGCCGGCAGCCTGGCGCTGCTGCTGCAGAGCCTGCCGGCACAGAGCGCGGTGCATGTGTCCAGCACCCGGCTGCAGATGGCCCGCGCGCTGACCGCCGCGCTGACCGAGGCGCCGCCGGATGCCACCACGGCGCCTGCCGATGGCGCCGCAGGCAGCCCGCTCTGCCCCGAACTCGAAGGCGCGATCCAGGCCTGGAACCGCGAGCTCGCCGCGCTGCGGCAAGCCGTGCGCCTGGCGGCCAAGGGCGCGCAGCCCGTGCACGCATTGCGCGTGGACAGCCAGCGCCTGGCCAGCCAGCTGACACCCGAAGACAGCAGCGCCTGCCGCCGCACGGCGCGCACGCTGGGCCGCATGCTGGCGACGGACCTGCCGCGCCTGATCGGGGCGCAGCGCGCACATGAGGCCTTGTCTCCCGATCCCCTGGCGGCGTTCGAGCCGCCGCGCCAGGTGGGGCCGCGACAGGGTGACTACAGCACGCCCGATCTCTGGTGGGGCCTGCCCGGCAGCCTGCAGGCACCCCAGACGCTGCCGCAGGACCCCTGGCTGCAGCGCGAACTGGAGCCGCGCCTGGCGCAGGCCTTGCGCCAGCCGGCCCGGCAGGTGTCGGTAAACCACCGCAGCGTGGCGCAAGGGCCCGCCCTGGCGCTGACGCTGGATGCGCGGCTGCAGCCGGCCCTGCAGCGCCTGGCCGAGTGTTATGCCGGGCAGCGGCACGGCGCCGATTGCGAGGCCGTCGCGCCCGCCCAGGCCGAGGCCCGCAGCCGCTACTTCGAAGGCGGCCTGCGCGCCGGGGCGATCGGCGTCATGGTCGCGGACGTGGATACCGGCCGCATCGTGGCGATGGCCGGCGCGGTCTCCGATTGCAGCTTCAGCCAGCTGTCGCAGGCCGCCACGCGCGATGCCAAGGGCCAGCTGCCGGCCTTGCGGGCCGGCCAGGCCTGCGCGCAACTGCCGGATCGCCGCTCGGCCTTCGTCGCCCATCAGCACCCGGCGCTGTGGATGGTGCCGCCGGGCAGCGCGCTGAAGATGCTGGCCTACGGCGCCGGCGTGGACCGCAGCCTGGTGCCGTTGGCGGATGATGGCCGTTGGACATCCATCCTGGCGCGCAGCGAGGAACGTCTGCCCGTGCAGGATCTGGCCCTGGCAGCAGGCCCCAGCTACCTGGCGCTGCTGCATGGCCTGGGCTTCGGCGCGCCGCTCCCTGATCTGCTGTGGGGCGGGGCCGAGCGCACAGCCACCGCGGCAGCCCCGGCCTCCCCGGCCGCCCGTGGAGGCTGGCAGCGCTGGCAAGCCGAGCGCTTCGCCGGCACGGCCGGCCTGCGGCCGACCGGCATGAGCCTGGCGCAGGCCGAGCGCATCCGCGCCGAGAAGCAGGCCGGCATCAACGTCGATCAGCTCTATGGCGCCGCTGCCATGACCGAATTCCTGGCCGCGCGGCGCCTGGCCGACGCGGCCGTGGGCGGCGGCGACGTGCGCGTCAATGCGCTGGGCCTGCTGAGCATCTGGCAGGCGCTGGATCGCCGCGCACGCGGCCTGCCCGATGCCCCTGAGCTGCACCTGCTGGAAGCCGGGCAACAGGCCGTGCCACGCCGCCCCGTGGATCAGCTGAGCCCCGCAGCCGCCCGGCGCACCCTGGCCGTGACGGCCGGCGTCAGCGCCTCGGCCTGGCAGGGCACGGCCCAGGGCTCCTGCCGCCGCGTCTTCGGCCAGTGCCCGGCCGACGGCCTGCCCAGGCTCTCCGGCAAGACCGGCAGCGCCGACTTTCTGGAACACGAGGACGGCCCCACCGTGAAGGCCGGCCAGCAGTGGCCCAGCAAGCTCTTCGGCGGCGTCTTCACCGGCGCCGACGGCCGCCGCTACGCCGTCGCCGCCATGGCCCTGCGCGTGCGCCAGGGCGATAGCTCAACCTTGGAACTCAGCAGCTCCGCTCCCGCCGAAGCAGCCTTCACCGCGGCCCGGCTGCTGGGGGTTGCGGGGCGGGCGCCTTGAGGGCGTGGGAGGCTGGGCGGCCGTCGATCATGACCCGCTGGCCCCCGAATGGCGTCTTGCATTCAGCTGGCCTCATGGCGTCTGCATCTCGCGCGCGATCTCTACCTGACAAACCCAGGAGACGAAGGCAATGGCAGGGGAGAACTGAGCAACAGCGTCTGACGGCATCCTCAGCTCGGGGCCACTTTGGGGAACTCAGCGGGATCTGGCAATGAATCAGCCCACCGTGCCATCATTGGCCGCGGATGGTGGGGAGAGCTGCACGATGCACGCACAGCCTGGCATTCTTTTGACATCTCCTTGGCAGTTGGGCCTGAACAGCATGCGCCCGTGGCTCATGGTCGCGCTGGCACTGGGAGCTTGGCTGGCCCATGCAGCAACCGACCTGGACATCGACCGCCGACTCCTGGCAGACCGGCTGATTGCCGATCGTGCGCAAGCCTTGGCGGCGCAAGGCCGCCGTGCAGAAGAGGCCCAACAAGTCCTGTTTGCCGAACTGTCGAAGAAGGACAAGGCCTTGCGCGATGCCCAGCGCAGCAAGGCGCTGGCACTGGCGCAGCTGCAAGCTGCGAAGGCGGATCAGAGCAGCCAGGAGCGCCTTCGCAACGAACTGGCCGAAGCGACCCGGCAGCTCGAAGCCAATACGCAAGAGCGCTTGCGCCTGGCGCGTGAGATTGAAGGGCGCGATCGAAGCTACCAGGCCGAGCTGGCGGAGTACCGCCGCTTGATCCTGGGTGCGGTAGCAACACCCAATCCAGAACGCTTGGCGGCCTTGCAGCGATTTGCCGACGGCGAGCGGGCGCAGGCCTTCGACACCATCGCGGAGATTGACCGCATTGCCCGGGAGGCCCGGCGCAAGGCCGCGCTGAAGGTCGTCGATCTGGAATCCGCCAAAGAGACCCGCCAGCGGGCGGCGCTGGCGATGCAGATGAAGGACCGCGGTGAAAAAGACACCCAGGCGGTGAGGGCCATCTGGGCAGAGGCCGTGGAACTGGACCCTGACGATTTCTGGAGCTGGGTCGAGCTCAATCGTTCAGCAAGCGAGATGGGCGACTTGCCCGGCGCATTGACTGCAGCCAGATCCGCGATGAAACACGCTGCAGACGACCGCGATCGATCGGTAGCGATGAATGAACTTGGCGACGTGCAGGTGGTGGCCGGCGACTTGAAGGGTGCGCGGCAGAGCTTCGAGGAAAGCCTGCAGATCGACCGGCGCCTGGCCGCGGCGAATCCGAGCTCGGCGGCGTCGCAGCGCGATCTGTCGGTGAGCCTGGAGAGGCTGGGCAACGTGCAGGAGGCGGCCGGCGACTTGAAGGGCGCGCGGCAGAGCTTCGAGGAAAGCCTGCAGATGCGTCAGCGCCTGGCCGCGGCGAACCCGAGCTCGGCGGAGGCGCAGCGCGATGTGTCGGTGAGCCTGGAGAGGCTGGGCAACGTGCAGGAGGCGGCCGGCGACTTGAAGGGCGCGCGGCAGAGCTTCGACGAAAGCCTGCAGATCGCCAGGCGCCTGGCCGCGGCGAACCCGAGCTCGGCTGCGGCACAGCGCGATCTGTCGGTGAGTTTGAACAAGCTGGGCGAGGTGCAGGTGGTGGCCGGCGACTTAAAGGGTGCGCGGCAGAGCTTCGAGGAAAGCCATCAAGTTTTTGAGCGCCTGGCCGCGGCCAACCCGAGCTCGGCGGCGCCGCAGCGCGATGTGTCGGTGAGCCTGCAGAGGCTGGGCGACGTGCAGCTGGCGGCCGGCGACTTGAAGGGCGCGCAGCAGAGCTTCGAGGAAAGCCTGCAGATCGCCAGGCGCCTGGCCGCGGCGAACCCGAGCTCGGCGGAGGCGCAGCGCGATGTGGCTGTTTCGATGTGGCGGCTTGCCGGTATGGAAGGCGCCACAGTTCGATGGGCCGAAGTAGCCGTGTTCTTGCGAGCTTTGGCCAACCGGGGCTTGCTGCCGCCCACCGATGAGCGATTCGTCGCCGAAGCCGAACGCCGCGCCGCGGCCCAGCGCTGATTTCACATGGCCAATTGTTTTGTCAGCTACAAGCGCGAGGACCGTGAGCGCGCAGAGCAGATAGCGGCCGCACTGCGCGATGCCGGGCACAGTATCTGGTGGGACATCGACGTCCCAGGTGGCGCGCACTGGCGCGAAACCATCCTGGCTGAGCTGGATGCCGCCCGCTGCGTACTGGTGTGCTGGACGCGAGACTCTGTGGGTCCGTCGGGCACCTGGGTTCGCGAAGAAGCCGAGCGCGCCAAACGCCGAGGTGTGCTGCTGCCGCTGCTGCTGGATCGGGTGGAGCCGCCGTTTGGCTTTGGCGAGGTGCAGGCCCTCAACCTTGTCGGCTGGGATGGCGACACCGGCTCACCGAACTGGCAGGCCGTACTGCGCGCGGTGGAGTCCATTCTGAGTGGCAAGCCACCCTCCGTGCCGCCGCCGCTGCCGCGCCGCCGCTGGGCCTGGGCGGGTGGTGCAGTCGCGGTGGCTTTGGCGGCTATCGGCCTGTTGGCCGATGTGACCGGCCTTATCGCCACCGCGTGCAGGCCGGACAGCGGCCTGAGCGGGTTGTGCCGCTGGGTGGGCTTGGGGCCCGGTGAAGCGGAAGCCGAGGCTTGGCGGCAGGCCAAAGCCTCGGCTTCAAGCGGGCCGCTGAAGGTTTATCTGGCACGTTACCCAACCGGCGCTTTTGCGGCTGAAGCGCAGGCGCGGCTCGCCGCTTGCCAGACCCACGACGAGCCAAGCTGGGTGCCGTATCTGGGCGGCGCACCCTTGGTGGTGCCCTCCGGGCCGCCGCTTGGCGCCCCCACCGAAGCGGCCGCCAGAAAGGCCATGCAACCCGAGGTTCAACGGGCAGCGCAAGATGCTTGTTCCGCAGCACCATTGAGCGAGCTCTATCGAGCCGTGCCGGGCGTCAAGCCCGAGGTGCCGGACGATGGATGGCAGTGCAGAACCATCGATGGAAGCTGGCGCTGCCGCTATGACGGCAAGATTGCTTGCCCGCAGGAAAAGCGCCAGACCTTTGTACGCGAGGTGTGTCCGAGCGGTTGATTGCCGATCAACGCACCGGCCCAAACCTGGCCACGTTCCCGCGCGGGCCCTTGGGACTGCGCAATTTCCGGAGCAGTTCAGCCTTGATGAAACATGCTTGAGCTCCCTGAGCTGGCGGGTTGAAGAAGACCGCTGCCTGGCCTGATCGGCTCTAGTGCAGCGAAGCCAACGACGTACGGATGCCCTGGACACGCTGTCCGGACTGGGCGAGCTGGGCCTGTGCCTGGGCCAGCAGCTGGCGCTCAGCGGCCAGCGCCTGCGCCAGCGATTCCTGCTCGCGGCGCAGCTGGGTGGAGAACGAGTCGGCCTTGGCCAGTTCGCTGGCCACGTGCATGACCTCGTCCATGTTGAACAAGGCCCAGCCCACGGCCAGCAGGCCGACGACGGCGGCCACGTCGCGGGCCTCGGCGCTGTAGCTGCCATTGCTGTCGAAGGCCACCTGTCCGCCGGCAACGCCGGCCACGAGGGCGGCGACCGCCATCTTGTGGTTCAGCATGAAGGCTTCGACGTTGCGATCCAGCTCGCGGCGGCGGCCGTCGATGTCGGCGGCACTCTGCTGCAGGCCTTCCAGGCGCTGCTGGTGGCCGGCCACGGCCTGCACGGCCAGCAGGTAGCCGGCATCGGCTTCGACGAGCTGCGAGCTCAGCTGGGCGCGCTGCGCCTCGCGCTCGGCGACGCGGGGATCGGTGCAGCCGATGATGGTCAGGGACGCGGCGGCGAGGACGGTGAGGGTGAGGGTACGCAGGTTCATGGCGGGCTCCATCGGGCGGTGTCTTGCGGGACCCTGCCGGGCCTGGCGGCGACGGCAGAGGCAGGTGTCCATGCAGACGCAGCGGTGCCCGCGCCGTCAGAACCCCGATCCCCCGAAGAAACCCGATAGGGCCGTCGAGCGTGGCCATCGAACCTGCACGCGCCGGACTTGAGCCCTCAGGAACCGGCTGCTGCTGACCGCGCGACGGCGCGCGGCCAAGGGGTCAAGGCATCACGCGCGGCGGGGCCGGCGGCAGCAGTCGCGGGGCTTCGGCATCGTGGCGCAAGGCGTGCACCGAGATGGTCGCCAGTCGGTGCAGGCCACTCAGGATGCTGGCCGTTGCGATCCCGCCGTCGAAGGGAAGGGCGACGTCGCTGTGCAGCGATCCCGCATCGCTGACGCACCAGCGCACGTAGACAGTGCTGTCATTGATGCGGTTGATCAGGTCCAGACGGGCCGCATGTGGTGCTTCGGCCCGCAGGCCGAAGACGGCCAGCGCATGGATCAGGCGCTGGGCTTCATCCACCCACACCGTCATGCGCACGCCGTTGTCGGCCGTGACGATCAGCTGGCCCTGCTCGCCCACCTCGACGGGCTGGCCGGCCTGCTTGAAGAGGCTCAGCAGGCGTGGCACGTCCACCTCGTGCTCGGCCAGCAGCGGGCCGATCTGGCCCGGTGCGCGGCCTGCAGCGCCCGGAAGGCGCTGGGCCTGTGCATGCTGCGGCAGGTGGCGCTCGAAGAAGGCGCACACGCGCTCGACGTACTGCTCGCCCGCATCGACGCAGGAGCTCAAGTGGGCGCCGCCCGGCGTGACCCAGCACTCGGCCTGTGCCGCGCGGGCCAGTTCCTCGCAATCGCTGCTGGGCACCAGGCGATCGCCTTCGGCATGGATCAGCAGCAGCGGCCGGTTGCGCAGCTGTTCGGCCAGGCTGGCCGGACGGAATCGGTGCATGAAGGCGCCCACCAGCACGCGGCCGGCGACCATCGTGCCGGGCAGCAGCGCACGGCCCAGCTTCAAGGGCGCGCGGCGCAGGAAGTGGCGCTGCAGCATGGCGCCGAAGTCGGCAAAGGCGCTGTCGGCAACCACGGCCCCCACAGCCGGCTCGCGCGAGGCGGCGACGATCGATGCGACCGCGCCCATGGAGGCGCCCAGCAGGCCGATCGAGCCGGGCTTGAAGCCCCGCTCCAGCAGCCAGTCGACGGCGCCCAGGACGTCCTGGCTCTCATGCAGGCCGTAGCTCATGCGGCCAGGGCTGCTCTCGCCGTGGCCGCGCAGATCGATGGCCAGGATGGACCAGCCTGCGGCGACCAGCCGGCTCAGCAGCGCGGCTTGTGTGCCCTGGCCGGCCAGGCCCTTGTGGCCGCCGACACCGTGCACCATGACGATGGCACCGCGCGCCGCTCTGGCCTCGAAGTACCAGCCCGAGAGCATCAGCGAAGGCGTGCCGCGGCTGGCCAGGCAGACTTCCTGCGGCGCGTGCTCCGGATGGGGCACGCCGGGCGCTACGCGGCGCGGCGTGCGGGTGAATCGATCGGCCGCCACGGCCGCGATGGCGCCGTAGGCCAGGGTCAGCCCCGTGGCGGCGGTCAAGGTGGTGCTGAAAAGGTCGAACATCGTGATCTCCCCGAGAGGCTGAATGCGGTTGGGCTATGGCTGTGGGGACGCAGGCCGGACCCGGGAGTCAGATCCGGCCGGAACCGGTCAGAACCGGCTGGAGGCCATGCCCTGGCCTTCGGTGTCGACCAGCGAGAGCGAGCCGCGGCGCGCCTCGAAGCTGTAGGTGTAGCCCTCGCGTTCGCAGGCCTTCTCGCGGGCTGCGTAGGACTTCAGCTCCTGGTTCCACCAGTTGGTGCCGCTGCTGAGGTCATCGTCGAAGCGCACCTGCAGACGGGGTGCGCGGTTCTCGCCTTCGTAGTCATAGCGATAGGACAGCACCACCCAGTTGCCCGGCTGCACCGTCGTGGAACGCCACTCGCCCGAGCCCCAGCGGTAGCTGAAGTTGATGGCGCCGCCCGTGCCGGTGCCGATGCAGGTCAGCGCGAACTTGGTGCCTTGGGCCTGGGCCGGCGCGGCCATCAGCAGCGCCGAGGCGCAGAGTGCCAAACCCGTCAATGCACGTGCGGCCGTGCTGCGGGAGGCGCGAAGTGAAGTGGACAGATTCGACATGGTGGACTCCTGGTGTGCTTGCGGTGGGTTGGGGTCAGGCTGCGGCCTGCAGCGGTTCAGACGCAGGGGTCCGCGCTTCGTCAGACGGCTGCACGGAAGCCAGCCGGGGCGCGAGCCGATCTGACGTTGCGATGGGCGCCGCGTCTGAGCCGGCATGGGCCCGACGCTCACCGCAACAGACCCAGCACCACGTCAACCGCTTGCTACCAGGAGAACCGCCATGAACACCCGCATCGCCACCGCCTTCGCGCTTGTCGCCACCCTCGCCCTGGGCAGCCAGATGGCCAGCGCCGGCGCCCGCTCGACCGTGAAGATCGTCAACAACTCCAGCTACACGATCGTCTCCGTGCACTCCTCGCCGCAGCACCGCGAGGTGTACGGCTCGATCGATCTGCTGGGCCGCTACAGCCTGCGCCCCGGCTACTCGATCGAAGTCGACTTCGACTCCGCGGACGCGGAGAACAAGTGCTGGCAGGACGTGCTGGCCAAGAGCAGCAACGGCGTCGAGTGGAAGAAGACGATGAACGTCTGCAAGGAAGTCCGCTGGACGTTGGTCGACTGAGGTTGACCGTCAGCGCCCGCGCCAGTAGCCCTCGCGCCCGTAGTGGTGCTTGAGAAAATCGATCCACAGGCGCACGCGAAGCGGCAGGTGCTTGGCGTGCGCAAAGACGGCGAAGATGCCGTTGGGGGGCGCGGCGAAGGGATCGAGCACGCTGCGCAGCTGGCCGGTGGCCACTTCGGCCTCCACTTCCCAGGTGCTGCGCCAGGCGATGCCCAGGCCGGCCAGGCACCAGTCGTGCAGCACCTGTCCGTCGCTGCAGTCCAGGCGCCCGCGCGGGCGCAGGTGCGTGAGTTCGCCGTCGATCTGGAAGGCCCAGCCGCGCGTCTGGCTGGCGTCTGAACTCAGCACCAGGCACTCGTGCCGGTGCAGCTCGTTCGGGTGAGCCGGCGTGCCGGCACGCTGCAGGTAGGCCGGCGCGGCGACGCACAGGCGGCGGTTGTCGGCCAGGCGCACGCTGATCAGGCTGGAATCGGGCAGGTCGCCCACGCGCACGGCGCAGTCGAAGCCTTCGTTGACGATATCCACGACACGATCGCTGAGGTTCAGCGACAGGCTCACGTCGGGGTGCTGTTCCAGGAAGCGCGGCACCAGCGGCGCCACGTGCCGCCGGCCGAAGCCGGCTGGCGCCGTGACGCGCAGGTGGCCGCTGGCCTTGACGCCGCCGGCGCTGACGCTGGCCTCGGCACTGGCCAGATCCGCCAGCAGGCGCTGGCAGTCCTCGAGGAAGGCGCTGCCTTCGTGCGTGAGCGTGATGCGGCGCGTGGTGCGCACCAGCAGCTTGACGCCCAGCCGGGCCTCGAGCGCATCGATGCGGCGGCCGATCACCGCGGGAGCCACGCCTTCGGCCAGCGCTGTGGCCGTCAGGCTGCCCTTGGTGGCAACGGTGACAAAGGATTCCAGCTGGCGCAGCTTGTCCATGCGCCGCATTATGCGCAGGCAAGTCATGGATCAGCTCACAACGGTGAGCGATTAGCTTGAAGCTGAGCGATGCCGCGCAGGCCGCTGCGCTCGTGCGCCGTCGGAACAGCGCAAAACCCCGGCGATCCTGGCGATCTTTGCGTTTGGCGCAAGAATCCCGCGCGCCCGGCGCCATGAATCGGCGGCCCGCGCTGACGTAGATTTCCGCTTCGAGAATCCGACACGCAGACCCTGCGCCCATCCCTGCACGCCGGCACGCGCCGCGACAGCCCTTCCACCGATGAGCATGCCCTCCCCGCAGGCCCCCGCCTCACGCCCACCCCAGGCCGTGCTCTTCGATGCCTACGGCACGCTGTTTGACGTCTACAGCGTCGGCCTGCTGGCCGAGCAGTTGTTTCCGGGGCAGGGCAGCGCCCTGGCGCAGCTGTGGCGCGACAAGCAGATCGACTACACGCGCCTGCTCACGCTGGCCGGACGCTACAAGCCCTTCTGGGATCTCACGCGCGACGGCCTGCGCTTTGCGGCGCAGCGGCTGGCCTTGCCGCTGGACGCCAGCGCCGAGGACCGCTTGATGAACCAGTACCGGCACCTCAGCGCCTTCCCGGAAAACCGCGAGGTGCTGCAGGCGCTGAAGGCGCGGGGTGTGCGCGCGGGCATCCTGAGCAACGGCGATCCGGCCATGCTGGAGGTGGCGGTGCGCAGCGCCGGGCTGGGCGAATGGCTGGACCCGGTGCTTTCGGTGGACAGCGTGCGCCGCTTCAAGATCGATCCCGCTGCCTATGCGCTGGGCCCTTCGGCGCTGGCCTTGCCCGCCGAGGAGATCCTCTTCGTCTCCAGCAACGGCTGGGACGCCATCGGCGCAACCTGGTTCGGCTACCGCACGCTGTGGGTCAACCGCGCCGGGCTGCCGCTGGAACAGCTCGATACCCAGCCCACGCGCACCGGGCGTTCCCTGCACGAGGTGCTGGACTTCTTTCCCGGCTGATCGCCAGCCGCCCCTTCAGATCACATCCATCCAAACCCAGAGGACCGACATGACCGCGCGTACCGAGACCCATGGCCTGCAAGTGGCCACCGTGCTCAAGCAATTTGTGGACGATCAGGTCCTGCCCGGCACCGGCCTCGAGAGCGAAGCCTTCTGGGCCGGATTTGCCGCCATCGTCAACGATCTGGCGCCGCGCAACGCCGCGCTGCTGGCCGAGCGCGACCGCCTGCAGGCCGAGATCGACGCCTGGCACCGCAAGCACCCGGGGCCGATCCGCAGCATGCGCAAGTACCGCGCCTTCCTGGAGAAGATCGGCTATCTCGTGCCCGTGCCGGCCAAGGCCAAGGTCACGACGAAGAACGTGGACGCCGAACTCGCGCTGCAGGCAGGCCCGCAGCTGGTGGTGCCCATCACCAACGCCCGCTATGCGCTGAATGCCGCCAACGCGCGCTGGGGCAGCCTGTACGACGCGCTGTACGGCACCGACGCCCTGCCCGAGACCGATGGCGCCACCAAGGCGGCCGCCGACGGTGGCGGCTACAACCCGCTGCGGGGCGCCAAGGTCATCGAATACGCGCGCCATGTGCTGGACCGCTGCGCGCCCCTGAAGAAGGGCTCGCACCTCGATTCGACCGCCTACCGCGTGGTGGACAACCAGCTGGCCGTGACGCTGAAGAACGGCAGCAGCTCGGGCCTGAAGAACCCGGCGCAGTTTGTCGGCTTCCAGGGCGAGATGGCGGCGCCCTCGGCCGTGCTGCTGTCCCACCACGGGCTGCACATGGATCTGCGCATCGACGCCACGCACCCCATCGGCAGCACCGATCCGGCCGGCGTGGCCGATCTGGTGCTGGAGGCCGCGCTGTCCACCATCCTGGACCTGGAAGACTCCGTGGCGGTGGTCGATGCCGCCGACAAGGTGCAGGCCTACGGCAACTGGCTGGGCATCCTGAAGGGCACGCTGACCGAGCAGGTGGCCAAGGGCGGCAGCAGCTTCACGCGCGGCCTGAACCCGGACCGCCTCTACACCGGCCCGCGCGGCGAGGACGTGGCCCTGCACGGCCGCAGCCTGCTCTTCGTGCGCAATGTCGGCCACCTGATGACGAACCCCGCGATCCTCTGGGGTACGGAAGGCCGCGAGATCCCCGAGGGCATCCTGGACGCGGTGATCACCACCACCATCGCCTTGCATGATCTGAAGGGTCATGGGGTCAACGGCATCCGCAATTCGCGCAAGGGCAGCGTCTACATCGTCAAGCCCAAGATGCACGGCCCGGCCGAGGTGGGTTTTGCGGCCGAGCTCTTCGGCCGTGTCGAGCAGCTGCTGGGCCTGCCCGACAGCACGGTCAAGCTGGGCATCATGGACGAGGAGCGCCGCACCAGCGTCAACCTCAAGGCCTGCATCGCCGCCGCCGCCAGCCGCGTGGCCTTCATCAACACCGGCTTCCTCGACCGTACCGGCGACGAGATGCACACCGCCATGCTCGCCGGCCCCATGCGCCGCAAGGGCGACATGAAGAGCAGCGAGTGGATCGCCGCCTACGAGAAGAGCAACGTGCTCGTGGGCCTGCAGTGCGGGCTGCGCGGCAAGGCGCAGATCGGCAAGGGCATGTGGGCCATGCCCGATCTGATGGCCGAGATGCTGAGGCAGAAGGTCGGCCACCCCAAGGCCGGCGCCAACACCGCCTGGGTGCCGAGCCCCACCGCCGCCACGCTGCACGCGCTGCACTACCACCAGGTGGACGTGGCGGCGGTGCAGGCCGAACTCGAGAAGACCGACCCTGAAGCACAGCGCGAAGCACTGCTCACCGGCCTGCTGACCGTGCCCGTGGTGAAGGAGGCGACCTGGAGCGCCGCCGAGCGCCAGCAGGAGCTCGACAACAACGTGCAGGGCATCCTCGGCTACGTGGTGCGCTGGGTCGACCAGGGCGTGGGCTGCTCCAAGGTGCCCGACATCAACGGCGTGGGCCTGATGGAAGACCGCGCCACGCTGCGCATCAGCAGCCAGCACATCGCCAACTGGCTGCAGCACGGCGTGGTGACGCAAGCCCAGGTGCACGAGACCTTCCGCCGCATGGCCGCGGTGGTCGACGGCCAGAACAAGGGCGACCCGGCATACAAGGACATGGCCGGCAACTTCGAGAAGAGCGCGGCGTACCAGGCGGCGCTCGACCTCGTGTTCAAGGGCAAGGAGCAGCCCAGCGGCTACACCGAGCCGCTGCTGCACGCCTGGCGCTTGAAGGTGAAGAAGGCAGCTTGAGCGACTGAGCGGCACCATGCACGCCGCGCTGGCCGACGCGGTGCTGGTGCTGCACGCGGCGGTGGTGCTCTTCGTCGTCGGCGGCCTGGTGCTGGTGGTGCTGGGGAACGGGGTTCCGGGGCTCGGCTGGCGCTGGGTGAACCGCTGGTGGTTCCGCCTCGCGCACCTGGGTGCCATCGCGGTGGTGGTGGCCGAGTCCTGGCTCGGCATCACCTGCCCGCTGACCACGCTGGAGGCCTGGCTGCGCACACAGGCCGGCGCCACGGCGCACGGCCAGGGCTTCATCGAACACTGGCTGCAGCGGCTGCTGTTCCATGCCGCGCCGCCCTGGGTCTTCGTGCTGGCCTACAGCGCCTTCTTCGTGCTCGTGCTCGCCGCCTGGTGGCGCTGGCCGCCGCGGCGCTGAGCGGGTTTCAGCGCCGGCGCTGTTCCGCCGCCGTGGCACAGCCCACGCACCGCAGCGCCCAGGGCTCGGCTTTCAGGCGGTCGAAGGGGATGGTGGCGCCGCAATCGGCGCACAGGCCGTACTGGCCCCGCTCGATGCGCGCCAGCGCCGCGCCCACGGCGTCGAGTTCACGCGCTTCCAGGTCGGAGATCGCGAAGTCGATCTCGCGCTCGCCCTCGCGCTGCGGCGCGTCGTCGCCGTCCTGCTCCAGCACCTGGTGCGCGTGCTCGGCGCGGCTCGTGCCCTGGTGGTGCTCGGTCACGCGGCGGTCGAGCTGGCGCAGGCGCAGGTCGAGTTCGGTCTTCAGGAGGGCCTGCTGGCCGGGGGTGAGGTGCTGCATCGCTTGTCTCCGATCGGGTCTGCATCGTCGCAGCGTCCACCCATGCGGCCCTTGAGCCCGATCAAGCCGGGGGCGCTGCCTAGAATGCCCCGCTTCCATGCCCACCAACCCCCTGCCCAGCTCCTGTGACGTGCTCGTGGTCGGCGCAGGCCCCGCCGGCAGCGCCTGCGCCGCCTGGCTGGCCGGCCGCGGCGTGGACGTGGTGCTGGCCGACCAGCACGAGTTCCCGCGCGACAAGATCTGCGGCGATGGCCTCATCCCCGACGCACACACGGCGCTGAAGAAACTCGGCGTGTACGACGAGGTGATGGCGCACGCGGCCACGGTGCCACACGTGCGCTGCATCGGCCCCAGCGGGCGCCATGTGGACGTGCCCGGCTCGCTGTCGGTGCTGCCGCGCAAGGTGCTCGACGAGTTGCTGGTGCGCCACGCCGTGAAGGCTGGCGCGGCGCTGGCCACGCCACTGCGCTTCGAGGCGCCACTGCTCGACGGCGAACAGGTCGTCGGCGCGCGTTTCAGGCATGGCGACACACAACACGAGGTCAGCGCGCGCTGGGTCGTGCTGGCCACCGGTGCGGTGCCGCAGGCCGCCATCGCGGCCGGCCTGTGCGAGCGCCACACGCCCAGCGGCGTGGCGCTGCGCGGCTACGTCAAGCACGAAGGCCTGGCGGCCACGATCCGCCAGCTGCAGGTGGTGTGGCACCCCAGGCTGCGCGGCGGCTACGGTTGGATCTTCCCGGCGCCGGGTGGCCTCTTCAACATCGGCGCCGGCCTCACCGGCAGCCACCTGGAGCACGAAGGCCGTGGCCGCATGGCCGGCAACGTGAACCTGCGCGATTTCTTCAAGGCCTTCCAGGATGTGTACGAACCCGCGCGGCGGCTCATGACCGAGGGCACGCCGGTGGGCGAGCTCAAGGGCGCGCCGCTGCGCTGCTCGCTGGCGGGTGCCCGCTGGTCACGCCCCGGACTGCTGGGCACCGGCGAGGTGCTGGGCAGCACCTACGCCTTCACCGGTGAAGGCATCGGCAAGGCCCTGGAGACCGGCCTGCTCGCGGCACAGGCGGTTCTGGCCGCGCGCGACGGCGAACACGAAGCAGCCACACGTGCGCGTTATGAAACCAGCCTCGCGGCCCTCAAACCACGTTTCGAGATGTACGACACCGCCAGCCATGTCAACCGCCGCCCCTGGCTGGCCGATGTGGTGATCTGGCGCGCCAACAAGAGCCCGCGCATCCTGCGGCGCCTGTCGGGGCTGCTGGAAGAGACGCAGAACCCGGGCCACCTGCTGAGCTGGCGCGGGATCGGCAAACTGATGTTCGAGTGAAAGAGAGCCCCTGATGAAGCGCTTTGCGATCTCCGCCGCCCTGGCCCTGCTGCTCACCGCCTGCGGCGGCGGCGGTGGCGATTCCGGCGGGCCGCCGCCCACCGTCACCAGCAGCGCCACCACCAATTCGCCGCGCTACAGCGAGGAACTGCGCTTCACGCTGCTGGGCACCAACCTGGACCAGTCGCTCAACTTCACCAGCACCGGCTGCCGCGACTTCACGCGCCTGGCCGGCAGCACGGCCACGGTGGCGCAGTTCGGCTGCACGGTCTCGGGTGTGGGCGCGCGCACCATCACCGTCAGCTCCAACGCCGTGACCGGCACGCTGGCGACGCTGAACTTCAGCATCAACATGCCCGAGGTGACGCTGTTCATCAGCAACGGCACCACGGTGTCGGGGCAGATCGTCATCGCGCTCAGGCCCGACCTGACGCCGATCACGGTGGACAACTTCCTGGCCTACGTGAAGACCGGCTTCTACAACAACACCGTGTTCCACCGCCATGGCCGCGTGTCGGACCAGTTCGGCAACATCACCGGCGAGTTCGTGCTGCAAGGCGGCGGCTACAGCGCACCGCTGAACAGCAACACGAGTTTCGGCCTGCCCAAGACGCCGACACGGCCGCAGATCGCGCTGGAGCGTGGCCTCTCGAACCTGCGCTACACGGTGGCCATGGCGCGTGGCAGCGGCCTCAACACGGCCGACTCGCAGTTCTTCATCAACACCGTCGACAACGCCTTCCTCGACAACTCGGGCGGTGGCTACGCGGCCTTCGGCACCATCACCACCGGCACCACCACGGTCGATGCGATGGTGGCGGCGGCGTGCAACTTCTCGCCCGCCAACTTCGGCCTCAACAGCCCCGACTGCCTGCCCGAGCCCAACCTCGTCATCGCCAGCGCGGTGCAGACACGCTGAGCCCCGCGCCATGTGCCAGCTGCTGGGCATGAACGCCAACGTCCCCACCGACGTGATGTTCAGCTTCGCCGGCCTGGCCACGCGCGCGCACGAGCACAAGGACGGCTTCGGCATCGCCTTCTTCGAGGATCGCGGCCTGCGCCATTTCATCGACCACCACGGCGCGCGCACGAGCCCCGTGGCCGAGCTGGTGAAGCGCTACCCGATCAAGAGCGACAACGTCATCGCGCACATCCGCAAGGCCACGCAGGGCGCCGTGCGCCTGGAGAACACCCACCCGTTCGTGCGCGAGCTGTGGGGCCGCTACTGGGTGTTTGCGCACAACGGCGACCTCAAGGGTTTCGAACCCCGCCTGCACGCCGGTTTCCGCCCCGTGGGCGGCACCGACAGCGAACGTGCCTTCTGCTGGCTGATGCAGGAGCTGGCCAAGGCCCACGCCGCGGTGCCGAGCATCGAGGAGCTCAGCTGCACGCTGCGCGAGCTGCTGCCGCAGCCGGCGAAGCACGGCAGCTTCAACCTGCTGCTGAGCAACGGCCAGGCGCTGTGGGCGCACTGCTCCACGAACCTGCATGTGCTGGAACGGGCCCACCCCTTTGGCAGTGCCACGCTGGCCGACGAGGACCTGAGCGTGGACTTCGCCGCCCACACCACGCCGGCCGACCGGGTGGCCATCGTCGCCACCGCGCCGCTCACCAGCGGCGAACCCTGGGTGGCGATGCAGCCGGGCGAGATGCGCGTGCTGCTCGGCGGCCGCACAGTGGCCCGCCAGGCCTGCCACTGATCCGCGCCGGCTGCAGCCGGTGTGTGCCGGCCGGCCGGCCGCCGCGGCGCAGGCCACCGTGCACGCACGCGCTCCTACACTGCCCCGCATGAGCTGGCTTGGCATCGACTGGTCGCAGGTCTGGTACCCCGGCCCCCGCCACCCCTTCAGCGCCGACGAGATGGCACGCGCCGGCAGCGACGCGCCGAGCGCCACCGCGGTGATGGTGGCGGTGACCAATGTCTTCACGCTCGGCCTGCTGGCGGTGGTGTTCGCGCCCGAGGGCCAGCGCGGGCGCACCGCCGTGGCCTTTGCACTGCTGGCCGCCGTGGGCGCCGCCGGCCTGCGCTGGCTCTGGTGGCGGCCCTGGCGGCGTGCGCTGATGCAGGCCTCGCTGTGCGTCGTTGCGCTGATGCCGCTGTCGGCCCTGCTGGTGCGTGAGCTCTACCCGG
The DNA here is from genome assembly GCA_016790225.1 of Rubrivivax sp. The sequence goes on from JAEUOZ010000069.1 coordinate 81,784, forward strand.
CGCGCGACGAGCGCCAGGCGCTGGCCGTGGTGCTGGCCGGTGGCGGCGCCGTGCTGACCCTGCTGTTCTGGTTCGTCGTCATCTACCGCGCGCAGCAGATCGCGGCGCGGCTGCGCGAGCAGGCCGAGCGAGAGAA
>JAEUOZ010000001.1 GCA_016790225.1 Rubrivivax sp.
GTCCTGCGGCACACCACCGCGGGCCCGCAGTTCGAAATCGGCGGCGGCGGCTTCGGCCGCGGCGGCGCTGTGGAAGCGGGTGGTGATCTCGCGCGCCAGCAGCACCTTGGCCTCCTTCGGGTTGCGGCCCTGCGCGACCTCGGCGCGCAGCTTCGCGATCTCGGCCTCGCTGCGGAAGGACAGCAGCGTGAAGTAGCGCCACATCATGTCGTCGCTGATCGACAGCAGCTTGGCGAACATGGTGTTGGCGTCTTCGGTGATGCCGATGGTGTTGCCCTTGCTCTTGGACATCTTCTCGACGCCGTCCAGGCCCTCCAGCAGCGGCATGGTCAGCACGCACTGCGGCTCCTGGCCATATTCGGCCTGTAGCGCCCGGCCGACCAGCAGGTTGAACTTCTGGTCGGTGCCGCCGAGTTCCAGGTCGCTCTTCAGCGCCACCGAGTCGTAGCCTTGCATCAGCGGGTAGAGCAGCTCGTGCACGCTGATCGGCGTGCCGGCCTTGTAGCGCTTGGTGAAATCGTCGCGCTCGAGCATGCGCGCCACCGTGTAGCGCGAGGCCAGCTGGATCATGCCGCGGGCGCCCAGTGCGTCGCTCCATTCGCTGTTGTAGCGGATCTCGGTGCGCTCGGGGTCCAGCACCAGGCTGGCCTGGGCGTAGTAGGTCTGGGCGTTGGCCTCGATCTGCTCGCGCGTCAGCGGCGGCCGGGTCGTGTTGCGGCCCGAGGGGTCGCCGATCATCGAGGTGAAGTCGCCGATCAGGAAGATCACCGTGTGCCCCAGGTCCTGCAGCTGACGCATCTTGTTCAGCACCACGGTGTGGCCGATATGGATGTCCGGCGCCGTCGGGTCCAGGCCCAGTTTCACCCGCAGCGGCTGGCCGGTGGCCTCGGAGCGCACCAGCTTCTTCAGCCATTCGGCCTGCGGCAGCAATTCCTCGCAGCCGCGCAGCGAAACTGCCATCGCTTCGCGCACCCGGTCGCTGACATCGGTGGGCGCTTGGGGGTGCTGCGGGGCTGCGGCTTCGGACATGGGCTCACTTATGGGTACATTTCGGGCGTTGAAGCCGACGGCGCGGTTGTTATACTCGCGCGACTCGTCGCTATCCCCTGTTCAAGGGGGTCGAGCGAAGGGGTTCGATTCTAGTTCCAGGGCCTGCCCTGGCGCGGCGGCGAAGGGGGCCCTGGAGCCCACCGAAGTCGCAACCAACCACCGTCGATGCGGGTCTGCCGCCGAAGCATGCCGAAGCCATTGCCGTCCCTTTCAGTGCATACGCAGCGCGTCGGCGCCTGGCTGCAGCAGCATTCGCGCCGCCTGAGCGCAGCCTTCGTGGTGGTGCTGGCCGGCTTTGCCGCGGCCGCCTTCGGTGTGGCCCCGTTGTTGCCCGATCCGGCCGACACCCCGCAGCGGGTGGTAGTGGACACCGTCGCACCCTCCGGCATCGCCGCGCAGCTGGAAGCGCTGGCCGATCATGACCTGCAGCTCTGGCGCAGCGACCTGACGCGCGGCACCGACACACCCGACAGCCTGCTGCGCCGCCTGGGCATTGCCGATGCGGAGGCTTCGGCCATGCTGCGCAATGACCCACTGGCACGTCGGCTGCTGGACGGCCGGGCCGGCAAGCTGGTGCAGGTGCTGGTGGATTCCAACGGCTCGTTGCAGGAGTTGGTCGCCCGCTACGGCGCACCCGAGAGCGCCAAGCGCGAGCCGCAGTTCACCCGCCTGACCGTCACCCGCAAGGCTGGCGGCGGCTGGCAAAGCCGGACCGACGTGCTTCCGCTGGTGGGCCAGGTTCGGCTGGCCAGCGGCACGATCCGCTCGTCGCTGTTTGCCGCGACGGACGAGGCCCGCATCCCCGACCCTGTGGCGGTGCAGATGGCCGAGATCTTCGCTGCCGACATCGACTTCCACCGCGAACTGCGCAAGGGTGACACCTTCAGCGTGGTCTACGAAGCACTCACCGCCGACGGCGAGCCGGTCACCTGGGCGCCCTCCACCGGCCGCGTGCTGTCGGCCGAGTTCGTCAACAACGGCAAGGCCCACCACGCGCTGTGGTACACCGACGCGACCGGCCGGGGCGCCTACTTCGGCTTCGACGGCCAGAGCAAGCGGCGCGCCTTCCTGGCCAGCCCGATGGAGTTCTCGCGCATCACCTCGGGCTTCGCCATGAGGATGCACCCGATCTTGCAGACCATGCGCGCCCACCGCGGTGTCGACTACGGCGCGCCCGCGGGCACGCCAGTGCGCTCGGTCGGGGATGGCGTCGTCGAGTTCGCAGGCTGGCAGAACGGCTACGGCAATGTCGTGAAGATCCAGCACGGCAAGAACCGCAGCACGCTGTACGCGCACCTGAGCCGCATCGACGTGCGCAAGGGGCAATCGGTGGAGCAGGGCCAGCATGTCGGTGCCGTGGGCTCCACCGGCTGGGCCACCGGCCCTCACCTGCACTTCGAGTTCCAGGTGAATGGCCAGCATGTGGACCCGCTGCAGATTGCCAAGGCCTCGGAGACCGTCACCATCGACGGACCTGCACGCAACCAGTTCGCCGAACTGTCGCGCAGTGCGCAGGCGCAACTGCAGTTGGCCGGCACGATGATCGGCGGCCGGGTCCAGCCCGAGTAGCCGACGCCGCGCAGCCCAGCGCAGCAACCGTGGCACTGTTCATCGGCCTGATGTCCGGCACCTCGCTGGACGGCGTCGATGGCGTTCTGGCCGAGTTCAGCAACGCAGGCCCGGACAGCCAACGGGCGATCCATGTGCGCGCGCACCACCATCTGCCCTTTGCCGATGCATTGCGCGAGCCGTTGCTTGGCCTGAACCGCAGCGGCTCGGACGAGTTGCACCGGGCTGCACTCGCCAGCAACGCGCTGGCACGCATCTATGCCGACGTGGTGGCTGCATTGCTGCAGTCCCAGGGCCTGCAGCCGTCACAGGTGCAAGCCATTGGCGCCCATGGCCAGACGGTGCGCCACCGGCCGCTGGAATTCGATGGCGTCGGCTACACGCTGCAGTTGTTGAATGGCGCACTGCTGGCCGAGCTGTGCGGCATCGACGTGGTCTGCGATCTGCGCACGCGCGACCTGGCGGCAGGCGGGCAAGGCGCGCCACTGGTACCGGCCCTGCATGCGGCGTTGTTCAGCCAGCCCGGCCAGGCCACGGCGGTGCTGAACCTGGGCGGCATCGGCAACCTGACCTTGTTGGGCGCTGACGGCGCGGTGCACGGCTTCGACTGCGGACCTGGCAACGCGCTGCTTGACCATTGGTGCCAGCGGCACCTGGGCAACGCCTTCGACGACGACGGCCGCTGGGCGGCCAGCGGGCAGGTCGACGCTGTGCTGCTTGCCGCCCTGCTGGCGGAGCCCTTTCTACAGCGGCCACCGCCCAAGAGCACGGGCCGGGACTTGTTCAATCCGGAGTGGCTGGATGACGCCTTGCAGCGCATGCGGGTACCCCCCACGGCGGCCGACGTCCAGGCCACGCTGGCCGAGTTCACGGTCAGCGCCGCGATCGACGCGTTGGCCCGTTATGCACCCGGCGTGCAGAGGCTGCTGGTTTGTGGCGGCGGCGCACTCAATGGCCACCTGATGCGGCGCCTGGCAGCGAGCCTGCCAGGCGTGCCTGTGGCCAGCACTGCCGAGGCCGGTGTGCCGCCGCTGCAGGTGGAGGCGCTGGCCTTTGCATGGCTGGCTCGCACCCACGTACAGCGGCAGCCTGGCAACCTGCAGAGCGTGACGGGCGCACGAGGCCCGCGCGTGCTGGGCGCGATGTACCCCGCGTCCTGAAAAGGCAGCGTCGGAAACGACAAGGGGCTGCGTGATGCAGCCCCCAAAGCCCAACCAGCGACGTCCCGGGATTCAGACCGAAAAGCTCGAACCGCACCCGCAAGTGGTGGTTGCGTTCGGGTTCTTGATCACGAACTGGGCGCCCTGCAGGTCTTCCTTGTAGTCGATCTCCGCACCGCCCAGGTACTGCAGGCTCATCGCGTCGATCAGCAGCGTCACACCGTTCTTGGTCATCAGCGTGTCGTCGTCGTTGATGACTTCATCGAAGGTGAAACCGTACTGGAAGCCAGAGCAGCCACCGCCCTGCACGAAGACGCGCAGCTTCAGGTCGGGGTTGCCCTCTTCGGCAACGAGATCGCGCACCTTGTCCGCAGCGCTGTCGGTGAAGATCAGCGGCGGCGGCATCTCATCGGCGGCGGTGGAGACTTGTTCGGCGACTGCACTCATGGCCATTCCTTCGCGATGGGGTCGGGCGAGGAGGCAAAGGTCCAAGACCCGTGCCTCAATCCCACTGTATCACCGACCCGAAGCCCGCATCGGCAACAGGCCGGAAGCCAACCCCGCGTCGATCAGCGCTTGCTGAACTGCTTGCGACGGCGGGCGCCGTGCAGGCCAACCTTCTTGCGCTCGACCTCGCGCGCATCACGGGTGACGAAGCCGGCGCGGCTCAGGTCGCCCTTGAGGGCCGCGTCGTAGTCGATCAGCGCCCGGGTGATGCCGTGACGCACGGCACCTGCCTGGCCGGACTCACCGCCACCGTGCACGTTGATCTTGATGTCGAAGGTGGCATCGTTGGCCGTCAGCAGCAGCGGCTGGCGCACGATCATGATCGAGGTCTGGCGACCGAAATACTGGTCGATCGCCTTGCCGTTGATGGTGATCTGGCCGTTGCCCTTCTTCATGAACACCCGCGCCACCGAGGATTTGCGGCGGCCGGTGCCGTAGTTCCAGTTACCGATCATCGCGTTTCCTTAGAGTTCGAGCGCCTTGGGCTGCTGGGCCGCATGCGGGTGGGTATCACCGGCATAGACCTTGAGCTTCTTGATCATCGCGTAGCCCAGAGGGCCCTTGGGCAGCATGCCCTTGACCGCCTTCTCCAGCGCGCGGCCGGGGTGGCGGGCCTGCATGTCCTTGAAGGAGGTGGCGTAGATACCGCCCGGGAAGCCCGAATGACGGTAATACATCTTGTCGCCGGCCTTGTTGCCGGTGACGCGGATCTTGCCGGCGTTGACGACGACGATGAAATCACCGGTGTCGACGTGAGGCGTGTAGATGGCCTTGTGCTTGCCGCGCAAACGGAGTGCCACTTCGCTGGCAACACGTCCGAGCACCTTGTCGGTGGCGTCAATCACAAACCACTCGTGCTTCACTTCGGCCGGCTTGGCGCTGAAGGTCTTCATGAGGGGACTTCCAAGAAAGGCGGGCCCGATGGGCCTGCCGAAAGCGGCTGACGGCCCGTCGACACTCCTGCGAGTGCCGCGTCTGCGGATGCCGTCTGCGGGTGCCACTTGTGAGGTGTGGCCTCCGACAGAACAACGCTGACGGGCGCTTCGGCGCTGCTGCGCACCCGAGGGCCGCCAGCTGACCGATCTTTCCCAGCCGAAAAGGGAAAAGCCCGCGAGTATAGCGCGTGCTGAAGGCCGCCTTGTCTGGCTTCCCCGGCAAAGGCCAGGGTCGTCGTCATTGAAGATTGCGGGTTAACCCTTAATATCCGCCCATGACGACACCCAGCCCGGACCGCCTTGCGGCCTCCCCCGACGAGCCTCGCCTGCCGCCCCTGCCACTTTGGGTGCCGGCGCTGAACCTCGGGCCCGGCGAAGCCAAGGCCATCCTGCAGCACCTGCTGGGACTGGATCCGGCCGACCGCTACCTCCGATTCGGCCACGCGGCCGGCGATGTGCAGATCGAGCGCTACGTGGCGGCGCTGGATTTTGCGCGCGACGACATCTTCGGCGTGTGCAACCGCCGGCTCGAGCTCGTGGCCTTGGCGCATCTGGCCTATGCCGATCGCGACGAAGCGGAGTTTGGCGTCTCTGTGAGTGCACACTTGCGTGGCATGGGCTTTGGCAGAAGGCTCTTCGAGCACGCTGCGCTGCTGGCGCGCAACCGCGGCGTGAGCCTGTTGCGCATCCACGCCCTCTCGGAGAACCAGGCCATGCTGCGCATTGCGCACAGCGCAGGTGCCCAGGTGGAGCGCAGCGGTCCGGACGCCGAGGCCCTGCTTCGACTGCCGGCTGCCAGCACGGCATCCCGTCTGGAGGCCTGGCTCGAATCGAGCGCCGCACAGCTGAACTACTCGGTCAGGCAGCAGGCGCAGCGGCTGGAGCGCGTTCGCTCGCCGCGCGGCGAAGCCAAGTAGCGCACGCTTTCGGGCGGTTTTTGGACCATCGGTCCGCAGCGGACCAGGGCCCAATAGGCTCAAGTCCAGCCGGGCCTGGCGCCTTCTGCTGGATCGGGATCTTGGCTGCCCGGCCGCCAAGTTAACATTTCGTTTCAGATTGAGGGCCGCCCCGGCTTCGGGCGTGGCCGCCCCACTTCCATGCAACAAGCCCTGCCCTGGATCATCGCCCTCGCCGTCCTGGTGGTCATCGCGGCCGGCCTGGCGTTCTGGGTCACGCGCCCTCGACAGACGGCCCATGTGCCGCTTCCCGAAGAGTGGGCCCTCACGCCGCGTGCGGTATTCAGCGCCGATGAGCGCCGCGTCTATCGTCAGCTGCGCGACGCCTTCCCGCAGTTCATCGTGCTGGCCAAGCTTCCGCTGGTGCGTTTCTGCCAGCCCGCCGAGCCCGGCGAGCTGCGCTACTGGTTCGATCTGCTGGGCAGCGCGCATGTCTCCTTTGCCGTCTGCAGCGCGCACGGCCGGGTGCTGATCGCCATTGATCTGGACGCGGAACGGCCCCCCGCTCGGCGCAGCCAGCAGATCAAGCAGAGCGTGCTGTCCGCCTGCCGCATCCGCTATCTGCGCTGCACCGCCGACCACCTGCCGACCACGGCCGAACTTCAGATGCTGCTGCCGCAGACCGGCGAGCCAGCCGGCTCTCAGCCTGCCGCTGACCTGGGCGCCGCAACACCGCCAACGCCGCCGGCCGCACAGCTGCCGCGCACCGCGGGCCCGGCACCTGCAAGCCCAGCGCCCGCCATGCGCACGGCGCCACCGCCCATCACCGTGCGCGAGGCGCCCGCCGCCGAGCCGCGCAAGCCCGCCTGGGCGGCGGCCTCGCCGACGGCCAGCACCTCGCCCCAGGTCGTGCGCGATGTCGCGGCCTCAGAGCCCAAGCGGCGCAAGGATCGCAAGGCCTTGTGGCAGGACTCCGGCCTGTTCCAGGATTCCTTCTTCGGCATCGACAACTTGCGCGATGCCGGCCCGAGCACCGGGTTTGGCGGTTTGCTGAACGAAAGCCCGCGACCACGCCCGGGCGGCGAAGGCGGTGCGGAAATGCTCGAGTCCGCGCGCGCTTCGCAGCAGAATCCGCGGCGTTGAACGCCGAATCCTCCACCGACCCTCCTGCCGCCGCGGGCCACATCGGCCCGCACGACGCGCGCGCTGATTACGCCGGGCTCACGCCGCTGGCCGTGCTCGACGCCCTTCAAGCCGTCGGCCTGGAAGGCGACGGGCGGCTCACGCAACTCAATTCCTTTGAAAACCGGGTCTTCCAGGTGATGCTGGTGGACGGCAGCGTGGTCGTGGCGAAGTTCTACCGCCCGGCACGCTGGACGGACGAGCAGATCGCCGAAGAGCACCGTTTCTCGCTTGAAGCTGCCGCGGCCGAGGTGCCGGTGGTGGCGCCACTGGGCCTGCGCGAAGCGCCCGAGGGCAGCGGCGTGCGACTGTGCCCCGCCGCCCCAGGCACCCTGGCCGAACAGACGCTGGAAACCGGCCGCTGGCGATTTGCCGTCTGGCCGCGCCGTGCCGGCCGGGCGCCCGAGCTGGAAGACCCGCAGGTGCTGGTGCGCCTGGGCCGTTGCATCGCGCAACTGCACACCGTGGGCGCCCAGAGGCGCTTTGACCATCGCCGCACGATGGACGCGCTGGCCGACGCCCAGGAGGCTTGCGCGCGCATCGAGAGCGCCGACTGCCTGCCCCCGGATCAGGCCGACGGCTGGTCGCGCCTGTGCGAAACGGCGCTGGGCGCCATCGAGGCGCGCTGCCGCGGCATCGCCCCCCAGCTGCTGCGTCTGCATGGCGACTGCCATCCCGGCAACCTGCTGTGGCGCGATGACCGCCCGAATCTGGTCGACCTGGACGATGCCTGCACCGGCCCGGCCATCCAGGATCTGTGGATGCTGCTGTCCGGAGAACCCGAAGCAGCCGCGCAGCAGCTGGACGCGCTGCTGCTCGGCTACGAACAGATGCGCCGTTTCGATCGGCGCGAGCTGCGCTTGATCGAGGCGCTGCGCCTGAGCCGCATGCTGCGCCACAACGCCTGGCTGGCGCAGCGCTGGGCCGACCCCGCTTTTCCCGCGGCCTACCCGGACTTCGGCAGCTCCAGCTACTGGGCGCAGCAGGCCATGCAGCTGCGCGAGCAGATCGCCATCGCCCGCGAGAGCTGACGCTTGAGGTCAACGGCTGCAGCGGCTGCCCCGAGCCGCTGCAGCCCTTCGCTTCAGGCCGTCAGCAGGCGGTTGACCCGCTGAACATAGGCTGCCGGGTCTTCCAGCTGGCCGCCTTCGGCCAGCAACGCCTGATCGAAGAGGATCTGCGCGAGATCGTCGAACTGCTCGCTGGCTCCCAGCTTCTTGAGCAACGCGTGCTGCGGGTTGACCTCGAGGATGGGCTTGCCGGCCGGGGCGGCCTGCCCGGCCTGCTTCAGCAAGCGGGCCAGATGCGCGCTCATGTCGCCGTCTTCGACGACGATGCAGGCCGGTGAATCGACCAGTCGCGAGGTCGCCCGCACATCCTTGGCACGCGCGCCCAGCGAAACCTTCAGCCGCTCCAGCACGGGCTTGAAGGACTCGGCGGCTTCCTCGGCCTGCTTCTTCTCGGTCTCGTCCTGCAGCTTGCCCAGGTCGATGGCACCCTTGGCCACGCTCTGCAGCGGCTTGCCTTCCACTTCGTACAGGTGCGAGAGCATCCACTCGTCGACCCGATCGGTGAGCAGCAGCACCTCGATGCCCTTCTTGCGGAAGATCTCCAGCTGCGGGCTGCTCTTGGCGGCCGCCAGCGAATCGGCGGTGATCACATAGATGGCTTCCTGGCCCTCCTTCATGCGCCCGATGTAGTCGGCAAAGGAAACGCCTTCGTCGGCCTGCGTGGACGGGAATCGCAGCAGCTTGGCCAGGCGCTCGCGGTTGGCGTGGTCCTCACCGACACCTTCCTTCAGCACCGCGCCGAACTCCTTCCAGAAGTTCGCGTACTTGTCGGCGTGGTTCTCGGCCAGATCTTCCAGCAGCGACAGCACGCGCTTGGTGGAGCCTTCGCGGATGGCCTTGACGTCGCGGCTTTCCTGCAGCAATTCGCGGCTGACGTTGAGCGGCAGGTCCGACGAGTCGATCACGCCCTTGACGAAGCGCAGGTAGACCGGCATCAGCGCCTCGGCGTCGTCCATGATGAAGACGCGCTTGACATAGAGCTTCACGCCGCCGCGCTTGTCGCGGTTCCACAGATCGAAGGGCGCCTTGGCCGGCACGAAGAGCAGCTGGGTGTACTCGCTGCGGCCTTCGACGCGGTTGTGCGTGTAGGCCAGCGGTTCGGCCGTGTCGTAGCTCAGCTGCTTGTAGAAGTCGTGGTACTCGGTCTCGCCGAGTTCGCTCTTGGGCCGCGTCCACAGCGCGGCGGCCTTGTTCACCGTCTGCCATTCGTCGGTGACGGTGTTTTCCTGGGCCTCGCTGTTCCACTCTTCCTTGCGCATCAGGATGGGCAGCGAGATGTGGTCGGAGTACTTGCCGATGATCGAACGCAGCTTCCAGCTCTTCAGGAACTCGTCTTCGTCTTCGCGCAGGTGCAGGATGACGTCCGTGCCGCGCAGCTCGCGCGTGATGGCCTCGGTCTCGAAGGCGCCGCTGCCATCGCTGACCCAGCGCACGCCCTGGTCAGCCGCCAGGCCGGCGCGGCGCGATTCGACCGTGATGCGATCGGCAACGATGAAGCCGGAATAGAAGCCCACGCCGAACTGGCCGATGAGGCTGGCATCCTTCTTCTGCTCACCGGCCAGGCGCGAGACGAACTCGCGCGTGCCGCTCTTGGCGATCGTGCCCAGGTGCGCGATCGCCTCCTCGGCGCTCATGCCGATCCCGTTGTCGCGGATGGTCAGCGTGCGCTGGGCGCTGTCCACCAGCACACGCACCTCCAGCGCGGCACCGTCTTCCATCAGAGCCGGCTGATCCAGCGCCTCGAAGCGCAGCTTGTCGCAGGCATCGGAGGCGTTGGAGATCAGCTCGCGCAGGAAGATCTCCTTGTTCGAGTACAGCGAGTGGGTCACCAGGTGCAGGATCTGCTGCACCTCGGCCTGGAAGGAATGCGTGGTCTTGGTCATGTCGTTGGGTGTGGGAAGGTCGAGATCCGCGCGGGCTGAAGCGCCGCTGCCGGGCGGCCGCGCGCACGCGCCTCTGGTCGGCGTGCACGCAACTGGGGGCAACTTGTCGGGTTTCAATGACCGGGAAAAAGTCACGAATCGCCGGAACACAGGGCGCCGTTGAAACGTTCAGTTGCACTCTGGTGTGACCTACGTCACACGAAGGCCCGGCGCTTGGGTATGTTCCGGCAAGGAAGGCGGTGGGTCGGCCCGTCGGTTGTCGCCCTTTCAGAACAAGCGGCTCGCATCCCCCACCGAGTTTGGCGCGCATCGTCTGGCGTTCAATGTCATGCAAAACCCGAACAAATACCCCGAAAGCCCGGCCAAGTGCGCAGAAATCCTGCGCGTGGCATTGCCCCAGATGACCCGCCAGTCCGCGGGCGCACACCCTGTCTCGTATGCGGTCTGGTTCGATCACACCTCGGGCCGCAACCCGCGGCTGAGCGAAGCCCTGGCCGGGGCCACGGCGGGTGGCAAGGTCCTGGACGAAGCCACCACCTGGAAGCTCTATCACGAGTTTGTGGCCGATGCCGACGAGCAGGCAGCCCAGCGAGTGGCCGATGGCATCCGCCGCGTGATGAAGGAGATGGCGGAGTCGGCCAAGGCGGCCGGCGCGCAGACCGATGTCTTCGGCGATTCCTTGAGCCGCTTTGCCGACAGCGTCGAGCGCGGCGAGGCGCCGGATGGCGATGTGCTGACGCAGGTGCTGGCGCAGACTCAGGAGATGCGCTCGGCCGTCGGTCAATTGCGCAACCGGCTGGAGGCCAGCCAGCAGGAGATCGAGAAGCTGCGCAGCGAGGTCGACCGGGCACGAACCGAGGCCATGGTGGACGTGCTCACCGGGCTGCCCAACCGGCGCGCATTCGAACAGGCGCTGCAGTCAAGCCTGAGCCGTCCCGACGAGCCGGCCTGCCTGCTGATGGCCGACATTGATCACTTCAAGAAGATCAACGACAGCTACGGCCACCTGTTCGGCGACACGGTGCTGAAGCTCGTCGCGCAGGCGCTGCGCAACAGCCTGAGTGCGCCGCAGATGGCGGCCCGGGTGGGCGGCGAAGAGTTTGCGATCCTGACCCCGGGCATGGATCTGGCCGGCGCTGCCGCGCTGGCCGAACGCATCCGGGCCACGATCGCCGGCAGCCGTATCCGCCGCAAGGACAGCGCCGAACCCATCGGCCAGATCACGCTGTCGCTGGGCGTGGCGCGCCTGCAGGCTGGCGAGGACGCCGAAGACTGGTTTGAACGCGCCGACCGGGCGCTCTACACCAGCAAGGCCGGCGGTCGCAATCGCGTGACGCTGGCCGACAATGCGGGCCCGCAAACCGCTGCGCCCGAGGTCACCGCATGATCCTGGAAATCGCCGACATCCGCATCGCGCCGGGCCGCCAGGCCGAGTTCGACGAAGCCATCCAGCGTGGCCTGGCCACCGTGATTTCCCAGGCCCGCGGCTACCGGGGCTTCAAGGTCAACCGCGGCATCGAGAGCCCCGAACGCTATGTGCTGATGATCTTCTGGGAGACGCTGGAAGACCACACGGTCCACTTCCGCGGCGGCCCGCTCTTTCCGGCCTGGCGTGCCATCGTCGGGCCGTTCTTTGCCAGCCCGCCGGTGGTGGAGCACTTCGAGCTCGTCGGCAAGTCCGGCTGATCGCCCGGATCGCGCGGCGCAGGGGCGCCAGCCGCGCGGGGCTGGATTTCTGCCCCCCACGCTCCTAGGATGGGCCTCCTTCGCAGCCCGATCCTTGCCATGTCCCGCGTCTGCCTGCACGTCAACGGTCGGCCCGTCGAAGCCGAAGTGCCCAACCAGCAGCTGCTGGTGGAGCTGTTGCGCGAGTCGCTGGCGCTGACCGGCACGCATGTCGGTTGCGACACCACCCAGTGCGGCGCCTGCACGGTGCTGGTGGACGGTCTGGCGGTGCGCAGCTGCAGCGTGCTGACGGTGCAGCTGGGGGGCAGCCGGGTCCAGACCATCGAAGGCCTGGCGGCACCCGATGGCCGACTGCACCCGCTGCAGGAAGCGTTCAGCGCCTGCCATGGCCTGCAGTGCGGGTTCTGCACGCCCGGCATGCTGATGTCGGCCGCCGGCTTGCTGGCCCAGACGCCAGAACCCACGGAAGCCGAGGTGATCGAGGCGCTGGAGGGCAACCTGTGCCGCTGCACCGGCTATGTGAATATCGTCAAGGCGGTGCAACAGGCGGCGCAGCAGATGGCCACGGCGCGGGGAGCGTCAGCATGAGTGCGCTGGCCCGTTCCGGCGCATCCTGGCCCCTGGGCACTGCGGACGACGGCAGCCCGCCTGAGGCGCCCGCAGACGTCCTGCGTTTCGGCAGCGGCCACGCCGTGCGCCGCATCGAGGACCCCACGCTGATCACAGGCCAGGGGCGGTTTACCGATGACCTGCGACGCGAGGGGCTCGCCTGCCTCGCCTTTGCGCGCTCGCCCTACGCGCATGCCCGCATCCTGGGCATCGATGGGGAAGCTGCGCGTGCCCTGCCCGGCGTGCTGGCGGTCTTCACGGGCGCCGATCTGGTGGCGGCGGGCGTCAAGCCCCTGGCCGGGCCGCCGGGGATGCTCAAGCGTCCTGACGGCAGCGCCGCGGTCGGTGCCCTGCGCCGCGCGCTGGCGCACGAGCGCGTGCGCTTCGTCGGCGAAGCCGTGGCAGCCATCGTGGCCGAGAGCCCTGAAGCAGCCCGGGCTGCGGCCGAGACGCTGGGTGTCGACTACGAAGAGCTGCCTGCGGTGCACGATGCCGACAGCGCCCGCGCACCGGGCGCCATCGCGCTGTGCGAGGCCGCCCCGGACAACGTCGCGGCCACGCACCACAGCGGCCAGGCCGCGGGCATCGACGCGGCCTTCGCCCAGGCCGCCCACGTGGTGCGACTGGACGCACGCAACCAGCGCCTGGCGCCTTCGGCGCTGGAGCCCCGCGTGGTGCTGGCCGAGCTGGAGCCCGGCACCGGGAGGTTGCTGGTGACGCTGTCCAGCCAGATGCCGACCGCCGTGCGCGAAGGCCTGAGCAGCCTGCTGCCGGGGCTGATCCGCGAGCAGGTACGCGTGCGCGTGGGCGACGTGGGGGGCGGCTTCGGCATGAAGACCGGGCTCTACCCGGAAGACCTGGTGGTTGCGCATGCGGCGCGCACGCTGCAGCGGCCCGTGCGCTGGACGGCACAGCGGCTGGAGGAATTCACGGCCTCCGTCCACGGCCGCGATCACCATCACCAGGCCGAGATGGCGCTGGATGCGCAGGGCCGCGTGCTGGCGCTGCGCGTGCAGTCCACAGCCAACGTCGGTGCTTATGCGACGCCCACCGGCTGCATGATCCCGCTGATGATTGGCCCCTGGGTGGCCACCAGCGTCTACGACATCCCCTGCGTCTCCTGGCAGGCCACGGCGGTGATGACGAACACCACGCCGGTGGGCGCCTACCGGGGCGCAGGCCGGCCGGAATCGATCTACCTGATCGAGCGCCTGATGGACGCGGCCGCGCGCCAGCTGAACCTGGATCCGGTGACGCTGCGGCGTCGCAACCTGATCCGGCCCGAGCAGATGCCCTACCGCAATGCGATGGGCCAGACCTATGACGTGGGCTGCTTCGAGCAGATGCTGGATCAGGCGCTGGACCTGGCGGACTGGAGCGGCTATGCCGAGCGGGCCCGCGTCTCGCGGCAGCGCGGCCGCTGGCGCGGACGCAGCGTGACCACCTTCCTGGAATGGACCGGCGGCAACGCGCTGAGCGAGAACGTCCAGGTGGACGTGCGCCCGGACGGGCTGATCGAACTGACATCGGCCACCATGCCGATGGGTCAGGGCATCGCCACCAGCTATGCCCAGCTGGCCGTGGATGTGTTCCAGCTGCCGCTGGAGCGCATCCGCGTGCGCCAGGGCGACACGGATCGCGCCAACGGCTTCGGCAGCGCGGGCAGCCGCTCGCTGTTCACCGGTGGCTCGGCCGTTCAGGTGGCCAGCCGCAAGACGCTGCAGACCGCGCACGATCTGGCCGGCGAAGCCCTGGAAGCCGCGACCCAGGACATCGAATACCGCGCCGGCGAGTTCCGCATCGTCGGCACCGATCGGCGCATCGGCCTGTTCGATCTCGCGGCGAAGCAGGGGCCGGGTGGCATCGCGGTGGCCGAAGGCAGCACTGCCGCAGGCCCCAGCTGGCCCAACGGCGCGCATGTGTGCGAAGTGGAGATCGACGAGCAGACCGGCGAGGTGAGCGTGGTCGCCTACGCGTCGGTCAACGACATCGGCCGCGTCATCAGCCCGCAGATCGTCGAAGGCCAGCTGGAAGGCGGCGCGGTGCAGGGCATCGGCCAGGCGCTGTGCGAAGAGGTGGTCTATGCGCCCGATGGCCAGCTGCTCAGCGCCAGCTTCATGGATTACGCCTTGCCCCGCGTGGATGGCTTCCGCGGCTTCGTCACGCGTTTCGACACCCGTGTGCCCAGCACGAACAACGTGCTGGGCGCCAAGGGCGTGGGAGAGCTGGGCACGATCGGGGCGACACCGGCGGTGGTCAACGCGGTGCTGGATGCGCTGATCGGCGCCGGCGTGCCGCCTGGCGTGGCGCAGGACCTGCAGATGCCGCTGCTGGCACCCAAGGTCTGGGCGGCGCTGCAGCAGCGCGTGTGAGCGCGCCGCGGGGTCAGGCCGCCTTCAGCCCGCGCTCAGCCCGCACTCATCAGCCCGCACTCATCAGCCCGCGCGCGCCAGCGGCAGGTTCAGCAGCAGGTTTTGCGGCTTCAGGCGCAACAGGCCGTCCCCCGTCTGAGCCAGGCCCAGGTAGATCGGCCGCGCGGCGCCTGCGGGCTCGCGCAGATCGGCGCGCAGCTCCTGGGGATCCTCGAAGCTCAGGCGAAACAGGCTGATCAGCGCGCGCTGCCTCGTTTCGCCCACCTCACGGCCTTCATACAGATCATTCAGCAGCGCCGTGGCGCTGACGTCCAGGCCGATGTGCCAGCGCCAGCGCTCGTCATCGATGCGCGATTCGGGACGGATCTGGACACGCACGCCCAGCAGGTGCCATGTCCAACGCTCCAGAATACGAGACAGGCCCTTGAGCCCCGACTGCGCATGCGCCAGGCGGAACTGCAGCCCGTGGCCCAGCTCCTGGGTCAGCTCGTGCCGCAGGTCCAGCAGCGTGTCGAAGCGCGGCGGGTCGGCGCAGGCGCTGGCCAGGCAGGCCGGAGCGTTCTCGGGCGTGAGCACGCGCAGATCCGCCCGCCGCAGCGGTGCCTGCGCCTGCGCCAGCAGGCGGCCCAGTTCGCCGTAGCCGCCGGTCTCGTTCAACAGGTCCAGCGTGTCGCGGTCGCCGGCCAGTCGCGCGCCTTCGTGCGAGGTGATGCGCTGCACCCTGAACAGCAGTTCCGCCGCGCGCAGCTCGAAGGCATCGTCCACGCCGTCCAGCAGGCCACGCACCAGAGCCTGCACGACACCGTCGATGAACAGCGGCGGCAGGTCGATGCGGCCGCGGCGCATCAGCTGCAGGTACCAGGCCTCCAGCGAGCCGGCTGCCTGCACCGCGTCACGAAAGTGCAGCCAGTGGCGCCAGTTCTCGCGCGCGTCCTCGTCTTCGATCGCGCGCCACTCGTGTTCAGCCACGGCGCGCAGGGGGTCCTTGATCAGGCGGTGATGCAGGCCGCGCTCGGCCGCGCAGGCCTCGGGCGGCGGCAGCAGTTCGGGGCGCTGCAGCCAGCGCTGCCACCACGCAGGCGTGGGCCGCAGCCAGCCGCTGTCCAGCCGCTGCAGCGCGGCCCAGCCGCAGCCGGGCCAGGGATCAATGGGGTGGGGGCTCGCAGCGTCGACCATAGGCTGCAGAGTGTAGGCAGGGCCCGGCCTGCATCCGTACCCTGCCGCAGGGGCATGTCAGCGCCGCGGCGGACCAGGCCCATACTCGCGGCCTGTGCCGGCTTAAGGGGCCGACCCTATCGTCAAGAGGGTCTTGCCCGGCTACAACGCGGAGCATGAATGCAATGACCCCCGAAGCCCAACCCTCCGGTCCCGCGGAAAGCGCCGAGCCGGCCCCCGGCAGTTCCGGCGAAGCCGCCGCTCCCCGCCCGACGGCCTTCGACATCCAGCTGCGCACGCTGCGCTTTGCCGATCCCCTGCGCTGGCTGGCCCTGGGCTGGCAGGATTACCGTCGCGCACCGGGGCTGGGCCTGTTCTACGGCATCGTCTTCGTGGTGATGGGCTGGGCCATCGTGGAGGTCTTCAAGCACGCGCCGCCTTACACCTTGGCACTGTCCGGCGGCTTCCTGCTGGTCGGGCCCTTCCTGTGCCTGGGCATCTACCGCGTGAGCCAGCGCCTGGAGCAGGGGGTGAAGCCCGGGTTTGCCGATTCCGTGCTCGCCTGGCAGACCAAGATCAGCCAGCTGGGCATCTTCGGCTTCGTGCTGCTGGTGCTGGAAATGCTCTGGGCCCGCGCCACACTGGTGGTGTTTGCCGTCACCTTTGACGGCATGCCGGATTTCAAGGGCTCGCTGCTGGCCCTGCTGGACCCGGACAACATGACCTTCATCGTGGCCTGGTTCGCGCTGGGGGCGATCTTCGCCACGCTGATCTTTGCCTTCACCGTGGTGTCCATGCCCATGATCCTGGATCGCCAGACGGACGCGATCACGGCTGCGCTGACCAGCTTCCGCCTGGTGCTCACGCAGCCGGGCGTGATGTTCTTCTGGGGCACCCTGATCGCCGTGATCACCTTCAGCGCGATGCTGCCCTGGTTCGTCGGCCTGCTGGTCACCGGGCCATTGATCGGGCATGCCACCTGGCACGCCTACCGTGCCTCGGTGGTGAGCGAGACGGTGCCGAGCGCCTGAGAAGCTGCCATCCGACACCAACACCTCTGCGCAGCAGGGTCTGCCGCGGCTGGGCACACTCCCGCCTGTCCGCACCGTTCGTGCAAGCCTTTTCCGGAGGAACTCCATGTTCAAGAAGCTGGCATCCGAAGCCCTGGGCCTCAGTGACATCGGCGTCATCGTGCCGCCCGCCGACTTCAACAAGGTCGATGCCGATGACTATCTGTTCAGCGAAGACGGCGAGCGCATCTTCTTCCTGATCAAGTCGAAGAAGGACGAGTACTGCTTCACCAACCTCGCGCTGATCCATGTCGACGGCGATTCGGCCGTCTCCTCCAAGCGCACCATCCGCCGCTACGACTACGCCACGCACGGCATCCACCATGTCACGCTGGAGACGGCGGGCACGATCGACATGGACATCGAGCTGAAGTTCCAGCTGGAAGGCGGCGAAGGTTTCAGCATCGATGTGCGCAAGAACTTCATCGAGCAGCTCAAGGACCTCTACAAGGCGCTGCTGTCCATCAGCCGCATGCAGGCACACAACGCCAAGGCACGTGACAACGCGCTGAGCTGCCTGGAGCCCCTGGGCCAGATGTACAAGCTCGGCGGCGACGCGGGCGATCCGCAGCGCGTGGTGGCGCAGTACGAAGCGCTGGTGGCGGCTGTCAACCGGCAGCAGCTGGAGAAGCTGTCGCCGCGGGACTTTGGCGCCGTGTTCGAGCGCTACCTGCACAACTGAGCCTGCCGGGCATGCGGCTGGTGACCGATGTGCCCTCCAGACAAACCCTGAACCGCTCGCGACAGCCCCGCCAGCCGCCCCCGCCTACGATGGCGCGATGAGCGCCACCCCCTACCCCCACCTCCTGGCCCCGCTGGACCTGGGCTTCACCACGCTGGCCAACCGCGTGCTCATGGGCAGCATGCACACGGGGCTGGAGGACGGGCGCAAGAACTTTCCGGCGCTGGCAGCGTACTTTGCCGAGCGTGCGCGCGGCGGCGTGGGTCTGATCGTCACCGGCGGCTTCGCGCCCAACATCGAAGGCTGGGCCAAGCCGTTTGCGGGCACCCTGTCCACCTCGGGCGGGGCACGCCGGCACGCCGAGGTGACGCGCGCCGTTCACGCCGAGGGCGGCAAGATCGCGCTGCAGATCCTGCACACCGGGCGATACGGCTATTCACCCTTCTGCGTGGCGCCCTCGCGCATCCAGAGCCCGATCTCTCCCTTCACGCCGCGCGAGCTGAGTGCGCGTGGGGTGGAACGTCAGATACGCGCCTTCGTGCGCTGCGCCAGGCTGGCCCGCGAGGCCGGCTACGACGGCGTGGAGGTGATGGGCAGCGAGGGCTACTTCATCAACCAGTTCCTGGTGACACACACCAACCAGCGCAGCGATGCCTGGGGCGGCCCTTATGAAAACCGCATGCGGCTGCCGGTGGAGATCGTGCAGCGCGTGCGCGAGGCCGTGGGGCCTGACTTCATCATCATCTACCGCCTGTCGATGCTGGATCTGATCCCCGACGGCAGCAGCTGGGACGAGGCCGTGACACTCGGCAAGGCCGTGGTGCGGGCCGGCGCGACGATCCTCAATACCGGCATCGGCTGGCACGAGGCCCGGGTGCCGACCATCGCCACCAGCGTGCCGCGCGGCGCCTTTGCCTGGGTGACGCAGAAGATGCGCCAGGCCTTGCGCGACGCGGGCATCGGCGTGCCGCTGGTCACCAGCAACCGCATCAACACGCCCGAGGTGGCCGAGCGGCTGCTGGCCGAGGGAACGGCCGACCTGGTGAGCCTGGCGCGGCCGCTGCTCGCCGATGCCGATTTCGTCAACAAGGCGCGCGCCGGCCGGTCGGCCGACATCAACACCTGCATCGCCTGCAACCAGGCCTGCCTGGACCACACCTTCTCCAACAAGCTCTCCAGCTGCCTGGTCAACCCGCGCGCCTGCCACGAGCTGACGCTGGTGATCCGGCCGTCCGTGCAGGCACGACGTTATGCCGTCGTCGGCGCCGGGCCGGCGGGGCTGGCCGCCGCCACGACGCTGGCCGAGCGCGGGCACGCGGTGGATCTCTTCGAGGCCGCCGATCGCATCGGTGGCCAGTTCAACATGGCGCTGCGCATCCCCGGCAAGGAAGAGTTCAGCGAGACGCTGCGCTACTTCGGCCGGCGCATCGAGGCCACCGGCGTGGCGCTGCACCTGAAGACGCGCGCCAGCACCGAGCGCCTGCAGGCCGGCGGCTATGCGGGCGTGATCCTGGCCACCGGGGTCAGCGCACGCAACCCGAACATTGCGGGGCAGGACAGCCCGAACGTGCTCAGCTACATCGACGTGCTGCTGCACGGCAAGCCCGTGGGCGAGCGCGTGGCCATCGTGGGCGCAGGCGGCATCGGCTTCGACGTGGCGGAGTTCCTGGTCACGGCGCCGGGCCATTCCCCGACCCTGAATCTGCCCGAGTGGCTGGCCGAGTGGGGCGTGGCCGATCCGACGCAGGTGCGCGGCGGCGTGGTGCGGGCACAGCCGGCCCCGCCCACGCGCCGCGTGACGCTGCTGCAGCGCAAGGCAGGCAAGCTGGGCAAGGGCCTGGGCAAGACCACGGGCTGGATCCACCGCGCTGCGCTGCAGATGAAGCAGGTGGAAATGATCGGCGGCGTCAACTACGAACGCATCACGCCGCAGGGCCTGTTCATCACCTACGGCGAGCAGCGCAAGGATGGCCAGCTGATCGAGTGCGACACCGTCGTGCTGTGCGCCGGCCAGGAGCCGCTGCGCGAGCTGCACGCGCCGCTGACCGCAGCGGGGCTGACGGTCCACCTGATTGGCGGTGCCGATCAGGCCACCGAGCTGGACGCGAAGCGGGCCATCGACCAGGGCACGCGGCTGGCCGCGCGGTTGTAGAGCCGCCCGCCCGCACGGCACGGCACGGCAAGCGGCAGGCGTTTAGGCGCAGCACTCCAGCACGTCCGGGGCCGCCTGCGCCACACTGCGCGCTCGCCTTGCCAGAACCAGAGGCCACCGGCCATGAAGACCGACATTTCCGCGGCGGACGCTGCCGCCACAGACCGCACGGCCCGCTCTGCGCGGCCCGGCCGCCCTGCGCGCACCACGCGCGAACTGCAGGCGGCACTGACCCGCCAGCGCGAAGCCCACCTCGCGCAGCCCATGCCCACGCTGGCCCAGCGCAAGGCCGATCTGCTGCAGCTGCGCCGCTTCATCCTCGATCACCAGGATGCGATCTGCGACGCCATCAGCGCCGACTACGGCCACCGCTCGCGCCACGAGACCATGCTGATGGAGCTGATGCCGGTGATCAGCGACATCCAGGTCACGCTGAAGCACCTGGCCAGCTGGATGAAGCCGCAGAAGCGCGCCATCGACCGCAAGATCTTCGGGCTGGCATCCAACCGCGTGATCCCACAGCCGCTGGGCGTGGTGGGCGTGATCGTGCCCTGGAATTTCCCCATCAACCTCAGCTTCCTGCCGCTGGTGGCCATCTTTGCCGCGGGCAACCGCGCGATGGTGAAGTTCAGCGAACACTCGCGCCACCTCGCCCGCTTGCTGGCGCAGACGCTGCCGGACTACTTTGCGCCGGAAAAACTGCGCGTCTTCGACGAGACCGGCGGCGTGGGCATCGCCTTTTCGCAGCTGCCCTTCGATCATCTGCTGTTCACCGGATCCAGCGGCACGGGCCGCGCGGTGATGGCCTCGGCCGCACAGAACCTCTGCCCGGTGACGCTGGAGCTGGGCGGCAAGTCGCCGGCCATCGTCTGCGCGGACTTTCCGCTGCGCACGGCAGTCGAGCGCATCCTCTACGTCAAGTGCCTCAACGCCGGCCAGGTGTGCACCACGGTCGATCATGTCTACGTGCCGCGGGCCAGCCTGCCGGAATTTGTGGAACTCGCGCGCGAGATCGTGCCCCAGCGTTATGCCTCGGTGGCCTCGCCGGACTACACCTCCATCATCACGCCGCAGGCCCTTGGCCGGCTGCTGCAGGCGATGGACGAGGCCCGCGAGCGCGGCGCCACGCTGCTGCCGCTCATCGACGGCCCGGCGGTGGACCGCCGCACGCGCAAGATCGCGCCGCACCTGCTGCTGGATGCGCCGCCGGACTGCGCGCTGATGGCGCAGGAGATCTTCGGCCCCATCCTGCCGGTGATCGCCTACGACGAACTCGATGCCGTGATCGCGCGCATCAACGCCGGATCACGGCCGCTGGCGCTCTACCCCTTCAGCCACCACCGCGGCACGCTGGACCACATCGTCACGCACGTGATGTCCGGCGGTGTGTCGATCAACGACGCGCTGCTGCATGTGGGCCAGCACGATCTGCCTTTTGGCGGCGTGGGTGAATCGGGCATGGGCCACTACCACGGCCGCGAGGGCTTCGACAACTTCTCCAAACTGCGCCCGGTGTTTCACCAGGCGCGCGTGTCCAGCGTGAGCTTGCTCGCACCGCCCTACGGGCCGCTGGTGGACCGCATGCTCAAGCTGCTGGTGCGCTGAGCGCCCTCTCGGCGCAACAGGCCTGACCCTGCCCTGGCAGTTTCCAAGGGCGGTTTCACCGCCTGGCCACAACGGCGCACGCGCCTGCCCGTAGCATCGGGAGCGACGGCGCGCCCACACTCATTCCGGAGACACCGCATGCAACTGCTCATCGGCAACAAGAACTACTCGTCCTGGTCCATGCGGCCGTGGGTGCTGATGCGCCAGTTCGGCATCCGCTTCGAGGAGGTCATGATCCGCTTCGACAGCATGGCGGCAGATTCGGTCTTCAAGCAGCGCATCGGCGCGGTATCGCCGGCGGCCAAGGTGCCAGTCCTCGTGCAAGACGACGGCTTCGTGGTCTGGGACACGCTGGCCATCGCCGAGACCCTGGCGGACCAGTTCCCCTCGCTGGCGCTGTGGCCAGCCGATGCCCGGCAGCGCGCCCGGGCGCGCAGCCTGTGCGCGGAAATGCACAGCGGATTTGGTGCGCTGCGCAGCCACTGCCCGATGAACATCGAAGCCTCACTGCCGCACATCGGCCAGAAAGTGATGGCCGAGCAGCCCGCCGTGGTCGCGGATCTGCAGCGCATCGTGCACATGTGGACCGAGGCGCTGAATGCCAGCGGCGGGCCTTTCCTGTTTGGCGGCTTCAGCATCGCAGACGCCTACTTTGCGCCCGTGACCTTCCGCATCACGACCTATGGCCTGCCAGTGCCGGCACCGGTGGCCGCCTATGTGCGCCAGGTGCAGGGCACGCAGGCCGTGCAGGCCTGGGTGCAGGGCGCGCTGGCTGAGCATGACTTCGTCGCCTTCGACGAGCCCTACCGCGCAGTGCCGCCTTCGCGCGACTGAGGGGCCGCCTGCGCACGACGCCCGTCTTCCATGAGCTCACCCGGCCCTTCGACCTCATCTCTCCCCCGCCTGGCCACCGCGGCACTGACCGCGTGCATCACGATCCTCTGCGGCGCCCCCAAGGCTGCGCAACCCGCCGCGCCCTCGCCCTCGGCGACGTTTGTGCCCGCGCCCGCCGCGGCAGCGGCCCCCGCGGGCCTGAGCGCAGCACGGCTCCAGCCTGGCGAACGCCTGGTGCTGGACGGCAGCCTGAGCCACCCGGCCTGGCAGCGCGCCCCCGCTCACACCCGCTTTGTGGAGCAACAGCCGCGCAACGGCGCAGCGCCGGTGCAGCGCACACAAGTACAGCTGCTGTTCGACGAGCGGGCGCTTTACGTGGGTGTGATCGCCTACGACACGCAGCCGCAGCAGATCCGCGACGTGCCGGTGCGCTACGACAGCGTCAATCGCACCCAGGACTTCGTGGTCGCCTACATCGATCCCATCGGCGACAAGGCTTCGGCACAGTTCTTCCGCGTGAACGCCGCGGGCAGCCTGGCCGACGGCATCCAGACGGCGGTGGACGACAGCGAAGACTTCTCGCCCGATTTCGACTGGGATGCCGCCGTGCAGCGGCGCAGCGATGGCTGGAGCGCCGTGCTGCGCATTCCCTTTGCCTCGCTGCGGTTCGCCGAGCCCACACCCGGCGCGCCGGCGCGGCCCTGGCGCTTCATGCTCGGACGGCGGCTGCCGCGCGATCAGTTTCACATGATGCTGAGCGTGGATCTGCCGCGTGGCTCGCCCAGCTTCATCGATCAGCTGCAGCCGCTGGAGGGCGTGGCCCTGCCATCCGATCACGGATTCCTGACCCTGCGCCCCAGCCTGACGCTGCGGCGCACGGCGCAGAGCCAGCCCGGCAGCACGCGGATCGGCGAATCGCACCAGGAAGCCAGCCTGGATCTGAAGTGGCGGCCGCGCGCCGAGCTGGTGGTGGACGCCACCATCAAGCCCGATTTCTCGCAGATCGCGCTGGATGTGCCGCAGCTGGCGGGCAATTCGCGCTTTGCGCTCTTCCTGCCCGAGAAGCGGCCTTTCTTCTTCGAGTCCGCCGACCTGCTGCGATCACCCACCGACGCGCTGTATACCCGCAGCATCACGCAGCCCCGCGGCGGCCTGCGCGCGACCTGGCGTTCGCCGTCCTGGGTGGGTACGGCGCTGGCGGCTTCCGATCTGGGAGGCGGTGGCGTGCTGCTGCCCGGGCCCTACGGGACCGACCTCGCCGATCAACCCGGCTCGCGCGTGCTGGTGGCCCGTGGGCAGCGGCGCGGCGGGCCTCAAGGCTGGACCTTCGGCGGCTTGCTGGCTTCACGCGATTACGAAGAAGGCCGCGGCGCCAATCACGTGGCGGGCATCGATGCCGATGGGGCGCTGGGCGAGGGCTGGCGCGCGCGGGCGCAGCTGCTGGCCTCGCAGACCACCGCCCTGCCCTTCGGCGGCGCCTTGCGCCAGGGCCCTTCGGTCAACGGGCACCGCGCCTACGGGTGGCTGCAGCGCCTGCGGGGCGACAGCGAGAGCGTCGTGACGCTGGACGACATCAGCGCCGGCTTTCGGCACGACACCGGCTTTGTCAATCAGAACGGCGTGCGCTCCCTGGGCCTTCACCAGGCCTGGAAGTGGCAGCAGCTGGGGCCCTTCAACAGCGTCGACCTGTACGTCGATGCGCGCGAGGTTCGCGATCGCGCCGACGGCCAGACGGTGGAACGCACGGCCTATCTCGGCTTCTGGAGCACCGCGGCGCGCAACCTGGAATGGTGGGCCGAGCTGCACCCGCAGGACCGGCTGCGCACCGCGCCCGGGCTGACACCGTTGACGCAGCGCTTCCTGGCCACGGGGCTGGTGATGACGCCCGCGCCGTGGTGGCCACTGGTCGACACGCAGCTGAGCCTGGGCCGGCTGGCCGATACGGTGGCCAACCAGGCACGACCCGGCGCGCGCTGGCGCTTCAGCGCCCGGCTGCGGCCGCTGCGGGCGCTGGAGCTGGAGCCCAGCCTCTCCAAGGCCTGGCTCTACGACGACCGCGGGCCCACGCGCCGCCTGGCCTACCAGGAGACCGCTGCCCAGGGGCTGGCCATCTGGCACCTCAGCGCGAGCCAGCACCTGCGGCTGATCGTGCAGCGCAGCAGCCTGGACCGCCGCGCCGAGCCGCGTGTGAATGCGCAGCGCAGCAGCAGCCACAGCGAATCGCTGACCTGGCAGTGGCGGCGCACGGCGGGCACGCAGCTGTTCGTGGGCGCCAGCCGCGCCAGCGCTGGGGCGGGCGCGCCGCGCGACAGCGAAGTCTTCATCAAGCTGCAGCTCGACGCGGCCGAGCTGGGCGGCTGGTGGTGAGCCCGCCAGAGCGGCCCGAGACACCCGCAAACGACATCTTCCTCGCCCGCGCCCGCATCCCGCGCGGCCCCTTGACCATTGGCGCATGCCCGCTGTCGCTTCGTCGCGCCTCAGCCTAAGCTGTCCCGCAGCCGGGTTACCCTCGGTCACGTTTGACCTACCGGGCGGCGCCCAAGAGGCGTTGCCGAACTTCTGTCCAAAGCGTTTCTTCATGCGTGAACTCACTTTTTCGAGCCGGTCCCTGCCCTGCGGGCTGGTTCTGCTGGTGGCCCTGCTGGCCAGCGCCTGCGGCCCGCGGTCCGCGCCGGCATCCGGCACGTCCAAATCCGCCGCCACCGAACCCGCCGCAGCCAGCCTGCTGGTGGCGCCCGAAGACCTGCTCACGCTGCAGCCCAGCCGCATCGCCCAGGGGCCGGTGGTCAGCGGCGCGGTGCAGCCCGGCAAGCGGGCTGATCTGCGGGCCGAGGTGGCCGCGGTCGTGATGCAGGTGCTGAAGGACAACGGCGAGCCCGTGCGTGCCGGCGATCTGCTGATGAAGCTGGACGACACCGCCATCCGCGACAGCCTCAGCTCGGCGGAAGAGGCCTTGCGCGCCGCGACGCAGGCCCAGGACCAGGTGGAGCGCACGGTGCAGCGCCTGAGCACGCTGCGCGAGCAGGGCATGACCTCGGCGCAGGCGCTGGAAGACGCGCAGGTGCGGCGCAACCAGGCCCAGAGCGATGTGGTGGCGGCGCGCTCTCGCGTGGCCACCGCCAGCCAGCAGCTGGCGCGCACGCTGGTGCGCGCGCCCTTCGACGGCGTGGTCAGCGAGCGCCGCGCCTCGGCCGGCGACACCGCGCAGATCGGCAAGGAACTGCTGAAGGTGATCGATCCGCGCAGCATGCGCTTTGAAGGCCTGGTCTCGGCGGACCGGCTGCAGGACCTGAAGATCGGCCAGCCGGTGAGCTTTCGGGTCAATGGCTTCACCGACCAGGCCTTTGCAGGGCGCGTCCAGCGCATCGACTCGGCCGTCAACACCGCCACGCGCCAGGTGGCGGTGGTGGTCAGCTTCAACGACCCCGGCCAGGCGCCGCGCGTGGCCGGCCTGTTTGCCGAAGGACGCATCGAATCGGGCAGCGTGCAGGGCCTCAGCCTGCCGGCTTCCACCCTGCGGGGCAGTGGCGACCAGACCTTCGTCTGGCGCGTGCAGGATCAGCGCGTCACGCGCACCCGCGTGCAGATGGGCGAACGCGATGCCCGCACGGGGGAAGTCGCGGTGCTGGGCGGCCTGAGCGCCGGGGACCGCGTGCTGCGTCACCCCGGCAGCAACCTCAACGACGGGCAGGCCGTGACGCTGGTGGCCGCCGCGGCCGCCAACCTGGCCGCTTCCGCCGCCGTGCGCTCGCCCGCCGCGCCCGCGGCGGCCAGCGCACCCGCGACTGCGCGCCCCTGAGCGCAAGGACCCGCCATGTTCCTCTCGGAATTCAGCATCAAGCGCCCGGTGGCGATGGTGGTCATCATCCTGTCGCTGATGGCGCTGGGGCTGCTGGCCTTGTCCAAGCTGCGCGTCAACCAGTTTCCGGACATCGACCAGCCCGTGCTGGTCATCAGCATCCCCTACCCCGGCGCCAGCCCGGAGACGGTGGAACGCGAGGTGGTCAACCGCATCGAGAAGGCGCTGCAGGGCATTCCGGGCATGGACTCGGTGCGCGCCACGGCCAGTGAAGGCAATGCGCAGCTGGTGCTGCTGTTCAACTTCGGCAAGGACATGGTCGTAGCGGCTGACGAGGCGCGCAACGCCATCGCCTCGGTGCGCTTCAAGCTGCCGGCCGAAATGCGCGAGCCCGTGCTGCAGCGCATGGATCCGAACGCGCAGCCCATCATGCAGATGGCGCTGTCCTCGGCCACGCTGAGCCATGCGGAGATCTCGCGCATCGCCGAAGACCAGCTGGCCGAGCGCTTTCGCGCGCTGCCGGGCGTGGCGGTGGTCAGCGTCAACGGCGCGCTGCGCCGCGAGCTCTCGGTGCTGCTGCGTTCGGAGAAGCTGCGCGAGCACGAAGTCAGCGTCACCGAAGTGGTGGCGGCGCTGCGCGCGCAGAACGCCACGGCACCGGTGGGCAAGGTGCGCGGCACGCTGCAGGACCAGAGCATCCGCCTCGTCGGGCGCATCGAGAGCCCGCAGGAATTCGGCAACATCGTGGTCAAGCGCCGCGGTGACCAGATGGTGCGCCTGTCGCAGGTGGCCGAGGTCAAGGACGGCTTTGCCGAGATGGCCGGTCTGTCGCTGCGCAACGGCAACCCCAACGTGGGCCTGATGGTCACGCGCAGCCCGGACGCCAGCACCGTCGCGGTGGCCAAGGGCGTGCGCGCCCTGGTGGCCGAGATCGAGAAGGACGTCAAGGCGCGCCATGGCGCCGGCACGCACTTCGAGATCACGCGCGATGGCGGCGAGGATGCCGAGAGCAGCCTCTACAACGTCACGCACGCGCTCGTCTTCGGCGCCGGGCTGACGATCTTCGTCGTCTACCTGTTCCTGAACTCCTGGCGCTCCACGCTGATCACGGCGCTCTCGCTGCCCACCTCGGTGATCGCCTCGTTCATCGCCGTGTGGCTGTGCGGCTTCACGCTGAACTTCATGAGCCTGCTGGGCCTGGCGCTGGCCATTGGCGTGCTGATCGACGATGCAATCGTGGTGCGGGAGAACATCGTGCGCCACATGGAGCGGGGCGCCGATCGGGTCACCGCGGCGCGCCTGGGGACCGCGGAGATCGGCCTGGCGGTGGCCGCCACCACCTTCTCCATCGTGGCCGTCTTCGTGCCCGTGGCCTTCATGAGCGGCGTCAGCGGCGAGTGGTTCCGCCCCTTCGGCCTGACCGTCGTGGCTTCGGTGCTGGTCAGCCTGCTCATCAGCTTCACGCTCGATCCCATGCTCTCGGCCTACTGGGGCGATCCGCCGGAACAGCTGCGCGCCCCCAAGCGCGGCCTGTCGCGCGCGCTGGAGCGCTTCAACGCCTGGTTCGACCATCAGGCTGATCGTTATGGCCGCATCATCGGCTGGGCGCTGCATCACCGGCGCTGGATGGCCGTGTTTGCCGTGGCCAGCCTGGTGGCCGCGCTGGCCCTGCAGATGCGCTTCGGCGGCTCGAGCTTCCTGCCCGCCGTGGACGGCACCGCCATCCTGGTGGATGTGCGCACGCCGCCGAGCTCGAACCTGGCCCACGCCCGGCTGAAGGTGGAGGCGGCTGCCGTGCTGGCGCGCACGCTGCCTGAGACGCGGGCCACCAACAGTTCGATCAATGTGACCGGCGGCCGCATCTTCGTGGACATCGGCCCGTCGACCGAGCGCCGGCGCAGCGCCGCGCAGGTGGCCGCCGAGCTGCGCACGCTGACCGGGCGCCTGGTGGGCGCCGAGTACGTGGTGCTGGACGATCTGACCGGCGGCGCGCAGAAGCCGGTGCAGATCCGCTTCGGTGGCCCGGATTCGCGCGTGCTGATGGACATCACGCAGCAGTTCATGGAGCAGCTGCGCAAGGTGCCGGGCGCCGTGGACGTGGGCCTGTCCGAGCAGGAGCCGCAGGACGAGCTGCGCATCGAGCTGGACCGCAGCCTGGCCAACAGCCTGGGCATCTCGGTGGCCGATGCGGCGCAGGCCCTGCGTGTGGCCTTTGCGGGTGTCGAAGCCGGCGACTGGGTCGACCCCACCGGCGAGACACGCGATGTGGCCGTGCGCCTGCACCCCGAGGACCGCATCTCGGCGGCCAACATCGAGCAGCTGCCCATCACCGTGGCGGGCAGCAACCGCATGGTCCCGCTGGAGCAGATCGCCACCGTCAGCATGGGCAAGGGGCCTTCGCGCATCCAGCATGTGGACGGCAAGCGCACCGTGACGGTGGCCGCCAACGCGCAGGGCCGCGCGCCCGGCGAGGTGACAGCCGATGCCCGCCGCATCGCGCAGGCGATCAACTTCCCGCCCGGCTACGGGCTGGAGCTGGCCGGCGCCTCGCGCGATCAGCAGGAGGTGTTCAAGAACATGACGATCGCGCTGGTCAGCGGCGTGGCGCTGATGTACCTGATCCTGGTAATGCAGTTCGGCAGCTTCTCCGCGCCCATCGGCGTGATGCTGAGCCTGCCGCTCAGCCTGATCGGCGTGGTGATAGCGCTGGTGGTCACGCGCAGCACGCTCAACCTCATGAGCTTCATCGGCATCATCATGCTCATGGGCCTGGTGGCCAAGAATGCCATCCTGCTGCTGGATGCCGCCCGCGTGATGGAAGCCGAGGGCATGGACCGCGAAGAGGCGCTGATGGCGGCCGGCAAGAAGCGCCTGCGACCCATCATGATGACCAGCTTTGCGCTGATCGCGGGCATGATGCCCATGGCGATCGGCGTTGGCGAAGGTGGCGAGTTCTACCGCCCGATGGCGGTGGCCATCATCGGCGGCGTGATCACCGGCACCCTGCTGACGCTGCTGGTGATCCCGAGCTTCTACGACAGCATCGAAGTCTCGCGCGACCGCATGCTGGCCAAGTACCAGCGTCGCGAAGCGCGCTGGAATCCGGTGGTGGCGGGCGTGCTGACCTTCTTCGAAAGCGTGTTCACGCTCACCCTGCTGCGCGCGCTGTGGCGCGGCCTGGCCGCTGTGGTGCAGCGCGTCAGACCGGGGGGCAGCCAGGACACGGCGCGCGCCACACCCTGAGGATCACGGTCGAAGGCCGGCTTGCAGGC
This sequence comes from Rubrivivax sp., assembly GCA_016790225.1. Next base: position 29,489 of record JAEUOZ010000001.1, read on the forward strand.
CGCGGAACTGTTGCGCCGGCCGGCCGCCTTCAGAGCGGCAATGCCGAGTCGCGGTGCTGATCCGGCGCCGCGGCGCCGTCGGCGCGCCCGCTGCCGGGTTCGACGACCAGCCATCGGGCAAGCACCTGCTGCAGCTCCTGCATGCGTATCGGCTTGGTGAGGTATTCGTCCACTCCGGCAGCCAGCGCCCGACCCTCCTCGCCCTGCAAGGCATTGGCGGTCAGCGCAAGGATCGGCATGCGCTGGTCCGCCGCAGACCCCGCGGCCTCACGCGCGCGGATCTCGCGGGCCAGCGCATAGCCGTCCATCATCGGCATGTGCAGATCGGTCAGCAGCAGGTCGTAGCGGTTGAGCTGCCACATCTGCAGCGCCTGGGCACCATCCACCGCCACTTCGGTCTGGTGGCCCAGGAGTTCAAGCTGGCGCAGCAGCACCATGCGGTTGACCGGCTCGTCTTCGGCCACCAGGATGATGCCGGGACGCGCCGTGCGCTTCAGAATCGAGATGGCCGGCGGCGGGGACGGGGCCGATGCGACGTCAGCCGCGCGAGCTTCCGCTGCGGCCGGCCCCGACGACCGAGTGAGCCACGGGGCCCCGGCCTGCGGCGGCGTTGCAGGCGCGTCCTGCACGCCGGCTGCCGCCGCGGCGCCTCGTCCCACGGCCAGCAGATCGCCTTGCGCACGCAAGGGCAGCAGGATCCGGAAGGTGCTGCCCACCTCCGGTTCGCTGCGAAGCTCGATCCGGCCGCCCATCAGATCCACCAGGCGCCGCGTGATCGCCAGACCCAGCCCGCTGCCGCCAAAGCGGCGCGTGGTCGAGGCCTCGGCCTGCACGAAGGGCTCGAAGATGCGCGACTGCGTGGCTTCATCCATGCCGATGCCGTTGTCGCCGACCTCCAGGCTCAGGCTGGCTTCGGCCATCGTCAGGGCCACGCTGACGCGGCCGTCGCGATGCGGCTGGCCGCCACTGAACTTCACCGCGTTGGACACCAGGTTGTTGAGCACCTGGCGCAGCCGCATCTCGTCGCCCAGCAGGCGCTGCGGCACCCGGTCCTGCACATGCCAGAGCAGGTGAACGCCGCGCGCGCGGGCATGGGCCTCCATCATCGCGGCCGTGCTCTGCACCAGCGCGCGGGGCTCCAGCGGTGCGCAGTCCAGCTCCAGCTTGCCGGCCTCGATCTTGGAGAAGTCCAGGATGCCGTCCAGCAGCGCCAGCAGCCCCTGCGCGCTGTCGCGCACGGTGTGCACGGACTTTGCCTGATCGGGCGAGAGCGGGCTGTGCAGCAGGATCTCGGCCATGCCGATCACGCCGTTCATCGGCGTGCGGATCTCGTGGCTCATGGTGGCGAGGAAGGCTGACTTCGCGGCGTTGGCGCTTTCCGCCGCCTCGCGCGCCTGCTGCATCAGACGTGCCGCCCGGTTGATCTCCGTGAGGTCGACGATGGTGGTGACCATGCCGGCATGCTCGCCGGAGGCGGTGAAGACCGCGGCCTTGTGCACCATCATGTCCACCCGATCGATGTCAGCAGGGCGATGCGCCACTGCATAACTCTGTACCTGACGGGTCTCGATGGCGGCCCGATCCGTGCCCTCATGGGCCTTGACGTTTTCGGCGCTGACGAACTCGCGCGCGGTCCGCCCCAGGATTTCCGACGGCTTCAGGCGCATCAGCTCGCACAGCGCCCGATTGACCCGCACGTAACGGCCCTCCACGTCCTTCATGCCCGTGGGCAAGGGCAGGGCCTCGAACAGCGCATCCAGCTGTGCGAGGGTCTGCTCCAGCGCGCGCTGCGTCTGCCGGTGCTCGGTGACGTCCAGGCCCACCTGGTAGAAGGCCATCGACGGCTGACCGTTCTCGTCGCTCACCGCGTACTGCGTGAACAGCAGCCGAAGTTCGTGGCCGGACGGGCTGCTCAGGCTCAGCTCGAAGACGATCGGCTGGCCCCCGACGCGCACCGTCGTCTGGCGCAGCCGTGCCTGCTTCCAGCCCTCCAGGCCCACCACTTCCTCCAGGTGCAGGCCGATGAGCTCGGCCGGCTTGCGGCCGTAGGCAGCCGCCAGGCGTGCATTGATCTGGCTGATGCGACCGTCCGGATCGACGCGCATCACGTAGCCCGGAAAGGCGCGCAGCATGCTCAGCAATTCGCGCTCTTGCTCGCGGGCGGCGGCATCGGCCCGCTCCGCCAGGGCCTCCAGGCGCCTGCGCTCCTGCCGGCGCCTCAGCATCAGCTCCCGCACGGTGATGGGCTCATCGCGCGGATGCAGCGCGGCATCGGCCATCGCCAGGTGCGCGAACTGCAGGCTGACGGCATACAGCATGCCCGTCATGAGCCCCTGCGCGACCATGCCGTTGGCCGCCAGCACGCCCAGGATGTCCGCCGTCGCTGGTGGCAGACCGGGCCACAGCAGCAGCGGCAGCAAGCTCAAGGACAACGCCCCGGACATCACCAGCGCCACCGGTGCACGGTAGGTCGCAAAGAGCATCACATGCGCGATCAGCAGCCAGGGCATGAGCGTGGCCATGTCATACAGCGTCGGCACGCGCCCCGTGAGCAGGTCCACCGAGACACCGATGCCCAGGTAGAGCGAACCCAGCAGCGACACCAGGCGCAGGCCCAGGGCATGCGGCATGCTGCCGTGCTGCACAGCGAAGGCCGAGAGCGCGCTGATGCCGACCAGGATCGGATAGAGCCAGCGGTCGAGCGGCCGCAGCAGCCCGTTGCTGCTTTCCAGCACGCTGATGGCCAGGACCGCCAACGAGGTGAGCGAGAGCAGCCAGGTGGTGCCCGCTCGCCCGACGAGGGTCAGCCGGGAAACCGCAGGCGGCGCATGCAGGAGACGCTGGACAAAGCTCATCGAGCGCCTGGGGCCCCTGGGCTCAGGGCGCAGTCACCGTGCGGCGAGGGCACGATGCCGCACGCACGCGACAGCGGCATTGGCGGCTCAGCTGTCGAAAGTTGTGCCATGCGTCAAGCTGCGGACTGCGCGCTGCGGTTCAGGAGCCGCGGTAGGTGCTGTAGCTCCACGGACTCACGAGCAGCGGCACGTGGTAGTGACCATCCGCTTGCGCGATGCCGAAATCGAGCTGCACCACATCGATGAAGGGCGGCTCAGGCAACTGCACGCCACGTCGGCGGAAATACGCCGCCACCTCGAAGCGCAGGCGATAGCGGCCCGTGGCCATGGATGCCGCGTCCAGCAGCGGGCCGCCTGCTCGGCCATCGGCATTCAGGTCGAGCTCGGTCAGCGGGGCCCAGACCTCGCCTTGCTCGCGAAGCAGGCAGACCCGCATGCCTGCAGCGGGGCAGCCATGTGCCGTATCCAGAACATGCGTGCTCAGGTGTCCCATGGTGGCCCGATGCGTGAGTCGGAAAAGTGTATACAGTTTGGGCGCGCTACCCTTATCCCCAAGACCGCGCTTCTGTGCGCCGCTTTGTGCTGCGCCCGGCCGCAGCCCCTCCAGGACACCCCGTCTCGCCGCATGGCCTTGCTGTTCCCTTCGTCCCGCGTCGCCCGTTCGGGCGCTGCCGCCAGCCGACCATGACCGCACCATTGGCTGATCCCGCGCGGTATCCCCGAGACCTGGCCGGCTATGGCCGGCGCCCACCGCATCCGCAGTGGCCCGGCCAGGCTCGTGTGGCGCTGCAGTTCGTGCTGAACTACGAGGAGGGCGGCGAGAACTCCGTGCTGCATGGCGATGCCGGCAGCGAGCAGTTTCTTTCCGAGATGTTCAGCCCGGCGGCCTACCCGGCGCGGCACCTGAGCATGGAAGGCATCTACGAGTACGGCTCGCGCGTGGGCGTCTGGCGCATCCTGCGCGAATTCGAGCGCCGCGGCCTGCCGCTGACGGTCTTCGGCATCGGCATGGCCTTGCAGCGCTGCCCCGAGGTCACGGCTGCCTTCGTCGAGCTGGGCCACGAGATCGCCTGTCATGGCTGGCGCTGGATCCACTACCAGAACGTGGACGAAGCCACCGAACGCGAGCACCTGCAGCGCGCGATGGCGGCGATCCAGCAGCTCACCGGCGGGCACCCGTCCCTGGACGCTCATGTGCACGGCCTGGGCTGGTATACCGGGCGCGACAGCCCCAACACGCGCCGGCTGCTGGCCGATCACGGCGGCTTTGCCTACGACAGCGACTACTACGGCGACGATCTGCCCTTCTGGCTGCAGGTGCGACGCAGCGACGGCACGCTGGCGCCGCACCTGGTGCTGCCCTACACGCTGGATTGCAACGACATGCGCTTCGCGCTGCCGCAGGGCTACAGCCATGGCGACGAGTTCTTCCAGTACCTGCGCGATGCCTTCGACGTGCACTACGCAGAAGGTGAGCATCAGCCCGCGATGATGAGCGTCGGCATGCACTGCAGGCTGCTGGGCCGGCCCGGCCGCCTGCGCGCGCTGCAGCGCTTCCTGGACCATGTGCAGCGCCATGAGCGCGTCTGGATCACGCGCCGCATCGACATCGCCCGGCACTGGCGCGCCGTACACCCCTTCGACGCGGGCCGTGCCTTCGTCTGGGAATGACCCGAGACTTGGCCACCCGCATGAGCAGCTTCAGCCTCCAGGAACTCAACCAGGCAGACCTGGCGCGCTTTGTCGCCCTGCTCGATGGCACCTACGAGCACTCGCCCTGGATTGCGGCCCAGGCCTGGGAACGCCGGCCTGCGGCCGGCTTTGCCACACCCGCAGCGCTGAAGCGCGCGCTGGTGGAAGTGGTGCGCGAAGCCGGGCGCGAGCAGCAGCTTGCCCTGGTGCGGGCGCACCCGGAGCTGGCGGGCAAGGCCATGGTCACCCGCACGCTGACCGCCGAGTCCAGCGACGAACAAGGCCGCGCCGGCCTGACCGACTGCACGCCGCAGGAGTTCGAGCGCATCCAGCAGCTCAATGCCGACTACAACGCGCGCTTCGGCTGGCCCTTCATCCTGGCCGTGCGCGGGCCGCGCGGCCGAGGGCTTTCGCGCACGCAGATCATCGAGACCTTTGCGCGCCGGCTGCAGGCCCCGCCCGAGACCGAGCTGGCCGAGTGCCTGCGGCAGATCCACCGCATCGCGGAGATCCGCCTGAACGACAAGCTCGGCGCCGAACCGCTCCTGGGCGGCCGGGTCTGGGACGATGCCGAAACCCTGGCGCAGCACAGCGACCCGGGCTATGCCGAACGGGGCGAGCTGACCGTCACCTACCTGACCGCCGCGCACCTGAAATGCCAGGCCCAGCTGCAGCGCTGGATGGATGAAGCCGGCTTCGATGAGACGCACGTCGATGCCGTGGGCAACGTGGTCGGCGTCTATCACGGCACGGACCGCTCGGCACGTCGCCTGCTGACCGGCAGCCACTTCGACACGGTGCGCAACGGCGGCCGCTACGACGGGCGGCTGGGCGTGCTCGTGCCCATCGCCGTCGTGCGCGAGCTGCACCGCCAGGGCCGCCGCCTGCCCTTCGGCCTTGAGCTGGTGGCTTTTGCGGACGAGGAAGGCCAGCGCTACAAGGCCACCTTTCTGGGCTCGGCCGCGCTCACGGGCGATTTCGACCCGGCCTGGCTCGAGCAGACGGACGTCGAGGGCGTGAGCCTGCGCGAGGCCATGCGCCAGGCCGGCCTGCCCGCCACGATGGCCGCGATCGAGGGCTGCCGCCGTGATCCCGCCCGCTACCTCGGCTTCGTCGAGCTGCACATCGAGCAAGGTCCGGTGCTGGACGCGCTGGATCTGCCGCTGGGCGTGGTGACCTCCATCAACGGCAGCGTGCGCCATCACGTCGAGATCACCGGCACGGCCGCGCACGCCGGCACCACGCCGATGGCGCAGCGCCGCGATGCGGCCGTCGCCGCGGCCGAGCTGCTGCTGGTGGTGGAGCGGCGTGCCGCCGCGGCTCCCGAGACGGTGGGAACGGTCGGCATGCTGCAGGTGCCTTCAGGATCGATCAACGTCATTCCCGGGCGCGTGGCCTTCAGCCTGGACCTGCGCGCCACCACCAACGCAGCCCGTGATGCGCTGGAGGCGGACGTGCTGGCCGAACTGGAACGCATCTGCTGGCGGCGCGGCCTGAGCTTCAAGGCCGAGCGCAGCTCGCGCGTCAGCGCCGCCCCCTGCCACCCAGCCTGGCAGCGCCGCTGGGAGCAGGCCGTCGCGACGCTGGGCCTGCCGATCCACCGCATGCCCAGCGGGGCGGGGCACGATGCGATGAAGCTGCACGACATCCTGCCCCAGGCCATGCTGTTTGTCCGCGGCGCCAACGAAGGCATCAGCCACAACCCGCTGGAGAGCATCAGCGACAACGATGCCGAGTTGTGCGTCCTGGCCTTCCAGCAGCTGCTCGACGGCCTGGCCACCGATCCCATCTGAGAGCCTCCGAGCCCGCCTTGATGACCGCCTACGCTGAACTGGACCGCTGGATCGACGCCCACTTCGAGGAGCAGACGCGCTTTCTGCAGGCGCTGGTGCAGGTGCCCACGGATACGCCACCGGGCAACAACGCGCCGCACGCCGAACGCACCGCCGAGCTGCTGGCCGGCTTCGGCTTCGAGGCCGAGAAGCACCCGGTGCCTGAGGCGGATGTCAAGGCGTATGGGCTGCAGTCCCTGACCAACCTGATCGTGCGTCGCCGCTACGCGCCCGGGCGAACCGTCGCCCTCAATGCGCATGGCGACGTGGTGCCACCGGGCGAAGGCTGGACCCGCGATCCCTACGGTGGAGAGATCGCCAACGGTGCGCTTTATGGCCGGGCCGCGGCGGTGAGCAAGAGCGATTTCGCCAGTTACACCTTCGCCACGCGCGCGCTGGAGGCCGTGGCCGCCGCGCAGGGCCTGGCGCTGCAGGGCAGCGTCGAGCTGCACTTCACCTACGACGAGGAGTTCGGCGGCGAGCTGGGGCCGGGCTGGCTGCTCAACCAGGGTCTGACCCAGCCCGATCTGCTGATCGCCGCCGGCTTCAGCTACCAGGTGGTCACGGCGCACAACGGCTGCCTGCAGCTGGAGGTGACGCTGCACGGCATGGCCTCGCACGCAGCCTACCCGCAGACCGGCGTGGATGCGCTGCAGGCCGCCACACGGCTGCTCGGTGCGCTCTATGCGCACAACGGGCTGCTGCGCGAGCGCCGTTCGTCGGTTGCGGGCATCACCCATCCTTACCTGAACGTGGGCTGGATCCAGGGCGGCAGCAACACCAACGTCGTGCCGGGCAAGGTGGTGCTGAAGCTGGACCGGCGCATGATCCCCGAGGAAGACGCCGCAGCCGTCGAAGCCGAGGTGCGCGGCCTGATCGCCGACACGGTCGCCTCGTCACCTGGCATCCGGCTGGAAATCCGCCGCCTGCTGCTGGCGCATGCGCTCCGGCCGCAGGCCGGCAATGCCGAGCTGGTGCGCGCGATCCAGCGCCACGGGCTGGCCGTCTTCGGCGAGCCGATTCCCGAGAGTGGGACACCGCTCTATACCGACGTGCGGCTGTACGGCCAGCACGGGGTACCGGCCGTCATCTACGGCGCCGGCCCGCGCACCGTGCTGGAGTCCAACGCCAAGCGCGCTGACGAGCATGTGCAACTGGACGACCTGCGGCGCTCCACACAGGTGATCGCGCGCACCTTGCTCGATCTCTTGCGCCCCTGAAACTCGCCCGGCACGCCCGGGTATGCCCTTGTTTGGTGCAAGACCGGGGTAGCCGCGCGCACGGGAATTGCAAAATGGCTCCACAACAAACATTCCCATTGCCAGGAGAAACAAGCATGAAGCTGAAATCCCTCACCCGCCGCGCGCTGCTCGCCGCGGGCACGCTGCTGGCGCTGTCGCCCGCGGCCTTTGCGCAGACGCCGATCAAGTTCCAGCTGGACTGGCGCTTCGAGGGCCCGGCCGCGCTCTTCCTGGCCTCTGCCGCCAAGGGCCACTACAAGGCCGCCGGTCTGGACGTGACCATCGATGCCGGCAACGGCTCCGGCGGCACGGTCACGCGCGTGGCCAGTGGCACCTACGACATGGGCTTTGCCGACATGGCCGCGCTGATGGAGTTCCACGCCAACAACCCGGATGCACCCAACAAGCCGGTGGCCGTGATGGTGGTCTACAACAACACGCCGGCTGCGGTGCTGACGCTGAAGAAGAGCGGCATCACCAAGCCCTCCGATCTGACCGGCAAGAAGCTCGGTGCCCCGGGCTTCGACGCCGGCCGTCGCGCCTTCCCGATCTTTGCCAAGGCCAACGGCATCGGCAACGTCACCTGGACCAGCATGGATCCGCCGCTGCGCGAAACCATGCTGGCACGCGGTGACATCGACGCCATCACCGGCTTCTCGTTCACCTCCATCCTCAACCTCGAAGCGCGCAACGTCGCACCGGCCGACATCGTCGTCCTCCCCTACGCCGCTCACGGCGTCAAGCTCTACGGCAACGTCATCATCGCCACGCCCAAGCTGATCAAGGAGAACCCGGCGGCCGTGAAGGCCTTCCTGTCCGCCTTCCTGAAGGGCGCGAAGGAAGTCATGGCCAACCCGGACGCCGCGATCGAGTTTGTCAAGGCGCGCGACGGCATCATCAACGTCGAGCTGGAAAAGCGCCGCCTGCGCATGGCCATCGATTCCGTCGTGGCCAGCCCCGATGCGCGCGCCGAAGGCTTCGGCCAGCTCGTGCCCGGGCGCCTGGCCCTGATGGCCTCGCAGGTGTCGGACGCCTTCAACACCAAGACACGCGTGGATCCCACCGCCGTCTGGACCGATGCCTTCCTGCCGCCCAAGGCCGAGCTGAACATCCTGCCGCCGGCCCGCAGATGAGTCGCCAGGCCCTGCCCTGAGCCGGGCGGGGCCATCGGCCTTGAAGGCGTGCCTGACGCACGACACACCGGGAGGTCTGCGCCGCCCGGTGCCCCATGCACCACCTGAGCCTCGGCTCGCCGGCCCGGGCCGCCCGGGAGGCGGCCATCGGCTCTGCGGCCCCGCGGCCGCCGGAGATCCGCGATGAAGCCTTTTGTCGACTTTCAGAATGTCTGGCTGGCCTACAACGAGGAGCTGCTGGCTCAGGGGCACTTTGCCGTCGAAGACATCTCGCTGCAGGTCAACGAAGGCGAGTTCATCGCCATCGTCGGGCCCTCGGGCTGCGGCAAGAGCACCTTCATGAAGCTCACCACGGGCCTGAAGATGCCGAGCAAGGGCACCATCCACATCGGTGGCCAGCCGGTGACCGGGCCGCTGAAGATCAGCGGCATGGCCTTCCAGGCGCCCAGCCTGCTGCCCTGGCGCAGCACGCTGGACAACGTGCTGCTGCCGCTGGAGATCGTCGAGCCCTATCGCTCCACCTTCCGCGCGCGGCGCGACGAATACGTCGAGAAGGCGCGCAAGCTGCTGCACAGCGTGGGCCTGGGCGGCTACGAGGACAAGTTTCCGTGGCAGCTGTCCGGCGGCATGCAGCAGCGCGCCAGCATCTGCCGGGCGCTGGTGCACGAACCGAAGATGCTGCTGTTGGACGAACCCTTCGGCGCGCTGGACGCCTTCACGCGCGAAGAGCTGTGGTGCGCGATGCGCGACCTGCAGGCGGCGCAGAAATTTAACGTCATCCTCGTCACGCACGACCTGCGGGAAAGCGTGTTCCTGGCCGACACCGTGTAC
>JAEUOZ010000002.1 GCA_016790225.1 Rubrivivax sp.
ATGCCCGCGCCGCGCAGCGTCAGCGCCTTCTCGCCGTCGATGAACACCGGCGCCGCCGGCGCCTCGCCGGTGCCGGGCAGGCTGATGCCGATGTCGGCGTGCTTGCTCTCGCCCGGGCCGTTGACGATGCAGCCCATCACCGCGACCTTCATCTTCTCGACGCCGGGATAGCGCTCGGTCCACACCGGCATCTGCGCGCGCAGGAAGTCGTCGATCTGCTTGGCGAGTTCCTGGAAGGTCGTGCTCGTCGTCCGCCCGCAGCCGGGACAGGCGGTGACGCTGGGGTTGAACGAGCGCAGGCCGAGCGACTGCAGGATCTCGCGCGCGATCACGACCTCCTGGGTCCGCGCCTCGCCGGGCTGCGGCGTCAGGGACACGCGGATCGTGTCGCCTATGCCCTCCTGCAGCAGCAGCGCCAGCGCGGCAGTCGACGCCACCGTGCCCTTGGTCCCCATGCCGGCCTCGGTCAGGCCCAGGTGCAGCGGGTAGTCGCAGCGCGCGGCCAGCGCACGGTAGACGCTGACCAGGTCCTGCACGCCCGACATCTTGCACGACAGCACGATGTTGTCGGCCGGCAAGCCGATCTCCTGCGCGAAGCGCGCCGACTCGAGCGCCGAGGCGACGATGGCCTGATACATCACCTGCTGCGGCTCGTGCGGTTCGGCGCGGCGGCCGTTGGCGTCCATCATCTGCGCGAGCAGTTCCTGGTCCAGGCTGCCCCAGTTGACGCCGATGCGCACGACCTTGCCGAGCCTGGCCGCGATCTCGACCATCTGGCCGAACTGGCGGTCGCGCTTGTCGCCCTTGCCGACGTTGCCCGGGTTGATGCGGTACTTGCTCAAGGCCTCGGCGCAGGCCGGATGCTCGGCGAGCAGCCGGTGGCCGTTGTAGTGGAAGTCGCCGACCAGCGGGACATGGATGTCCATCCGGTCGAGCTGCTCGCGGATGTAGGGCACGGCCGCCGCAGCCTCGGGCGTGTTGACGGTGATGCGCACCAGCTCCGAGCCGGCCTGGGCAAGCTCCTTGACCTGGATCGCGGTGCCGATGGCGTCGACGGTGTCGGTGTTGGTCATCGCCTGCACGCGCACCGGCGCGTCGCCGCCGATCGTCACCGCGCGCCCGGCCCAGGCGACGCTCGCCTGGCGCGTGCGGCGCGGCGCGGGCGCGGCCGGAGCGATGAAGTCCGCGTCGTCCACGGCCTACTTCAACTCGAGCCGGGCGACGTTGTCGCGCGTCGCCGCGGCCAGATCGACCGCCTGGCCGCGGTACTTCAGCTGCGTCACCGCCGCATTGCCGATCTTCAGGCGAAACGGCGGCGTGCCTTCCAGGCCGACGAACTCGCCCGGCTGCAGCACGCGCTGCAGCAGGGCCGCACCGCCGGCGTCGAGGACTTCGATCCAGGACTCGCCGGTCACGCGCAACTCGATCATGCTCACCGGTTCGGCCGGCGCGCTCGGCGTCGCGGCGGCAACAGAGGCCGGCGCCGGCGCGACGGCGGGCAATGCGGCTTCGGGCGCGCTCGCCGCGGCCGCCGTCGCCGGCACGCTCGCCGGAACCGCCGGCGGCAGCGCCGCGGGCGCCGACGCCGCAGGCTCGGTGCCCCCGCCCAGCGGCGCGAACAGTCCCTGCGGCGCGAGCGCCAGCGCCACTGCGGCCGCAAGCACGAGCAGCGGCAGCCACAGCGCAGGCCGCTTCATCGCCGCGCGCAGATCCGGCGCCTGCTGTCGCCCGGGACGATCGCGAAAGGTGGTGTTCAGCCCCAGATGCACGCGATCCAGCCCGCGGTCGCCGACCTCGGGCAGCAGCGCGAGCACGGGCGCGGAATCGATCTTCAGGCTGCGGCAGACCGTCTTGGCGAGCGCGCGCGTGAAGGTCATGTCGGGCAGCTCGTCGTAGCGGTCGGCCTCGAGCGCCTCGAGCTTGCGCTGCGTGACCTTGATCGACGCCGCGAGCGCAGCCACGTGCAGGCCGCGCGCCTGGCGGGCCTCGCGCAGCATCGCGCCGGCACTGGTTGCGCGCCCGGCGGCGACCGGCGCCTCGGACGAGGTCTCAGTCACGCAGCTTGCCCAGTTGGTACTCGGCCGCCTCGACGGACTTCGGGAAACGGCTGACGAGCTGCTGCGCCACGTCGTTGGCCGCCGACAGGTTGCCCGCGCGCGCCTCGATGCGCGCCGCCAGCCACAGCGACTGCGCGCTGGCGTTCTGCGGCGGCGTGTTCGCGCGCCGGATGTAGAAGCGCGCGCGCTCGTAGTCAGCGCGTTGGAACAGCACCTCGGCCAGGTTGAGGGCGATCGACGGGCTCGTCGGATCGGTGCCGTAGGCGCGCATCAGCGTGCGCTCGGCCTGATCGAGCTGGCCGGCGCGCGCCTCGCACACGCCCTGGGCGAGCATGGTGCGCGTGATGTCGCGGTAGCGCGGCTGCGCCAGCGCGTCGACGAACATCGCCTGCGCTTCGGGGTAGCGCTTGCGCAGGCACAGGTACCAGCCGAAGTTGTGCATCGCGTCGGCGTCGCGCGGGTTCAACTCGAGCGCGCGACGGAAGCTCTCCTCGGCCAGCGCGTCCTCGCCGGTCGCAGCGTAGATCAGGCCGCGCAGGTTGTAGGCCTCGGCCATCCTGGGTTCGGCGTCGAGCGCCCGCTTGACCTCCTCGAGCGCGGTCTTGTACTGGGCGTCGCCGAAGTAGGCCGCGGCGAGCTGCAGCCGGGCGTTGGCGCGCCGCTTCAGGTCGGCATCGTCGGGCTGCTGCACCGTGGTCACGGTGGCGCTGTCGGCGGCCGGGGCGACGCTCGTCGTCACCGTCGTCGTGCACGCCGCGAGCGCGGCCGCGAGGAGCGCGGCGGCTCCGCGCGCGCAGGCGACCGAGCGCTTCATCGCCAGCCCTCCAGCGGCGCCTCGGCGCGAATCGGGATCGGGCGCCGCGCGAAGCGCTCGCGCACACGCGTGCGGTCCTGAACCTCGCCGGCGAGCTGGCCGCAGGCGGCGGCGATGTCGTCGCCGCGCGTCTTGCGCACCGTGGTCACGAGGCCGGCGCTGCGCAGCACTTCGGCGAACTCGAGCACGCGCTCGCGCGGCGAGCAGCGCAAGCCCGAGGCCGGGAAGGGATTGAACGGGATCAGGTTGAACTTGCACGCGATGCGGGTCGCCGGCCGCTCGACGACGAGGTCGACCAGCGCCCGCGCCTGCGCCAGGCTGTCGTTGACGCCATCGAGCATGCAGTACTCGAAGGTGATGAAGTCGCGCGGCGCGGTCTCCAGGTAGCGCCGGCAAGCCCCGATCAGCTCGGCGATCGGGTACTTGCGATTGATCGGCACGAGTTCGTCGCGCAGCGCGTCGTCGGGCGCATGCAGCGAGACCGCGAGCGCGACCGGGCAATCGACGCGCAGCCGGTCGATCATCGGCACCACGCCCGATGTCGAGACCGTCAGCCGGCGGCGCGACAGGCCGTAGCCATGGTCGTCGAGCATCGTGCGCAGCGCCGGCAGCAGCGCGGCGTAGTTCTGCAGCGGCTCGCCCATGCCCATCATCACGACGTTGGAGATCACGCGCTCGCCGCTGCCGGCGCGCGCACGCAGCTGATGCTCGGCATGACGCAGCTGGGCGACGATCTCGCCCGTCGTCAGGTTGCGGCTGAAACCCTGGTGGCCGGTCGAACAGAAGCGGCAGCCGACGGCGCAGCCCGCCTGCGACGAGATGCACAGCGTCGCCCGGTCGTCCTCGGGGATGAAGACCGTCTCGACGGCATTGCCGCCGCCGACGTCGAACAGCCACTTGATCGTGCCGTCGGCCGAGGCCTGCTCCGATGCGACGGGCAGCGCCGTGACGACGGCCGCGTCGGCAAGCCGGCCGCGCAGCGACTTGGCGAGGTCGCTCATCGCGGCGAAGTCGGACTCGCCGCGCTGGTGCAGCCACTGGAAGAGCTGGGTCGCGCGAAAGCGCTTCTCGCCCAGACCCTCGCAGAACGCGGTCAGGCCCTCGCGATCGAAATCCAGCAGGTTGGTCGGCGTGCTCATGGCCCGAGCCGCGGCTGAACCGTCAACGGCTGTGGATCGCCATTCCGGGGAAGAAGAACGCGACCTCGACCGCCGCCGTCTCCGGCGCATCCGAACCGTGCACCGCGTTGGCGTCGATGCTGTCGGCGAAGTCGGCACGGATCGTGCCCTTGTCGGCCTTCTTCGGGTCGGTCGCGCCCATCAGTTCCCGGTTCTTCGCGATCGCGTTCTCGCCCTCGAGCACCTGGATCATCACCGGCCCCGAGGTCATGAAGGACACGAGGTCATTGAAGAACGGGCGCGCCTTGTGCACCGCATAGAAGGCCTCGGCGTCGCGGCGCGACAGGTGCGCCATGCGCGCGGCGATGATCTTCAGGCCGGCGCCCTCGAAGCGGGCATAGATCTGGCCGATCACGTTCTTGGCCACGGCGTCGGGCTTGATGATCGACAGGGTGCGTTCGACTGACATGAAGTGACTCCTGGGTCCTGCTTGAGCAAAGCCTTGAATTGTAGCGAGGGGCCGCTCAACGACCGCGCTGCCCGCCGCGTCCGCCGCCGCCTCGCGGACCGCCGAATCCGCCGCCGCCGCCGCCGCCGCGCGGGCCGCCGCGGCCACCCTTGCGGTGGAAGGCGTCGGCGCCGATGTAGCCAACCGAGGTCTGCAGCGGATCGGGCTCGCGCGGCCCGCTGCCGCGCTTGGGGGCCGGGTCGGGCGCGCTGCCGCCGGCACCGAAGCCGCCGCTGCCGCCGCGGCCGAAGGGGTTGCGCGAACCCTGCGCGAAGCGCCGATCGAAGGTCTGCTCCAGCGGATTGGGGATGCGGCTCGGGTCGAAGTCCAGCTCCTCGTCGCTCTCGTCGCGCGGCTCGCGCGGCGGCGCCTCCTGCGCTGCGCGCGGCGGCCGGTCGCGGCGCGGCCCGCGTTCGCCACGCTCCTCGGGCCGCGGTCCGCCCTCGCCGCGCGGCGGCTGCGGGCGCGCGCCGGCCGCGAGCTGGCGTACCCGGCGCACATCGGCATCGTCCAGGTCGACCCAGACGCCGCGCTTCAGGCCGCGCGGCAGCACCACGCTGCCGTAGCGGATGCGGATCAGCCGGCTCACCGTCAGGCCGACGGCGTCGAAGAGCTTGCGCACCTCGCGGTTGCGTCCCTCGGTGATGACGACGCGGTACCAGTGATTCGCGCCCTCGCCGCCGCCGTCCTCGATGGACTTGAAGGCCGCGGTCTGGCCTTCGACGGTCACGCCGGCAAGCAGGCGTTCACGCTGCTCGGGCTCGAGCGTGCCGAGCACGCGCACCGCGTACTCGCGCTCGACGCCGAAGCGCGGATGCATCAGCTGATTGGCGAGTTCGCCCGAGTTCGTGAACAGCAGCAGGCCTTCGGTGTTGATGTCCAGCCGGCCCACCGACTGCCACTTGCCATGCTGCAGCCGCGGCAGGCGGCGGAACACGGTGGGGCGGTGCTGCGGGTCGTCGTGCGTGACCACCTCGCCGGCCGGCTTGTGGTAGGCCAGCACCCGGGGCGGCAGCGGCGCGATGCGCACCTTCACCGGCTTGCCGTTGACGGTGATGCGGTCACCGTAGGAGATGCGCTGACCCGTGTGCGCGGGCTCGCCGTTGACGGTGACCCGGCCTTCCAGCACCCACTGCTCCATGTCGCGGCGCGACCCGATGCCGGCCTGCGCCAGCACCTTGTGCAGCTTGGGTGCGTCGGGTTCGGGCAGCAGCACGCGCTTGGCCGGATCGGCGGGCGCCAGGTCGACCTCAGCCGGCTGGCCGGCATCGAACTCGCCCGACAGCACGTGGGCAAACAGCTCGTTCGGATCGGTGGGCTCCAGCGGCACCACCGGCACGGCGGGTGCCTCGTCGCCGTCGTCGTCGGCATCATCGGCGGCGGCGCTGTCGCCAGCGGCTTCACCTTCGGCCCGCGGCGGCCGATCGGCACGGTCGCGATCGCGGTTGCGGTTGCGGCGGCGGTTGCGGCGGCGGCCTTCGCGCGGCGGCGCGCCGTCGGCATCGCTTGCCGCATCACCGGCTGCATCACCGGCTGCATCGCCAGCTTGTGCACCCACGTCCGCGGACGCCTCGCCGCCGGCCGATGCCGTGGCAGCCTCGGCCACGGGCGCTGGCGCAGCGGGGGCGGCCGCGGGTTGCGGCGCCGGAGCAGGCGGTGGCACTGCAGCGGCGGGCTCGGCGGCGACCGCGGCTTCGGGTGTCGCTTCGGATGCAGCGTCGGCCGCCACCACGCGCTTGCGGCGCGGCGCACGGGGCTTGGGCGCCGCCACGTCAGCGGCCGCTTCGACGGCGGGTTCCGCCGCCGGTGCGGCGGGTGCCGCGTCGGCAGCGGGTGCGGCCGCTTCGGCGTCCTTGCGCGGGGCGCGCTTGCGGCGCGGCTTGGGCGCGGCTTGTTCCGCGTCGACGGGATCGGGCTTCGACTCGTCTGAATCGTTCATGGCTGCTCGGGGGGCGGGAAGTCGGTGGGGGCGGTGTCGGGCGGCACGGCCTGGGCGGCCGGCTCGGGCGCGGGCCCGGCGGGTGGTTCGGTTTCGGGCGCGGCCGGCGCAGCGCCGGCCAACGTTTCAGGTGCTTCGTCCAGCGGCAGGCTGGCCTGGCCGTCGTCGATGAGCGAGGCCTGCGCCTCCAGCGCGGCCAGCGCCTGGGCCTGCACCGGGCCGTGTCCGTCCAGCGGCGGCAACTGGTCCAGCGACGACAGGCCCAGGTCGTCCAGGAACTGCTGCGTGGTGGCGTACAGCGCCGGCCGGCCGGCGGCTTCGCGGTAGCCGATGGTCTCGATCCAGCCGCGGTCTTCAAGCTGCTTGACGATCTGCGAGCTGACCGTGACACCGCGGATGTCCTCGATGTCGCCGCGTGTCACGGGCTGGCGGTAGGCCACGATGGCCAGCGTCTCCATCGCCGCGCGCGAATACTTGGGCGGCTTCTCGGGGTGAAGCCGGTCCAGGTAGTCGCGCATCTCGGGCCGGCTCTGGAAGCGCCAGCCGGTGGCCAGCGCCACCAGCTCCAGGCCGCGGTCGTCCCAGTCGCGGCTGATCTCGTCCAGCAGCATGCGCACCGAGTCGGCGCCGATCTCGTCGTCGAACAGCACGCGCATCTCGCGCAGCGGCAGTGGCGACTGCGCGCACAGCAGGGCTGTCTCGAGGATGCGCTTGGCTTCGGCGCTGGTCATGGCTGGCGTCTGGCAGGTTCCGCCACAGGCGCGGCGGTGAACAGGCTCATGGGTGTCCTGCGGCCAACCGGCCCTGGCGGCCAGGACGGCGGATGGCGATTCGGGTTGACGGGGCCGGCAGCGCTGCGTGCGGGGCCTGATGGGCGCGCCGCGCGGTGAAGACGATCTGCTAGGGCGGTCTGCTTTGCGCCGGCGGGCCCGGCTGGTGGGCCGGCAACGATCAAGGCGCGGTGACCGGCATTGTAGCCATGATCCGGCGCCGGCTTGCTCAGTCGCCGGCCACGGCGGCCCAGGCAGCCATGAAGTCGGCCGGCGGCGCGCAGTCGATCGCCACCGCATGCCGGGTGATCGGATGCTCGAACGCCAGCCGCGTGGCGTGCAGGGCCTGGCGCTGCAGGCCCAGCGCCGGCTTGCCGCCGTACAGCGCATCGGCCACCAGCGGGTGACCGATGCGGGCCAGGTGGACGCGGATCTGGTGCGTGCGCCCGGTGTGCAGCCGGCAGCGCATCGCACTGAAGCCCTGCGACGCGGCGACACGCTCGACATCGGTCTGCGCCGGCTTGCCGCCGGCCACCACCGCCATGCGGGTGCGTTGCACGGGGTCGCGCCCGATCGGGGCGTCGATGCGCTGCTGCCCGTCGGTGACCTCGCCCCAGGCGATGGCCAGGTACTGGCGCTGCACCGTGCGCGCGGCGATGTCGCGCACCAGCGCGGTCACGGCCTCGACGGTCTTGCCGACCACCATCACGCCCGACGTGTCCTTGTCCAGCCGATGCACGATGCCCGCACGCGGCAGGCGTGCAGCACCCGCATGGTGGGCCAGCAGGCCGTTGAGCAGCGTGCCGCTCCAGTGGCCGGCGGCCGGGTGCACCACCAGGCCGGCGGGCTTGTTGATGACCAGCACCTGCTCGTCCTCGAACAGGATGTCCAGCGCCATCGCCTGCGGGCGAAAGGCCTGGCTCTCGGCCGTGGGCACCAGCGACACGGCCACCACCTGGCCCGCACGCAGCTTGCGGGCGTTGTGCATGCACGGCACGTCGTCCACGCGCACGTGGCCGGCTTCGACCAGGCCCTGCAGGTGGTTGCGCGAGAACTCGGGCGCGGCCTGCGCCAGCAGCTTGTCCAGGCGCTGGCCGTGGCCGGCGGTGTCGACCACCCGGCGGCGGGTCTCGATCTCGGGGGCCTCGACGTCGGCTTCGGCGTCGGTCAGGCTGTCGTCGGCGGCGGGTTCCTGCATCGGCTTCCTATAATCGCGCCGCCTTCAACCCGGGTGCGGCTGACACATCCGGCCGCACCGAGACAGCACCGATGCAACTCCTTTCGCGCGCACGCCTTTGCGCCGCCTTGCTGGCCGCCACCACCGCCGCCCTGTTGGGGGGCTGCGCGTCCGAACCCAAGGACGAGTTCGTCGGCCGCAGCGCCGAGAAATTGTATGCAGAGGCCAAGGCCGATGCCGACGCCGGCAGCTACGAACGTGCCATCAAGGCCCTGGAACGCGTGGAAGGCCTGGGCGCCAGCACGCTGCTGGCCCAGCAGTCGCAGCTGGACCTGGCCTACCTGTACTGGAAGACCAACGAGAAAGCCCAGGCGCTCAGCACCATCGAACGCTTCATCAAGTACAACCCGTCGAGCCCGGCCTTCGACTACGCCCTGTACCTGCGCGGCGTGATCAACTTCAACGACAACCTGGGCCTGCTGGGCAACGTGGCGGGGCAGGACCTGGCCGAACGCGACCAGCGTGCATCGCGCGATGCCTACCAGGCCTTCAAGCAGCTGGTGGAGCAGTTCCCGGCCTCGCGCTACGCCGCCGATGCACGCGTGCGCATGGACTACATCATCAACACGCTGGCGCGCTACGAGGTGCACGTGGCGCGCTACTACTTCAACCGCGGCGCCTACCTGGCGGCGGCCAACCGCGCCCAGCAGGCGGTGCTGGAGTTCCAGCAGTCGCCGGCGGCCGAAGAGGCGCTGGCCATCATGGTGGGCAGCTACGACAAGCTGCAGCTCGTGCCCCTGCGCGACGCCGCGCAGCGGGTGCTGCGCACCAACTTCCCCAACAGCCCCTATGTCACGGGTGCCACGGCGAGCGCGCAGGCCAAGCCGTGGTGGCGCTTCTGGTAGGCACGCGACTGTCGTGCATGCTGGCCAGCAGGGCCAGCCAGTCCAGCGCCTGGGCCTCGTCGGCCAACGGGCCCATGGGCGGCAGCGCCGCCATCAGGCGCCGGCCGTAGCCCATCTGCCGCAGCCGCGGGTCGCAGATGACAAGCAGGCCCTGGTCGGTTTCCGACCGGATCAGCCGCCCGGCACCCTGCTTCAGCGACACCGCGGCCTCGGCCACGTGCACCTCGTCGAAGGCGTTGCGGCCCTGCGCCTGCAGCTGCTTGACACGCGCCTCGACCAGCGGGTCGTTGGGCGGCGGGAACGGCAGCTTGTCGATCAGCACGCACTGCAGCGCGTCGCCGGGCATGTCGATGCCTTCCCAGAAGCTGTGCGATCCGATCAGCACCTTGCCGTGGCCGTCGCCGTACTGCTGCAGCAGCGCGCGCCGCGGCTGCGAGCCCTGGGTCAGGATGTCCAGCGGCGCGCCCAGCGCATCGGCCTGCTCGCGCAGGGCCGCCGCCACGCCTTCCAGGGCGCGCAGCGTGGTCGTCAGCACGAAGGTGCGGCCCTGCAGCGCGTGCGCGCAACGCGCGGCCAGCGCGCCCACCGCCGCCGGGTGAGCTGATTCGTTGGGCTTGGGAAAGCGCGCCGGCACCCACACGCGTGCGTGGCTGGCGTAGTCGAAGGGGCTCTGCACGCGCAGCGTGGCCGCGTCTTCCAGCGCGGCCTGGCGCGTGAACCAGGTCAGCGCATCGTCATCGCCCAGCGTGGCGGAGGTGAAGACCCAGGCGCGCGGCGACAGCGCACGCTGCTCGGCCAGCATGTCGCGGATGTCCAGCGGCGATTCCACCAGCCGCGCCTGCTGCGGCGAAAGGTCGATCCAGCGCACGCGGCCGTCGGCGGCGGGCACCGTGAAACGCTGCACCAGGGCGCCCAGTTCCAGCGCACGCTGTCGCAGCCGCGTGAAGTCGGGGCCGATCTCCTCGCGCTCGGCCAGCACCTGGGCGGCCTGCTGCACGGCCGCGCCCAGGGCCTGCAGCGCCGCCGCCAGGTCGGGGCTGTCGGCCCGCTCGTCCCAGCGCAGCTTGCGCAGGCCACGCACCTCGCGCAGTTCGCCCGCCAGCGCCAGCCGCAGGTCACGCGCCCCCTTTTCGATGGCCGCCGCCAGCGGCTGCCACGGCGCCAGGCCGCGCGCCTGCGCGTTGCCCACCGCCAGCAGGTCGCGTGACAGCTCCAGCGTCTGCGCCGTGCCCAGGGTCTGGCCCAGGAACTGCACGCCGGCGTCGACCAGCTGGTGCGCCTCGTCGAACACGGCGGCGTCCACCGTGGGCAGCAGCTCGGCCACGCCGCTGTCGCGCAGCGCCAGGTCGGCAAAGAACAGGTGATGGTTGACGACCACCAGGTCGGCCGCCATGGCCTCGCGCCGCGCCTGCACCACGTGGCAGGCACGGAACTCGGGGCACTCGGTGCCCAGGCAGTTGTCGCGCGTGCTGGTGACCAGCGGGATCACGGGCGAACGCTCGTCCAGCCCTTCCATCTCGGCCAGGTCGCCGCTGCGCGTGACCTGAGCCCAACCTTCCACGCGTGCCAGCGCGCGCACCGCGAAGCGGTCGGGCAGCTGCGCGCCCGTGCGCGCCTGCTGCAGCCGGTGCCGGCACAGGTAGCTGCCGCGGCCCTTCAGCAGCGCCGTGTGCACGGGCACGTTGAGCTGCTGCACCAGGCGCGGCAGGTCACGCAGGAACAGCTGGTCCTGCAGGCTCTTGGTGGCGGTGGACACCAGCGCGCGGCCGCCGGCCAGCAGCAGCGGCACCAGATAGGCAAAGGTCTTGCCCACGCCGGTGCCGGCTTCGGCCACCAGCGCGCTGCGCTGCTGCAGCGCCTGGCACACGCTGCGTGCCAGCTGCAGCTGTGCCTCGCGCGGGCGGTATTGCGCGTCGGCGCGGGCCAGCGGCCCGTCGGGTTCGAACACCGCGGCGGTGCGGGCCCAGAGGTCGTCTGTCACGGGTGCGGGGTCAGGCCGGCTCGGGCGGGTCGAGCTCGCCTTCCAGGCGGGCGATCTGGTCACGCAGCACCAGGCGGCGCTTCTTCAGGCGGCGCAGCATCAGCTCGTCGGCACTGGGATCGGCCGTGCCGCGGTCGATGAGGTTGTCGAGGTCCGCATGCTCGATGCGCAGCTCGATCAGGCGGCGTTGCGGTGAATGAAGGTTGTCGTTCATTGCTGCACGCCGGTATATCACGGCCGAAGTTTATAGTCCCGCCCATGAATCAGAGTGTCCAGGCCTACCGCCTGACGGCCGCCACGGGGCTGCACAAGGGCGACCGGGCCTACCAGCAGGACCAGGTCGAGGTGCTGATCCACGCCCGCGCCAAGGGCTGTGCGCTGGCCATCGTGGCCGACGGCATGGGCGGCAAGAGCGGTGGCCGCAAGGCGGCCGACCAGGTGCTGCTGACGGGACGCCAGGTGTTCGAGCGCTACGTGCCGCAGCAGGACGACGCCTCCGAGCTGCTGCAGCAGCTGGTGATGGAAGCGCACCTGATGATCAAGCTGACGGCCATCACGGCCGAAGAAGAACCGCACAGCACGGTGGCCGCGTTCCTGGTCAACCCCGACCTGGAAAGCTGGGTCGTGCACGCCGGCGATTCGCGCGTCTACCACTTCCGCGGGCCCGAGATGCTGCGTCGCACCAGCGACCACTCCTTCGTGCAGCGCCTGGTCGACGAAGGCAAGCTCACCGAAGAGGCCGCCAACACGCACCCGCAGTCCAACCTGCTGACGGGCTGCCTGGGCACGCAAACCGACCCGCCGGTGACGCTGTGGAACATCGACCGCCTGGCCTTCGGCGACACGCTGCTGGCCTGCAGCGACGGCCTGTGGCACTACTTCACCCCCAAGGAGATGGGCGCCATCGTGCACGCCCTGCCCCCGCGTGAAGCCGGCGAGATGCTGATCAGCAAGGCGCGCCAGCGTGCCCGCGGCGGCGGCGACAACCTGTCGGTGGCGCTGCTGCGGGTGGACCCGCTGAAGTAGGCGCCTTCAGTTCGACGCCGCCGGCCCCGGCGGCAGCGGCTGGGCGCTCTTGCCCTGCGCCGCGCGCTGCTGCTGACGCGCCTGGATGCGCGCCAGGTCGGCCTGGATGGCTTGCTGGCGCCGGCGCGCCGCCGCGGCGCGTTCGGCCGCCTTGGCACGTGCGGCCTCGGCGTCGGCGGCATGCGATGCCGGCCGTGGCTGTGCCTGTGGCTGTAGCGGCACCGGCGCTTCCAGCGGCCGCGGCGGCACCGCGGTGGCCTGCCGTTCCAGCAGCTCGCGCTGGCGCTGTTCGATCGCCGCGCGCCGTTGCTCGGCCTTCAGGCGGCGGGCCCGCTGGTCAATCTCGTTCTGACGGGCCCGCAAGGCCACCGTGGCCTGGCGGTAGCGGGCGCGGGCCTCGTCCTCGCAGGCGTTGCGGGCAAAGCGGCTGGCACAGGCCGCGCGCTCGGACTGGTAGCGCGCCTGCGCGGCCGCGCGCTCGGCACTGATCTGCTGGCGCAGCGCAGCGTCGTCCTGCGCGGCAGCCGCGCTCGACAGCAGCGTCAGCACCAGGGCAACAAGCGCGGCACGCATGCTCAGGTCAGTGCGGTGTCGACATCGCGCCGTTCCTGCGCCAGGAACTCGGCCGACTGCATCTCGACCAGCCGCGACACCGTGCGCGGGAACTCGTGCGCCAGCGGGCCTTCGGTGTACAGGCCTTCGGCCGGCACCTCGGCCGACATCACCAGCTTCACGCGGCGGTCGTACAGCACGTCCACCAGCCAGGTGAAGCGGCGCGCTTCGCTGGCCAGCTTGGGCGGCATGTGTGGCACGTTGGACAGCAGCACCGTGTGGAAGCGGCTGGCCAGTTCCAGGTAGTCGTTCTGCGAGCGCGGGCCGCCGCACAGCGTGCGGAAGTCGAACCACACCACGCCGCCGGCGCGGCGCACGGCCTTCAGTTCGCGGTGCTCGATGTGCAGCACGGGGTCTTCGTCGCGCGCCTCGGCCAGGCGGTCGAAGGCCTTCGTCATCTGCGCATCGGCCTCGGGGCCCAGCGGGCAGTGGTACATCTCCACCTGCTCCAGGCTGCGGCGGCGGTAGTCGTTGCCCGCGTCGACGTTGATGACCTCCAGGTGCTGCTTCAGCAGTTCGATGGCCGGCAGGATGCGGTCGCGGTGCAGGCCGTTGGGGTACAGGCCGTCGGGGTGGAAGTTGCTGGTGGTGACGATGCTCACGCGGTTGTCGAACAGCGACTGCAGCAGCCGGTGCAGGATCATGGCGTCGGTGACGTCGGCGACGTGGAACTCGTCGAAGCAGATCAGCCGGTAGCGCCGCGCGATGCGCCGGCCCAGTTCGTCCAGCGGGTTGACGGTGCCCTTCAGGTCCTGCAGTTCGCGGTGCACCTCGCGCATGAACTCGTGGAAGTGCAGCCGCGTCTTGCGCGTCAGCGGCACGGCCTGGAAGAAGCAGTCCATCAGGAAGCTCTTGCCGCGCCCCACCCCGCCCCACATGTACACGCCACGCGGAATGGGCGGGCGGCGGATCAGCTTGGCAAGGGCGTTGCTGCGCCGCGCCTTGTAGTCGGCCCATTCGGTCTCGCAGCGTTCCAGCGAGGCCACGGCGCGCAGCTGCGCTTCGTCGGTGGTGTAGCCGCGTTCGGCCAGGGTCTGTTCGTAGAGCTGTCGGACCGGCATGGGGCCTCGATCATAAAAGCGCAACGGCCAGGGGTTGCCTGGCCGTTGCACGATGCGGTTGTTAACGCATCAGAAGTTCAGCGTGCGCTTGTCGACCGCCAGCGCGGCTTCCTTGGTGGCTTCACTCAAGGACGGGTGCGCGTGGCAGATGCGCGCGATGTCTTCGGCGCTGGCCTTGAACTCCATCGCCACCACGGCCTCGGCGATCAGCTCGCTGGCCATGGGGCCGACGATGTGCACGCCCAGGATCTCGTCGGTCTTGGCATCGGCCAGGAACTTGACCATGCCGGTGGTGTCGCCCAGAGCACGTGCACGCCCGTTGGCCATGAACGGGAAGGTGCCGGCCTTGTAGCTGCGGCCGGCGGCCTTGAGCTGCTGCTCGGTCTGGCCCACCCAGGCGATCTCGGGGCTCGTGTAGATGACCCACGGGATGGTGTTGAAGTTGACGTGCCCGTGCTGGCCCGCGATGCGCTCGGCCACGGCCACGCCCTCTTCTTCTGCCTTGTGCGCGAGCATCGGGCCGCGCACCACGTCGCCCACCGCCCACACGCCGGGCAGGTTGGTGCGGCAGTCGTCGTCGACGACGATGAAGCCGCGCTCGTCGGTCTTCAGGCCCACGCCTTCGGCGTTCAGGCCGGTGGTGTTGGGCACGCGTCCGATCGAGACGATCAGCCGTTCGCAGTCCAGCGTCTGCGCCGCGCCGGCGGCGTCGGTGTAGGCCACGCTGACGCCCTTCTTGCCGGTCTTCACCTCGTCGATCTTCACGCCCAGCTGGATCTTCAGGCCCTGCTTGGTGAAGACCTTGTGCGCCTCCTTCGCGATCTGCTCGTCCACCGCGCCCAGGAACACCGGCAGCGCCTCCAGCACCGTCACCTGCGCGCCCAGCCGGCGCCACACCGAGCCCATCTCCAGGCCGATGACGCCCGAGCCGATGACGCCCAGTGTCTTGGGCACGGCACCGACGCGCAGCGCGCCGTCGTTGGACAGGATGCGCTCCTCGTCGAAGGCCGCTCCGGGCAGCGCCCGCGCGTTCGAGCCGGTGGCCACGATCACCTGCTTGGCCAGCAGCGTCTCAGGCTTGTCGCCGGCCACCGCGATCTCCCAGCCGCCTTCGGCCGCCTTGACGAAGGAGCCGCGGCCATGGAAGAAGCTGACCTTGTTCTTCTTGAACAGGTACAGGATGCCGTCGTTGTTCTGCTTCACGACGGTGTCCTTGCGGGCCAGCATCTTCGGCACGTCGATGCGCAGGTTGTCCAGCCCGATGCCGTGGTCCGCAAAGGCATGGCCGGCATGTTCGAAGTGCTCGCTCGACTGCAGCAGCGCCTTGCTGGGGATGCAGCCGACGTTGGTGCAGGTGCCGCCCGGCGCGGGGCCGCCCTTGCTGTTCTTCCACTCGTCGATGCAGGCGGTGTTCAGGCCGAGCTGCGCTGCACGGATGGCAGCGATGTAGCCGCCGGGGCCGCCGCCGATGACGACGACGTCGAAGTTCTTGGACATGATGGGTGTCGGGTTAGGCCGTCATTCGAGCGGCACGAAGATCCACAGCAGCAGGTAGGCCAGCAGGCCCGTGCCGCCGAACAGGAAGAGCAGCGTGAACAGCAGGCGCCAGATCCAGGCGTCGATGCCGGTGGCCTGGCCGATGCCGGCGCACACGCCGCCCAGCCACTTGTCGCTGCGGCTGCGCCGCAGGCGGTTGACGGCCGCTGCCGCCGGAGACGGGCTGGTGCCGCCGGTGTCGATGAGCCTGGCCTTGGCGCGCTGGAACTCCTCTTCGGAGAGCGTGCCGCGGGCACGCATCTCCTCCAGGCGGGCCAGTTCCTCGACCAGGCTCATGCCGCTCAGATGTCGAACAGCAGGCGCGCCGGGTCTTCCAGCGCTTCCTTCATGGCCACCAGGCCGAGCACCGCCTCACGGCCGTCGATGATGCGGTGGTCGTAGCTCATCGCCAGGTAGTTCATCGGCCGGACCACGATCTGGCCGTTCTCGACCACGGCGCGGTCCTTGGTGGCATGCACGCCCAGGATGGCGCTTTGCGGCGGGTTGATGATCGGCGTGCTGAGCATCGAGCCGAACACGCCGCCGTTGCTGATGGAGAAGGTGCCGCCCGACAGCTCGTCCATCGACAGCTTGCCGTCACGCGCCTTGACGCCGTACTCGGCGATCTTCTTCTCGATGTCGGCGAAGCTCATCTGATCCGCATTGCGCAGGATCGGCACCACCAGGCCGCGCGGCGAACCCACCGCAATGCCGATGTCGAAGTAGCCGTGGTAGACGATGTCGGTGCCGTCGACGCTGGCGTTCAGCACCGGGTACCTCTTCAGCGCGGCCACCGCGGCCTTGACGAAGAAGCTCATGAAGCCGATCTTGACACCGTGCTCCTTCTCGAAGCGCTCCTGGAAGCGCTTGCGCATCTCCATCACCGGCGCCATGTTCACCTCGTTGAAGGTGGTCAGGATGGCGTTGGTGGCCTGGCTCTGCAGCAGCCGCTCGGCGACACGGGCGCGCAGGCGGCTCATCGGCACGCGCTGCTCGGGGCGCTCGCCCAGGCTGGCCATCGGCGGTGCGGCCACCGGCGGCAGCGGCGCGGCCATCGGCGGCGTCGCTGGGATGGCTGCCGCCGGTGCGGCCTTCGGCGCGGCCAGCGCGCCGAGCACATCGCCCTTGGTGACGCGGCCGTCCTTGCCGGTGCCGGGCACCGAGCCGGCGGCCAGCTGGTTGTCGGCCATCAGCTTGGCAGCGGCGGGCATGGCCACGCCGGCCTTGCTGGCCGCCGGCGCAGCGGCGGGGGCAGCTGCGGGCGCGGCGGGGGCGGCCGGTGCCGCAGAGGGTGCGGCGCCGGCCTTGGCTTCGGTGTCGATGCGCGCGATCACCTGCTCGGCGGTGACGGTGGCGCCATCGGCCGCCACGTGCTCGCTGAGCACGCCGCTGGCCGGGGCCGGCACTTCGAGAACGACCTTGTCGGTCTCGATCTCGATCAGGATCTCGTCCATGGCCACGGCTTCACCGGGCTTCTTCTTCCACTGCAGCAGGGTGGCCTCGGCCACGGACTCGGACAACTGGGGAACCTTGACGTCGACGATTGACATGTTTGAACTCTGTAGTCTTGGAGAGGCGTGCAGGCGCAGGCGCGGGGTGGCCCAGGGGTCCGGCACGCGCGGCAGCCGGGGCCCGCGGCCCCGGCACCGCACTTACTTGGACAGCACGAAACCCTTCAGCTTGCCGAAGGCCTGTTCGAGCAGCGCCTTCTGCTGCTCCTGGTGGAGGTGCGCGTAGCCCACCGCCGGCGAGGCCGAGGCCGGCCGTCCGGCATAACCCAGGCGCTGGCCTTCGGACATGTTCTCGTGCACGTAGTGCTGCACGTAGAACCACGCGCCCTGGTTCTGCGGCTCGTCCTGGCACCATATCACCTCGGTGGCGTTCGGATAGCGCTTCATCTCGGCACCGAAGGCCTTGTGCGGGAACGGGTACAGCTGCTCGACGCGCACGATGGCCACGTCCCAGGCCTTCTTCTCGTCGCGGCGGCGGATCAGGTCGTAGGCCACCTTGCCCGAGCAGGCGATCACGCGCTTGACCTTGTCGGGCTCCACCTCGGCGCGGCTGGCGCCGATCACCGTGCGGAACTCGCCCTTGGTGAACTCCGACAGCGGCGAGGTGGCGTCCTTGGCGCGCAGCAGGCTCTTCGGCGTGAAGATGACCAGCGGCTTGCGGAACTGCCGCACCATCTGCCGCCGCAGCAGATGGAAGATCTGGCTGGCGCTGGTGGGCTGGCAGATCTGCATGTTGTTGTCGGCCGCCAGCTGCATGAAGCGCTCGATGCGCGCTGAGCTGTGCTCGGGGCCCTGGCCCTCGTAGCCGTGCGGCAGCATCAGCGTCAGGCCGTTGACGCGGCCCCACTTCACCTCGCCCGAGGCGATGAACTGGTCGATCACCACCTGCGCGCCGTTGACGAAGTCGCCGAACTGCGCTTCCCAGATGACCAGTGTGTTCGGCTCGGCGCTGGCGTAGCCGTACTCGAAGCCGAGCACCGCCTCTTCCGACAGCAGCGAGTCGATGACGACGAAAGGCGCCTGGTTGTCGGCCACGTTCTGCAGCGGCACGTAGGTGCCGGTGTCCCATTTCTCGCGGTTCTGATCGTGCAGCACCGCATGGCGGTGCGTGAAGGTGCCGCGGCCGCAGTCCTCGCCGGACAGGCGTACCGCATAGCCGCTGGCCACCAGCGAGGCATAGGCCAGGTGCTCGCCCATGCCCCAGTCGACATTGATCTCGCCACGGCCCATCGCGGCGCGGTCGGCCAGCACCTTCTCCACCAGCGGATGCACCTTGAAGTTGGCCGGCACGGTGGTGATGCGCTCGGACAGGCGCTTGATCTCGGCCAGCGGCAGCGCCGTGTCGGCCGAATCGGTCCACTTGCGGTTCAGGAACGGCGCCCAATCGACCGCGTACTTGCTCTTGAAGTTGGTCAGCACCGGGTCACCGGTGTGCTTGCCCTCGTCGAGTGCGGCGCGCAGGGCCTTGACCATCTGGTCAGGGCCGTCGGCCGGCAGCACACCCTGGGTCACCAGCTTCTCGCCATACAGCTTGCGGGTGCCGGGATGCTGGCCGATCTTCTTGTACATCAGCGGCTGGGTCAGCGAGGGTGTGTCCTGCTCGTTATGGCCCAGCTTGCGGAAGCAGATGATGTCGACCACCACGTCCTTGTTGAACTGCTGCCGGTAGTCCAGCGCCAGCTGCGTGCACAGCACCACGGCTTCGGGGTCGTCGCCGTTCACGTGCAGCACCGGCGCCTCGATCATCTTGACCACGTCGCTGCAGTAGAGCGTGGAGCGGCTGTCGCGCGGATCGCTGGTGGTGAAGCCGATCTGGTTGTTGATGACCAAGTGCACCGTGCCGCCGGTGTAGTAGCCCCGCGTCTGGGCCAGTGCCAGCGTCTCCATCACGACGCCCTGGCCGGCGAACGCGGCGTCGCCGTGCACCAGCACGGGCAGGACCTGCGAGCCGATCTTGTCGCCGCGGCGCTCCATGCGCGCCTTGACCGAGCCTTCGACGACCGGATTGACGATCTCCAGGTGGCTGGGGTTGAAGGCCAGGCTCAGGTGCACCGGGCCGCCGGCCGTGGAGATGTCGCTGGAGAAGCCCTGGTGGTACTTGACGTCGCCTGCCGGCAGCTCTTCAGGCGCCGTGTGGTCGAACTCGGCGAACAGGTCCTTGGGCATCTTGCCCAGGGTGTTGACCAGCACGTTCAGGCGGCCGCGGTGGGCCATGCCGATGACGATCTCCTGCACGCCGCGCTCGCCGGCGCGCTGCACGACCACGTCCATGCTGGCGATGAAGCTCTCGCCGCCTTCCAGCGAGAAGCGCTTCTGGCCCACGTACTTGGTGTGCAGATAGCGCTCCAGGCCCTCGGCGGCCGTCAGGCGATCGAGGATGTGGCGCTTCTCTGCCACGCTGAAGGTCGGCTTGCTGCGCATCGACTCCAGCCGCTCCTGCCACCAGCGCTTCTCCGTGGGATCGGTGCAGTGCATGAACTCGGCGCCGATGGTGCCGCAGTAGGTCTCGCGCAGTGCCTGCAGGATCTCCCGCAGGCTCATGTTCTCGGCCTTGCTGAAATAGGTATTCGCGGCCGAGAAGGTGATGTCCATGTCGGACTCGGTCAGGTCGTAGAACGCCGGCTCGAGTTCGGGGATCTTGGGACGCTCGGTGCGCTTGAGCGGATCGAGATCGGCCCAGCGGCTGCCCAGGAAGCGATAGGCCGCGATCAGGCTCTGCACATGCACCTGCTTGCGCGCGACGGCCAGATCGGCCTCGCTGGCCTTCAGCGCGAAGGCATTGGCCTTGGCTCGCTGCGCGAAGGATTCCACGACCGGCGCATGGGCCACATCGCGGCTGTCGCTGCCATCGACAGCGGGCACGTGCTGGAGGTTGTCGAAGTAGCTGCGCCAGTTGTCGGGCACGCTGCCAGGGTTGTTGAGATAGGCCTCATACAACTCTTCGACGTAGGGCGCATTGCCCCCGAACAGGTACGAGTTCGACCTGTATTGCTGCATCATCTTTCGCTCACCTTTCGCCCCGGTTTCCAGGGTTTCGATGGGTTGGACAAACCTTCCGCGGCCCGGCTTCACCGGTAGGCGGATTGCGACCCGCCTTGCTGTCGTCTCAGCCAGCAAGGGGACGTGGAAGGACCACTTCTTCAGCCGGGCGCGACTCTATCACCGCCTTCTGACGTGAAACCGTCAACTGTGAGGTTTGTCACGGCCTGATCAGGGTTTCAGGCCGTCGCAATGCGGGCAGATTGCCGGCATGCGCGAGCACATCATCCACCTCCACCGCGACGCACCGGCCCAGCCGGCTGAAGGTGCCCCCTGCAACGGTTGCGGCGCCTGCTGCAGCGCCGAACCCTGCCCCATCGGCGCGGTGCTCAGCCTGCGCCGCAGCGGCCGCTGCACGGCGCTGGAGTGGAGCGATGACGATGGCCGCTACCGCTGCGGCCTGCTGGTGAAGGCGGCGCAGACAGGGCGAGCGACCGAGCGGCTGGTTCGCCGCTGGATAGCCGCCGGCGCCGGCTGCGACGCGCGTTTCGAGACCGAGCCCATCACCGCAGGCGCGGCGCCGGAACTGGCGACACCCGGCGGCTGAGGCCGCTGCGCGATGGCGCCCTTCGTGCGAGTGACGATGCCCTGAGGCTCAGGCCGCCATCGCCAGGCGTGTGCGCGCCTGCGCGTACTCGCGGCCCAGCCGGGCCACCAGCTCGGCGGCCGGCAGCACCGCCTTCACGGCACCGATGCCCTGTCCGCAGCCCCAGATGTCCTTCCAGGCCTTCTTGGCGCCCTCGCCGCCCCCGAAGTTCATCTTGCTGGGGTCGCTCTCCGGGAGATGGTCCGGATCCATGCCTGCGGCTCGGATCGATGGCTTGAGATAGTTGCCATGGACACCGGTGAAGAGACTGGAATAGACGATGTCGTCGCTGTTGCTGTCGACAATGCACTGCTTGTAGGCCTCGGACGCACGCGCTTCCTCGGTGGCGATGAAGGCCGAGCCCAGGTAGGCGAGGTCGGCGCCCATGGCCTGCGCGGCCAGCACCGCGTCACCGGTGCTGATCGATCCGCTGAGGGCGAGCGGTCCATCGAACCATTCGCGGATCTCCTGGATCAGCGCAAAGGGGCTCTTCACGCCGGCATGGCCACCGGCTCCGGCAGCCACGGCGATCAGGCCATCGGCGCCCTTCTCGATCGCCTTGTGCGCGAAGGCGTTGTTGATGATGTCATGCATCACCAGGCCACCCCAGGCGTGCACGGCGTCGTTGACGTCTGTGCGCGCACCCAGCGAGGTGATCACCAGCGGCACCTTGTACCTGGCGCACATCTGCATGTCCTGATCGAGCCGGTCATTGCTCTTGTGCACGATCTGGTTGATGGCAAACGGCGCACTGGGTGCCTCGGGGTGCGCGCGGTCGTAGGCCGCCAGCGTCTCGGTGATCTCGTGCAGCCATTCATCGAGTTGCGCGGCAGGGCGCGCATTGAGCGCCGGCATCGAGCCGATGACGCCGGCCTGGCATTGGGCGATGACCAGCTTGGGATTGCTGATGATGAACAGCGGCGCGCCCACCACGGGCAGGCGCAGACGATCAAAGGCGGGCGGCAGGGCCATCAGAAGGACTCCAGGGCAAGTTCGGTGACGCTGTCGGCACCTTCCACGATGCTGTCGCGCACAGACGCGGCACGCACCAGGATGTGATCGGCAAAGAAGCGCGCCGTCACGATCTTGGCGCGCATGAAATCGGCTTCGTCGCCGGCAGCCAGGCGGCGCTCGGCGGCAAGCAGCGCACGCGCCATCTGCCAGCCGGACACGACGATGCCGCTGAGCATCAGGTAGGGCACGCTGCCGGCGAACACCGCATTCGGGCTGGCCTTGGTCTGGCCGGCCACGAAGTCGATGACGTCCAGCCAGGCCTTGCGTGCTGCCTCCAGGCGCGCAGCGACGGCGCGGCAAGCCGCGCTGCCCTGCTGTCGGAGTTCGCCTTCGGTGGCCTCGATCTGGCCGGCGATGGCCCGCGCGGTGCGCCCGCCGTCGCGCGCGGTCTTGCGGCCCACCAGGTCATTGGCCTGGATGGCGGTCGTGCCTTCGTAGATGGTGAGGATCTTGGCATCGCGCAGGTACTGCGCGGCACCGGTCTCCTCGATGAAGCCCATGCCGCCGTGCACCTGCACGCCCAGGCTCGCCACATCCAGACTCATCTCGGTGGACAGGCCCTTGATGAGGGGCACGAGGAATTCGTAGAAGGCCTGGTTCTGCGCGCGCACCTCGGCATCGGCATGGCGGTGTGCGGCATCAAAGGCCGCCGCGCCCACATAGGCCATGGCTCGGCAGCCCTCGGTCCAGGCGCGCATGGTCATCAGCATGCGGCGCACGTCCGGGTGATGAATGATCGAGGCCGCCTTGTTCTGTGAGCCGTCCACGGGGCGGCTCTGCACGCGGTCCCGCGCGTAGCTCACGGCCTTCTGGTACGCCCGTTCGGCCAGCGCGATGCCCTGCATGCCCACGCCGTAGCGGGCCGCGTTCATCATGATGAACATGTACTCCAGGCCGCGGTTCTCCTGGCCGATCAGCCAGGCTGTGGCGCCGCCGTGGTCGCCGTACTGCAAGACCGCGGTGGGGCTGGCCTTGATGCCCATCTTGTGCTCGATGCTCACGCAGTGCACATCGTTGCGCGTGCCGTCGGCCAGCAGCTTCGGGCAGATGAACAGGCTGATGCCCTTCACGCCCTCGGGCGCGCCGCTCACGCGGGCCAGCACCAGATGGACGATGTTCTCGGCCATGTCGTGCTCGCCATAGGTGATGAAGATCTTGGTCCCGAAGAGCTTGAAGCTGCCGTCGGCCTGCGGCTCGGCGCGCGTGCGGACCAGGCTCAGGTCGCTGCCGGCCTGCGGCTCGGTGAGGTTCATCGAGCCGGTCCAGGTGCCGTCCAGCATCCTGGGGATGTAGGTCTGCTGCTGCTCCTCGGTACCGGCCGTGAGCAAGGCCTCCACCGCGCCGTCGGTGAGCAGCGGGCACAGCGCGAAGCTCATGTTGGCGCTGTTGACCATTTCAGTGCAGGCCGCGTGGATCAGCTTGGGCAGGCCCTGGCCGCCAAAGGCCTGCGGGTGCTGAAGGGCCTGCCAGCCGGCGTCCGAATACTGTCGGAAGGCCTGCTTGAAGCCGGGCGTGGTGGTGACCTTGCCGTCATGGAACGAGGACGGAAACTTGTCGCCTTCCCAGTTCAAGGGCGCGATGACATCCTCGTTGAACTTGGCGCACTCTTCCAGCACCGCGGCAGCCGTGTCCAGGCCATGGTCTTCGTGGCCCGGCAGGCGGGCCACCTGGTCGATGCCGGCCAGTTCCTGCATCACGAACAGCATGTCCTTGACGGGGGCGCGGTAAGTCATGGATCACTCCGTTGGGCATCTCGGGCAACGAGCGCCGTTGGAAAAAAGGCGCCCGCGGGCGCCTTCGGGTCAGCAGGGCCTCAGAGGCTCTTCACCAGCTCGGGCACGGCGGCAAAGAGGTCCGCCTCCAGCGCGTAATCGGCGACGGCGAAGATCGGGGCCTCGGGGTCCTTGTTGATGGCCACGATGACCTTGCTGTCCTTCATGCCGGCCAGATGCTGGATGGCGCCGCTGATGCCGCAGGCGATGTAGAGCTGCGGTGCGACGATCTTGCCGGTCTGGCCCACTTGCCAGTCGTTCGGGGCGTAACCGGCGTCCACCGCGGCGCGGCTCGCGCCCAGTGCCGCGCCCAGCTTGTCGGCCAGGGGCGTCAGCACCTCCATGAACTTGTCGTTGCTGCCCATCGCACGACCACCGCTGACGATGATCTTGGCTGCCGTGAGTTCGGGCCGGTCGCTGGCGGCGATCTCGCTGCCCAGGTAGCTGCTGCGGCCGGCGTCAGCCACTGCGGCCAGGCTCTCGACCGCCGCGCTGCCGCCGCTGGCCGCGGCCGGATCGAAGCCGGTCGTGCGCACCGTGATCACCTTGATGGCATCGCTGCTCTGCACGGTGGCCATGGCATTGCCGGCGTAGATCGGGCGCTCGAAGGTATCCGGGCTGAAGACCTGGGTGGCGTCGCTGATCTGTGCCACATCCAGCAGCGCCGCCACGCGCGGCGCCACGTTCTTGCCACCGGCCGTGGCCGGGAAGAGGATGTGGGTGTAGGCCCTCGCGATCGACAGCACCTGTGCGGCGACGTTCTCGGCCAGGCCATGGCCCAGGCTCGCGCCTTCGGCATGGATGACCTTGCTCACGCCCGCGATCTGCGTGGCGGCCTGCGCCACCGCCGCGCTGCCCGCGCCGGCGACCAGCACATGCACCTCGCCGCCGCAGGCCAGCGCCGCCGTCACGGTATTGAGCGTGGCGCCCTTGAGAACGTGGTTGTCGTGTTCGGCAATCACCAGAGAAGCCATGATCAGACCACCTTCGCTTCGTTCTTCAGCTTGTCCACCAGCGTGGCCACGTCGGCCACCTTCTGCCCGGCACCGCGCTTGGGCGGCTCAGCCACCTTCAGCGTCTTGATGCGCGGGGCCACGTCCACGCCCAGATCGGCCGGCTTGAGCACCTCCAGCGTCTTCTTCTTGGCCTTCATGATGTTGGGCAGCGTCACATAACGCGGCTCGTTCAGGCGCAGGTCGGTGGTGATGACCGCGGGCAGCGTGAGGCTGAGCGTCTCCAGACCGCCATCCACCTCGCGCGTCACCTTGACTGAACCGTCAGCGACCTCCACCTTGCTGGCGAAGGTGGCCTGGGGCAGGCCGGCCAGCGCCGCCAGCATCTGGCCTGTCTGGTTGCAGTCGTCGTCGATGGCCTGCTTGCCCAGGATCACCAGGCCGGGCTGTTCCTTGTCAACCAGCGCCTTGAGCAGCTTGGCCACCGCCAGGGGCTGCAGGTCCAGATCGGCCGGGGTCTCCACGAGGATGGCGCGGTCCGCGCCGATGGCCATGGCCGTGCGCAGCGTCTCCTGGCACTGCGTCACGCCGCAGGAAATGGCGATGACCTCGGTGGCCGCGCCCTTTTCCTTCAGACGCACGGCCTCCTCGACGGCAATCTCGTCGAACGGGTTCATGCTCATCTTGACGTTGGCGATGTCCACGCCGGTGCCATCGGACTTGACGCGCACCTTGACGTTGTAGTCGACCACCCGCTTGACGGGGACCAGCACCTTCATGCACCTGCTCCTGCGTGAATTGACGTTGACGTAAACCGATGCATTCTAGGCAGCCGCGCCCCGTAGAGGGGCGGGCCGCCGAGAAGAATAGAACGATCGTTCTATTTTAGGTGGATTCGGCGGCCGCCTTCGCGCCGCGCGCCATGTCCACATGCCGCAGAAGCCAAAGGCCGACGACGAAGAACAGGCCGGTCGAGAGGATCGCGATGCGGTGGTTGCCCTCGGTGACCCAGGTGACCAGGCCATAGGTCATCGGGCCGATGACCGCAGACAGGCGCACGGCAAAGGTCCACAGGCCGTAGAACTCCGCCAGCCGCGCGCGCGGCGCCAGCACGCCGGCCATGGCACGCCCCGCCGACTGGCTGGATCCCATGCACAGGCCGGCGATCACCGCGGCCACCCAGAACAAGGTGGCCGTCGTCGCCAGCACCGCCAGCACGGTCATCAGGATCCAGCCCGCCAGCGTGAAGGCCAGCGCGCGACGATGGCCGATGCGGTCCTGCCAGTAGCCGAAGCCGAACGCGCCGATGGCCGAGGCGATGTTCACCAGGAACACCAGCATCATGGTCTGCGTCTGCTTGAAGCCCAGCACCGATTCCGCATACACCGCGGCCAGCGCGATGACCACCGAAATGCCCGCCTGGTAGGCCACGGCACAAGCCAGCAGCCAGGCGAAGTCCTCGTAGCGCCGGGCCTCGCGCCAGGTCTGCAGCAGGCGGCGCAGCGAGGCCGCCAGGCCCTCGCTCTGCAGGGCATCGGGCTGCGGCTGCGCACGTTCCTTCAGCAAGGCGAAGGTGGCCAGCGCGGCGACGCCGTAGATCACCGCGGTGATCAGCATCGTGACCGGCACGAACTGCTGCGCCGTGGCACCCGCGGCCTGAGCGCTCAGCACATAGGCGAGGCTCAGGCCCAGGGTCAGCATGCCGCCGAAGTAGCCGAAGCTCCAGCCCCAGCCCGAGACGCGGCCCATCGCGTCCTGCCGCGCGAGTTCCGGCAGGAAGGCAGCGGCCAGCGATTCGCCGTAGGCAAAGAAGGCGTTGGACAGGACGATGGCCACCACCGCGAGCCACAGGTCGCCCGGACCGGCCAGCGCCAGGGCCGCGGTGGAGGCGACGCAGCCGATCGTCGTGAGGGCCAGCAGGCGCTTCTTCGCGGCGCGCAGATCGGCATATGCGCCGAGGGTCGGCATCGTGATCATCACGATGAGGTTGGACAGCGCCAGCGCGGAGGTCCAGGCCAGTGTGGCCCAATCGGCCTTGCCGGCGACCACGCCCACGAAGTAGGCATTGAAGACCGCCGTGAGCACCACCGTGGCGTAGCCCGAATTGGCGAAGTCATACATCGCCCATCCGAAGACTTCGCGCTTGCGCACACCGGGGTTGAGCGACTCCTGGGCAAACAAGGCCATGGCCGGGACTCCTGCTGGCACGGTGGGATGTGCGTGGTGCCCGGAACCGGGGTCGAACCGGCACGCCCTCTTTCAAGGGCGGCGGAGTTTAAGTCCGCTGCGTCTACCAACTTCGCCATCCGGGCGTCAGGCCATTATGGGCGGTGCCCGCTCGGCGCAGATGACAGGGGCAAGGGCGGCCCAGGAAGGTGTCAGCCGGCGCCATGTCCGTGCGGCCGACGGTCCAGGCGGTGCCGCAAGGCCCATGAAAAAAGCCGCCCGAAGGCGGCTTTTCCGGAGCAGAAGTCCCTGGAGGGGGATTACTTCTTGGCGCCTTCGACAGCCTTGGCGGCAGCGTCCTTGGCGGCATCGACGGCCTTGCCGGCGGCATCCTTGGCCGCATCGGCAGCGGCGCCGACGGCAGCGGAGGCAGCGCCAGCCGCAGCGGTGGCTGCGCCGGAAGCGACGCCCATCGCGGCGGAAGCAGCAGCAGCCACAGGGGCCGCGGGGGCCGCAGCGGAGGCAGCAGCCGGGGCAGCGGGAGCAGCGGCGGTTTCAGGCTTCTTGCCGCAGGCGGCCAAAGAGGCAGCGGCAACCAGGGCGAGCAGGAGCGACGTCTTCATGTGTGTCCTCGGATCGTGTGGTCTGAATGAACGGAAAGTGAGGGCACTCTGTCGATGCTTCGAAGAGACCCGGGTTTTCAGGCAATCGGCTGACTCCGTTTGACGGACTCCGGGCTCCGTGGAACCCAACCGCTATCTGCCTAGCCCATGAGTATATACCATCCTAGGAGTTACCCTAGAGCCCGAGCACGGTCGCTGCAAAACAGGGCGTCCCACGTTGCATCTGCGCGTCAAACGAATCCCGCAATTGGTGCACCGCAGCCCCGCCATCGAGCACCGCACCTGCCCACAGCTCGCGATCTCGCAAGACGACGGCCCGCGCGTGATCGACCAGCAGCGCCGATGGCAATGGACGTTGGGGTTCCTCCGGACAGCGTGCATCCACGGCGTGAGACCAGGTGGCTCGCCAGCGCGTGAAGCGCGGCAACGTCTGGCGCACGCCGTCATAGCTGGCCGCCAGGACCAGCAGACGCCGTGCGGGCAGGCGCGCAAAGGCAGAGAGGTCCTCCAGCAGGTCCGGATCGTCCAGCGGCCAGCGGTCAAGGTCAGGATCGACCAGCGCGATGTCGCGAGCACGCGTTTGCAGCGCCTGGACGATGCCCTGCCGGATCGCGTCGACGAAAGCCCCGTGACCCTGGAAGTCAGCCATCGCCCGGCTCCAGCGGAACCACCCAGCCCTGCTGCATCCACTGCGTCAGCTGATCCCGGGCGCCGGCGCTCAGGCGCGCCACCTCAGACGCTGGCAGGCGGCGTTCATTGGCCAGCTGCCGCATCAGGCGCGCATCGCGGCCGCCCGCGCGCAGCGAGTCACCGTTGATGAAGACATGGCGCTCGTCATACATCATGCGCGTGCGCCGATGCAGCGCGATGCCCGCCGCGCTGTGCGCCGGCTCGCCGGGCTCGAACCAGACCGAGGCCTTGGGCTCGGTCAGCACTTCTCCCAGCAACTCATCCAGCAGACCGGGCTGCGCCAGCCGCCTGGCCACCGCCTGCTGCGCAAAGCGCCGCAGCGCCTGCGGTATCCGGCCGGGCTCTTGCGTCGCGGGCTGCGCTGGATCGCGATAGAGGCGATCGCGGCCGTCGTCCTCTTCGGCCAGCCGCGTCAGCAGCTCGGCCGCCAGCGAATCGGTCGAGGGCACCCGAAAACCGATGGAGCAGGTCATGCACTCGCCCACGGCCACGCCGTCGTGCCCCCAGCGCGGCGGCAGGTAGAGCATGTCGCCCGGCTCCAGCAGCCACTCCTGCACAGGTTCGAAGCGTTGCAGGATGCGCACCGGCAAGCCCTCGACGATGGACTCGTCGGCCACCGGGCCGATGCGCCAGCGCCGCTGCCCCTGTACCTGCAGCAGGAACACGTCGTAGGAATCCAGATGCGGGCCCACGCCGCCGCCATCGCTGGCCCAGGACATCATCAGGTCGTCCAGCCGCGCATCGGGCAGGAAACGGAAGCGGCAGAGCATCTCGTGCGCCGCCTGCTCGTGCAGATCCAGGCCCTGCACGAGCAAGGTCCACCCGGGCCGGCTCAGGGGCGGCAGGGACCGCCGCGCAAAGGGCCCGCGCCGCAACTGCCAGGCGGGTGCCTGCCCGGGCCGCTGCTCGATCACGCGGGACTCCACGTCATCCTGCGTGGCCAGTTGGATCAGCCGCGCCCGGCTGGCGGGCGGCTGCACACCGGGCCAGGCCTGACGGACGAGCAGCGGCTGCTTCTGCCAGTGGCGGCGCATGAACTGCGCCGGTGTCAATCCGCCCAGCAGGGCCCAGGGTGCTTCCCGTTCCATCGCCTCATTGTGGCCTGTGCGAACATCCGTCCGATGATCATCAGCAAGCCCTGCGTCGTGGCGCTCACCTGGGCGCTGTCAGACGCGCAGAACCGTCCCATCGACGAGTTGACGGAGCCCACCGAGTTCTTCTACGGCGGCGAAGACCTGCTGGCCAAGGTCGAGGAAGCACTGGAAGGGCATGAGCCCGGCGAAGAGACCCACCTGCACCTCGAGCCCGAGCATGCCTTCGGCGACTACGACTCCCAGCTGGTCTGCTTCGAAGAACGCAAGCTCTTTCCGGAAGGCATCGAGGAAGGCATGCGCATCGAGGGTCTGCCCCCGGGCGCGGTGACGCCAGGCATGCCGGCAGACAAGGTCTACACGATCACCGAGATCTATCCGTCGCACGTGGTGCTGGATGGCAACCATCCGCTGGCCGGCATTGCGCTGCGCATGCACATCAAGGTCGTCGAGGTGCGTGAAGCCACCGATGAAGAGATCGAGGCCGGCTCAGTCGGCGGCGCCCTGCCCTTCAGCGTCGAAGGGGGCGCCGACCCCGGCGAGCCGCTGCACTGAATCGTTGAAGATCCCGCCAGCCGGCCCTGCCGGGCAGGCCGGGATCGGCAAGGACGGCGAGTCCCCTGCACCGCCGCCGCTTCATGCCGTGCGGATCAGCTCCGGCCGGTCGAGCCGAAACCGCCTTCGCCGCGGCTGCTGGCCTCGAAGCTCGTCACCTGCCGGAACGCGGCCTGCACCACCGGGACGATGACCATCTGCGCGATGCGCTCCATGGGCTGGATCGTGAACGGCTGGCTGCTGCGGTTCCAGCAGCTCACCATCAGCTGGCCCTGGTAGTCGCTGTCGATCAGACCGACCAGATTGCCCAGCACGATGCCGTGGCGGGACCCAAGCCCGGATCGCGGCAGCACCATCGCCGCCAGGCCGGGATCGGCGATGTGGATCGCCAGGCCCGTGGGAATGAATTGCGCCTGGCCGGGCGCCAGCTCCACCGGCGCATCCAGGCAGGCGCGCAGATCAAGCCCGGCACTGCCGGGTGTGGCGTACTGCGGCAGGTATTCGGCCATGCGGGCATCGAGCAGCTTCAGATCGATCGTGGTCATGAGGCGGAGCTGGACAGTTTGGGAAGCCGCTGCGCAAGGGCGCCCACCAGGGCACGTGCGAGCGTGAGCTTGTCGGCGCGCGGCATTTCGGCCACGCCGTGCGCATCCACCACCATCAGCGCGTTGTCGTCGCGGCCGAAGGTGGCCGGACCGTGGTTGGCGACGATCAGCGGAATGCCCTTGCGCTGGAGCTTCTCGCGGGCATGGCGGACGACATCGTGCGTCTCGGCGGCGAAGCCCACGCAGTAGGGCCGCTGGCCCGGCGGCAGCCGCGCCACGCTGGCCAGCACGTCCGGGTTCTCGGTCATCTCGAACTCGGGCACGCGGCCGCTGCCGTCCTTCTTGATCTTGTGCGTGGCCACCTGCGCCGGGCGCCAATCGGCCACGGCGGCCGTCGCGATGAAGACCTCGTGTCCGGGCGCCAGTGGCAGCACGGCGTCCAGCATCTGCTGGGCGGACTGCACATCCAGGCGCCGGACGCCACGGGGTGTCGGCAGGTGGACCGGGCCGGCCACCAGCGTGACGGCGGCACCGGCTTCGGCGGCCGCGCGCGCCAGCGCAAAACCCATCTTTCCGCTCGACCGGTTGGTGAGTCCGCGCACGGGATCGAGCGCTTCGAAAGTGGGCCCGGCCGTGATGAGCACGCGTCGTCCCTTGAGCACCTTGGGCTGGAAGGCCGCGATCAGCTCGTCGCGCAGCTCCGTGGCTTCGAGCATGCGGCCGTCGCCGATCTCGCCGCAGGCCTGCTCGCCGCTGCCCGGCCCCAGCACCGCCGCGCCGTCAGCCACGATCTGCGCCAGGTTGCGCTGCGTGGCCGGATGCGCCCACATCTCGCGGTTCATGGCCGGTGCGATCAGCAGCGGGCAGCGATCGATCGGCCGCGCCAGGCACATCAGCGACAGCAGCTCGCCGGCCCGGCCCTGGGCCAACTGGGCGATGAAGTCGGCACTGGCCGGCGCCACCAGCACGGCATCGGCCTCGCGCGAGAGATCGATGTGGAACATGTTGGCCGGCGCGCGCGCATCCCACTGGCTGGTGACCACGGGACGCCCGGTCAGGGCCTGCATCGTGACCGCGGTGATGAACTGCTGCGCGGCCTCCGTCATCACCACCTGCACCGTGGCGCCGGCCTTGATCAGCTCGCGTGCGAGTTCGGCGGCCTTGTAGCAGGCCACGCCACCGCTCAGCCCCAGCACGATGTGGCGGCCCTGGAGATCGAGTCGTTCGTTCATCGCTTCACCTGCCTGTTGCGGCTAGACCGTCGCACCATGACACTTCTTGAATTTCCTGCCGCTGCCGCACGGGCAGGGATCGTTTCGCCCGGGCTGCGGCTCGACGCGCCGCTGCTCGGGCTTGGCGCCATGATCCAGCCAGTACAGGCGCAGATCCTGCACCGCGTAGCAGGCCTCGTTCAGCAGTTCGTCTCGGGAGGGCACCTCGCCCTGCCACTGTTCGGCGGCAAAGGCCAGGAAAGTTTCATCCTGCGGATCCAGCGTGAGGCAGGCGATGAGCTGCGTCATCGTCTCGTAGGCCTGCGCCACAGGGCTGAAATCATCATCCGCCGGGCTGGGCCAGTCGTCGGCAAAGTCCTCCACGGCCGACATGAAGCCGGCCGCCCAGAGACAGCCGCTCTGCAGCGCCGCCACGACGCCGGGATCGGTGTCGCCCTTGTCGCTCAGCAGTTGGCGATCCTCATCGCTCCACACGTCGAACAAGGGGCGAAAGTGCGAACCATCGGGATCGTCGATCAGGCGCTGCGGGTTCAGCTCAGCGCGGTGCTGGCCCAGCCAGGCCTCCAGCGCCTGCGTCGCCTGCTGGGCCGCTTCCGGATCCGCATACGCGCGCTCGAAGGCTTCGCCGGTCAGCAGCGGCAACCACTCGGCCGTGGCGATGTGGCGACGCGAGGCCGCGATCGCCGACAGGTAACCATCGACCCAGGAGACATCCGCCTCGCCGTCGAAGGCCGACAGGGTGTCGCAGACCTTCGCGAAGGCCTCGAAGACGGGGCCCATCGACGGTGGTTCCGGATCATCGCCTGACGGTGGCACAGGCTCGCTCAAGGCAATCTCCAGTGCTGCCGGACAAAGCCCAGCAGCCGTTCGCGCGAGGCTTCCCGCGATGGCGCATGCGCGCCGACATGCACCCCTTCGCCCGGACGCACGCCGTTGGGTACGTCGCGCCGCAGCCGCAGGGGTGTCGAACCATCGAAACCATGGTACGCCCCGACAAACAGCGCCAGCTCCACCGGCCCGCCGCGTGCGCCTTCGGCCAGCGCCTGACACGGTGCGGCGGGTGTCCAGTCGTCTTCGGCGCCCACCAGCAGCAGCAGCGGCGCGGTGGGCTCGTAGCCCGCTTTCAGATCCGCGTCGCAGCCCGGGTAGTAGGCCACCGCCAGGCTTGCCCGAACGGCGGCGCGCCGCACCTCGGGACGGCGCCCGTTGCTGGCTGCCAGCACCGTGCTGCCGCCGTTGGACCAGCCAGCCAGGCCCAGGCGCGCGGCATCGACGCCGGGCTGTGCGGACAACCACTGCAGCGCGCCCAGGGCATCCAGCCGCCGGTGCTGCTGGGTGACCGCGCGTGTCCCGATCTTCTGCGTGCACAGCTCGGTCTCGCCACGCGCACTGAGCGAATCCAGCACGAGCGCATGCACGC
This sequence comes from Rubrivivax sp., assembly GCA_016790225.1. The sequence goes on from JAEUOZ010000002.1 coordinate 32,702, forward strand.
CGAGCTCATTCAGGCGGCGGGCCAGCCACAGCTCGCGCTCGCCCAGGCTGCGCACCCCGTCAACGGGCCGGCTGGCGTACATGCCGCCGCACCCGTGCAGCAGCACCATGGCGGGCGCCGTCGGGCCAGCCGGATTGGGCGCCGCAAACCAACGCGCCGAGAGCATCAGCGGCGCATCGGCGCGGCGGTCCAGGCTGGGCACCGACACTTCGGTCTGCGCCGCGCAGCCCAGCGCCCAGCCCAGCATCAGCGTCAAGCTCAGCGAAAGCTGTACCCAGCCGCGGCCGGCAGCCCGCCAGCAGGCCCGGCTTCGCTGCGCCCCGGCGCGCTCAGCCGCTGCCATCGCCCCAGCCCGCGCTGCCCGGAGAGCCACGGAGAGAGGCCACCGGCCCACCAGGGCGCAGGCGCGCCATGGCGACGGTGTCCACGTAGGCGCCATCGCGCAAGGCAAAGGCGCGCATCAGCCCTTCGGTCTCGAAGCCGTGGCGCCGGTACAGCGCGATGGCGCGGGCGTTGTCGGCATAGACCGTCAGCTCGATGCGCAGGATGCCCAGCCAGCGATCGGCGTGTTCGCACAAGGCGTGCATCAAGAGATCGCCGACGCCTTGGCCCTGCCAGGGACCGCTGACGCTGATGCCCAGACCCATCGCGTGGCGGCGGCGCACCGCGTTGCCTGCCGGATGCAGGCCGGCGCTGGCGATCAAGCGGCCATCGTGAACCGCCGCCAAGTGCAGCTCCATCTGTGCGGAGCCGCCGGACTGCTCGGCCAGGCGCGTGCGCCAGGCGGCGGCCTCGGTGTAGGGCAGCTGCATCGTGCCCGGGAAGACGAGCGGGTCGTTCATCATGGCCACGAACGCCTCGGCGTCGTCGGCGCGCACCCGCCGCAGCGACACGCCGGCCTCCAGCGCCCGCAGGCGCGGCGCAGCGGCAGCCTCCGGCGCGCCCGCGGCGTCACTCACACCCGCTCTCCCACCCAGGCGGCCACGGAAGCCAGCGCCTGCGGCAAGCCGGCCGCATCGGTGCCGCCCGCCATGGCCATGTCCGGCTTGCCGCCACCTTTGCCACCCACCTGCTGGGCGACGAAGTTGACCAGCTCGCCGGCCTTGACCTTGCCCATCTGGTCGGCCGTGACGCCGGCCGCGAGCTGCACCTTGCCGCCTTCGACGGCGGCCAGCACGATGGCGGCGCTCTTGAGCTTGTCCTTGAGCTTGTCCAGCGTCTCGCGCAGCGTGCGCGCATCGGCGCCCTGCAGCGTGGCAGCCAGCACCTTCAGGCCCTTGACATCCACCGCCTGCGCCAGCAGCTCATCGCCTTGCGCCGAGGCCAGCCGGCCCTTGAGCGCGGCGATCTCCTTCTCGAGCGCGCGCACCTGATCGAGCACCGCACCCACGCGCCCCGGCACCTCGGCCGGCGTGACCTTCAGCGTGCCGGCCACGCCACCCAGCGTGGTTTCCAGCTGCTGCAGATAGCCCAGCGCGTTGGCGCCGGTGACCGCTTCGACACGCCGCACGCCCGCGGCCACGCCGCTCTCGGCGACGATCTTGAACAGGCCGATGTCGCCCGTGCGCTGCACATGCGTGCCGCCGCACAGTTCGCGGCTGGAGCCGATGTCCAGCACACGCACCTCGTCGCCGTATTTCTCGCCGAAGAGCATCATCGCGCCGACCTTCTGGGCGTCGTCGATGGACATCACGCGCGCCTGCGTGGCGGCGTTGGCCAGCACCTCGGCATTGACCAGCGACTCGACCTGCGCGATCTGCGCGGCCGTGACCGGCGCGTTGTGCGCAAAGTCAAAGCGCGTGCGCTCGGCATTCACCAGCGAGCCCTTCTGCTGCACATGCGCGCCCAGCACCTCGCGCAGTGCCTTGTGCATCAGGTGCGTGACGCTGTGGTTGCGCACCGTGCGGGCGCGCTGTTCGGCATCCACGCGCGCCACGAAGCCATCACCGACTTCGACCTCGCCTTCGACAATGCGGCCCTGGTGCCCGTGCACCGCCGCCTGCACCTTGACCGTGTCCTCGACGACCACGCGGGCACGCGGGTTGCGCAGCTCGCCCGTGTCGCCGACCTGGCCGCCACTCTCGGCATAGAAGGGCGTGTGATCGAGCACGATCAGCACGTCGTCACCGGCCTTGGCGCGTGCCACCGGCGTGCCGTCGACATAGAGGGCCGTGACCTTGCTGTGCTCGCACACCAGATGCTCGTAGCCATGAAAGCCGGTGGGCTCGCCGCTGTATTCCAGGCCCGCGGCCATCTTGAACTTGGCCGCGGCACGCGCCTGCTCTCGCTGCCGGTTCATCGCGGCGTTGAAGCCCGCTTCGTCGACCGTGACAGCGCGCTCGCGGCAGACATCCGCGGTCAGATCCAGCGGAAAGCCGTAGGTGTCGTGCAGCTTGAAGGCCGTATCGCCATCGACGGACTTCGCGCCGCCGGCCAGCGCGGCCTCGAGGATCTCCATGCCGTGGGCGATGGTCTGGAAGAACCGCTCTTCCTCGACCTTGAGCACTTCGGTGGCGCGCGCCATGTCGCGGCGCAGCTCCGGATAGGCTTCGCCCATCTCGGCGGCCAGCGGCGCGACCAGCGTGTGGAAGAAGGGCTTGCGCGCACCCAGCTTGTAGCCGTGGCGGATGGCGCGGCGTGCGATGCGGCGCAGCACATAGCCGCGACCCTCGTTGCCGGGGATCACGCCGTCGACGATGGTGAAGGTGCAGGCACGGATGTGATCGGCAATCACCTTCAGCGAGGGCGATGCCTTGTCGCAGCCCGCGCCGGGCGTGCCGCCGAGGCCAAACCCTGCAGCGTAGTCGACGGCATTCTTCGCCGCGGCCAGCAGCCGCACGAACATGTCGATCTCGTAGTTGCTGTGCACATGTTGCAGCACGGCCGCCAGGCGCTCCAGGCCCATGCCGGTGTCCACGCTGGGCTTGGGCAGCAGGTGCATCACGCCGTCATCCGTGCGGTTGAACTGCATGAAGACGTTGTTCCAGATCTCGATGTAGCGATCGCCGTCCTGCTCGGGCGAGCCGGGCGGACCGCCCGCCACCTCGGGGCCGTGGTCGTAGAAGATCTCGCTGCAGGGGCCGCAGGGACCGGTATCGCCCATCATCCAGAAGTTGTCGGACATGTAGCGGCCGCCCTTGTTGTCGCCGATGCGCACGATGCGTTCGGCGGGCAGCCCGATGTCCTTGAGCCAGATGTCGTAGGCCTCGTCGTCCTCGGCGTACACGGTAGCCCAGAGCTTGTCCTTGGGCAGCTTGAAGTGCACCGTCAGCAGTTCCCAGGCGTAGGCGATGGCGTCCTTCTTGAAATAGTCGCCGAAGCTGAAGTTGCCCAGCATCTCGAAGAAGGTGTGGTGCCGTGCCGTGTAGCCGACGTTTTCCAGGTCGTTGTGCTTGCCGCCGGCGCGGATGCACTTCTGGCTGGTGGCAGCGCGTGTGTACGGCCGCTTGTCGAAGCCCAGGAAGACGTCCTTGAACTGGTTCATGCCCGCGTTGGTGAACAGCAGCGTGGGGTCGTCACCCGGCACCACGGGGCTGGAGGCCACCACCTGGTGGCCCTTGCCTTCGAAGAACTTCAGGAACGTGGAACGGATCTCGGCGGCTTTCATCGCGCGGGGCCTTTGCAGTCTTTCGAGGAATCCGGCGGCGCGAGTGTGACGTTCGCGTCGCCCTAAGTGCCTGATTCGGCAGAACTTTTGATTATAGGTAGGGGGTATCGCCCTGGTTCTATCATCGACGCCGTCCGGCCACGCCAGCCCGCGCCGCCCAACGCTCAGGGGCGGCAAGGCACGCGAAGCGGACGCAGACTTCCACCAACACCCCGAGACAGACCGCCATGAATACCACCACGCCTCTTGCCGGCCTGAAGGATCCCGCGCTGCTGCAGACCGGCGCCCTGATCAATGGCGAGTGGGTGCACTCGGGTGAAACGTTCGAGATCGATGATCCGGCCACCGGGCTGGCGCTGGCGCAGGTGTCCAACAGCAGCGTCGAAGCCTGCGCCGCCGCCATCGCCGCAGCCCGCAAGGCCTTCGACAGCTGGAAGCTCAAGCCCGCCAAGGAGCGCCACGGCATCCTGATGAAGTGGTTCCACCTGCTGCACGCGCATGCGGATGATCTGGCGCGCATCATGACGGCCGAGCAGGGCAAGCCCCTGGCCGAAGCGCGCGGCGAGGTGATCTACGGCGCGAGCTTCATCGAGTGGTTTGCCGAGGAGTCGCGGCGCGTCTATGGCGAGACCATTCCCAGCACCGATGGCGGCAAGCGCTTCCTGGTGATCAAGCAGCCGGTGGGCGTGTGCGCGGCGATCACGCCCTGGAACTTTCCCATCGCGATGATCACGCGCAAGGTGGCGCCGGCACTGGCGGCGGGCTGCGCGGTGGTGATCAAGCCGGCCGAAGCCACGCCGCTGTCGGCGCTGGCCGTGGCCGAACTCGCGCTGCGCGCCGGGCTGCCGCCGGGCGTGCTGAACGTGGTGACGGCCGATGCGCGCCGATCGATCGACGTGGGCCGGGTGCTGTGCGCCAGCGACGACGTGCGCCATCTGTCGTTCACCGGCTCCACTGAAGTGGGCCGCATCCTGGCCGCACAGTGTGCGCCGACCATCAAGAAGCTCAGCCTGGAACTGGGCGGCAACGCGCCCTTCATCGTCTTCGACGACGCCGACATCGACTCCGCCGTCGAGGGCGCGATGATCAGCAAGTACCGCAACGCCGGCCAGACCTGCGTCTGCGCCAATCGGCTGTATGTGCAGAGCGGGGTCTACGAGGCCTTCGTGGAGAAGCTGGCGGCCAAGGTGCAGGGCATCAAGGTCGGCAACGGCTTCGAGCCCGGCGTCCACCAGGGCCCGCTGATCGACGGCCAGGCGATCGCCAAGGTCGAGGCCCACGTGGCGGACGCGCTGGCCCGGGGCGCGCGCGTGGTGGTGGGTGGCGCGCGCCAGGGCGAGCGCTTCTTCACCCCCACCGTGTTGGCTGATGTGAACAGCCAGATGCTCTGCGCCCGCGAGGAAACCTTCGGCCCGGTGGCGCCCGTCTTCCGCTTCGAGACCGAAGCCGAGGCCATCGCCGCGGCCAATGCCACCGAGTTCGGCCTGGCGAGCTACTTCTTCAGCCGCGATGTGGGGCGCATCTTCCGCGTGGCCGAAGCGCTGGAGTACGGCATGGTGGGCATCAACACCGGGCTGATCTCCACCTGCGAAGTGCCCTTCGGCGGCGTCAAGCAATCGGGCCTGGGCCGCGAAGGGGCACGCCAGGGCATCGAGGAATACGTGGAAGCGAAGTACCTCTGCCTCGGTGACGTGCTGAAGTGATCGCTCGGCGGCCAGCACTTGCGGGCCGCTGAAGCCCGCTCAGCCGAGGCGGTCTTCGTCGTTGGCTGCCCGCGCGGCACCGCGCTCTGCGTGGGTGGCGAAGCCTTCGCGCCCCATGGCGGCCACGGAGGCCGCCTGCGCGGAGGCGCGCTGCAGCAGTTCCTTGGCCTCCTTGCCATGCTCGGGGTAGCAGGCGGTGCCGGCCGCCACGGCCACCGCGCAGGACTGCCCGGCGACGACAAACGGTTGCTTGAGCACCTGGGCCAGCTTGGCGACCACCGTGTCCCCGTCGCCCACCGATTCGACGTGGCCCAGCAGAACGCCGAAGCTTTCCGGGCCCGTGGCGGCCACGACATCGCTGGCGCGCAGACCGCCGCGCAAGCGCACCGCCACCTTGCGTCGCAGGATGTTGGCCGCTTCCATGCCCAGGCGCGCCGCGGTGCTGGCCAGGCCCTCGATGCGCAGCACGATCAGCACCATCGGCGCGGGATCGCGTTCACGCAAGGCCAGCAGGTGCGACATGTGCTCCAGCAACTGCGCCTGGTGCGGCAGGCCGGTGGCCAGATCGGTGGCATAGGCCAGGCGGGAAGCCTGCTCCAGCCGCTTGCGCTCCACCGCGTGCTGCAGAGCGCGCAACAGGCCAGGGACATCGGCGTTGGGCAGCACATCCTGCACGCCCTGGCGCAGCAAGGCCGAGCGCTCGGCGAACGAGGCCTGCGGCGCCAGCACGATCACCGCGCTGTCATAGGCCGCCTGCTGCAGATCCGTGCGGCGGAAGAGGGCCTCCAGCGCCTTGGGCGTGGGCGCCTCGAAGACCACCGCGTCGAAGTGCCTGGCCCGCGCGCCGTCAGCCGCACACTCGATCCGCAGGTCCGGGCCCGCCCACGCAGGCGCCGTTTCGGCGATCGCCAACACGCTGAACGCTGGGGTTGACACGGTCATGCGCAAGAAGGGCAGTGGCGGTGCGACAGGGGTCTGGTCGAAGGCTTCGCAGCGCATCATTGCCTGGTGCGGGACGCATCCACGATGCCGGCAAGCCAGCTGGAGCGGGTGATGGGGATCGAACCCACGTCTTGAGCTTGGGAAGCTCAGGTCCTGCCATTGAACGACACCCGCGCGGAACAGAAGCGCTCGCGTGCTTCGAGGATACACCAGCACACGCCGGATGCTGAAGCCTTGGGAGGCCAGGCGTCCAGGGTAGAGACCCGGGAGAGCCAGGCAACGGCACAATGTCGGCCCGATGAGCGACCTGAGCCCTTCGACCCCTCATCGACCGATCCGCAGCTTCGTGGTGCGCGCCGGTCGCATGGGATCAGGCCAGAAGCGCGCGCTGGAACTGCTGAGCGAGCGCTTCGTGCTGCCCTGCTCGCCGGCGGCGCCGGACTGGGCTGCTGTCTTCGGGCGCGAGGCGCCCCGCGTGCTGGAGATCGGCTTCGGCATGGGCGACGCCACCGCCCGGATCGCCGCGCAGCAGCCTGCCACCGATTTCATCGGCGTCGAGGTCCATCCGCCCGGCGTGGGCGCGCTGCTGCAGCGCATCGAGAACCAGGCGCTGGGCAACCTGCGCATCATTCAGCACGATGCCGTGGAGGTGCTGCAGCAGATGATCGCGCCGCGCAGCCTTGCCGGCGTGCACATCTACTTTCCCGACCCCTGGCACAAGAAGCGGCACCACAAGCGCCGGCTCATCCAGGCACCGTTTGTGGAGCTGCTGTGCAGCCGCCTCGCGCCGGGCAGCTACCTGCACTGCGCCACCGATTGGCAGCCCTATGCCGAGCAGATGCTGCAGGTGCTGACCGATTGCCCCCAGCTCCTCAACAGCGCTGAAGGCTATGCGCCGCGACCGTCCTGGCGGCCCTTGACCAAGTTCGAGCAACGCGGCCTGCAACGCGGCCACGGCGTGTGGGACTTGCTCTTTCGCTGCCGCTGAGGCGAGCTCAGCTGCCGCGCGGGGCGCAGCAGCCGGGCGCCCGCGGTGCCGTCTCAGGCCGTCCAGTCGACCCAGCCGGTATAGGCCGTCAGCAGCACCACGCCGCCGAAGATGATGCGGTACCAGGCAAAGGGCACGAAATCGTGCGTGGAGACATAGCGGATCAGCCAGCGGATGCACAGCAGCGCGGAGAAGAACGAGACGATCGTGCCCACGGCAAACATGGGCAGATCGGCCCAGCGCAGCAGATCACGGTGCTTGAGCACCGAGTAGGCACCGGCGCCCATCAGCGTGGGAATGCCGAGGAAGAAGCTGAATTCGGTGGCCGCCTTGCGCGAGAAGCCCAGCACGATGCCGCCGATGATGGTGGCGCCTGAACGGCTGGTGCCGGGGATCAGCGCCAGGCATTGCAGCAGGCCCACCTTCAGCGCATCCATCGGACGCATGTCGTCCACGGTCTCTATGCGTGCACGGCGTTGGCCGGTGGTGTCCTGAGCACCATAGAGCCGCTTGTGCCTCGCCTCCACCCACAGGATGACCAGGCCGCCGACGATGAAGGCCATGGCCACCGGCACCGGATGGAACAGGTGCGCCTTGATCGTGCTGCCCAGCGCCAGCCCGAGCGCCACGGCCGGGAGAAAGGCCACCAGCACGTTGACGGCAAAGCGCTGGGCCAGTGGGTCGTGCCCGATGCCGCGCACGGTGCGACCCAGCTTGTCGCGGTATTCCCAGATCACGGCGAACATCGCGCCAGTCTGGATGGCGATCTCGAAGACCTTGACGACTTCACCCTGAAACTTCAGCAGCGACGCAGCCAGTATCAAGTGACCGGTGGAGGAGATCGGCAGAAACTCCGTCAACCCCTCGACGACGCCCATGATGGCCGCCTTGGCGAGCAAGATCCAATCCAAAGCCGAGCTCCTGAGCTGCGAAAAGCGGCGGATCATACGAGTGCGAGCGTGCACTTTTTGACGTCACCCCCAGCTTTTGGGCATACTACTGACTGATCGGTCAGTAACCAGCACCTTGCCTGCACCCCCTTCTGCTGCCGCAGCCTTGCCTGAGGCGACCCATCACGGGGCGCCCGAAACCGCGCGCCGTCGTCGCAAGGAAGCCCGGCCGCATGAGCTCATCGATGCGGCGCTGAGCCTCTTCGTCGAGAAGGGCTTTGCCGGGGCCCGCAGCGAAGAGGTGGCCGCCCGTGCCGGCGTCTCCAAGGGCACGCTGTACCTGTACTTCCCGAGCAAGGAAGACCTGTTCAAGGCCGTCATCCGCACGCACCTCACCGCGCCGATCGCCGAGGGCCAGGCGCTGGCTGACCAGTTCCAGGGTGCCAGCGCCGAGCTGCTGAGCACGCTCGTGATGATGCTCTGGCACCACGTGGGCCACACGCCGGCCGGCAGCATCTGCAAGGTCGTGATGGCCGAGGCACGCAACTTCCCCGAGATCGCCCAGTTCTACGTCAACGAGGTGATCGAGCCGACGCACCGGCTGCTCTCGGGCGCGCTGCGGCGCGGCATCGCCCGCGGCGAATTCCGCCCCGTCGCGGTGGACCATGCCGTGCCGGCGCTGATCGCGCCCTCGCTGTTGCTGGCCATGCACAAGCACTCGGTCGGCGCCTGCCCGATCTGCCTGGAACTGCCGATGGACGACGACGCCGCGATCCGTACGCAGATCGAGATCGTGCTGGGCGGCCTGTGCGTGACGCCGCCCGTCAGCGCCGACCGCGCCGCGCCCGCGGGTGCCGCCTGCGCCGAACCCCGGACCGCAAGTCCTTCCCCACCATGAACCGTCGCTTCCTGAAGATCGGGCTCGCCCTTCTGGTGATCGCCCTGGTGGCCCTCGCGGGCTGGCGCATCCTGCAGTCGCAGCGTGCACAGAGTGCGGCGATGGCGACGCCACCAGCGCCTGTGGTGCTGGAGCTGCCGGCCGACGACATCCTGACCGTGCGCACGCTGGAACTGACGCGGGCGGTCGAGTTCTCCGGCAGCGTGCGTGCCGTGCAGAGCGCCTTCGTCAAGGCCCGTGTCGCGGCCGAGATCCAGAGTCTGACGGTCCGCGAAGGCGACAGCGTGCGGGCCGGCCAGGTGCTGGTGCAGCAGGATCCCACCGAATTCGACTGGCGCCTGCGCCAGGCCGAGCAGCAGGCGCAATCGGCACGCGCCCAGCTGGAGATCACGCAGCGCAGCCTGGCCAACAACCGTGCCCTGGTTGCGCAGGGCTTCATCTCGCCGACGGCGCTGGAGTCCTCGGTCAGCAACGAGGCCGCCGCCCAGGCCAACCTGCAGGCCACGCTGGCCGCGGTGGAGATCGCCCGCAAGGCGCGCGGCGACACCAGCCTCGCCGCGCCGATGAACGGCGTCATCGCGCAACGCCTGGTGCAGCCCGGTGAGCGCGTGGGTGTCGATGCGCGGCTGCTGGAGATCGTCGACCTGTCGCGCCTGGAAGTGGAAGCCGCGCTCGCGCCGCAGGATGTGGCCAGGCTGCGCGTGGGCCAGGCTGCGCGTGTCACCGTCGACGGCATCGACAGCGAGATCGGCGCTCGGGTGAGCCGCATCAACCCCAGCGCGCTCAGCGGCTCGCGCACCGTGCAGGTGTATCTGGCTCTGGACGCCAACCCGGCGCTGCGCCAGGGCTTGTTTGCGCGCGGACGCATCGAACTCGAGCGCACGCGCACGCTGGCGCTGCCGCGCAGCGCCGTGCGCGTCGACCGGGCCGAGCCCTATGTGCTGCTGCTGCAGGCCGAGACGGTGCGCGCGCAGAGGGTCAGGCTCGGGGGCGCCGGGCTCTCGGCGGCTGGCGGGCCGGGCGCCGCGATCGATGCAATCGAGATCCTGCAAGGTGTGTCCGAGGGACAGCGGGTCCTGGCCGGCGCAGTCGGTGCCGTGGCCGAGGGCACGCGCTGGAAGCCCGCGCGCGCCGCCGCAGCGTCCATGACGACGGCGCAGCCTTCGGCCGCCACGGCCTCGGCCCCGGGACGCTGATGTCGCGTCGCGACCCGGCCTGACGACCATGTGGTTCACCCGCGTTTCCATCGGCAATCCGGTGATGGCCGTGATGGTCATGCTGGCCTTCGTGGTGCTGGGTCTGTTCGCCGTTCAGAAGCTGAAGGTGGACCAGTTCCCCAACATCGAGTTTCCGTTCGTGGTGGTCTCCACCGACTACCCTGGCGCCTCGCCCGAGGTGGTGGAGATCGAGGTCACGCGCAAGGTCGAGGAAGCGGCCAACACCGTGGCCGGCATCAACCAGATCTTCTCGCGCAGCTACGAAGGCGTCTCGGTGGTCATCATCCAGTTCAACCTGGAGATGGACGGCCGCAAGGCCGCCGACGACGTGCGCGAAAAGCTGGCCCTGGTGCGCCCGCAGTTCCGCACCGAGGTGAAGGAGTCGCGCGTGCAGCGCTTCGACCCCTCCTCGCGGCCGATCTGGACCCTGGCGCTGACCTCGCCGGATGGCTCGCGCAGTGCAGTTGAACTGAGCACCTACGCCGACCAGACCCTCAAGCGCCGCCTCGAGAATGTGCGCGGCGTGGGCTCCGTGGCCCTGGTGGGGGCGCGCAAGCGCGAGATCAACGTCTATCTCAAGCCCGCGGCCCTGGAGGCCTTCGGCGTGGCGGCGGATCAGGTGATGCAGGCGCTGCGCACGGAAAACCGAGACCTGCCGGCCGGGGCGCTGCGCTCGCGCGAATCGGAACGCGTGGTGCAGATCGAGGCTGCGGTGAAGCGGCCCGACCAGCTCAAGGACCTCATCGTCGCGCGGCGCGGGGTCAACCAGCAGCCGGTCCACCTGTGGCAGGTGGCCGATGTGGTCGACGGCCCGGAAGAGCTGGAGACGCTGGCGCTCTACAACGGCCAGCGCACCCTGGCCATCGATGTGCAGAAGAGCCAGGGCGAAAACACCATCGAGGTGGTCGACGGCCTCAACCGCGTGGCGGCGGAGCTGCGCCAGGCGCTGCCCCCTGGCATGTCGCTGGAGGTGGTGCGCGATTACTCGCGGCCCATCCGCGTGGCGGTGGCCAACGTGAAGCGCACGCTGATCGAGGGCGCGCTGCTCACGATCGGCATCGTCTTCCTGTTCCTCAACTCCTGGCGCTCCACCGTCATCACCGGGCTCACGCTGCCCATCGCGCTGATCGGCACCTTCCTGTTCATGCAGGCGTTCGGCTTCACGATCAACATGATCACGCTGATGGCGCTGAGCCTGTGCGTGGGCCTGCTGATCGATGACGCCATCGTCGTGCGCGAGAACATCGTGCGCCACGTGCAGATGGGCAAGAGCCCGCGCGAGGCCTCGCTGGCCGGCACCGAAGAGATCGGCCTGGCGGTGCTGGCCACCACCCTGTCCATCGTCGCCGTGTTCCTGCCCATCGGCTTCATGGGCGGCATCATCGGCCGCTTCTTTCACGAGTTCGGCATCACCATCGTCGCGGCGGTGATGATCTCGATGTTCGTCAGCTTCACGCTCGATCCGATGCTCAGTTCGGTCTGGCACGATCCGGCGATCGATCGCGAGGGCAAGCCCTTCGTGCCGCGCGGCCTGTACGACCACACGCTGGGCCGCCTGACGCATGGCATGGACCGCGCCCAGCATCACCTGGCCGATGGCTACGTCGCGGTGCTGCGCTGGTCGCTCGCGCACCGCGGTGCGACGCTGGCGCTGGCGCTGGCCTCGCTGGTGTTGGCCGGTGCGCTGACGCGCTGGGTGGGCACGGAATTCGTGCCGAAGGCGGACTTCTCGGAGACGACCGTCAACTTCCAGACGCCGGTGGGCTCTTCGATCGAGACCACCGAGGCGCGTGCGCGCCAGGTTGACGCCATCCTGCGCGAGCTGCCCGAGGTGCGCTTCACCGTCACCACCATCAACAGCAGCAATGCGCAGGGCCGCAACAACGCCAGCGTCTATGTGCGGCTGGTGGATCGCCAGGAGCGCACGCGCAGCGTCGACCAGATGTCCGGGCCGCTGCGCGAGCGGCTCTCCAGCGTGCCCGGCATCACCGTCACGCACGTAGGCCTGCTGGATGCCGTGGGCGGCAACAAGCCGATCTCGCTGTCCATCCAGGGCGCCGATCTGCAGGAGCTGCAGCGGCTGACGCAGGACCTGGAAGCGCGCCTGCGCACGATCCCCGGCCTGGTGGACCTGGACTCCAGCATGAAGCCCAGCAAGCCGGTGCTGAACGTGGAGGTCAGGCGCGAAGCCGCCGCCGACGCCGGGCTCTCGGTGGGCAGCATCACCGGCACGCTGCGTTCGCTGATCGCGGGCGACACCGTCGGCCAGTGGCGTGCCAACGACGACCAGACGCATGACATCAAGGTGCGGCTGGCGCCCGAGCGCCGCGATCAGGTCAGCGATCTCGAACGCCTCGGCCTCGTCACCGGCACCGCGGCCGACGGCAGTGCGCGCATCGTCAGGCTCACGCAGGTGGCCGATCTGCAGCCCGGCCTGGGCCCCAACCAGATCAACCGGCGCGACCTCAGCCGGGAAGTCGAGTTCACGGCCAACACGGCGGGGCGTTCGCTGGGCGAGGTCTCGGCGGACATCCAGAAGGCGCTGGACGCGACGCGGCTGCCGCCGGGCTACACGGTGCGCTTCGGCGGCGCCACCAAGGACATGAAGGAAAGCTTCGGCCATGCCATCACCGCGCTGGCGATGGCCGTGATCTTCATCTACATGATCCTGGCCTCTCAATTCAGAAGTTATCTGCAGCCGCTGGCGCTGATGAGCTCGCTGCCGCTGACGCTGATCGGCGTGGTGCTGGCACTGCTGCTGTGGGGCAGCACGCTCAACATGTTCTCGATCATCGGCGTCATCATGCTGATGGGCCTGGTCACCAAGAACGCGATCCTGCTGGTGGATTTCGCCAACCGCGCCCGCGCCGAGGGCGTGCCGCGCGAGCAGGCGCTGCTGGATGCGGCGCGGGTCCGCCTGCGGCCGATCCTGATGACCACGCTGGCCATGGTCTTCGGCATGGTGCCGCTGGCCTTTGCGCTGAGCGAAGGCAGCGAGCAGCGCGCACCGATGGGGCAGGCCGTGATCGGCGGCGTCATCACCTCCTCATTGCTGACCCTGGTCGTGGTCCCGGTGATCTATGTGCTGCTCGACGAGATGAAGCAGCGGCTGTCGCGGCGGCTGCGCTCACGGGCGGCCTAGGGATCCGGAACGCATCAGGGTGCACCCTAGAATCCCGGATGGTCTTTCAAGCCGCCTCTCCACCGGTTCTGATCACAGGTCTCAACATGAATGTCGAACTCGCTCGCTTCAACATGATCGAGCAGCAGATCCGCCCCTGGCAGGTGCTGGATCCCGGTGTGCTGTCCTTGCTGGCCGCCATCAAGCGCGAGGACTTCGTCCCGCAACAGCACCGCGCGCTGGCCTTCGTGGACACGCAGGTCCCGCTGACCGACGATCCGCAGGGCCCGTGCATGCTGGAGCCCAAGGTCGAGGCACGCCTGCTGCAGGAGCTTCGTGTGCAGCACAGCGACCGCGTGCTGGAGATCGGCACGGGCTCGGGGTTCATGGCGGCCCTGCTGGCGCACCGCGCCCAGGAAGTGACCACGGTCGAGAGCCGTGCCGATCTGGTGGACCGGGCACGTGCCAACCTGGACGCCGCCGGACTGTCCCGCGTGCGCGTCGTCCATGCCGACGCGGCGCGTCAGCTGCCCTCGGGCGGCCCCTGGGATGTGATCCTGCTCTCGGGCTCCGTGGCCGAAGTGCCCAAGTCGCTGCTGCAGCAGCTCAAGCCGGGCGGCCGGCTGGCGCTGGTCGAAGGCCAGCTGCCCATCATGCGGGCGCGGCTGTTCACGCGCGCCACCGAGACCTCCTGGTCGGACGTTGACCTGTTCGACACCGTGGCACCGCGCCTGGCCGGGTTTGGCGAGCCCAGCCGTTTTCACTTCTGACGATGCCTCGGACATGGCGCTTCAGCCTGCGCGCTGTGCCAACCAGTCCGCTTGCAGGCCGTTTCGTCGCCCGAGCCTTGCATCGGGCGCCAGCCTGAACGACAACCCCGCGCTTCGGCCCTGCCGCTAACGCCCCCACAAGAGGAACTTCCATGCGCTCCACACGCCGACCGATGCTTGCCGCTTTCTCCCTGGCCCTGATGGCCCTGGCGCCGGCCGCTCAGGCGCAAAGCCTGCAGGTTCTCTACGAGGCCGCCCGCGCCTACGACGCCACCTTTCTCTCGGCCCGCGCGCAGGCGCAGTCGGCCGAGTTCCGCGCGGCGCAGGCCGAAGCCCTGCGGCTGCCCTCGGCCCGCGCCGCAGCCAACGTGACCGGCACGCGGCTGGATCTGCCCCAGCGCAACGGCAACTCCAACAGCATCGGAGGCAGCGTCAGCGCCAGCTATCCGCTGTTCAACAAGGCCAACGATGCAAGTTATGCTCAGGCGCGCAAGGCGCTGGAGCTCGCCCAGGCCGATCTGGTGACGGCCGAGCAGGATCTGATCCTGCGCGTCAGCCAGGCCTATTTCGACGTGCTGGCGGCCCAGGATGCGCTGACCACCACCCGTGCCGGCAAGGCCGCCATCACCGAGCAGCTGGCTTCGGCCAAGCGCAACTTCGAGGTCGGCACGGCCACCATCACCGACACTCGCGAAGCCCAGGCGCGTTTCGATCTGGCCAGCGCCCAGGAGATCGCGGCCGAGAACGATCTGCGCACCAAGCGCATCGCGCTCGATCAGCTGGTGGGCCGCACCAATGTCACGCCCAACGGCCTGGCGCGCCCGGTGATCCTGCCGGCCACCCAGCCGGCCGATGCCGAAGCCTGGGTCACGCAGGGCAGCGAGGTTCATCCGGCGATCCGCAAGGCGCGCCTGGCGCTGGACGTGGCCCAGCTGGAGATCGAGAAATCGCGCGCCGGACGTCTGCCGACCGTGGATGCCGTGGGCTCCGCGGGCGTCAGCGATGCCAGCGGCAAGCTCGCCAGCGTGCCGGGGCTCACCAAATCGGCCAGCGTGGGCGTGCAGCTGAGCTGGCCGATCTACACCGGCGGCTCGGTGGACAACCGCATCAAGGAAACCGTGGCGCTGGAAGAGAAATCCCGCAACGATCTGGAAGCCGCTCGCCGCACGGTCGCGCAGTTCACGCGGCAGGCCTACTTCGGGCTGCAGTCCGGCATGGCCCAGGTCAAGGCGCTGGAAGCGGCCGAAGCCTCCACGCAGCTCGCGCTGGAAGCCACGCAGCTGGGCTACCGCGTGGGCGTGCGTGTGAACCTGGACGTGCTGAATGCGCAGACCCAGCTGTTCACGACCCAGCGCGATCTGGCCAAGGCACGCTACGACGTGTTGCTGGCCAACCTGCGCCTGCGCCAGGCTTCCGGCCTGCTGAAGGCCGACGACCTGCGCCCGCTGAACGCCTTGCTGGCGCGCTGAGCCGCCGGCAGCGCTGCGCTGCCGGGCCGGTGCGCAGCTGCCGTCGCGGCGGCCGTTCAAACTTCTTTACCGGGCGCTGGCCATCGCCAGCGCCCCGTGCCCCCGCTTCAGCGGCACACTGAGGGCTGTGGACGCGAGTGATCGCGACGAGGCCCGAGGATGACCTTCTCTGCTCATGCCGCCACGGCGGCACATCGCTTCGGACTGGGCGAGGCCGATCTGGCGCGCGTCGGCGCGGATCCCTCGGGCTGGCTGCGCAGCCAGATCGGGCCCGCCGACCTGCAGCCCGGCACGGGCCTGGCCACCGCTGCCGACGGGCTGAGGGCACACGCCCGCTTCATCCAGATCCAGCGCCGGCCCGTGGCCGTGACGGCCGAAGCGCCGGCGATGGCAGCTGAGGGCATGGCTGCGCCGCGATCCGTGGAACGCGCCTTTGTCGAGCACTTCCGCGAGATCACCCAGGCCGATCAGCGTGCCCATGTGGCGGCCGCCGTCGCTTCGCAGCGCCCTTTCGCCGAACGCCTGGCGCTGTTCTGGGCCAACCACTTCACCGTCTCGCAGATCAAGGCCTCGACGCGGGCCCTGATCGGCGCCTTCGAGCGCGAGGCGATCCGTCCGCACATCGCCGGCAACTTCCGCACCTTGCTGAAGGCCAGCACGACGCACGGCACGATGCTGCGCTATCTGGACAACGACCGATCGGCCGGCCCGCACTCGCTGCTGGCGCAGCGGCGTGTCCAGCGCAACCCACGCGCCGAAGCGCTGCGCGATCGCCCCACCGGGCTCAACGAGAACCTGGCGCGCGAGGTGCTGGAGCTGCACACGCTGGGCGCAGCCAGCCAGGCTTACACCCAGGCTGATGTGACGGCCTTTGCCGCCGTGCTCACCGGCTGGCGCATCCTGCCGCGGCCGCAGGACATGCTGGATCTGCCCTCGGACGCGCGCGTCGCCGGCTTCGACCCGGACTGGCACGAGCCCGGCGAGAAGACCGTGCTCGGCCAGCGCATCGCCGAGGGCGCCGGCGGGCTGGATCAGGTGCTGGAGCTGCTGGTACGGCACCCGGCCACGGCCCAGTTCATCGCGCTGAAGCTGGCGCGCCACTTTGTCGCGGACGACCCGCCGGCAACGCTCGTGCAACGGCTGGCCCAGCGCTTCCAGCGCAGCGATGGCGATCTGCCTGCGCTCTATGCCGAGCTGATCGGCGCGCCCGAAGCCTGGGTCGAGACGCCCCAGAAGCTCAAGACACCGGCCGAATGGGTGATCTCCAGCTGGCGCCTGCTGGGCATCGGCCCGCAGGTGCTGCAGCGGCAGCCCGATGCGGGCATCTCGACGCTGGGCCAGCGCCTGCAGGCCGCGCCCTCACCGGCCGGCTGGCCGGATCGCCAGGAAGAGTGGCTGGGGCCCGATGCGGTGTGGAAGCGCGTTGAATGGGCCACGCGGGCCGGCGAACGCATGGGCCTGCAGGTCGACGCGCGGGAACTGGCGCGCCGTGCGCTGGGGCCGCGGCTCAGCGAAGCCACCGCCCAGCAGATCGCCCGCGCGGCCGATGGGCCCCAGGCGCTGGCCCTGCTGCTGCTGTCGCCCGAATTTCTGCGTCGCTGAGTCCACCCGGCCGTCCGGAGAGCATCCGCCATGTCTGCACATTCCGATCGACGCCGCGTCCTGCGCCAGCTGCTGGCCAGCAGCACCCTGCCCTGGGCCAGCCTGTCCTGGGCTGGCGCACCGGGCCCGGCGACTGACCGGCGCCTGATCGTGGTCATCCTGCGCGGTGGGCTGGACGGCCTGGCGGCAGCCCCCGCCGTCGGCGACCCGGCCTTTGCCGAAGCCCGGGGCATGCTGGCGCAGACCGCCACGCCGGTGCTGCCCCTGGCCGGAACGCCCTTTGCGCTGCACCCGCAGCTGGCCGGGCTGCACGCGCTGTACGACAAGGGGCAGGCGCTGGTGGTCCACGCCGCCGGGCTGCCCTATCGCGAGCGCTCGCACTTCGACGCGCAGCAGGTCCTTGAATCCGGCGGCGTGCGGCCTTACGACATCAGCACCGGCTGGCTGGCGCGCGCGCTGGCACCCGAGCGGCGGCGCAGCCTGGCGCTCAACACCGCCGTGCCGCTGCTGCTGCGCGGCCCGGGCGAGGTGGACACCTGGGCGCCCTCCGTGCTGCCGGAACCCTCGGCGGACCTGGTGACGCGGCTGGCCCGGCTGTACGCATCCGATGCCTCGCTGGGGCAGGCCCTGCAGCGCGCCCGCGGCCTGCGAGAAGATCCCGCCATGGCCGAGATGGCCACGCGCCGCGACAGCCAGCCTGCCGGTGGCGGGCGCCCGGCGGTCATCGCGCTGTTCCGCAAGGCGGCCGAGTTCGCGGCCCAGCCGCAAGGGCCGCAGGCCCTGGTGCTGGAGATGGGCGGCTGGGACAGCCACGCCGCCCTGGCGGCGCCGCAGGGTGCCCTGAGCAACAACCTGGGCACGCTGGACGCGGCACTGGACGCCTTGCGCGAAGGCCTGAGCACGCCGTCCGGCACCTGGTCACGCACGGCCGTCGTCGTGGCCACGGAATTTGGCCGCGAGGTGGCCATCAACGGCACACAGGGCACGGATCACGGCAGCGGTGGCGCGGCCTTCGTGCTGGGCGGCGCCGTCCGCGGCGGACGGGTCATCGCCGATTGGCCAGGCCTGGCGCGGCAGCAGCGGCACGAAGGCCGCGACCTGCGCATCACCACCGATCTGCGCAGCGTCTTCAAGGGCCTGCTTGCCCAGCATCTGCAGATTCCGACGGCGCGCCTGGAACGCGAGGTCTTTCCGGACAGCGCCAGCGCGCGCCCGCTGGAGCTGCTGCAGGGCTGAGCAGGACGCGCCGCGTCGCCTCACCAGGTGTAGCGGACGGTGTACTCCACCACCGCTTCGCCGCGAGCGGGCACGGTGGGCTTGAAGCAGACGGACCGGGCGTCGAGTCGGGTGAACTCCAGGTTCTTCCGCACCAGTTCCCATTGGATCCAACGACTCAGCGGCTCGCGCACCTCGACCACCTGATCCTGCGTCTTGCCGCTCTTCAGGACGATCCGCCAGCTCTCGCTCATGGTGCGGCGAACCGTGTCGACAGTGAAGTCGGTCTGGGTGCGCTCGGCGGTCAGGTCGAACGCATCGCCCAGCTTGATCACGACGATCCCGTTGTGCGGCGTGTGGTCGATGACGTCTTCGCCGACAAACTCGGGGTTGCCGTCAGCGACGTCACGCTTGAACACCCGGATCTTCCCCCGGGGCAGCGGCAGCCCCAGGCCGTCGTCTTCGGTGTTCTCCAATCGGATGAAGACGCCGACCTTCTGCTGCTGGCCGACCCCCCAGTTGCGGTCCAGCATCGGCTCCGGGCTGCTCCAGCCGTCCCACCAGCGCGGCAGCACGAGCAGCTTTTCGACCTTCACGGCAGGCTTCGGCGGGAACAAGGCGATCTGCAGCGAGGTGTTGGCCAGCACGTCCGTCGTGCGCGGCAGCGTGTAGAGGTGGTACTCGAACAGGGGCTTCTCCTGGAAGCCAGGCGAGAGGTCCTGGACCTCGGCGCGCATCATGGCGACGGGATAGGAGCCGCGAGGCGTGACCTGGTGCGTGTCGCCCGCGACGAGCTTGAGTTGTGCCCCCTTGAAGCTGGCGCCTGACATGTTCAGCAAGGTCACCCAGGCGCTCAGATCCGCCGAGGTGTCGCTCTCGTCCAGCAACAGGGTGTAGTCCGCCCGCCAGGTCATGCAGCCCGTCCGGTAGGTCGTACGCACTTGATGGGTGCCGCCGGACCCGGCATCGAGTTTCCACACCAGCGTCGGTCGGGTGAGAAGCCCGCCGGGCAGTTCGCCCAGCTGTACCTGTGCCCGCTCGGCAGGCAGCACCCGCACGCCTTCCGCGGTCTGCAGGACGAACTCCGCACGATCGAATGCCAGCAGCGTGCCCCTCACCGAAACGACCGCCTGGCCCATCGCCACCTCGACGGTGACCACGCGTCCCAGGTGCTTTTCGTAGAGCTTGGCGGGGCTGACGAGATCGAACTGAAAGCTCTGCTCGAGCACCGTGGTGGAGGGATCGGTCAGATCGTCGAAGCGGACCGTGGTCGGGTCGATGAAGCTTGCGACATCGGTAAACAGCACCTCGGAAGTGCCGGCCTTCAGCTCGAGCGGACGTGTCTGCCGAACGAGGCCGAAGCCGGGAATCTGCCCGGCGTGGATGGCGTCATAGGCGGCACGCTGCCGGCTCACGATGTCCTGCGGGTCGAAAGCGCGCGGATCGGCCGAGGAGTAGACGGTCAGCGAGGTTTGCGGCTGCTGGCTGTCTGGCTCAGCGACGGGTTCGGTCGAGGTCGATGTTCCTGGAGTCATGCAGAGCTCCTTCCTTCAGATGCAGATCGAATGGGCCTTGCCGGGCAAGGTCAGCCCGCGAGACTACACCTCGGACTTCACTGAAGTTGTGCGCCAGGAACCGCAAGGCCGCTGGGCTGCATGAGAAGGGCTGCGCCCTCAGGATCGGCTGTCGTGATAGGAGCCGGCGTTGCGCTGGCGCAGCGCCGCTTCGGCCATGCGCTGCGCAGCACCCCGGTGGGCGGCCGCGAAGGCCAGGGCGCGCTCCACCCAATCATTGCGGCGCGCATCGGTGGCCAGCACCACCGCGGCCTTCACGCCTTCATGGATGTTCTGCACGCGGTAGGCGGCACCGGCCGATTTGGCCATCTGCGCCGCCTGCGCAAAGTTGAAAGTGTGCGGCCCCATCACCAGCGGGCACCCGCAGGCTGCTGCCTCGATCAGGTTCTGGCCGCCCAAGGGGGCAAAACTGCCCCCCAGCAACGCGACATCGGCCATGCCGTAGTACATGGGCATCTCGCCCACGCTGTCGCCCAGCCACACATCCGCCAGCTCGGCATCGGGCTGCGGCAGATCGCCGAATTCGCTGCGCCGCCGCAGGCGCAGGCCGGATTGCTGCACCAGCTGGGCCACCTCGTCGAAGCGCTGCGGATGCCGCGGCACGATCAGCAGCAAGGGGCGCGGCGCCGGCAACTGCAGCCAGGCTTCGAGCAGCGGCCACTCTTCACCGTTGCGCGTGCTGGCGGCCAGCACCACATGGCGGCTCAGGCGCTGGCGCCAATCAAGCCCGCGCGCCAGCAGCTTGGGCGGTGGCGTCATGTCGAACTTCAGATTGCCCATCACGCGCACCTGGCGCGCGCCGGCCTTGCGCAGGCGGAACGCATCCTCCTCGGTCTGCGCCAGCGCCTGATCGATGCCGGACACCGCCGGCCGCAGCACCCAATGCCAGCGCAGCCCCTTCTTCAGGCTGCGCTCGCTCAGGCGCGCGTTGGCCAGCACCAGCGGCACCCGTTGACGCCCTGCGTAGTGCACCAGGTTGGGCCAGATCTCGGTCTCCATCAGCACGCCCAGACTGGGCCGGTGCCGCTTGAGAAAGCGGCTGACGGCGCCGGGCGTGTCCAGCGGCAGCCAGGCCTGCATGTCGCCCGGCCGCATCAGCTGCCGGCCTGCCTCGCAACCCGTGGCCGTGCTGTGCGTCAGCAGCAGGCGCAGCTTGGGATCCAGCTGCCGCATCGCGGCCAGCAGCGCCTCGGCAGCCCGTGTCTCGCCCAGGGACACGGCATGGATCCAGACGCAATCCTTGGCCGCGGCCTGCCGGCCATAGCCCAGCCGGCCGGCCAGATCGGCGCGGTACAGCGGCTCGCGCAGGCTGCGGAACAGCAGGCGCACAAAATACAGCGGGGTGACCAGCCAGAGCGCGGTGGAATAGAGAAAGCGCGCCATCACGCCCCGTCCGGCACCCGCACGCTGGGCCCACCGCAGCGAGGCATGCGCATCAATGCGCCGCCGCCGCCACCTGCGCGTCCGGCTTGACGGCCCTCAGCGCGGCCATGAAGTCCGCCTCGATACGCGCCAGTGCCTGGGGCGTGTGGCCTTCGAAACGCAAGACGAGCACCGGCGTGGTGTTGGATGCCCGCACCAGCCCGAAGCCGTCTTCGTAGTCGGCACGCAGTCCGTCGATGGTGGTGATCTCGGCGCCCGGGAATTTCGCCTGCTGCTGCAGCTGCGACACCACCCGCGCGGGCTCACCCTCGGCGCAGGGCACGTTCAGTTCCGGCGTGCTGAAGCTCGTGGGCAGCGCATTGAGCACCGCGCTGGCGTCCGCGCTGCGGGAGAGGATCTCCAGCACTCGCGCCGCGGTATAGGTGG
This sequence comes from Rubrivivax sp., assembly GCA_016790225.1. Next base: position 54,507 of record JAEUOZ010000002.1, read on the forward strand.
CGTCGTCGAAGCCGTACCAGCGCTCGGCAAAGAAGATGTGGCCGCTCATCTCGCCGGCAAACGGCGCGCCGGTTTCCTTCAGCTTGGCCTTGATCAGCGAGTGCCCGGTCTTGAACATCATCGGCACGCCGCCGGCGGCGCGGATGACCGGCGCCAGGCGCTGGCTGCACTTGACATCGAAGATCACCGTGCCGCCCGGATTGCGCGACAGCACGTCGGTGGCCAGCAGCATGATCTGGCGATCCGGGTAGATGATCTGGCCGTCCTTGGTGACGATGCCCAATCGATCGCCGTCACCATCGAAAGCCAGGCCCAGCTCGGCGTCGGTGGTCTTGACGGCGTGGATCAGGTCGGCCAGGTTCTCCGGCTTGCTGGGATCGGGGTGGTGGTTGGGGAAGTCGCCGTCCACCTCGGAGTACAGCTCGCGCACCTCGCAACCCAGCGCACGCAGCACGCCCGGCGAAGACGCGCCGGGGATGCCGTTGCCCGAATCGACGACGATCTTCATCGGCCGTGCCAGGCGGCAATCGCTGGCGATGCGGTGCGAGTACTCGGCCAGGATGTCCATCGGGCCGACGCGGCCGGGGCCCTGGAAGTAGCGCTCGGCCTCGATGCGGCGGCGCAGGCCCTGGATCTCTTCGCCGTAGATGGCGCGCCCGGCCAGGACCATCTTGAAGCCGTTGTAATCCTTCGGGTTGTGGCTGCCGGTCACCTGGATGCCCGAGCGGCAGCCGTGCATGCCGCGCGTGGCCGCCACGTAGTACAGCATCGGCGTGGTCACGGCCCCCAGCTCCACCACATCCAGCCCGGTGGAGGCCAGACCGCGGATCAAGGCGCCTGCCAGGCCCGGGCCGGAGAGCCGGCCGTCGCGCCCGACGACCACCGCCTTCTCGCCGGCCAGCACGGCCTCGGTACCGAAGGCCCGGCCCAGGTGCTCGGCAAAGTGCTCGTCGATGGTCTTGCCCACGATGCCGCGGATGTCGTAGGCCTTGAAGATGGAAGGGTTGACGTTCATGTGGGCCGTTGGGTAGAGATCAGCCGGCGATTGTAGGCAGCGCCTCGCCCTGATCCTCCTGTGGACAAGGGGGCCCGGCAACGCCCGGCAACAACCGCTCACACGCCCGCCTGACCATTCGTCGCGGCGGCTGTCGATTCGTCGCGGCCGGGCTGCCCGCGGATGGCGGATTTCTACACTGGCGCCTCATGACACTCGACACCGCACTCCTCAAGGCCTCGTGGCGTTCCTGGTATGCCAGCGACATGCGGGTGGTGGGCCCGCCCTGGCTGCAGCTGGTGTGGACCTTCATCTTCAGCACGGTCATCGGCGTGTGCTTCTTCGTGCTGGGTGTCGGCAACTTCGCCTTCGGCACCGGGCGTCTGCCCAGCTGGGGCGGCGCGGGCCGCTGGCTGATGGCCAATCTGCTCATGGCCTGGTCGATCGGCGCCTGCATCCACACGCTGTTTGCCGTGCTCTCGCCCTGGGTGGGCCTGGACCGCATCCGCAACTTCGGCCCGCGGGGCCGCGCGCTCTTCTTCGGCGGCGTTCCGCTGCTGGGCGTGTGCATCGGCTGGCCGCTGGGCGGCACGCTGATCACCCTGGTCACCGAAGGCAGCCGACAGCCCATCTTCAATCCCGAAGCCGTGATCGGCGCCTTGCTCGTGAGCGTGCTGATCAGTTTTCTGTTCTACAAGCATTTCGAAGCGAAGGCGCGCCAGATCGAGGCCGAGAAGCGCGCCACCGAAGCGCAGCTGCGCCTGCTGCAGGCGCAGATCGAGCCCCACTTCCTGTTCAACACCCTGGCCAACGTGCAGGCCCTGATCGATCACGATGCACCGCGGGCCAGGCAGATGCTCGATCGCTTCACCGAGTACCTGCGCGCCTCGCTGACCGAGATGCGCCGCGCCGAGGCCAGCCTGGACGACGAGTTGCGCCTGGCGGAGGCTTACCTTCTGGTTCAGCAGACGCGCATGGAGGAACGTCTGCGCTTCCGCATCGAGGCCGATGCCGCCGCGCGCCAGGTACGGCTGCCGCCCCTGCTGCTGCAGCCGCTGGTCGAGAATGCGCTGCACCACGGTCTGGAACCCCAGGTGGAAGGCGGCACGGTGATCATCTCTGCGCGCATCGAGGGCCCGAGCCTGATCCTGGAGGTCAGCGACGACGGCCGCGGTCTGGCTGCGGCACCCCGCAAGGGCGCCGGCATGGCCCTGGCAAACGTGCGCGAGCGCCTGGCCACGGCCTTTGGCAACGACGGCGGGCTGGAGCTGATCGCGCTGGAACGCGGCACGCGGGCGCGGCTGCGCCTGCCTTGGGTGGCAGCGGATGCGCCCGCCGACAAGCCCGGCGCGCAGCCCTTGCGGAGCTGAACCATGAGCGATGCGAACCCCACCGCCCTGATTGCCGACGACGAGCCCCACCTGGCGCGCGCCCTGGCCGCGGAGCTGGCCGTGCTCTGGCCCGAACTGCGCCTGCTGCACACGGCCCGCCACGGCCTGGAAGCGGCCGAGCGCATCGCCGCACTGCAGCCCGACGTGGCCTTCCTGGACATCCAGATGCCGGGCCTGACCGGCCTGGAAGTCGCGCAGGGCATCGAGGGCCGCACGCGCACGGTCTTCGTCACCGCCTATGACGAGTACGCGGTGCAGGCGTTCGAGCAGGCGGCCGTCGATTACGTGCTCAAGCCCGTGAGCCGCGAGCGGCTGATGTTGACCGTTGAGCGTCTCAAGCGCAGCCTGGATGCCGTGCCCGAGGACCCGGCCCTCGCCGGCGTGCTGCAGCGGCTGCTGGCGCGCGGGCCGGCGCAGGCCCCGCTGCGCTGGATCCGCGCCGGCTCGGGCGAACTCACGCACCAGATTGCCGTGGACGAGGTGCTCTTCTTTCATGCCGACGACAAGTACACCTGCGTGCAGACGGCTTCGGCGGAACACCTGATCCGAACGCCCATCGCCGAGCTTGCGCAGCAGCTGGATCCGCAGCGCTTCTGGCAGATCCACCGCTCCACGCTCGTCAACCTGGACCATCTGGCCGGCACGCGGCGCGACGAGAACAGCCGGCTCTTCGTGCGCCTGCGCGGCCATGCCCGTGAACTGCCGGTGAGCCGGGCCTACGTGCACCTGTTCAAGGCGATGTAGGCCGCCGGGCCGGCGCAGCGCGGCCAGGAGTCTGGGCCGCAGGCACAGGTCCGAAAACGGCGAGTGCGCGCGGGCGCGATGCCTATCATGGCCGCATGAGCCCTGCCGCAAGCACCGCCTCCAGCACCGCCCCGATGCCTGCCCGCGCCCCGGCCACGCCCGGTGACGCCGGCTGGTATGCGGCGCTGCTGGCCCGCGACGCGCGATTCGACGGGCGCGTCTTCGTGGGCGTCACCAGCACCGGGATCTATTGCCGCCCGGTGTGCCGCGTGCGCACGCCGCTGCAGCGCAACTGCCGCTTCTTCGCCCACGCCGCCGCGGCGGAATCGGCGGGCTTTCGGCCCTGCCTGCGCTGCCGGCCCGAGCTGGCGCCCGGCCTGTCCTTGATCGATTCGCCGCTGGCCCTGGCCCATCAGGCGGCGCGTGTCATCGACGCCGCGGCCGCCGAAGGGCGCGAGCTGCCGATGCCGGCTGTGGCTGCGCGGCTGGGCGTGACCGATCGGCACCTGCGCCGGATCTTCGGCCAGGCCCTGGGTGTCTCGCCGCTGGCCTACCTCAATACGCGCCGCCTGCTGCACGCCAAGGCGCTGCTCACCGACACGCCGCTGAGCGTGACGGCCATCGCGCACGCCAGCGGGTTTGGCAGCCTGCGGCGCTTCAACGCCGCGTTTGCGCAGCACTACCGGCTCAGCCCCAGCGCGCTGCGCCAGCGCGGCGCCCCGGCCCTGGCGCCATCCGGCAGCCACGGCGTGTCGCTCACCCTGGGCTACCGGCCGCCCTACGACCTGGCCGGCATGGGGCGCTTTCTGGCGAACCGCGCGCTGCCAGGCATCGAGGAGGTCCTGATCGGCGAGCATGGCCTGACGATCCGCCGCAGCCTGGCGCTCACAGCCGAAGCTCAGCGCCATGCCGGCTGGATCGAACTGGCACTGCCAGTCACCCGGCCCGAGGTGCGGGTTCAGCTCAGCCCCGGCCTGATTCCGGTGCTGGGCGCGGTGCTGCAGCGCGTGCGCCATGCGCTGGATCTGGACGCCGATCCTTCGCTCACCGAGGCGACGCTGGCCGATGTGGCCAGCCCCGCCGTCCCCGGCCTGCGACTGCCGGGCAGCTTTGACAGCTTCGAGTCCGCCGTGCGCGTGATCCTGGGCCAACAGGTCACCGTGGCCGCGGCACGCACGCTGTGCCGGCGGCTGGTGGAAGCCTTCGGCGAGCCGATCACGACGCCGCACGCGGGCCTCGATCGCCTGTTTCCCGCCGCGCCGCGGCTGGCCGAAGCGTCGGCTGATCAACTGGGCCGGCTGGGCATCGTGCGCCAGCGGGTTGGCGCGCTGCAGGCACTGGCGCGCGCGGTGGCCGAAGGCCGCATCGAGCTGCACCCGGCCGCGCCGCTGGAGCCCACGCTGCAGGCGCTGCGCGCGCTGCCGGGCATCGGCGAGTGGACCGTGCAGCTGATCGCCCTGCGCGTGCTGGGCTGGCCGGATGCATTTGCCGCCAGCGACATCGGCGTGCTCAACGCGCTGGGCACCCGCGATCCGCGTGAAGCCCTGGCACGCGCCGAAGCCTGGCGGCCCTGGCGCGCCTATGCGGTGATCCGTTTGTGGCAGACGCTGGAAAAGCCGACGCCCGAGCCGCAGCCCGCGATCTCGGGCAGCGATGGCGCCCCCTGCGCACGCCCGCCCGCCGCCCGCCGTCGCAAACCCAGCCCCTGAGAGCCGCCATGTCCACACCGTTCGCCCATGTACCCCTGATCGCCCGCGATGTGATCTCCACGCCGCTGGGCGCGATGACCGCGATGGCCACCGCCCGGGGCCTGGCCGCCCTGCTGTTCGATGCCGACCGCTACCACCCCGGCCCGCACGACACGGTGCCGCTGAAGCCGGACGACCCCCACCTGCGCGCGGTGCGCGACTGGCTGCAAGGCTACTGGCAGGATGCCGCGGCGCCGCTGCCGATACCCGCGCTCGATCTGCACGGCACGCCGTTCCAGCGCGCCGTCTGGCAGGCGCTGCTGGCCATTCCCGCCGGCCACACCTGGACCTACGGCGCGGTGGCGCGGCGCGTCGGGCCGGACAGCGCACCGCGCGCCACCGGCACTGCCATCGGGCGCAACCCCGTGGCCGTGCTGGTGCCCTGCCACCGCGTGATCGGCGCCGATGGCTCGCTCACCGGTTATGCCAGCGGCCTGCCCTTGAAGCAACGCCTGCTCCAGCACGAAGGCACGCTGCTGGTTTGAGAAGTCTGAGCCCTCACCTGATCGTCCGGATGCCGACCCTTCGCCCATGAGCCGCCGCAGCCTGATCGACCTGCTCGCGCTGGCCGCGCTGTGGGGAGCGTCCTTCCTCTTCATGCGCCTGGGCGCGGCCGACTTCGGGCCCGTGGCGCTGGCCTGTCTGCGTGTGGCGCTGGCCAGCGCCGCGCTGCTGCCCATCGTCTGGTGTAAGGGCCTGCAGGCGCCCTTGCGCCAGCACGCCAGGACCATCGCGCTGGTGGGCGTCGTCAACTCGGCACTGCCTTTCCTCGCCTTCGCCTATGCGGCGCTCTACATCACGGCGGGCCTCTCGTCGATCTTCAATGCCACGGCGCCTTTGTGGGGTGCCTTGATCGGCTGGCTGTGGCTGAGCCAGCGGCCCGGGCGCTGGCGGCTGCTGGGTCTGGCGCTGGGCTTTGCCGGCGTGCTGTGGCTGGCCTGGGACAAGGCCGGCTTCAAGGGCGATGGTGCGATCTCCGGCGCCACGGGCGCGGTCCTGGCCTGCCTGGCCGCCACGGCCTGCTACGGCTGGGCCTCGCACCTCACGCAGCGCCACCTCGGCGGTGTGCCACCCCTGGCCGTGGCCGCCGGCAGCCAGCTGGCCGCCACGATCGTGCTGCTGATCCCGGCCGCCCTCTGGTGGCCCACGCAGATGCCCGGCACCCGGGCCTGGCTGTCCGTGCTTGTGCTGGGTCTGGCCTGCACCGGCCTGGCTTACCTGCTGTACTTCCGGCTCATCGCGCAGGTCGGGCCGGCCAAGGCGATTTCCGTGACCTTCCTGATCCCGCTCTTTGCCGTGCTCTGGGGCTGGATCTTCCTTGCCGAGAGCCTCACGCCAGTGATGGCCGGCGGCTGCGCCGTCATCGTGCTGGGCACGGCGCTGAGCACCGGACTGCTGGCGCCGCGCGCGGCAGCCGGCGTCAGCGGCGGTGGCCCGTCTCGAAGTCGTTGAGCCCGCAGCGGTCCACGCCGCGCAGTAGCCACAAGGGGCGCCGGGCAAAGTCCACCGGCACGCCGGAGCGGCCTTCCACGGGCCTCAGGCGGCGATCGAAGTGGGAACTGGCCGGCATGTAGCGCAGTGCCACGCCCGTGCGCCGCTGCGGCGAGGTATTGGCGCGTGCGCCGTGGATCATGTAGACGTCGTGCAGCGAGAGCTCACCCGGCTGCAGTTCCACATCCACCGCCTGGCTTTCGTCGAAGCTGCCGTCGGCCATGCGCTGGTTGAGCGTCAGGTCGCTGCGGTCTTCGTGAAGGTGCTCGTGCAGGATCCGGCCGCGGTGCGAGCCGGGGATCACGCGCAGGCAGCCGTTGGCTGATGTGGACGGTTCGAGTGCCACCCACGCCGTGCAGGTAGCCAGCGGCCGGATGGGCCAGTAGTGACCGTCCTGATGCCAGGGCGTCTCGAAGCCCTCGCCGGCCGGCTTGCAGAACACATGGCAGCCCCAGAGGATGACATCCGGCCCGATGAGCTCGCTGACACGGTCGACGATCACCGGATCGCAGGCCAGATCGAGGAAATCCGCCACGCCGCGCACGCCCTCGCCGTTGTCGCCCTCGACATGGGCCGAGACCAGCTTCTCGGGTCGCACGCCCGGGTTGGCGGCCAGCAGCCGCTCCAGCGCTGCCGCCATCTGCTGCACGCGGTCGGGCGGCAGGCGGAATTGCGGCACCACCCAGCCCTGCTCATGGTAGCGGCGACGCTCTTCGGGGCTCAGGCTGTCCATCCCGCCCATCGTGCCGCGGGCTTCGCCGGCGCGCCATCGGGCGCGTCCCGCAGGCCGCTGAGATCACAGAAGCTCAGAAAAGGAAACGGGCCACGACTCGAAAGCCGTGGCCCGTTGTGATGCTTGGCGGAGTGGACGGGGCTCGAACCCGCGACCCCCGGCGTGACAGGCCGGTATTCTAACCAACTGAACTACCACTCCGCGTGGCCGATGGCTTCAGGCTCTTGCGAACCTCAAGTGCCGCCGAACTTGGCGTCCCCTAGGGGATTCGAACCCCTGTTACAACCGTGAAAGGGTCGTGTCCTAGGCCTCTAGACGAAGGGGACAGATACTTCGCCGTCTGAAACGGCGCTTGGTGATGGTGGAGGTAAGCGGGATCGAACCGCTGACCTCTTGCATGCCATGCAAGCGCTCTCCCAGCTGAGCTATACCCCCGATCTTTCGATCTTCAGCACAGCGCCGTTCAGTCGAGCCTCGCATTATATGCGGACTTTTTGCGCTCACACGTGCTGCAGTCGCTCCAGCACGGTTTGCCTGTCGAACAGGGCCAACACCGCGTCGATGGAAGGCGTCTGCGCGCGGCCGCAGACCAGCACGCGCACGGCCGGTGCCAGCTGCGGCATCTTCAGTGCGTGCTGCGCCAGCGTTTCCTTCATCGCCGTGGCGATGGATGCCTTGTCCCAGGCCACTTCGGCCAGCCGGTCACGCAGGCTTTGCAGGGCTGGGCGCACGGCGTCGGTCACGTGCTGCGCCAGGTCTTCTGCTCGCGCCGAGACCGGTACGAAGAGCATCTGGATCCAGTCGGCCAGCTCGACCGTCGTGCTGCAGCGGTCCTTGAACAGGGCGCAGGCCGAAGCCAGGCGCGTACCGTCAGCCGTGGGCAGGCCGCGCGTGGCCAGCTGCGCGCCCACCAGCGTGGCCAGACGCGTGTCGTCGGCCTGCTTCAGGTAGTGCGCATTGACCCAGGCCAGCTTGGCCGGATCCCACTGCGCCGGGCTGCGCGCCAGGTGGCTGCCATCGAACCAGGCCACCATCTGCTCGCGGCTGAAGAGCTCTTCGTCGCCGTGGCTCCAGCCGAGGCGGGCCAGGTAGTTGAGCATGGCCTCGGGCAGATAACCGGCATCTTCATAGGCTGTGACGCTCACCGCGCCGCGGCGCTTGGAAAGCTTCAGCCCGTCGTCGCCCAGGATGATCGGGCAGTGGCCGAAGCGCGGCAGCGGCGCACCCAGCGCCTGGAAGATGTTGATCTGCCAGGGCGTGTTGTTGACGTGCTCGTCGCCGCGGAATACGTGCGTGATGCCCATGTCCCAGTCGTCGACCACCACCGCAAAGTTGTAGGTCGGCACGCCCAGTGCCTGGGCCTCGGCCGAAGCGCCTTCCGGAGCGGGCCGCAGGATGATCAGGTCATCGATCTCGCGGTTGCCGATGGTGATCGGCCCCTTGACCAGATCGTCCCAGCTGACCTCGCCGTCACGGGGGTTGCGAAAGCGCACCACGGGCTGCACGTCGGCGGGCGGCGCGGGCAGCGTCTTGCCCGGCTCCGGTCTCCAACGGCCGTCGTAATGGGTCTTCTCGCCGCGCGCGCGCTGCGCTTCGCGCATCGCATCCAGCTCCTGGGGCGTGCACCAGCAGCGGTAGGCGCTGCCGGCCGCGATCATCTGCTCGACCACCGCGTGGTAGCGCGCCAGGCGCTGCATCTGGAAGTGCGGGCCCTCGTCGTGATCCAGCCCCAGCCAGCGCAGCGAGGCGAGGATCTGGTCCACCGAATCCTGCGTGGAGCGCGCGACATCGGTATCTTCGATGCGCAGCACGAAGCGGCCACCATGGTGGCGCGCATAGGCCCAGGAATACAGCGCCGTCCGGGCTGTGCCCAGGTGCAGGAAGCCGGTGGGCGAAGGCGCGATGCGCGTGCGGACAGGGGCGTTGGCATTCATGCTTCAGGAGGCCAGGCGATCCAGGCCGCGGGCCAGATCGGCCTTGAGGTCTTCGACATCCTCCAGGCCCACGCCCAGCCGGATCATGTTCTGCGTGATGCCAGCCGCCTGGCGCTGCTCTTCGGTCAGGCGGCCATGGGTGGTGCTGGCCGGGTGCGTGATGATGCTGCGAACGTCGCCGAAGTTGGCCGCGATGCTGCACAGGCGCGTCGCGTCCACGACGCTGAATGCCTCTTCACGGCCGCCCTTGACCAGGAAGGCCAGCACAGCGCCACCGCGGCCGTTCTGCTGGCGCATGGCGAGTTCATGCTGCGGGTGCGAGGCCAGACCCGGGTGCAGCACGCGCTCCACCGCGGGATGGGTCTCCAGCCAGCGCGCCAGCGCCAGGCAGCGATCGCTCTGCGCCAGCACCCGCACGGAGAGCGTTTCCAGGCCCTTGGCGACGACCCAGGCGTTGAAGGCCGAGAGGTTCATGCCCGCGCTGCGCAGCATGGGCACGAACTTGCCGGCCACCAGGGCTTCGGAGGCACACAAGGCGCCGGCGTTGACGCGGCCCTGGCCATCCAGGAACTTGGTGCCCGAGTGCATCACGATGTCCGCGCCGAACTTCACGGGCTGCTGCAGCGCCGGCGAGCACAGGCAGTTGTCCACCACCAGCAGCGCGCCGGCCTCATGGGCGAGATCGGCCAGCGCGCGGATGTCGCAGACCTCGGTCATCGGGTTGGTCGGCGTCTCGGCGAACAGCAGCCGCGTCTGCGGCCGGATGGCTGCCTTCCATTGCGCCACATCGGTCTGGCTGACGAAGCTGGATTCGACGCCGAACTTGCCGAATTCCGTCTGCAGCAGCTTGATCGTGGCGCCGAAGACGCTCTGCGAGCAGACCACGTGATCGCCGGCCTTCAGCAGGCTCATGAACAGCAGCAGGATCGCGCCCATGCCGCTGCTGGTGCCGATGCAGGCCTCGGTGCCTTCCAGCGCCGCCAGACGGCGCTCCAAGATGGTGACGTTGGGGTTGGAAAAGCGGCTGTAGACGAAGGCGTCTTCCTCGTTGGCAAAGCGCCGCGCCGCGGTGGCCGCATCCGGGTGAACGAAGCAGCTGGTGAGAAACAACGCCTCGGAGTTCTCGCCCCAGGGCGACGGCGGCAGGCCCTCGCGCACGGCCAGGGTATCCAGGCGCGCATCGGCCGGCAGATCGACGCGGGCAATGCCCTTCTTCGGCTCCATCAGCGCTCTCCGGAAGCCAGGGCCAGGCGGCTGCGCTCGACCTCGTCCTCTTCGGTAGCCTGGCTGCGCCGCTGCTGCTCGATCGCGGCGAAGTCGTCCAGGCTGATGTCACCGGTGATGTAGTGGCCGTCGAAGCAGCTGGCCTCGAAGCCGGCCACGGCCGGGTTCAGTGCGCGGATCACCCGCTTCATCGCGTCCACATCCTGGTAGATCAGCGCATCCGCCCCGATGAAATCGCGGATCTCCTCGATGCTGCGGCCGTGCGCCACCAGTTCTTCGCGCGTGGGCATGTCGATGCCATAGACATTGGGGTAGCGAACCGGCGGCGCGGCCGACGCCATGTAGACCTTGCGCGCGCCGGCTTCGCGCGCCATCTGCACGATTTCCTTGCTGGTGGTGCCGCGCACGATGGAATCGTCCACCAGCAGCACGTTGCGGCCCTTGAACTCCAGGCCGATGGCGTTGAGCTTCTGGCGCACGCTCTTCTTGCGCACGCCCTGCCCCGGCATGATGAAGGTGCGGCCCACGTAGCGGTTCTTGACGAAGCCTTCGCGATAGGGTTTGCCGATGCGGTGCGCCAGCTGCATGGCACTGGGGCGGCTGGACTCCGGGATCGGGATGACGACATCGATCTCATTGGGTGGCATGGTGGAGATCACGCGCTGCGCGAGCGTCTCGCCCAGGTTCAGCCGCGCCTGGTAGACCGAGATGCCATCCAGCACCGAGTCCGGCCGCGCGAGGTACACATACTCGAAGATGCAGGGCTGCAGGGACGGGTTTTCGGCGCAGGCCCGGGTGTGCACGTGGCCGGACAGATCCACGAACATCGCCTCGCCAGGGGCCAGATCGCGCACCAGGCGGTGCCCCGTGCCTTCCAGGGCCACGGACTCGCTGGCGATCATCACCTCGCGCCCCTGCGGGCCCTCGGCCTCGCCCCAGCACAGGGGCCGGATGCCGAAGGCATCGCGAAAGGCCAGCAGGCCATGCCCGGCGATCAGCGCGATCACGGCATACGAGCCCTTGACGCGCCGGTGCACGGCGCTGACGGCCTGAAAGACCTCTTCCGGCGTCAAGGGCAGATCGCGCGCGGCCAGTTCCAGCTCGTGCGCAAGCACGTTGATCAGGACCTCGGAATCGCTCTCGGTGTTGATGTGCCGCCGGTCGATGTCGAAGAGCTCCGACTTCAACGCCGCTGCGTTGGTGAGATTGCCGTTGTGCACCAGCACCACGCCGAAAGGCGCATTCACGTAGAAGGGCTGCGCCTCTTCTTCACTGTAGGCATTGCCTGCGGTGGGGTAGCGGACCTGGCCGAGACCCACCGTGCCGGGCAGCGCCCGCATGTTGCGCGTGCGGAAGACATCGCGCACCATGCCGCGCGCCTTCTGCATGTAGCACTTGGTGCCCTGCATGGTGACGATGCCGGCGGCGTCCTGCCCGCGGTGCTGAAGCAGCAGCAGCGCGTCGTAGATGAGCTGGTTGGCCGGAGCCTGGGCGATGACGCCGACGATGCCGCACATGTCAGCTCAGCCTTGCGCAGCAGGACGTGGCCGCAGGCTCAGCCCGGTCGGTGTGAACGGTATCCAGGGGCATGGTGTTCTCGGTCAACTCTTGCGGCGCTGGGGCAGCCAGCGGGCGACGGATTCGGGCAAGGCCGGGCGCAGCCCTTCGATGGCCACGCCCAGCCACTGCGCGCCGCGGGACTGCTGCCAGCTGGGGGATTGTGCCGCCGGCGTGAGCGCCAGCACGGTGGCCAGCACCATCAGCAGCAACAAGCCCCGCAAGAAGCCGAAGCCCGCGCCGAGCAGACGATCCGGCACCGTGAGCGGCGTGGCCGCGACAAGCATGCGCACCAGGCGCGCCAGCAGGCCCCAGACGATCAGCGTCATCACGAAGGTCGCCGCCACGGCGGCCGCCTGGTTGAGCGAAGAGCCCGGCTCCCCGATCGGCAGATAGGGGCCGACCTGCGGCGCAAATGCCAGAGCGGCGATGTAGGCCACCACCCAGCCTGCCAGCGACATCAATTCATAGACCAGCCCACGCCAGATGCCGATCAGCATCGACAAGCCCAGGATCGCCAGCATCCCGAGATCCAGTGCCTGCGGGCCGCTCACAGCGTCAGCACCGCGCCCGGCAACTTGCCTGCCTTCAGCGTGGCCAGCGCCTGGCTGGCCTCCTGCGCCGTCTCGAAGGGCCCGATCCGCACCCGGATGCGCTTGACACCCTGGATCTCGACCACCTGCGTGTAGGTCTTCAGCCCGAGTCTTTCGACCTTCTGCCTCGCCTCGCGAGCCGAGGCTTCGTCGGCATAGGCGCCGACCTGCACGACAAAGCGGCCAGCCTTGGCTGCCGCATCCTTGGGCTCTTCCTTGGCTGCGGCCTTGGTTTCGGGCTTGGTTTCGGGCCTGCTTTCAGCCTTCGGGCTGGGAGCCGCCTTGGCATCCGCCTTGGTCTCCGCCTTCACCTCGGCCTTGGCATCTGATCGGGCGTCCGGCCTGGGCGTGGCCTTGGCTTCCGGCCTGACGCCGGGCGGCGCTTCAGCCTTCGCCGGCGCACGCGCGGCCGCGGGCGCGGGCGTTGATGCCGCTGGTGCAGCGACGGCCGCTGGGGCCGCGGGGGCCGGGGGGGCCGGACTCAAGGCGGCCGGCCGCGGGGCCGGTGCCGATGCCGCCGCCGGCGCTGCCGCACCCGCCGCGGCGGCTTGACTGGCGGCCACGGGGCGTTCGATCGCCCGCGCACCGGGCACCGAAGCCAGCGCCCCGGAGGTGCCAGCCTCGGCGCCGGAGGCCGGACGCGGCAGGCGCGGCGGCACGGCCAGCGGTGCAGCGCCCTCGCGCGAGGGAATGACCATCGGGATGTCAACGGGCACCGGGCGGGGCTGGGTCTCGAAGAGCAGCGGGAAGCTGATCACGCCCAGCACCAGCAGGATCGCCGCGCCCACGAGCCGGCGACGGGCGCGTGTGCGGGACTGCAGCTCCTCGGCATCCACTGCGCCGGACGCGGCAGCGTCCTTGGAGCGGCGCTTCAGCAAGGGGGGAAGGGCCATGGTGCCTGTGCGCGGCGGCTCCTGCGCGACCCCGGTCAACCGAGGTGCGGGGCCTGACGTCGCGGCAGGCCGTCCTTCAGAACGCCGCCCACGGTGTAGAAGGATCCAAAGACCACAATTCTATCAGCGGGGTCTGCCGCGGCCAGGGCGGCGCGCAGCGCGCTGGAAGGATCCGGGTGCTCGTGCCGTGGAACCGGGGATGCGGGCTGGATGGCGGCCAGACGCGCGGCCAGTTCACGCGCCGGTGCTGCGCGGGGCGTGGGCAGATCGCACAGGTGCCAGCTGTCGATCAGCGGCGCGATGCGCGGCAGCATCGTGGCCAGATCCTTGTCGGCCATGGCACCGAAGACGGCGTGTGTGCGCGGAAAGAAGCCCATCTGGTCCAGATTGACGGCCAGCGTGGCCACGGATTGCGGGTTGTGCGCCACGTCCAGCACCAGCGCCGGCTGCCCGGGCAACATCTGGAAGCGGCCCGGCAGATCGACCAGCGCCAGCCCCGAGCGCACCGCCTGCGCCGAGACCGGCACGCGCCCGCGCAGGGCCTCGAAGGCGGCCAGCACGCCCGCCGCGTTGATCAGCTGGTTGGCGCCGCGCAGCGCCGGATAGGCCAGCGCATTGAAGCGCTGGCTGCGGCCCCACCAGTTCCACTGCTGCCGGTCGCCCGTGTGCCCGAAATCGCGGCCCACACGCCAGAGATCGGCGCCCAGCGCCGCGGCATGCTGCAGCACGGTCTCGGGCGGCAGCGGATCGCTCACGATGGCCGGGCGGCCGGCGCGCATCACATGGGCCTTTTCGCGACCGATGCTTTCGCGATCCGGCCCCAGGTACTCCATGTGATCGAGATCGATGCTGGTGATGATCACGGCATCGGCATCGATGACGTTGACGGCGTCCAGCCGTCCGCCCAGGCCCACTTCGAGGATGACCAGGTCCAGCGGCTGCTGCGCCAGCGCGCGCAGGATGGCCAGCGTCGTGAATTCGAAGTAGGTCAGGCTCGTATGGCCGCGCGCCTGCTCCACGGCCTCGAAGTGCGGCAGCAGCTGATCCGCAGCCACCGGCTGGCCCTGGACGCGGCAGCGCTCCTCGAAGTGGACCAGATGCGGGCTGGTATACAGACCCACCCTGAAGCCGGCCTGCAGCGCGATGGATTCGAGCATCGCGCAGGTGGAGCCCTTGCCGTTGGTGCCGGCCACCGTCACCACGGTGGCGTCCAGGTGCAGGCCCATGCGCGAGCGGACCTCGGCCACGCGGGCCAGGCTCATGTCGATGGTCTTGGGGTGCAGGCGCTCGCAGTGCGCGAGCCAGTCGGCAAGGGTCTGGGGTGAGCTCACCGGCGCATGGTAGCGACTGCCTCAAGCCCCGCGCGCGCCGCGTGCCGAGTGCACGCCCCCGGCGCAGGGTCGGTCAGGCGGCCGGTGGCGCGTCGGTGGCTCGCGCGGCAGCGACAGGGGCAGCGGCAGAAGCCGTGCGCCGGCGCGCCGCAAAGCCCACCAGGCCCAGGCCCAGCGCCATCAGCGCATAGGTGCTGGGCTCGGGAATGGGTGTGGTGATGAGGAAGTCCTGGTTGGTGGCGCTGGCCAGGGCGCTCACGTCGAAGGCGGCCGTCGTGCTGCGCATGGCGGCCCAGTCGAAGGCGTCCAGCCAGTCCTGCGTGGATGCGTCGAGCCCCGTGGCCACCACGTCGCCACTGGTGAAGCTGTAGTTGCGGCCGGTCTCGTGCACCACCTCCCAGATGGCCGCCTGCACCATGGCGGAATCGGTGGAGTACTGCGGCGACAGGCCTACGTAGGTCACCAGCCGGGCCAGATCCTGTGCCTTCTCGGCACCGAAGGCCGTGGCGCCGTCCACCCGGTGGTAGTTGGTATAGGTCACGCCGAAGTCCGCATGCTGCGGCATGTCCACGCAGTAGGTGACGAAGGAGTTTCCGTTCAGCATGCCGGTGAACTGGCCGGCGGGGCCGTACCAGGTCGCGCCCAGGTTGCTGGCCACGACGCTCAGCCCGGAAGGACCGGCGATGCTGAAGTCGTCCAGCCTCACCTGATCGGCATGCGCCAGGGGCGTCAGCAGCGCGAGGAGCAGCGGCAGGGCCGCGCGGCGGATGGAGTGAGCCATGAGGGGTTCCTGTTCGTGTCCCTGCGGATCTTTTCGGATCCGCGGAACAGGACTGTAGAAACCCCTCAGTTCATCGTGCGGGCGCCGGCAGCCTGCACGGCGCGATCAGCCAACTATTGCCGTGTCGCGCGTCACGCCACGGCTTCGGCGCTCTGGCGCTGCAGTATCGACAGCATGCGCGCGATGCTGGGGCGCAGCTCGCGGCGATCGACGATCATGTCCACCGCCCCCTTGCCCAGCAGGAACTCGGCGCGCTGGAAGCCTTCGGGCAGCTTCTCGCGCACGGTGTTTTCAATCACCCGCGGGCCGGCAAAGCCGACCAAGGCCTTGGGCTCGGCGATCACCACATCGCCCACGAAGGCGAAGCTGGCGGAGACCCCGCCCATGGTGGGATCGGTGAGCACGCTGATGTAGGGCAGGTGCGCCTTGGCCAGGTGCGTGAGCGCGGCGTTGGTCTTGGCCATCTGCAGCAGGCTGAGCAGGCCCTCCTGCATGCGGGCGCCGCCCGTGGCGGTGAAGCAGACAAAGGGCACCTTCTGCTCGATCGCGTTCTCGACACCCCGCACAAAGCGCTCACCGACCACCGAGCCCATCGAGCCGCCCATGAAATCGAACTCGAAACAGGCCGCGACGACCGGAACGGTCATCACCGCGCCGCCGATCACCACCAGGGCATCGGTCTCGCCGGTGGTTTCGAGCGCTGATTTCAGGCGTTCGGGGTACTTCTTGCTGTCCTTGAACTTCAGCGCATCGACCGGCAGCACTTCCTGGCCGATCTCGTAGCGGCCTTCGGGATCCAGGAAGGCATCCAGCCGCTCCCGCGCGCCGATGCGGTGATGGTGGCTGCACTTGGGACAGACATTGAGGTTCTGCTCCAGATCGGTCTTGTAGAGGACCGATTCGCAGGACGGGCACTTGATCCACAGACCTTCCGGGATCGTGCGCCGTTCGGCCGGATCCGTCTGCTGGATCTTGGGCGGCAGCAGCTTGTCGAACCAACTCATCGCAACACTCCTTGCTGGGCAGGCATTCGCTCATCGAGTGCCTGCCGGATCTCGGCCATGAAGGCCTGCGCCGCCTCGGGCGCCTGCGCTTCGGTCTGGGCTTCCAGGATCTGGACCAGGCGCGAGCCGATGACCACCGCATCGGCCACGGCGCCCACGGCACGGGCCGTGGCAGCGTCCCGAATCCCGAACCCGACGCCCACCGGCACCTTGACGCGCGCCTGGATGCGCGGCACCGCCTTGGCGACCGCGTCCGTATCCAGATGCCCGGCGCCGGTCACGCCCTTCAGCGAGACATAGTACACATAGCCGCTGGCGATACGTCCGACTGCGTCAATGCGCGCGTCGGTCGAGGTGGGCGCCAGCAGAAAGATCAGGTCCAGCCCCGCGTCGCGCAACTGCGCGGCGAAGCCTTCGCATTCTTCAGGCGGGTAGTCCACCACCAGCACGCCATCCACACCAGCCTGCGCGGCGGCGCGCACGAAGGCGCCCTGCCCCTGGCGCTGGTCAAAACGCTCCACCGGGTTGGCATAGCCCATCAGGACCACGGGCGTGCGCTGGTCCGTCTGGCGGAACTCCGCCACCCAGGCCAGGACCTGGGCCAGGCCCACGCCGCGAGCCAGGGCACGTTCGCTGGCCTTCTGGATGACCGGGCCGTCGGCCATCGGATCGGAGAACGGCACGCCCAGTTCGATGATGTCTGCGCCGCCCGCGGCCAGCGCATGCATCACGGCAACGGTTGACGCTGGGTAAGGATCACCCGCCGTGACGTACGGGATCAGGGCCTTGCGTTCCTGGCGGCGCAGCGCGGCCATGACGGCGGCGATGCGGCTGACACTCGTGTGGCTGGCAAGGACGGCGCTCATCGCTGCACCTCGATGGACGGCGAGCCGCCCTTGACGCTCTGCCCGCGGCAGGACGGCCGGCAGTAGAAATCGGCGCCGGACAGATCGGCCACGGTGCCGATGTCCTTGTCGCCACGGCCCGAGAGGTTGACCAGCAGGTGCTGATCGGGCCGCAGCGTCGCCGCGAGCTTCATCGCGTAGGCGACCGCGTGGCTGGATTCCAGCGCCGGGATGATGCCTTCGGTGCGGCACAGGCGGTGGAAGGCCGCGAGCGCCTCCTGATCGGTGATGCCCACGTATTCGGCGCGGCCGATGTCCTTCAGGTACGCATGCTCGGGACCTACGCCGGGGTAATCCAGGCCGGCGCTGACCGAGTGGGTCTCGATGATCTGGCCGTTGTCGTCCTGCAGCAGGTAGGTGCGGTTGCCGTGCAGCACGCCCGGCGAACCGGCCGAGAGCGATGCGGCGTGCTTGCCGCTGTCCAGGCCTTCGCCCGCAGCTTCCACGCCTATCAGGCGAACCCTTGCGTGGCGGATGTAGGGATGGAACAAGCCCATCGCGTTGCTGCCGCCGCCCACGCAGGCGATCACCGCATCAGGCTGGCGGCCGATCTGCTCGGGCATCTGCACCAGGCACTCTTCACCGATGACCGACTGGAAGTCGCGCACCATCGCCGGATACGGGTGCGGGCCCGCCACGGTGCCGATGATGTAGAAGGTGTTCTCCACGTGGGTGACCCAGTCGCGCAGGGCCTCGTTGAGTGCGTCCTTCAGCGTGCGGCTGCCGGACTCCACCGGCACCACCGTGGCGCCCAGCAGGTGCATGCGGTAGACGTTGGGCGACTGCCGCTTGACGTCTTCACTGCCCATGTAGACCACGCACTCCAGGCCATACCGCGCGCAGATCGTGGCAGTGGCCACGCCGTGCTGGCCCGCGCCGGTTTCGGCGATGACGCGCGGCTTGCCCATGCGCCGCGCCAGCAGTGCCTGGCCGATGGTGTTGTTGACCTTGTGCGCGCCGGTGTGGTTGAGGTCCTCGCGCTTCAGGTGGATCTGCGCGCCGCCGATCTCGCGGCTCAGCCGCGCCGCGTGGTAGACCGGGCTGGGCCGCCCGACGAAGTGCTTGAGCTCATGCCGGAACTCGGCCATGAACTCGGGATCGCGGCGGTAGCGTTCATAGGCGGCGTTGAGCTCATCGAGCGCGTGGATCAGCGTCTCGGAGACAAACGTGCCACCGTAGTAGCTGCCCTTGACGGGCCCGAAGTGCCCGCGGGCATCGGGCTGCTGGTAGTCGATCATGTCAATCCTTGGATGGCGATTCGGCGAGCGCGGCATCGGCCTCACGCACCGCCTGGCAGAACCGGTGGATCAGCGCGGCATCCTTGATGCCTCTTACGCGCTCGACACCGGAGCTCACGTCAACGGCCCAGGGCCGGACGCGAGCGATCCCATCGATCACGTTTGCAGGATTCAACCCACCAGACAAAACGACCGGAAGGTTGACGCCGCGAGGAATGAGAGACCAATCGAACGCCTTTCCACTGCCGCCATAGCCCTCGACGTGGGTGTCGAGCAGCAAGGCCTGCGCGTCATCGAACTGACGGGCAAAGTCTAGCAAATCGAAGTCGGCGGCCATCCGGGCCGCGCGCAGGTAGGGCCGCGCCGCGGCGCGGCACTCGGCCGGCGTCTCGTCGCCATGGAACTGCAGCAGGGCCTGCGGCACGGCCTGCAGCGCCTGCGCCAGCTCCGCAGCGCTGGCATTGACGACCAGCAGCACCGGCACCACGAAGGGCGGCAATCGACGCGCCAGCTCGGCCGCGCGCGCCGTGCTTACTGCCCGCGCGCTGCGGGGATACAGCACCAGGCCGATCGCGTCGGCGCCAGCGTCGACGGCTGCATCCACATCGGCCTCCTGCCGCAAGCCGCAGATCTTGATGCGCGTGCGGTGGCGGCGGTTGGGCGCCGTGAGCGCTTCAGGGATGCCAGCCCATGGGCGGGGTGTGGTCGGGGATGCCATGGCGCGCATCGTAGTACGGCCCCACAAAATACAGCCCATCCGGCGCAAAGGTCGGCGCGGCGGCCTCGCGATCGCGCGAGGCCAGCACGTGTGCCATCCAGGCCGCCGGCCGCGCGCCGCTGCCCACCGCGACCAGGCAACCCATGATGTTGCGCACCATGTGGTGCAGGAAGGCATTGCCATCGACATCGAAGCGCCAGTAAGCGCCCTGCCGCGAGATCCCGATGGCGCGCAGCGTCTTCACCGGCGTGGGCGACTGGCATTCGCTGGAGCGGAAGGCGCTGAAGTCGTGCTCGCCGATCAGGCAGGCGGCGGCTTGCCGCATGGCGTCACCGTCCAGGGGACGAAAGACCCAGCCGCAGCGCCCGGCTTCCAGCGCAGGCCTGACGGCCGACTCCAGCAGCAGATAGCGGTAGCGGCGCCCCTGCGCGGAGCGTCGGGCATGGAAGCCATCGCTCACCGGGCGGCACCACTGCACGGCGATGTCGGGCTCCAGAAAGCGGTTGCTGCCGCGCACCCAGGAAAAAGGCTCCCGCTGCACCGGTGCATCCAGGTGCACGACCTGGTTGAAGGCGTGAACTCCGGCATCGGTGCGGCCGGCGCAGACCGTCTGCACCCGGCAATCGGCAAACTGCGACAGCGCAGCCTCCAGCCGATCCTGGACGGTCTGCCCGCCGGGCTGCGACTGCCATCCCTGGTAGCGCCGCCCGTCGTAGCTGAGCCCCAAAGCAACACGGCGGCCCGTGGCCGCCGTGCTTGTCGACTCGACTGAAACCTCAGCCAAGGCTTTCCAGCATGGTCTGCGCCTTCTGCTTCAAGGCGCCATCGGCGCTGGTGATCACCTCGTTGAGCAGGTCGCGCGCGCCTTCCAGATCGCCGATCTGGCGGAACTCGTCAGCCAGATCGAGCTTGCGCTCCAGCGGATCGCCGTCGTCGTTGAAGCGCGAATCCGGATCGTCCGGCAGGCCGCTCAGATCGACAAAGCCCGAAGGACGCGCCTCGCGCGACGACACGTCGACCACATCGGTCACGTCGGCCGCCTTGGCCATCGGCGCGGTGGATGCCGCGGGCTTGTCCAGATCCAGCGAGAGATCCGACAGATCGAATTCCAGCGCGTCGCCTTCGCCAAGCGGGATGTCGATGTCGCCCTTGCGCTCCTTGACCTCGATGTCGATCACATCGGCAGCGTTGTCAGCCGTCGCAGCGGCCGCAGCCGAGGCCGCCGCGAGCGAGGCCCCGGTGGCCATCGCCGCGGGCGTGTAGGGCATCGTCGCGTCGTGCGGCGCGTACGGATCCTTGCGCGGCGGCGGATCGCCGAAGTCTTCGTCGAAGGTCAGATCGATGTCGACGTCCTTGACCGACACGCCCGACTTGTCGTCGCTCATCAGATCGCCGGGCGTGCCGAAGCTGGAGGGCGAAGGCATCACCGATTGCGGCAGCGTGCTGGCCCCGAGCGGCTCGACAAACTGCTCGTCCTCCGGCACCGAATCGGGGCGGCCGCCTGGCGTGTACAGCGAGTTCTCGGGGTCGATGCTGCGGCCCAGTTCCTGCGCCTTGGCCCACTCGCCGCCTTCGCCACGCGTCAGCGTGAACAGCTGCGTGGCCAGCAGTTCGAAGCCCTTGGCATCGCGCCGCTTGGCATAGACCTCCAGCAGCTTGGTGCGCACGGCCAGGCGGCCCGGATCGGTGCGCATCGCTTCCTTGAGGATTTCCTCGGCCTGCAGATCGCGGCCATAGGCCAGGTAGACATCGGCCTCGGCCACGGGATCGACGTCGCCGATGGCATCGAGCTGGCTGAGCGAATAGTTCATCGACGACGCCGAGGGCGTCGAAGCGCCACCGGCGCCTTCGCTGGTATCCACACGCTGCCCGCCGCTGGCGCCGAAGAACGAATCCGGCTGCAGGCGGCTTTCCATGAATGAGGTCTCGCCAGCCGTCTTGCGGCTGCGCGAGCGCACCCGGTAGATGCCGAAGCCCGCCAGACCGACGGCGAGCACAGCGCCAAAGGGCAGCAGCAAGGGGCTCTCGAGCATGCGCGCCAGCCACCCGGGCTCTTCGGCGGCTGGCGGCAGCACGGCGGGTGCCGACGCCGGCTTGGCCACCGCGACAGCCGGGGCAGACGCCGGCCTGGCGATCACCGGCGCCGAGGCCATGGCCAGCGGGGCAGAAGCCGGCTTGGCGGCAGCAACCGGGGCCGGCGCCGGGGCAGAGGCCGCGGCGACCACGGGCGCTGGCACAGGTGCAACGGGTGCGGGTGGCGTGGGAGCCGCCGCGACCGGTGCGGGCGCCGGCGCAGGGGCCGGCGGGCGCGCCGGCGGCACGGCAGGCGCGGGGGCCGGAGCCGGTGCCGCAGCAACGGCCGGTGCGGGCGCCTTGGCGGGCACGGCGGGGCCGGCCGCTGGCAGCGTGACGCCCGGGCCTGAAGCCGGGGCGGCCGCCGGCGGCTTGGCCGGCGTACCGGCCGCGGCAGTGGCAGCGCCCTGGACCTTCTTCAGGTCGTCCAGGTTGCGGGACAGTTCAGCCACGCGCGTGGACGCATCCTTGGCCGCAGCTTCGCGGGAGATCTTGGCTTCCGGCGCACTGGCCTTCACGGCACCCTGGCTGAGCTTCAGCTTGTCCGGCGTCGGCGCGGCGGCCTGCTTGCGGTCGTCCACCGAAGCCTGCACCTTGCCGCTGGCCTGGCGCGAGGGCGCGCCTTCGGGTGCCTTGGCGACGTCGGTCGCCAGCCGGCGGCGGTAGGCATTGAAATCGGCGCTCTGGGCCACGATGGTGGAGCGCGCCTCGCCCGCATCCACGGCCTGCGCGGCCGCGGCATCCGGCACCTTCAGGATCACGCCGGCACGCAGCCGGTTCATGTTCTCGCCCGAAAAGGCCTGCGGGTTGCTGCGGAACATCGAGACCAGCATCTGGTCCAGCGAGACACCCGGCGGCTGCACGCGCTGCGCGATGGACGACAAGGTATCGCCGGACTTGACGCGGATCTCGCCGGGCCTGGCGGCCGATGCGGCGGCGGCCGCCGTGCGCGCGGCCTGCCGGTTGGCGGCCTTCGCGGGCTCGTTCGCGGGTGGCTTGGCCGCCACGGCCGCGGGCGCGGCGGTGGCAGTGGGCGCGGAGGCCGGCGCTGGTGCGGCGGGTGCCGCCGCGGCCGCAGGAGCCGGCGGTGGTGCTGCCGCAGGCGCGGCCGGCGCTGGTGGCACCGGCGTCGTCACGGCCGCCGGTGCGGCGGCCGGCGTCGGCTGAGATGGCGCGGCAGCCACCAGCGGTGCCACCGTCGCAGCGGGGGCCTGCGCCGTGCGCGGCGGATCCAGCAGCAAGGTGTATTCGCGCACCAGGCGGCCCGTCGCCCAGTTCATCTCCAGGATGACATCGACAAAGGGCTCGGTCACCACCCGTTCGCTGCTGACGCGAAGGTAGGGGCGGCCATCCGCCCGACGCGACAGCACCACGCGGGCGCCCGCGAGCGCCGGGTGGTAGTCGACACCAGCGGCGCGATAAGTTTCCGGCGAAGCCACCCGAATCTGCAGCGATGTCGCCTCTTCAGCCGACAGGCTGGTGACCTCGATTTCGGCACGCAGCGCTTCGCCCAATCCGGATTGAACATTCAGGCGGCCCAATCCCAACGCCATGGCCTGGCCCGCAAACAAGGCAAAGGCTGCCGCGGCCAGTGACGTCAAGGCCACGCGCTTGACCTTCAAGGAACGATGTTTCAAGGTAACTCCCCGCAGACCGCTGGTTGAACCGGTCCCGAACTGGCCATTTTCGGCCCCCGACCCGCAACTGCCCATTGACAGAATAGGGGCAAGCCGCAGCATACAACTGACAACAAAGCCAAGCATATAGGCATACAAGCTCAAGTAATACCTGATGTTTGCCTATGTAAAGCCCTGTTTCTGTTTCATAGGGGGAGGGCTGTTGCCTGTTGGCAACGCCCGGACGCGGTTGTGCTGAAACGTGGCTCGTGACAGCCCCTTGCGGGTTTGTTGCCTCAGGCCTGCAGCAGGATGCGCAGCATGCGGCGAAGCGGTTCCGCAGCACCCCACAGCAGTTGGTCGCCGATCGTGAACGCGCCCAGATACTCCGGGCCCATCGCCAGCTTGCGCACGCGGCCGACGGGAATCGTCATCGTTCCCGTCACGGCCACCGGGGTGAGTTCCCGGATCGTGGCCTCGCGGGTATTGGGTACCAGCTTCACCCAGGCGTTGTCGCCGGCAATCATGGCCTCGACATCCGCCAGGGGCACGTCCTTCTTCAACTTGAAGGTCAGTGCCTGGCTGTGGCAGCGCATGGCGCCCACGCGCACGCAAAAACCATCCACCGGCACGGGCGCGCTGCCAAAACCATCGCCCTGACCGAGGATCTTGTTGGTCTCGGCCATGCCCTTCCACTCTTCCTTGGACATGCCGTTGCCCAGGTCCTTGTCGATCCAGGGAATCAGCGAGCCGCCCAGCGGCACACCGAAGTGGGCCACCTCGTCGCCAGCGAGTGCGCGCTGACGGGCAATCACCTGGCGATCGATCTCCAGGATGGCACTCTTGGGATCTGCCAGCAGGTCGCGCACCTCGGCGTTCAGCGTGCCGTACTGCGTGAGCAGCTCGCGCATGTGCTGCGCGCCGCCGCCGCTGGCCGCCTGGTAGGTCTGGGTACTCATCCATTCGACCAGGCCGGCCTTGTACAGCGCGCCCACGCCCATCAGCATGCAGCTGACCGTGCAGTTGCCGCCGATCCAGTTGCGTCCACCGTTGGACAAGGCCTTCTGGATCACGGGCATGTTCACCGGATCCAGGATGATGACGGCATCGTCCTTCATGCGCAGCGTGGACGCGGCATCGATCCAGTGGCCCTTCCAGCCCGCCGCGCGCAGCCGAGGGAAGACCTCGCTGGTGTAGTCGCCACCCTGGCAGGTGATGACGATGTCGCAGCGCTGCAGCGCGGCCAGATCATGGGCGTCCTGCAGTCGGGGCTCGTTCTTCGCCATGGCCGGCGCAGCGCCGCCCGCATTGGACGTGGAGAAGAACAGCGGTTCGATCAGCGCAAAGTCGTTCTCGGCCTGCATGCGGTCCATCAGGACCGAGCCGACCATGCCGCGCCAGCCGACCAGACCGACCAGAGGATGTGATGGGAGAGCCATTTCAGTTTCGCCTTTCCGTTTCAGTGGATCCGGACCCCGGTTGCACCCGGCTCGTTCGCCGGGGTCCTGGGGAAGGGGCGAGACGAACCGAGAGCGGCTAGCGCTTGGTGGTAATGGTTTTGCCGGTGATGGCCGCAACCACGGCATCACCCATCTCGCGCGTGCCCACGCGCTGCGTGCCTTCGCTCCAGATGTCGCCCGTGCGCAGGCCGGCGGCGAGCACGGCCTGCACCGCAGACTCGATACGGTCGGCGGCTTGCGGTTGTTGGAGCGAGTAGCGGAGCATCATGGCAGCGGACAGGATTGTAGCCAGCGGGTTTGCGATTCCCTTACCGGCGATATCGGGCGCGCTGCCGTGGCTGGGCTCGTACAGGCCCTTGCTGTTCTTGTCCAGGCTCGCCGACGGCAGCATGCCGATCGAGCCGGTGAGCATCGCCGCCTCATCGGAGAGGATGTCGCCAAACATGTTGCCGGTGACCACCACGTCGAAGGCCTTCGGCGCCTTCACCAGCTGCATCGCGGCGTTATCGACATACATGTGGTCGAGCTGAACATCCGGGTACTGCGCATGCACCTCGGTGACCACGTCCTTCCAGAACTGGAAGGTCTCCAGCACGTTGGCCTTGTCCACGCTCGTGACCTTGCCGCGCCGCTGGCGTGCCGCCTGAAAGGCCACGTGCGCGATGCGCTCGATCTCCGGCCGGCTGTAGCGCATGGTGTCGAAGGCCTCCTCCGCACCCGGGAAGTGCCCGTCCACCGCCGTGCGCCGGCCACGCGGCTGGCCGAAGTAGATGTCGCCGGTCAGCTCGCGGATGATGAGGATGTCCAGCCCCGCCACCAGCTCCGGCTTCAGCGAGGATGCGTGCGTCAGCTGCTCATAGCAGATGGCCGGGCGGAAGTTGGCAAACAGGCCCAGGTGCTTGCGCAGCCCGAGGATGGCCTGTTCGGGCCGCAGCGCGCGTTCGAGCTTGTCGTACTTCCAGTCGCCCACGGCGCCGAAGAGGACCGCGTCTGCTGATTGGGCGAGTTGGAGGGTCGAAGCCGGCAGCGGGTGGCCGAGTGCCTCGTAGGCAGCGCCTCCGACCAGCGCGGTTTCGGTCTCCAGCGGCAGATCCAGGACCTGCAGCACCTTGACGGCCTCGGCCACGATTTCAGTACCGATGCCGTCGCCGGGAAGGATCGCAATCTTCATGGGTCGGGATTCCTGTCAGTGCGGGTGATCCGGGTCCGGCAGCTCAGAGGCCCAGGCGGTTGGCCAGCCAGGGCTTGGACGCCAGGCGCGCGGCTTCGAAGGCGCGGATCTTGTCGGCGTGGCGCAGGGTCAGGCCGATGTCGTCGAAGCCGTTGACCAGGCAGTACTTGCGGAAGGGCTGCACCTCGAAGGGCAGTTCGCTGCCATCGGGCTTGACCACCACCTGCCGCGGCAGATCCACGGTGAGGCCGTAGCCCGGGAACGCGGCCACCTCATCGAAGAGGTGCGCCACGGCGGCTTCGGGCAGCACGATGGGCAACAGGCCGTTCTTGAAGCAGTTGTTGAAGAAGATGTCCGCAAAGCTCGGCGCGATCACGACGCGAAAGCCATACTGATCCAGCGCCCAGGGCGCGTGTTCGCGGCTGGAGCCGCAGCCGAAATTGCGGCGTGCCAGCAGGACGCTGGCGCCTTCGTAGCGCGGCTGGTTGAGCACGAAATCCGGGTTGGGCCTGCGCGAGGCTGGGTCCTGCCCCGGCTCGCCCTTGTCGAGGTAGCGCCACTCATCGAACAGGTTCGGGCCGAAGCCGGACCGCGCGATCGACTTCAGGAACTGCTTCGGGATGATCGCGTCGGTATCGACGTTCTCGCGGTCCATCGGGGCCACGAGGCCCTGGTGCACGGTGAAGGCTTGCATGCTCACTTCGTCTTCTTGGCGGCTTCTTCGATCTTGTCGCCGGCCTTGGAGATGTCCTTGCCGATGCCTTCCACCGTGTTGCAGGCCGAGAGCGTCCAGACGGCAGCGAGGCTGGCGATGAGGGCAATGAGGCGCTTCATGGTGTCTTTCTCCTTGGGGGTCACGCCGGGTGTTCAGGCGACGCGGCGCACGTCGACAAAATGCCCGCTCAGCGCCGCCGCGGCGGCCATGGCCGGGCTGACCAGGTGGGTGCGTCCGCCAGCGCCCTGGCGGCCTTCGAAATTGCGGTTGCTGGTGGAAGCACAACGCTCGCCGGGCTCCAGCCGGTCGGCATTCATGGCCAGGCACATGCTGCAGCCGGGCTCGCGCCACTCGAAGCCTGCGGCCTTGAAGACCTCGTGCAGGCCTTCGGCCTCGGCCTGCGCCTTGACCAGGCCCGAGCCCGGCACCACCAGCGCCAGCTTCACGTTGCGCGCCACCTTGCCGCCGACCCGCCGCACCACCGCGGCGGCTTCGCGCAGATCCTCGATGCGGCTGTTGGTGCAGGAGCCGATGAAGACCTTGTCGATCACGATGTCGACAATCGGCTTGTCGGGCTCCAGGCCCATGTAGCTGAGGGCGCGCTCGATCGCGCCGCGCTTGACGGCATCCTTTTCCTTCTCGGGATCCGGCACGCGGTCCTCGATGGACAGCACCATCTCCGGCGAGGTGCCCCAGGTCACCTGCGGGCGGATCTGCGCGGCGTCCAGTTCGACCACCTCGTCAAACACGGCACCTGAGTCACTGTGCAGCGTGCGCCAGTGGGCCACCGCCTGCTCCCACTCGAGCCCGGTGGGCGCAAACGGCCGGCCGCGCACGTAATCGATGGTCTTGTCGTCCACAGCCACCAGGCCTGCCCGCGCGCCGGCCTCAATGGCCATGTTGCACACCGTCATGCGGCCTTCCATACTGAGGGCACGGATGGCCGAACCGGCAAACTCGATCGTGCAGCCCGTGCCGCCGGCCGTGCCGATGCGGCCGATGATGGCCAGCACGATGTCCTTGGCCGTCACGCCTTTCTGCAGCGCCCCTTCGACCTTGACAAGCAGGTTCTTCGCCTTCTTGGCCAGCAGCGTCTGCGTGGCCAGCACATGCTCGACCTCGCTGGTGCCGATGCCGTGGGCCAATGCGCCGAAAGCGCCGTGCGTGGACGTGTGGCTGTCGCCGCAGACCACCGTCATGCCCGGCAACGTGGCACCCTGCTCCGGCCCGATCACGTGCACGATGCCCTGGCGCTTGTCCAGGAACGGGAAGTAGGCCGCCGAGCCGAAGGCGCGGATGTTGGCATCCAGCGTCACGATCTGCAGCTTGCTGATCGGATCGGCAATGCCGTCATAGCCTTGGTCCCATCCCGTGGTGGGGGTGTTGTGGTCCGCCGTGGCGACGATGGAACTGGTGCGCCAGACCTTGCGCCCCGCCAGGCGCAGACCTTCGAAGGCCTGCGGGCTGGTGACCTCATGGACCAGATGGCGGTCGATGTAGAGGACAGCCGTGCCGTCCTCTTCGGTGTGGACGACATGGTCGTCCCAGAGCTTGTCGTAGAGCGTGCGGGCGGTCATGGGGTTCAGCGCGGGTGGTGCACGAAGGAAGGCCGACATTGTCGCCCAGGTGCGCACTCGGGGCCTTCGGCTCAGGCGGCAGCGCTCGCGTCGCAGCGGTACCGGCGCGAGCGGTCGGCCTGGCCCGCCCCGGCTCCACCGGGCGCCCTGGCGGACCTGGGTGCCCTCGCGGACCTCGGGGTCGAACTCGGGCTCAGGCCCCTGCCGGCAACGCCCGGATCAGCCTGCGGTCTCGCGGCGCACGTCCTGCTCGAATTCCGAAGCGCCAGGCGCTGCGGCGGCCTCACCGGCCATCCAGCGGCCGTACAGCGCCTCGAAGTCCGCCACGATCTGCGCCAGCGGCATGTCGTCGAAGGCGCCTCGCTGGTTGACATACTCCATGTGTCGCTGGCCTGCCTTGTCGAAGGCGTGGTAGATCGAATCGCTGCGCCCGTCGAAATCCAGCGGCAGCAGGCCGAACCTTTCGCACAACTGGATGTTGAAGGCCGGCGTCGCCTTCAGCCACCGCCCTTCGAGCCACAGATCGGCATAGCCGTGCCAGATGAAGAGATCGGTCTTCATGGTGCGGCGCATGCGCTCGGTGCTCAGGTGGTTGCGCACATCGGCGTAGCCGGCGCGGGCCGGGATGCCCGCGGCGCGCGCCGCCGCCACCAGCAAGGCCGCCTTGGGCACGCACCAGCCATGGCCGTTGGCGAGCACGGCGCTGGCGCACATGCCGCGCGGGCTCAGGTCGATGCGATAGGGGTCGTAGCGGAAGCCGTCGCGCACGGCATACAGCAGCGCGACGGCGCGCTCGCGGTCGTCCTGGCCGACGGCGTGCTGGCGCGCAAAGGCGATCACGGCGGGATGGTCGCTGTCCAGCAGCGGCGTGGCGGCCAGGCAGGCCGGGGTGGGTGGCGCGCCCGCGGCAACGGGGCCTGCGCGCCCGGCGGAAGCAGGCGGGGTCTGGGCATCAGGGCTCATGGCGGCGGTCCGGCAGAGGCGCGGGGTGCTTGGGTTCAGCGGGTTCAGCGGGTCAGCGGGGTCAGCAGCCTCCGCGGCGGCCAGCCTATCACCGCGGCCCGGGTGCGGCTGTCACGCGCGGCACCGGCAGGCGGCGCGCGTCCAGCGCGCGGGCACCGGCCAGTTGCGCCGGCGTGGGGCTGGTCACTTCGCTCGCGCGTGCATCCGCCTGCCCGAAGCGGCCGCGGGGCAGCATGGAGACGGCAAACGAGGTCTGTGCGTGCCGCAGCTGCGAGGGCTCGCGCGCATCGGGCTGCGTGGCCTGCAGCAGCACGCGGTAGCGATCGTCCATGTCGAACGGCGGGCGGTAGGGCTCGCCGGGTGCCAGCGGAAACCAGCCGATCCAGCCTTCGGGCGATGGCCCTCCCGGCGCGCCGGGCAGTTCCAGAAAGGCCACCGTCGCCGGCACGGCCACCGGCTGCGAGATGAACAGGCCCGGCGCCCAGCTCCAGCGGCCCGCCGCGAAGATCCAGCGCCCGTGATGTGCGGTGACGAAGCCCCAGGGCTGATCGTCCACCCAATGCCAGCCCCAGGGTGCCAGCCACCACCACTGGCCCTGGCGGAACGGCGCCCAGGCCGGGTCGACAGCCGTGGGCGTCCACAGCCAGCCCCAGCGTGGATCGGACCGCCAGACTCCGACGCCCGGCAGCTCTTCCGCGCCGGTCAGCCCCGGGCTCAGGCGCAAGGCCGGATCAGCGCGCTCCGCGCGCCGCTGCCGCAGCGCCGCCCGGACATCCAGCTGGCGCTGCTCGGCCGGCCCCTCGGAGAGCACCGCGCCGCGGCGCGTATCCAGCGTCAGGGCCTGCCCGGCGCGCAGGCTGCGAGCCTGAGCGCCGGGTCGAAGCCAGCGCGCTTCGCCTTCGAAGACATCCAGCTCCAGCCGTCCAGGCCCCGGCAGATGACCGACGTGGTAGCTGCCCTCGCCGGCCAGTCGCCATTCCAGCGGCCCGGTCTGCAGGCGCACGCCCGAGGGGGCGATGTCCGGCGCAGCGGGCATGCGCGGCA
Organism: Rubrivivax sp.; assembly: GCA_016790225.1. Next base: position 84,405 of record JAEUOZ010000002.1, read on the forward strand.
GGATCGCGACCCGGCCTCGAAGGACCTCGATGTCCAGCGTGACCGCATCCCAGCGCCGCAGGTGGACCGCGCTCAGTGCGCCCAGGAACAGCGCCGTGCCACCCAGGCGAAGCTCGGCCCGCGCCTGAGCCCCCAGCCGGAACTGGCTGTCGTGGCTGACGGGCATGTTCAGCAGCGCTTCGCGCCAGACCTGGCCCCCTTGCGCCACCTCCACCGGGCCTTGTTGCGCGCTCAGCCGGCCCAGCATCGTGGGCAGCTCCGGCATCTGGGCCTGGACGGGCGCCTGGGCCTGCGCAAGCGGCGCCCAGGCGCCGGGCAGCAGCGCGCCCAGCGTCGGCCAGCCCGCAGCGCGCAGCAGCTGGCGCCGCTTCATGGCTGGCGCTCCTGGGCCGGGGCGGCCTTGGCAGCAGTACGCGGGCTGGATTCCAGCGCCGACCCGCCCTGGCCCGCATCACCCTCGCCCAGCGGACGCACGGGCAGGGTCACGCGCAGCAGCGCGCCCCGAGGTCCGGCCTGGCCAGGCGACCCCTGGGGATCCAGCCACTGCACCTGGCCGCCATGGCCCAGCGCGATGTCATGCACGATGGCCAGGCCCAGGCCGCTGCCGCCCGCCGGTGCCTGCGGCCCGCGCACGAAGCGGTCGAAGACCGCAGCACGCAGCTCAGGCGGCAGGCCGGGCCCGTCGTCTTCGACCTCCAGCCAGCAGCTTTCGCCCGTCTGCCCCGTGCGCACGGTGACGCAGGCACCGGGGCCTGCGTGCACGATGGCGTTGTCGATCAGGTTGGCCAGCAGTTCGCGCAGCAGGAAGGCGCGGCCCAGCAGCGGCGCGGGCTGCAGCTCGAAGCCCAGATCGACGCCCTGCTGCAGTGCACGCGGCACCCAGGTTTCGGCGGCCTCCGCGGCCAGGCGCTGCAGGTCGGTGGGTTCCAGCGGCACGGCCATGCGTGCCGTTCGTTCGCTGCGCGCCAGCGCCAGCAGCTGCCCCGCCATGCGTGAGGCGCGCGCCGCGCCGCCCGCCAGCCGCTGCAGGGTTGGCGCCAAGGCTTCGGGATGCGGCTGCGCCAGCGCCAGATCGGCTTCGGCCTGCAGCACCGCCAGGGGCGTGCGCAGCTGATGGGCCGCGTCCGCCAGAAAGGCCTGCTGCTGCTGGGCGCCACCCTGCACACGCTGCAGCATCGCATTCAGCGCCGTCACCAGAGGCTGTGCCTCGGCCGGCGCGTCATCGGCCTGCACCGGCCGCAGGTCATCGATGCTGCGCGAGGTGAGCTGCTGGCCCAGGCGATCCAGGGGTTGCAGTGCGCGCCGCGTGGCCCACCACACGGTGACCACCGCGGCGGCGGCCAGCGCAAGCACGGCGGCCAGCACGCCCAGCAGCGTTTCGCGCAGCACCTGATCGCGGCGCAGCGTGGTCTGTGCCACCACCACCTGGCACACCGCGTTGCCGCAGGCCACGCCGCGCCGCACGATGCGGACCTCCGTGCCGTCCACGCGGCCGTCGTCATGGCGCCAGGCCTCCGGCAACAGCGGGGGCGCGTCCTGCGCCAGCGGCGCATCGCCGGCCATGCGCTGGCCGTCGGGCCCGATCACAGCATAGGAGATGCTGTCGAACTGATCCGTGCGCAGGGCGCGCTCGGCCAGCGGATCCAGCTCGAAGAGCACATGCCCTTCGGCATCGGTCTTGATGAAGGTGGACAGCGCGATCGCCGCGTTGCCCAGCGCCAGATCGAAGGCCGCCTGCGCCGGGGCGCGCACGGTCTGCATCTGCCACCAGCCGGCCGCCGGCACGCCGATCACCAGCGGCAGCAGCAGGCCACGCAACAGGCGCTGGCGCAGGCTGGGCGGCGGCGCACGGCCGGCGCGCTCAGCCATCGGCCTCGAGCAGGTACCCGAAGCCGCGCACCGTGCGGATGCGCACGCCGCCGGGCTCGATCTTGCCCCGCAGCCGCGAGACATAGACCTCGATCGCATTCTCGGAGAGGGATTCGTCCCAGCCGACGATGCCCTGCAGGATCTGCTCCTTGCTGATCACCTTGCCCACGCGCACGAGCAGGTACTCCAGCACATGCCACTCGCGTGCAGAGATCTCCAGCGGCTCGTCGGCGCAGTACAGGCGCCGCGCCGAGAGATCCATGCGCAGACGGCCCACGCGCAGTTCGTCGCCCAGGCGCGCCTGGGCGCGCCGCGTGAGCACGCGCACACGCGCCACCAGTTCGGCCATCGCAAAGGGCTTGACCAGGTAGTCATCGGCGCCGCCTTCCAGGCCGCGCACGCGGTCTTCCACCGCATCGCGCGCTGTGATCATCAGCACGGGCGTGCTCGAGCCCTGCGCGCGCACGCGGCGCAAGGTCTCGAATCCGTCGATGCCGGCCAGGCCGATGTCCAGCAGCACCAGGTCGTAGGGGTCCTGCTTCAGGGAGGCCGGCACGGGCTCGCCGCGCGCGCTGCAGTCCACCGTCCATCCCTGGGCGACCAGGGCGCGGCGCGTGGCATCGGCCAGCGCGGGATCGTCTTCAACCAGGAGGATGCGCATGGGAGAGAGCTTCGGATTCGCTTGCCGAGGATATCGGCCCCGGCCCGCGTGGCACAAGCGCCCCGCCGCTGCGGCGCTGTGACGCGGCTGACGCACGATTGACGGGAAGCTGACAAGTAGCGGCCGTCAGCCGGATGACAACTTCGCCTCAGGTCTGCGCCAACCCGGCTGCACACACTGCCCGACAGGCCAGCCGGAACCCCATCGTCCTCCAAGGATGACGCCGACTGAGCCGACGCAGCCATCCCCAGGTCCGCAACGGAGAACATCCATGAACCTCAGCTCAGCTCGCCCCTTCGCCCTCCGCGGCCTGTTCGCCGCGTCCCTCATCATCCTGAGCGGCACCGCGCTGGCCCAGACGGCCGCCGGCACCGTGCAGCGCGAGATCAACCAGGAAACCCGCATCCTGAACGGGCTGAAGGACGGCTCCCTGACGGCACGCGAAGCCGCGCGGCTGGAACGCGGGCAGGCCCATGTCGACCAGCTGCAGACCCGCGCCCTGCGTGACGGCAGCCTCAGCGGCGCCGAGCGCCGGCGCCTGGATGCGGCGCAGGACGCCGCCAGCCGCCACATCTACCGCTCGCGCCACAACGGCGTCGTGCGCAAGGGCTGAGCACGTCATGCCCGCCGCCGGCCACCACCCCTTTTCCCGCCGCCAGGCTCTGCGCCGCCTGGGCGCGCTGGCCGGCGCCGCGGCCGCCACACCCCTGCTGCTGGGCCTGCCGGATGCCCAAGCGCAGGCGCAGGTCCTGGGGCCACCCGGCGCCGGCCTGGACGAGCGCTCGCTCGCGCTGCTGAACCGCCTGACCTGGGGCGCCAACGGCCCGGATGCCCAGCGACTGCAGGCAGCCGGACCGTCACATTGGTTGAACCGCCAGCTATCGGGCGCGCCGGCATCGCTTCCGCCCGCCGTGCAGGCGCAGATCGACCGTTTGAGCATCGTGACGCAGCCGCCGGCCGAACGCATGGCCACGGTCCTGGCGCTGCGGCAGCGCAGCCTGCGGGCGGAGACCGAGGCCGAGCGCACGGCGGCACGCGATGAATTCCAGCTGGAACTGACTCGCCAGGAGAACGAGGCCGCCACGCGCCAGCTGCTGCGCGCCGTGCACAGCCCCGCGCAGCTGCAGGAGCAGATGCAGTGGTTCTGGTTCAACCACTTCAACGTCTTCCACCGCAAGGGCCTGATCCGCGCGCTGCTGGCCGATTACGAGGAGCAGGCCATCCGGCCGCACGCACTGGGTGACTTTCGCGCGCTGCTGGGCGCGGTGACGCGGCACCCGGCCATGCTGGTGTACCTGGACAACCAGCAGAACGCGCGCGACCGCGGCAACGAAAACCATGCCCGCGAGCTGCTGGAGCTGCATACCCTGGGCGTGGACGGCGGCTATGGCCAGCAGGACGTGCAGGCCCTGGCCCGCGTGATGACCGGGCACGGCGTGCGCCTGCGCGAGCCCGATGCCCGCGCGGCAAACCCGCGGCGAGGCCAGAGCGACGCCACGGCCGAAGGCTTCTATGTCTTCCAGGCGAACCTGCACGACGACGGCGAGAAGACCGTGCTCGGTCACACGCTGCGCAGCCGCGGCGCCGCGGAGCTCGACGAGGTGCTGGACCGGCTGGCCCGGCACCCGGCCACGGCGCGCCACGTCACGCGCAAGATGGCGCGCTTCTTCCTGGGCCACGAGGCGCCGCCCTCAGTGGCTGAACACATGGCCCGGGCCTTCGACGGCGGCAACATCCGCGCGGCGCTGGAGGTGCTGGTACACGCCGAGGCCCTGGTCGACACCCGCCGGCCCGCCTTCAAGGACCCGGTGCGCTACGTGCTGTCCAGCGTGCGGCTGCTGGCGGAAGAGCGGCCGGTATCCAACGCGCTGGCCCTGAAGCGCTGGCTGGTGCAGCTGGGCGAGGCGCCCTACCACCGCCAGACGCCCGACGGCTACCCCGACACGGCCGAGGCCTGGAACGGCTCCGGCCAGATGACGGCACGCTTCGATCTGGCCCGCGCGCTGTCTGGCGGCGCACCGATGCTGTTCGACGCTGCCGCCGGCATGGCGACGAAGCCGGACGAGAGCCGGCCGCCGGGCGCGGGGCGAGAGGGCCTGACCTCGTCAGCGATGGCGCAGGCGCTGGCCGCGCAGTTCTCGGCCGCCACGCGCAACAGCCTGTCGCAGGCCAGCACGCCGCAGGCGTGGACAGCCCTGTTCCTGTCCGCGCCGGAATTCATGCAGCGCTGATGCAGCGCACCCGATCCGCTCCCCCTTGAGGCACAAGCTCCATGCACACCCCGACCCTGACTCGGCGCCACTGGTTGAAGGCCGGCAGCGCCGCCACGCTCTGCGGCCTGCCCGCGCTGTCCAGCTTCAGCGCCGGCGCCTGGGCAGCCCCGGCGGCTGACGACTCGCGCTTTCTGCTCGTCTTCCTGCGCGGCGCCTACGACGCCACCAGTGCACTGGTTCCCGCCGGCAGTTTCTACCGCGAGGTACGGCCCAACATCGCCATCCAGAAGGCCGTGGCCCTGAACGCCGATTGGGGCTTGCACCCGGCCCTCCAAGACAGCCTGCTGCCGCTGCTGCAGCGCGGCCAGGCCGCCTTCGTGCCCTTCGCCGGCACCGACATCTCCACGCGCAGCCACTTCGAGACGCAGGACCGCATCGAGATGGGTCAGCCCGACAGCGGACCGCGCGATACCGGCAGCGGCTTTCTCAACCGCCTGGCGCAGCGCCTGGGCTCTCGCGGTCCAGGCTCAGGCTCCGTCGCTCTGCCCATGGCCTTCAGCGAACAGCTGCCGCTGTCGATGCGCGGCAGAGCCGAAGTCGCCAACGTGTCGCTGAATGCCCGATCGCGCGCGCCCGATGCCAACCAGCAACGCCTGGTGGAGGCGATGTACCGCGACACCGCGCTGGCCGATCGCGTGCAGCGCGGCTACGCGGTGCGGGACGACATTCAGCGCGACGCCCAACGTGAGGCGCAGCGCGAGATGACGGCCAGCGCGGCCTATGGCGGCATGAGCCCCGAGATGCTGGCAGCCAGCCGCGGCGCGCCGGCCTCCGGGCGCTTCGCCACGGAAGCACGCCGCATGGCCAGGCTGATGAAGGACAAGCACACGCTGGCCTTCGTGGACATCGGCGGCTGGGACACCCACGTCAACCAGGGCGCCGACGAAGGTGCGCTGGCCACCCGGCTGCAGGAACTTGGCAACGGCCTGGCGGCATACGCACAGGAACTGGGCCCGGCCCTGTGGGCCCGCAGCACGGTGCTCGTGATGAGCGAATTCGGCCGCACGCTGCGCGAAAACGGCAACCGCGGCACCGACCATGGCCACGGCAGCGTGTACTGGGTGCTGGGCGGCGGCTTGCAGAGCGCTGGCCTGCACACCGCCGTTCGCGGCGAGCAAGTGCCCGTGGAAGCCCGCCACCTGCACCAGGACCGCGATCTGCCGGTGCTGCAGAACTACCGCGATGTGCTGGCCGGCTTGTGGGCGCGGCAGTACGGGCTGGCAACGCAGGATCTGGATTTCATCTTCCCGCAGGCGAGGGCCCTGGATCTGCGGCTGCTGTGAGGCCGAAGCGCCGGTCTGCCGCGCGAAGAAGTCCCGGCCCTTTGCCCCCGCGGCGCCCGAAGGGCTGCGACGCGCGGCCCGAACGGTGGCACCACGTTCGCCACGTCAGCCCAAGGCCTTGACCACCTCCACCGGCGCCTGCACCAGCTCGATCAACACGCCCTCCCCGCCCACCGGAAACTCCTCATTTCCCTTGGGGTGGATGAAGCAGATGTCATGCCCCGCAGCGCCCTTGCGGATGCCGCCCGGCGCAAAGCGCACACCATGGGCCGTCATCCACTCGACGGCCTTGGGCAGGTCGTCCACCCACAGCCCCACGTGGTTCAGCGGCGTGGTGTGCACGGCAGGCTTCCTGTCCGGATCCAGCGGCTGCATCAGATCCACCTCCACGGCCGTCGGCCCGCTGCCCAGCGCGCAGATGTCCTCGTCGACGTTCTCGCGTTCGCTCACGAAGCTGCTCCGGACCTGCAGGCCCAGCATGTCCACCCACAGGCTCCGGAGCTTGCCCTTGCTCGGCCCGCCGATGGCGATCTGCTGGATGCCCAGTATCTTGAAAGGTTTGGGGTCTGTCATGGCGGATTCACTCGAAGGCGATGATGGCTTGATCGACGGCCAGGCTCTCGCCCTTGGCCGCACGCACTTCCTTGACCACGCCGTCCTGCTGGGCGACGAGGATGTTCTCCATCTTCATCGCCTCGATGACGGCGAGCTTCTCGCCGGCCAGCACCTTCTGGCCCGGCTGCACGGCCACATCCACCAGCAGGCCGGGCATGGGCGAGAGCAGGAACTTGCTCAGATCCGGCGGCGCCTTGTGCGGCATCCAGCGCAGCAGCTCAGCCGCTCTGGGCAGCAGCACCAAGGCCGTCAGGCTGGTGCCGTTGTGCGAGACCTTCAGCGCCAGCGGCTGGCGCGCCGAGCCGCGCTCCACCTGGGCGTGGAAGGGCTGGCCATCCACGGTGCCGACCATGCGCACCTCGCCCAGCTGCGTGTGGCTCTGCAGCGCATAGCGGCGGCCCGCCACCGTGACGGTCATCGTGCCGGCCACGGCATCGAAGGCGCCCAGTGTCACCGGATGGTGCCGGTGCCGGCCTTCGTCGCCCAGCTGGACCACCACCAGCTCGTCACGGTGCGCCACCTCGTGCCCCGGCAGCTGCCCGCTGATGCCCGCCGCCCGTTCGCGCGCCTTGCGGCGCACGAAGGCGGCGATGGCCACCAGGAACAGCGGATCATCGTGCGGCACGTCTTCGGCGCGGAAGCCCTTGCCGTAATGCTCGGCGATGAAGCCGGTATTGAACTGGCCGGAGACAAACTTCGGGTGCGCCAGCAGCGCGGCCTGGAAAGGAATGTTGCTGGAGATGCCGCGGATCACGAAGGCGTTCAAGGCGTCGCGCATGCGGCCGATGGCCTCGTGGCGATCCCGCCCGTGGACGATGAGCTTGGCGATCATCGAGTCGTAGAACATCGGGATCTCGCCACCTTCGGTGACCCCGGTGTCCACCCGCACACCGCCAAATTCGGCACCTGAGTAGCGATCACCCTGCAGCGTCACCGTGCCCTGCTGCAGCGCGGCCTTCGGCGGCTGGTAGCGCACCAGGCGGCCGGTGGACGGCAGGAAGCTGCGGAACGGATCCTCGGCATTGATGCGGCACTCCATGGCCCAGCCTTCGCGGCGGACATCGGCCTGCGTGAAGGCCAGCGGCTCGCCCGCCGCCACGCGGATCATCTGCTCCACCAGATCCAGGCCGGTGATGCACTCCGTCACCGGGTGCTCCACCTGCAGCCGCGTATTCATCTCCAGGAAGTAGAAGTCCTGGTCCTTGCCGACCACGAACTCCACCGTGCCCGCGCTCTGGTAGTTGACGGCCTTGGCCAGCGCCACGGCCTGCTCGCCCATGGCCTTGCGCGTGGCTTCGCTGATGAAGGGGGACGGCGCCTCTTCGATCACCTTCTGGTGCCGGCGCTGGATGGAGCACTCGCGCTCGCCCAGGTAGACGACGTTGCCGTGCGCATCGCCCAGCACCTGGATCTCGATGTGGCGCGGCTCCACCACAAACTTCTCAATGAAGACGCGGTCGTCGCCGAAGCTGTTGCGCGCCTCGTTGCGGCAGGAGCTGAAACCTTCGAAGGCTTCCTTGTCGTTGTGCGCCACGCGCAGGCCCTTGCCGCCGCCGCCGGCGCTGGCCTTGATCATCACCGGGTAGCCGATGCCCTGGGCGATGCTCACGGCCTGCTCGGGCGTCTCGATGGCGTCGTTGTAGCCGGGAATGGTGCTGACGCGGGCCTCGTTGGCCAGTTTCTTGGACGCGATCTTGTCGCCCATCGCGGCGATGCTGTAGTGCTTGGGGCCGATGAAGACGATGCCTTCTTCCTCGCAACGCCGCGCGAAGTCTTCGTTTTCCGACAGGAAGCCGTAGCCCGGGTGCAGGGCCTGCGCACCCGTGCGCTTGCAGGCCGCGATGATCTTGTCGGCCACCAGATAACTCTCTCGGCTGGGCGCGGGGCCCAGCAGCACGGCTTCATCGGCCAGTTCGACGTGACGCGCTTCGCGGTCGGCCTCGCTGTAGACCGCCACCGTGGCGATGCCCATGCGGCGGGCCGTGGTGATGACGCGGCAGGCGATCTCGCCGCGGTTGGCGATGAGGATCTTTTCAAACATCAGCGAACTCCATCGAACAGTTTGTCCAGTTGCGCGGCCATGCTCAGGGCACCGCCTTCATGCCGGCTGACCTGACGGCACCGGCGTCGAAGCTGAAGGTGGCTTCGCAGCCGGCCGCGGCCGCCAGGCGCTCGGTCAGCGCATCAGCGAAGTCGGCACCCCCTGACGAGAACCGCGCCAAGGCCTGCACCACCACGTCGGCACGGTCAACCACCAGTTCCTTGCTGCGCAACAAGCGCTCCAGCACGGCCGCCAGCTGCTCGCGCGAAAGCTGGTAGCCCGAGCCAAGCACCCACACCAGCTCGACCAGCGTCACCAGTGGCAAGAAGCCGGGCTCCTCGGCCGTCAGCGCCTCGATCAGCCGGTTGGCCCGCGGCGACTGGCGTGCGTCGTCCTGCATCACGTAGCGCACGAGCACGTTCGTGTCCAGCCCGATCACCTGGAACGCCCCGCCCGCAAGCCGGCCTTGGCGCCCTCCTCAGCCACCACGCGATTCATCTCATCGATGGTGAGGCTGCGCGCCGGTTTGCCGAACATGCCCTTCAACTCGCGCACAGAGCGCGTGGCGGCCACCAGCTCGAAACGTCCGGGCTGCACCTGGACGAACTCGACCCGGTCGCCGGTCTGCACGTTCAAGGCCCGCCGAACGTCGGCGGGAATCGTGATCTGTCCCTTGCTGGTGACTGTGGCGGTGGTCATGACGAGAGGCTCCAGCAAATTCCTTACTTCAGTGTAAGGCAACGGCTTGCGCTCATCACAGCGGGATGTTCCCGTGCTTGCGCCACGGGTTCTCCAGCTTCTTGTCGCGCAGCATGGCCAGCGATCGGCAGATGCGGCGGCGCGTCTCGTGCGGCTGGATCACGTCGTCGATGAAACCGCGTGCGCCGGCCACGAAGGGGTTGGCGAAGCGGGCCTTGTATTCGGCTTCCTTCGCCGCCAGCTTGGCCGGATCTCCCTTGTCCTCGCGGAAGATGATCTCCACTGCGCCCTTGGCGCCCATCACCGCGATCTCGGCGTTAGGCCAGGCGAAGTTGACGTCACCACGCAGGTGCTTGGAGCTCATCACGTCGTAGGCGCCGCCATAGGCCTTGCGCGTGATGACGGTGATCTTGGGCACGGTGCACTCGGCGTAGGCGTACAGCAGCTTGGCACCGTGCTTGATGATGCCGCCGTACTCCTGCGCAGTGCCGGGCATGAAGCCGGGCACGTCGACAAAGGTCACCACCGGGATGTTGAAGGCATCGCAGAAGCGCACGAAGCGCGCGGCCTTGATGCTGCTCTTGATGTCCAGGCAGCCGGCCAGCACCAGCGGGTTGTTGGCCACGATGCCCACGCTCTGGCCTTCCATGCGTGCAAAGCCGATGACGATGTTGGCGGCGTAATCGGGCTGCAGCTCGAAGAAGTCGCCGTCGTCCACCACCTTGACGATCAGCTCCTTGATGTCATAGGGCTTGTTGGGGTTGTCCGGCACCAGGGTGTCCAGCGAGTGATCCAGGCGGCTGGCGCTGTCGCCGCTGGGCCGCACCGGGGGCTTCTCGCGGTTGTTCAGCGGCAGGTAGTTGAAGAAGCGGCGCAGCATCAGCAGCGCTTCCACATCGTTCTCGAAGGCCAGATCGGCCACGCCGCTCTTGCTGGTGTGCGTGGTGGCGCCGCCCAGTTCCTCGGCCGTCACCTCCTCGTGCGTGACGGTCTTCACCACCTCGGGCCCGGTGACGAACATGTAGCTGGAGTCCTTCACCATGAAGATGAAGTCCGTCATGCTGGGTGAGTACACCGCGCCGCCGGCGCAGGGGCCCATGATCATGCTGATCTGCGGGATGACGCCACTGGCCAGCACATTGCGCTGGAAGACATCGGCATAACCGCCCAGTGAAGCGACGCCCTCCTGGATGCGCGCGCCGCCGGAATCGTTCAGGCCGATGACGGGTGCGCCGACCTTCATCGCCTGGTCCATCACCTTGCAGATCTTCTCGGCGTGCGCTTCGCTCAGCGCGCCGCCGAAGACGGTGAAGTCCTGGCTGAAGGCGAAGGCCAGCCGGCCGTTGATCATGCCGTAGCCGACGACCACGCCATCGCCCGGGATCTTGTTGTCGGCCATGCCGAAATCGACGCAGCGGTGCTCCACGAACATGTCCCACTCTTCGAAGGTGTCCGGATCGAAGAGCAGTTCCAGGCGCTCACGCGCCGTGAGCTTGCCCTTGGCGTGCTGGCTGTCGATGCGCTTGTGCCCACCGCCCAGGCGGGCCGCGGCGCGCTTTCGCTCGAGTTGTTCCAGGATGTCGTGCATGGAGCGTGTCTCCTCGTTCGGGATCGGGATCGGGATCGTTTCAGGGTTGGTGCTTGAAGAGGTCCAGCAGCCGGCGCGCGGCGACCGAAGCCGCCACGCGGCCGCTGCGGACCTCTTCGGCCATCTTTGGCAGCGCATCGCTCACGGCGGCATGGGTCTTGAATCGCTGGCGCAGGCCGGCTTCGATGCGCTCCCACATCCAGGCCTGGTCCTGTTCGGTACGGCGCTGCTGCAGACGGCCGTTGGCGGTCTGCAGTTCGCGGAAGCGGGTGACGGCCTGCCAGAACTCGACCAGACCCGTGGCCTTGAGCGCGCTCAGGCGCAAGACCTGCGGGTGCCAGACGCTGTCATCGTGATGCGCCGTCTCGGATCGACCGTGCATCCCGAACAGGCGCAGCGCGCTGGTGATCGTTGCCTGGGCACGTGTCGCCGCAGCTTCGTCGATATCGGCCTTGTTGACCACCACCAGATCGGCGCGCTCCATCACGCCCTTCTTGATGGCCTGCAGGTCGTCGCCGGCGTTGGGCAGTTGCAGCAGCACGAACATGTCGGTCATGCCGGCCACGGCCGTCTCGCTCTGGCCGACACCCACGGTTTCGACGATGACGATGTCATGGCCAGCCGCCTCGCACACCAGCATCGATTCACGTGTCTTCTCGGCCACACCGCCCAGCGTGCCGCTGCTGGGGCTGGGGCGGATGAAGGCGCGCTCGTTGACGCTGAGCTGCTCCATGCGGGTCTTGTCCCCCAGGATCGAACCGCCCGAGACCTGCGAGGACGGGTCGACGGCCAGCACCGCCACGCGATGGCCTTGGCCGATCAGGTAGAGGCCCAGGGCCTCGATGAAGGTGCTCTTGCCCACGCCCGGCACGCCGCTGATGCCGAGGCGAAAGGAGCGGCCCGTGGCCGGCAGCAAGGTGTTGAGCAGCGCATCGGCCCGCCCGCGGTGATCGCTGCGCGTGGATTCCAGCAGCGTGATCGCCTTGGCCACGGCACGGCGTTGCGCGGCGCCTTCACCCGCCACGATGGCGGCACGCAAGGCTGCGTCAGCGTCGGGCACTCGCGCGTCCGTCATGGCGTCGCCGCCCTCGGATCGTCCAGCGGATCGAAGCGCTGACGGCCCTTGGCATCCAGCGCCTCGCGCCAGGCGGGCGGCGCCTCGGCCGTGGCCCAGTATTCGTCGACGGCGATGATCAGGCCGTCCTGCACGCGGAAGAAGCTCGTGGCGAAAAACGTGGCTGGCGGGTGTTCGACACGGACCACCGACATCACGCGCCCGTCATCCAGCCGCACGCATTCGATCAATCGGATCGTCCAGCCTTCCGGGTAGGTCGATTGCGCGTCGATGAATCCGTCTGCGGTGGTGAAATGTTCGCCACTGGTCCACCAGCGGGCTTCGAAGCCGTCGGACAGCAGCGCACGGGCGGCCGCCCAGTCGCGCGCCTGGAATGCCGCCCACATCGCACGCACCGCCAGCGCGCCGGCACCCAGCGGCTGGCGAACATAGTCGGTATCCCAGGGGCCATCGCCCGTGGCGACAAAGCCGTGCCGCAAGTAGAAGCGGTTGGACTCGCTGCGCTTGAGCGCCACCAGTTCCACCGGCATCAAGGCCTGCTGCGCGTTGGCGAGGATCCACTGCAACACGCGCGAGCCGATGCCGCGGCCCTGCGCGGGTGGATCGATGTAGAAGTGATCCAGCCGCCAGGCGCGCGTCAGCGGCTTCAGCACGAAGAAGCCCACGCGCGTGCCGTCCACGACGATGTGGTGCGCGCGTGCCGGATCGAAGCCATCGGCCAGGCGCACACGGGCACGCCGCTCGTCGTAGCGGCCCAGCCGCTCCAGGCTGGGGCGCATCGCGCGCAGCCGCAGCGCCAGCAGCGCCTCGAAGTCCTCGGCCCGCGCCACCTCCAGCGCAAAGCCTTCGGGCGCCAGCGGCAGTTTCACGCCTGGGCCTTGCGGATGTGTTCGAGAACGTCCTTGGCACTCACCGGGATCGGCGTGCCCGGCCCGTAGATGCCCTTGACGCCCGCGTCGTAGAGGAAGCCGTAGTCCTGCTGCGGGATCACGCCGCCGACGAAGACGATGATGTCATCGGCGCCCTGCTTCTTCAGCTCGGCGATGATGGCCGGCACCAGGGTCTTGTGGCCCGCGGCCAGGGTGCTGACGCCGACCGCGTGCACGTCGTTCTCGATCGCCTGACGGGCGCACTCTTCAGGCGTCTGGAACAGCGGGCCCATGTCCACGTCGAAGCCCAGATCGGCAAAGGCGGTGGCCACCACCTTGGCGCCGCGGTCGTGGCCGTCCTGGCCCAGCTTGGCGATCATCACGCGGGGGCGTCGGCCTTGCTGTTCGCCGAAGGCAGCGATCTCGCGCTGCAGCTTGTCCCAGCCCTCGGCCGAGTCATAGGCGGCGGCGTACACGCCGGTCACCTTCTGGATGTCCGCGCGGTGGCGGCCGAAGACTTTTTCAAGGGCATCGCTGACTTCTCCGACGGTGGCGCGCAGGCGGATGGCGTCGATGCTCAGTGCCAGCAGGTTGCCCTCGCTGGCCTGGCCCTGCAGCGCACAGGCGGTCAGTGCGTCGAGTGCGCGCTGTACCGCCGTGCTGTCTCTCTCCGCCTTGATCTTCTGCAGCCGCGCGATCTGGCCTTCGCGCACCTTGACGTTGTCCACTTCCAGGATGTCCACCGGATCCTGCTGCTGGAGCTTGTACTTGTTGACGCCGACGATGACGTCCTTGCCGCTGTCGATGCGCGCCTGCTTCTCGGCCGCGCTGGCCTCGATCTTCAGCTTGGCCCAGCCGCTGTCCACGGCCTGGGTCATGCCGCCCATGGCCTGGACTTCCTCGATGATGGACCAGGCCTTGTCGGCCATCTCCTGCGTCAGGCTCTCCATCAGGTAGCTGCCGGCCCAGGGGTCGATGACGTTCGTGATGTGCGTCTCTTCCTGGATGATCAGCTGCGTGTTTCGGGCGATGCGTGCGCTGAATTCGGTGGGTAGGGCAATGGCTTCGTCGAAGCTGTTGGTGTGCAGGCTCTGCGTGCCGCCGAAGACGGCAGCCATGGCCTCGATGGTCGTGCGCACGATGTTGTTGTAGGGATCCTGCTCGGTCAGGCTCCAGCCGCTGGTCTGGCAGTGGGTGCGCAGCATCAGGCTCTTGGGATTCTTCGCGCCGAAGCCCTTCATGATGCGCGTCCACAGCAGCCGGGCGGCGCGCATCTTGGCGATCTCGAGATAGAAGTTCATCCCGATGGCCCAGAAGAAGCTCAGGCGACCGGCAAACTCGTCCACGTCCAGGCCCTTGGCGAGCGCGGTCTTCACATACTCCTGGCCGTCGGCCAGCGTGAAGGCCAGCTCCAGCGCCTGGTTGGCCCCCGCCTCCTGCATGTGGTAACCCGATATCGAGATCGAGTTGAACTTCGGCATGTTGCGCGCGGTGTAGGCGATGATGTCGCCGATGATCCGCATGCTGGGCTCGGGCGGATAGATGTAGGTATTGCGGACCATGAACTCCTTGAGGATGTCGTTCTGGATGGTCCCGCTCAACTGGGCCTGCGCCACACCCTGCTCTTGCGCCGCCACCACGTAGCCGGCCAGCACCGGCAATACGGCGCCGTTCATGGTCATGGAGACCGAAACCTTGTCCAGCGGGATGCCGTCGAAGAGGATCTTCATGTCCTCCACGCTGTCGATGGCCACCCCCGCCTTGCCCACATCGCCAGTCACCCGCGGGTGATCGCTGTCGTAGCCGCGGTGCGTGGCCAGATCGAAGGCCACGCTCACGCCCTGCCCGCCGGCGGCCAGTGCCTTGCGGTAGAAGGCGTTGGAGTCCTCGGCGGTGGAAAAGCCCGCGTACTGGCGGATGGTCCAGGGCCGCACCGCGTACATCGTGGCCTGTGGGCCGCGGATGAAGGGCTCGAAGCCGGGCAAGGTATCGGCGTGCGGCAGCGCTGCGACATCGGCGGCCGTATACAGCGGCTTGACGGCGATGCCCTCGGGCGTGTGCCAGTTCAGCGCGGCCACGTCACCGCCGGGCGCGGACTTGGCGGCGGCCCTTTGCCAGGCGTCCAGGGCCGGGGGCGTTGATGGAGAGGCGGGTTGGGTCATCGGAGGGTTCTCCACGAAGAGCCTGAGGGGCCGGGCCTTCGCGCTGCGTGATCGGGACGAATCGGGTCGGGTCGGGTCGGGATCGGCGTGCCCGCAGGGAGCCCTTTCCCGCGCCGCCATCGCCTACGTTAGCGCGAGCGCCGCGGGAAGACGCGGAGCCCATGACAGGCTCAGGGCACCCGATCCATTATTCATAATTATAGTGGACTTGCGGCGAGCTGCGGGCCGTTGGGTGGCGCCGCCCCTTGCGCAGCGCGCTGGGCCAGCCGCTTCGTGGCCTGCCGTCCGAAAGGCAAGGCCTGCCAAGGCCCCGCCTTCGCTCCCGCGCGGCGGGGCAAGGCCCCCGATCAGGCCGCGACCGCGCGCCCCTTGACGCTGGCGCAGAAACCTTCGCGCGGCGCGGCCTCTGCCGGTGGCAGCGCCAGCCCGGCTTGCGGGAAGAAGGTCGCCGCCAGCGCGGCCGGATCCTGCACCTGCAGCAGGCTCGTCTCGCCATCCGAGGCGGCCAGCTTGAGGATGCCGCTGGTCCAGGGCGTGAGCCGGCGCATGCCGGCCGGCAGTTCCTGCAGCTGCCGCGCGTCCAGATCCAGCACCTGGCTCACACCGTCCACCCGCAAGCCCAGCAGGGGCCGGGTCGGGTCTTCGCCGACGCAACGGCGGTTCATCACCAGCACCACGCCGTCTTCCTGCCGCGCCGGGTAGGTCACGCCCATCAGCTGGCGCGCGCAAGCCACGGCGATCAGCTGGCGCGAATCACCGGTGCCCACTTCCAGCAAGCCGGCATGCAGCGGCTGCGCCCGCGGCGTGCGGACCAGGCGGTCTGACGGCAGGGCCTCGATCACGGCGTCGGCCGGCAAGGCGCACAGATTGGCGCCCACATGGAACAAGGCAAATTCGCGGTGATGGCGCCGCTCGGCCACCGGCGCGGAGCGGAAGCTGTGATCGGCCAGCGAGCTGCCACGGCGCTCGATGGCCCCCAGACGCAGGGCCACGGCCGCGTACACATCGTTGCGATAGCCATCGGTGGTCTTGAATTCGCGGTAGCCGCCGGCCTTGCGCACGGACATCGCATAGTGAACGCCCTGGTGCGCAACGATGCGCGGCTCCAGCCCCAGGGGCCACGCGGCGCCGGGCGGGAGTTGCTCGTCGGTGGACGAGATCACGGTGCCCTGCGCGTCGATGAAGGCCGCCAGCCCGCGACGGCTGTCCAGCACGTCGTCCAGCATGGCACGGAATTCACGCTGTGAATTGAAGACGATCGCGATGCCGCCCACCGGGCGGCCGCTGTCGGGATGGCGCACACCGGCGACATAGACGTAGGTCGATTCGCCCTCGTTCAGCACGGTCGGCCCGAAAGGCGTGACGCGGTACTGCTGGGGATCCTGCAGGCCCATCGCCAGCTCGCGCAGGGTGCCGTCGACCGTGCTGCCCAGCTGCGGCGGCGAGGTGTCGTTGCTGATGCCGCGGATGACACCGGCTCCATCAAAGGCCAGGATGCGGGTGTAGACGGTGTAGAGGCTGTTGATGTAGGCCAGCACGCCCTGAAGCTCGCGCGTGCCCGCTTCGTCACGCGGCAGCGACAGCACGCGCCGCACCACGGGTGACAGCGCCCACCAGCGGCAATCGTTGGCACGCTCGTACAGGTTGCGGTCCATGATGTCCGCGGCCAGCCGCGCGAGCTCGGAAGCCTGCTGCTGCGTGCGGCCCATGGCCGTGCGGTAGAGCTCGCCGATGGCGCGGCCCACGCGGGATCGCATGGCCACGCCGGCATCGTTGACCTGCTGCAGCACCGCCTTGAGCTGCAGTTGACCGGAAGCGGCCGAGCGCGAGGCCACACGGCCGTTCCACACCATGCGGCGCAGGTTGCGGTTGATCGCATCCACCTCCAGCTGGATCTGGCGCAGCTCCTGGCTTTCCAGCGCCACGTCCTCGGCCACATCACCCGTGGCGTGCCGGTGGTTGAAGGCCACCAGCAGCGAAACCATGGCCATGGCACGCCAGCTGGGCCCACGATAACCCTGGTAGCCGCGCGTGGGGCAGCACACGCCCAGGTACTCGCGGCCGGCGAAGGTCATCAGCGAGACGTCATCGGCCGTCATCCCGCGCATGCGCGCACCCAGCGGCACATGGGCTTCGTCATTGCTGATGACCACGCGGTCTTCGTCATCGACCAGCACCAGCGCCACCTGCCGGCGCGAGCCTTCGCTGCCGGCAAAGATGCGCTGCATCTCGTCGCGCAGACGAAAGCGCAGCACCAGCACGCCCAGCAGCTGTCCGGCTTCGCTGCGGATGCGGTGGGCATAGAGCAGCGTGGGCTGGTCGTCGCAGCTGAGATCGCTGGCGGCAAACTGCTCCACGTAGCCCTCGGCTGCGCAAGCCAGCCCGATCAGCGGATCCTGGGTCTGCGTCTGCTCCGGCCTGCTGGTGTCCAGCCGTGCCAGCAGGCGGCCGTGCGGATCGGTGACGACGATGTCGTCGTAGACGGTGTACTTGTCGCGGTACTCGGCCAGGCGCTGCTGGAAAGCATCGCGCTGCGCCATCTGCTCCCCCTCGCCTTGCTGGCAGAAGGCCCGCAGCACGTCGTCCGTGGCCAGGAAGCCCACATCGGCCGTGCGCTCGAAGAGGTTGCGCACCAGGATGTCGATGGTGCACTGCGCGGTCGCCGAGAGCTCGTCGCGCAGCTCCGCCAGGTTCTCCAGGCCCAGCTGCTGCACCAGCCGCTGCTGCAGCGCCGAGAAGCGCTCCCGCGTCTGCGACAGGGTGGACAGCACGGATTCCGCATGTTCCGGGCAGCTGATCGCGGATGCGGCCTCGATCATCGTCCACAGCATGCTCAGATCGCGCAGATCGCGATCAGCACTGAGAACGTGGCGCATGTGGGGCAGCAGCTCTTCGACGATGTCCATGGTGGGTGGGTAAAGATGGGCGGGCAGGAGGCTGGTGGTCGCTCTTCAGTCAAGCGTTAGCGGCTGATCGAGCGTCCGCAGTGTGAGGACGGCGCGGGGGGCCGAGCCGGTGAATAGATCGGCTTCTGTCGCCCAAATCCAGCGCCCGTCAGCTTGCGGGAAGCCACGAGGCGCAGCGCGCTCAGGTCCGGTGCAGATCGTCCCGCCCGAAGGCTTTCGCGCACCGTTTTCGTGCGTCCATGCCAGTTTTCTGGCACGGATTGCCAGCCCTCACCGCCACGGTGCGCGGCTCCGAAGACCCTTGAACGCCACGTGCATGGGCCAGAATCCGACCCGAATGTCCGCCCCCGCCCAGACCGTGTCTGAAGACGCCCCAACCTCCGAGCCCTCGCCCCTGGCCCGCCGCGCGCTGTACGTGGAGGTGGCCGAGCGTCTGAGGCAGCAGATCTTCGATCGGCAGCTGGAGCCCGGCAGCTGGATCGACGAGATGAAGCTCGCCGCACAGTACGGCATCAGCCGCACGCCGCTGCGCGAAGCCTTGAAGGTGCTGGCCGTGGAGGGCCTGGTGACGATGAAGGTGCGCCGCGGCGCCTACGTCACGGAGATGTCGCGCGAGGACGTGCGCGATGTCTACCACCTGCTGGGCCTGCTGGAAAGTGATGCCGCCGCGAGGGTGGCCCAGCAGGGCAGCGACGAACAGCTGGCCGAGCTGCAGCGCCTGCACGAGCGCCTGGAAAGGCAGGTGCGCCAGCGCGATGCCTTCTTTGCCACGAACGAGCAGTTTCACCTGCTGCTGCTCACGGCCGCGGGCAACCGCTGGGCCATGCAGATGGTGACCGATCTGCGCAAGGTGATGAAGCTCAATCGCCACCACTCGCTGTTCAAGCAGGGGCGCCTGGCGGAATCGCTGGCCGAGCACAGGGCCCTGGTGAAGGCGCTGGTCTCGCGCGACGCCGAGGCCGCGCGCCAGACCATGCGGCTGCATTTCGACAACGGCCTGGTCGCAGCCGCGCCGACGCTTGATCGCGCGGTGGCCGGTCAGGCCTGAGCGGGCGAGACGCTCCTAGAACACGCGCAAGGCCGGGCCGTCCGCCGCCTGCACCTCACCCACCTCCGCGGCAGCCTCGAAACCATGGCGGCGCAGGATGTCCAGCACCTGTGGCGCGCTGGCGGCATCACAACTCACGAGCAGGCCGCCGCTGGTCTGTGGATCGGTGAGCAAGGCGCGGTCCTGCGGCGCGAAGCCAGCGGGCAGTTCGACCTCGGCCCCATAGCCCGCCCAGTTGCGGTTGGAAGCCCCGGTGACGAAGCCGCGGCCGGCGAGTTCACGCGCGCCGTCCAGCAAGGGCACCCGGGCCCAGTCCAGCGCCGCGCGGGCCCGCGCGCCGCGCGCCATCTCCAGTGCATGGCCGGCCAGGCCGAAGCCGGTGACATCGGTCATCGCGTGCACGCCCGGCAGCTCGGCCAGCTCCGGCCCCGGCGTATTCAGCTTGGTGGCCGAAGCGATCATCGCGGCATAGCCGCCGGCACCCAGCTCGTTCTTCTTCAAGGCGGCGGACATCACGCCCACGCCCAGGCCTTTGCCCAGGATGAGCCGGTCACCCACCCGAGCGTCGCTGTTGCGCTTGACCAGCCTGGGATGCACCAGCCCCATCGCCACCAGGCCGTAGATGGCCTCGACCGAATCGATGGTGTGGCCACCCGCCACGGGAATGCCCGCGGCACGGCAGACGCTGTTGCCGCCTTCGAGGATGCGTCCGATCGTTTCGGTCGTCAGCTGTGCGATGGGCATGGCCACCAGCGCCAGCGCCATGATGGGCCGGCCGCCCATGGCATAGACATCGCTGATCGCATTGGTGGCTGCGATGCGCCCGAAATCGAAGGGGTCGTCGACGATCGGCATGAAGAAGTCCGTCGTCGCGATCAGCGCCTGCTGCTCGTTGAGCTGGTACACAGCCGCGTCATCCGCGGTCTCGATGCCCACCAGCAGCTGCGGCGGCACCGGCATGGCCGTCGTGCCCTTCAGGATCTGCGCCAACACACCGGGCGCGATCTTGCAGCCGCAGCCACCACCGTGGCTCAGGGCCGTCAGGCGCGGCTCCGGGGGAGCGGCCGACGGCGGCGATTCAGGAGGTCGTTCGGGGGCGTTCATCGGATGCCTTCATGGTTTCGGCCACGATCCACAGCAGGGTTTCACGCTCGCGCGCGGGCTCGAACAGCGGCGCGCGCGCGGCACACTGGGCCTGCAGCCGGGGCAGCATAGCCGCATCGTCGCGGCAGCGCTGCAGCAGGGCTGCCAGCGCCTGCGCGTCGCCGGCCGGGACGTAGCCGCCGTAGTCCTCGCCCAGCAAGCCCACATTGCCCGGCACACGCGAAGCGAGCACCGGTGTGCCGCTGCGCACGGCCTCGATCACGGCATGGGCGCCGCCTTCCATCAGGCTGGCGTGCAGCAGCACATGCGCCTGCTGGATGCAGCGGCGCGTCTCGGCCGGCTCCAGCTCGCCCAGCCAGCGGTAGGGGCCTTCCATCAGGGACAGTGCCTCGGCCTCCTGGCCCAGCTCCGGGACCAGCGATCGGCCGATGTGGGCGATGCGGATGTCGGGCCGCCCGCCAAGCAGCTTCGCCACGGCCATCACCGTGCGCGGGTCCTTCTCCGGCCGCAGGTGGCCCACGACCACAGCACGCACGAAGCCCGCCGGCTTGCGCAGCGTCTTGCGCGCCGCGCAGGACTGCAGGCACACGACGGCCTTGGCCTGCTGTGCCGCTGGCAGATCGTCGATCGCGCGCTCGTGCAGCACCACCAGCCGCGTGGCCTCACGCAGCGCACGCTGCGCCGCGCGGTCCTCGCGGATGTCGCGGTACAGATCGGTGCCGGTGAGCACGAGGATCAAGGGCCGGCCGGGGTGCGCTTGCGCCCAGGCATGGATCGAATCTGCCGAGCGGCGCGCGTGGAGGGCGACCATCAGCTCGTCGCGCGCATCACCGTCCCAGGCCGGCAGCAGGCGAACCCGATAATCGGCCGACAACATGCGCGCCCAGCGCGCCGCGGTCTGCCAGTTGCCGTTGTTGGCATCGGCCAGAGCGGGCGTCACCAGGGCCAGACGGGGCTTGATGCGAGGGGCGATGCGGGTCATGAGCAACGAGGTGGAAGCCACCAGTGAACGGGCGACAGGGCGTGATGGCGGCCCGAGCGGAGCCACCGATGCCGCCGATGCCCGAGTCGCTATCGCCGCCCCAGACACCGATTCTGCGCTTCGCTGCGGCGATGCGCAGGCCCTGGCCCGTGATTGGGAAGCGCTGCGCTCCCGCCTGCTGAACCTGTGGCGGGCCTACGAGCAGGCACTGCCCGCTTCGATGGAGATCCGCTACGCGCCTGAGCTCAACCCGCCGCGCTGGGAGCTGGGCCACATCGGCTGGTTCGAGGAACACTGGATCGCGCGCAACCCCGCGCGGCTGCAGGGCTGGCAGGCCGATCCCGAGGCGCCCCGAGCGGCCGCTTCCGTGCGGCAGGCCGATGCGCTGTACAACTCCTCGCGCGTGACGCACACACGGCGCTGGCACCTGGATCTGCCCGATGCGCGCCAGACCCTGCGCCAGGTCCGCGCGATCCATGAACGAACGTTGGCGCTGCTGTCGCAGACCGATGGCAGCGATCGCAGCCTCTACGTCTACCGCCTGGCTGCGCTGCACGAAGCCATGCACGCCGAAGCCTGGGTCATGATGGCGCAGCAGCTGGCGATCGATCTGCGCGGCTGCGGCATCCCCTTGCAGCCACGCCGCGTGGCGCCGCTGCAGGCGCTGGAGCTGCCTGCCTGCCGGTGGCGCCTGGGCCGGGACGGCCCAGGCTTCGACTTTGACAACGAACGTTCTGCCCATGAGGTGGAGATCCAGGCTCTGTCCATCGATTCCGCCCCGGTGAGCTGGGGCCGCTACCTGCCCTTCGTCGAAGGCGGCGGCTATGACGAGCGGCGCTGGTGGAGCGATGAAGGATGGGCCTGGCGACGCCGGCCGGGCAACGGCAAACCGCGCCACCTGATGAACGAGGGCGGCGCCTGGCAGCGTGCGCTGTTCGGCCAGTGGGCCGCTCTCGATCCCGATGAACCGGCCGTGCACCTCAGTGCCCACGAGGCGCAGGCCTGGTGTCGCTGGGCCGGCCGCCGCCTGCCCACCGAAGCCGAGTGGGAGTGCGCTGCGGTGACGCTTGGGCAGTCCTTTGCCTGGGGCCAGGTCTGGGAATGGACCGCCAGCCCGTTTGCGCCCTACCCCGGCTTCGAGCCCCATCCCTACCGCGACTATTCGCAACCCTGGTTCGACGGCCGCCCCGTGCTGCGCGGCGCCTCGTTCGCCACCTGGCCAGGGCTTGTCGACGCGCGCTACCGCAACTTCTTCACCGCCGAGCGCAGCGACATCCTGGCGGGCTTCCGCAGCTGCGCGATGTGATCGCGGCGGCGCGCGGGCGGCGAGAGCTCAAGGGGCCGCGTCAGCCCCGTGCCGCCAACACCGCAAACCAGCGGCGGGCATCGGTCCAGGCGTGCAGCTGGGCAAAGCCCGCTGCACGCAGCAGGGCCTCGAAGTCTTCCAGCCGGTACTTGCACGAATTCTCCGTATGGATGCGTTCGCCCGCGGCAAAGCGGCGCTCGGCGCCGGGCCAGCGCACGGTCACGGGATGGCGGGCCTGCAGGTGCATCTCGATGCGGGCGTGCAACGCGTTGAACAGGGCTTCATGCTGCCAGTCGCGCACATCGAAGTCGCTGCCCAGCAGCGCGTTGACGTGCAGCAGCAGGTTGCGGTTGAAGGCCGCCGTCACGCCCAGCGGGTCGTCATAGGCGGGCACCAGGATGTCGCTGGCCTTGAGCAGATCGACCCCGATCAGCAGCTGCCCGCCCAGCGATTCCCGACGGGCCTGGCGCAGGAACACAAGCGCCTGCGCCGGCGTGAAGTTGCCGATGCTCGAGCCCGGGTAGAAGAGCAGCCGCGGTTCATCCCCCGCCTCGGGCGGAAGCTCCAACGTTTCACTGAAGTCGCATCCCACGCCGAGCATCGGCATCTGCGGGTGCTCGCGCTGCAGCGCCGAAAGCGCCTGGCGCAGGTACTCCACCGAGATGTCCACGGCCACATAGCGCCTGGGCTGCAGCGCGCTGAACAGGCGCGCTGCCTTGGCACCGTTGCCGGCCCCCAGATCGACCAGCGTGTGCCCGCGGCCCAGCCACTCCGCCATCTCGGCCGCATGGCGCTGGAAGATGGCCGCCTCGGTGCGCGTGGGGTAGTACTCGGGCAACTCGGTGATAGCCTCGAACAGCCGCGAGCCCAGGGCATCGTAGAAGTACTTGGGTGCTACGTGCGCCGCCGGGTCCAGCAAGCCCAGGGCCAGCGCGTCGCGCAGCCGGGCAGCATCCGGCGCGGGGGCCTGAACGAATTGGGGAAAGGGACTCGACACCGCGGGCATCGGGTCAATGTAACAGGCTGTCTGCGCCAGGCCGCCAATTGCGCTTTAATCGCGGCCTACCCTGACAGTAGAGGAGCTTCGGATGCTGGTTCTTTCGTTTTCGCGCGCCTGGAAGGCCGTGCTCGGCGCTGCCTTGATTGGCGTGGCCGCCTTCGCGCAGGCGCAGACGGTGTTCCGCGTGACCACCATCCCGGAAGAGGCCGCCACGGAGCAGGTCCGCAAGTTCACGCCGCTGGCCAATTACCTGGAGAAGCAGCTGGGCATGAAGGTGGAGTTCACGCCGGTCAGCGATTACCCGGCCGCCGTGGAAGCCCTGGTCAACAAGAAGGTCGATCTGGTCTGGTTCGGCGGTTTCACGCATGTGCAGGCCTCGCTGCGTTCGGGCGGCAAGATCATCCCCATCGCGCAGCGCGAAGAAGACACGCGCTTCCAGTCGGTCTTCATCGCCAAGACGGATTCCGGCATCAAGACCCTGAACGACATGAAGGGCAAGCAGGTGTCCTTCGGCTCGCAGAGCAGCACCTCGGGCCACCTGATGCCGCGCAGCTTCCTGCTGCAGGCCAAGATCGACCCCGAGAAGGATTTCAAGCGCATTGCCTATTCCGGCGCCCATGACGCGACCATCGCCTCGGTCGTCAGCGGCAAGGTGGATGCGGCCGCACTGGACATCACCGTGTGGCGCAAGTTCGTCAGCGAGAACCGGGTCGACACCAAGGCCGTGGATGTCTTCTTCACGACGGCGCCCTACTTCAACTACAACTGGTCGGTGCATGCCGACATGCCTGCGGCGCTGCGCGAACGCGTGACCAAGGCGCTGCTGGACATCAGCCCCAACACGCCCGAAGGCAAGGAGATCCTGTCGCTCAACCGGGCCACGCGCTACGTGCCCACGACGGCGGAGAACTACAAGGGCCTGGAGGCCGCCGCACGAAGTGCCGGGCTGCTTTGACGCGCCGCGGCGCCAGCCCGTGCGGCGAGGCCTGACCGCGTGAAGCTGGCGTTCCGTTCGCTCAGTGCGCGCCACCCGGCCGCACGCGCCGACGCGCCTGCCGCCCTGCGATCGCTGACGCTGGACATCCGCAGCGGCGAGCAGGTGGCCGTGATCGGCCCTTCGGGTGCCGGCAAGACCACCTTGCTGCACACGGCCGCCGCCGCGCTGCCGCCCTCGGAAGGCGAAGTGCTGATCGATGGCCACCAGCCTTGGCGCCTGCCGGCCGGCGAGCTGCGTCGCCTCCGCGGCCGCTTGTTCCTCGCGCCGCAGGTGCCGCCCCTGCCCGCACGCCAGCGGGTCGTGACAGCCGTGCTGGCCGCCCGCCTGCCGGCCATCAGCCTGTGGCGCAGCCTGCGTTCGCTCTTCTATCCCGATGACATCGAAGGCGCCTGGCGCGCCATCGACCGCTTCGGCCTGGGAGAGAAGCTCTTCGACCGCGTGGACCGCCTCTCGGGCGGGGAGCGTCAGCGTGTGGGGCTGGCGCGCGCGCTGATCTCGCCGGCCTCGCTGTGGCTGATCGATGAGCCGCTCTCGGCGCTGGATCCCACCCGCGCGGCGCAGGCGATCGGCACCCTGGTGGAATCCGCCCGGCAGCGGCAGGCCACCCTGGTGGCCACGCTGCACCAGGTGGACACCGCGCTGGCGCACTTTCCGCGCATCGTGGGGCTGCGCGACGGCGCGCTGTTCTTCGATCTGCCATCCGCTCAGGTCAGCCGTCAGCTGCTGGCCCAGCTGTATGCGCAGTTCGAACACGAGCTGCTAGGCGCGGCCACCGCGCCGGCCGAGCCTGCACCGGCCGCGGCGGCCCCGGCCACGATGCACTGCCGCTGAACGCGCATGTCCGGCGCCGACGGCCCTGCTTCTTCCCACGCCCTGTCTGCGCGGCCGGCCTTGCGGGATCCGGCCTGGGCCAGCCGCGTCTTCTGGATCGGTGCCGCACTGGTGCTGCTGTGGCCGGCGCTGGTGGCCACCGAGTTCAAGCCCTGGATCCTGTGGCACCCGGACAACCTCAAGCCCACCCGCCAGTTCATCCTGAGCTTCTTTCCGCCGGTGGTGAACGGCGAGTTCCTCGCGCTGGTGGCGCGCGAGACCTGGCGCACAGTGGCCATCGCCACGGCCGGCATCACGCTGGCGCTGGTGATCGCGATCCCGGCCACGCTGCTGTCCACACGCGTGCTGTCGATCAGCGCGCTGTCCGGGCGCATGGACCGGCTGCCCTTCGTGCTGCGCCAGGCGCTGCGCTGGCTGCTGATCGTGCTGCGCTCCGTGCCGGAGCTGGTCTGGGCGCTGGTATTCGTGCGCGTGGTGGGCCTGGGCCCGACCGCGGGCGTGCTGGCCATCGCGCTCACCTACGGCGGCATGCTGGGCAAGGTCTACGGCGAGATCCTGGAATCCGGAGACGATCACCCTTCGGCGACGCTGATGCGCCAGGGCAGTGGGCGGCTGCAGGCCTTCTTCTATGCCGTGCTGCCCCAGCACGCCGCGGAACTCACCAGTTATACCGTCTACCGCTGGGAGTGCGCTATCCGGTCTTCCGTGGTGCTGGGCTTCGTGGGCGCCGGCGGCCTGGGCCAGCAACTGGACAACTCGATGAAGATGTTCAACGGCGGCGAAGTTGCCACCATGCTGCTGGTCTTCGTGGCACTGGTCGCCTTGGCCGACCACGTCAGCGCGCGGCTGCGGCGCGCGCTCGGCTGAGTGACCGGATCGAGAAACCGCCATGGATTCGCGCCCCGCCGAAGCCGCCAACCTGCCTTATCGCCTGCCGCCCCGGGTGTGGGATCCGCGCTGCAAGGCCTGCTGGTTTGCGCTGGCCATCCTGGCGCTGGTGGTGGCGAGCTTCGCCACGCTGGATCTGCAGTGGCGCGGCTTCTTCAGCGGCGATTCCCTGGCCGCGATGGGCCGCTTCTTCGGTGAGTTCTTTCCTGCCGATACCAGCCCTGCCTTCCTGAAGAAGGTTGCCATCGGCGCCGCCGAGACGCTGGCCATGTCCGCCCTGGGCACGCTGCTGGCAGCGGTGGCAGGCCTGCTGCTGGCCCTGCCGGCCGCGCGGCTGCACGATGCTGACCGCGCCTGGTCGCGCCAGCCGGCGCGTCTGCTGCTCAACGCCATGCGCTCGATCCCGGAGCTGGTCTGGGCGGCGCTGCTGCTCATCTCCGCGGGCCTGGGGCCCTTTGCGGGCACACTGGCGCTGGCCTTCCACACCACGGGCGTGCTGGGCCGCCTGTTTGCCGAAGCGCTGGAAAACACGCCGCCCGGCCCGGCGGCGGCCCTGCGCGCGCAGGGCGTGCCGGCCGGCCGCGTGCTGCTGTACGCCACGCTGCCGCAGGTGTTGCCTCAACTGCTCAGTTATACCTTGTACCGCTGGGAGAACAACATCCGCGCAGCCGCGGTGCTGGGCGTGGTGGGCGCCGGTGGTCTGGGGCAGCTGCTGCAGTTCCACATGGGGCTCTTCCAGATGGGCAAGACCTGCACCATCCTCGGCGCCATGCTGCTGCTGGTGGCGCTGGTCGATGCACTGAGCTATGCGAGCCGGCGCTGGATGACGCGCTGATGCGATCCCGGCGCGCGGGCGCCGCCGCGCGTCAAGCTGCGTGCAGCTCGCGCAGCGCTCGAGCCTGGGCCAGGGTATCGCGGTAGCCCGCTTCGATCACACGCTGGCGGTACTCGCGGCTGATGCTGGCGTAGTAGCCGATGTCCGGATGCAGCACCCGATCGGCAGCCTCGCTGTCGGGCCGCGTGAGTTCGCGCTTGCGCAGATCACCGGCGCGCCAGCGTTCGGTGCCGGGCGGCGCGAGCCACTCCTTGGCCGAGGCATCCACGGCCAGCACGCGCTGCGCGCCGAGCGCGCGCGCCAGACGCACCGGCATCGGCTGGTGCAGATCGGCATCCACATGCGGCTCGCCGCGGATGCGCACCGGCACGAACTGCCCTTCGATGGCGCAGGAAGCTGCCACCGCCAGGCCGCTGTGGCCCTGGGTGAAGGCGACCAGGTCCCGCCGAGCCGGACGCCAGGCCACACAGGCCACGGGGATGCCCAGCGCCTGCAGCGGGCGTTGCCCGACCTGCTCATCGATCCAGTCGGCCAGGCCCAGCGTGCTGAGGCGCTCGCTGCCGCCCCAGGCCAGCCGGCCCAGGCTCCAGGGCTGCAGATCCAGCGACAGCTCCTTCAAGGTCAAACCGTTCAAACCGGCGGCGCGCAAGACGCCCACCAGAGCGCCCGCGGAGGCGCCGACGATCAGGTCCGGCTTCAGGCCCAGCTCGTCCAGCGCCTGAACCACGCCCACGTGCACGAAGCCCCGCGGCCCGCCGGAACTGAAGACCCAGGCCATGCGCAGCCGCCCGCCCAGGCGCTCCTGACGGGGCGCCAGCGGGCCATCGTGATCCCGATCGGGGTTCAGCGTGCAGCCGCTCAGCAAGGCAGCCGGCGCAAGCGGTGCGCAGACGGCGAGCTGCCCCAGGCGGGCCAGCGTGTGGCGGCGGTTGTGCATGGGGGCCGATCTTCGCGCAGGCTGGGCTCCTCCGCGACCGCAGGCTCAAGGCTTGGCCGTCAGCCCAAGGCGCTGGTTCTCGCGCTCGCCCCAGTAGCGGGCCCAGCGGGTGCGGTGGTATTCGACTCGGCGCCACACGCCCTCAGGGCGTTCGAGCACCACGCCGCCCAGCAAGCCGGCGGCGCGCATCTTCCGCTCGGTCAGCGCATGGTCGTAGCTCAGGCGGTGCACGGTCAGCTCGTGCCGTTCCAGATCCAGCACCGCGCAGCGCGCCACCGGCGCGCCATCGCGCGACTGGCCCACGGCTCCCGGGTTGATCACATAGCGACGGCCTGGCTGCAGCTGCAGCGTGACGCTCTCAGTCAGCACGGCAAAGCCGTCTTCACGCGAATGCAGCGCCGCATGATGGGTGTGGCCACAGACCAGGATCTGCGCCTGCGGCGCCAGGCTCTGCAGCTGCTGCAGGGCCAGGTTGCCGGCCTCGGCGTGGCTGATGTAG
The DNA here is from genome assembly GCA_016790225.1 of Rubrivivax sp. The sequence goes on from JAEUOZ010000002.1 coordinate 112,873, forward strand.
GTGTCGGCGCTCAGCAGATCGCCATGGCACATCGTGAGCTCTGGGCTGATGTGCCGCGAGAGCGGCAGATCGGCCAGGTACTGCCGCTGAACGCTGCTCAGCTGCTGGCGTGTCCAGCGCGCCGCGGTGATCCCGGCCACCACGCAGCGCGAGAAATCCCGCGTGCCCAGCACCATCTCCTCATGGTTGCCGCGCACGCAGGGCACCTGCCGCTCGCGCAGCAGCTCGATGCAGGCCGCCGGATCGGGCCCATAGCCGACGATGTCGCCGGGGCACAGCAGGCGCGCCTGCGGATGGCGCTCATCCAGCAGGCGCAGCACGGCCTGCAGCGCCTCCAGATTGGCGTGGATGTCAGCGACCAGCGCGTACTGCATCGCGTCCCGTCAGGCGTGCAAAACGGCGCTCGAAGCGCCCCAGCAAGGCCTGCCAACCCGGCTGCGGGTCGCTCCAGCTGAAGCCTTCGTTCACGTCGGCCGTGAAGAGCTCGCGCAGCCAGGTGCCGCGCGTGAGCTCGCCCGCGGCGCGGTACTCGCGCGAGGCCATCCAGTCCAGCACCGGATCCACCCAGCGCACGCCGGCCTGCTGGATGTGCACCGGGCCGGCAGCTGTGCGCGCCCGCCCGATGCAGTCGTCGTAAACCATCTGCGGCAGCGGCACGCCGGCCACCGTACCCGGGTGGTGCCAGAGGTTGAAGCGCGGGTTGATCTCCAGCAGAAAGAGCTGGTCATCCCGGATGTCGATCTTGAAATCGGCCTTCAGCACGCCGGTAAAACCCAGCTGCCGCACCACCGCGCGCCCCGCCTCCATCACGCGGGCGTCATCGGTGATCACCACATGGCTGGAGATGCCGTACAGCCGCGGCGCGGTGCGGATCTTGCGCCCGGTGAATTCACCCGCCACCGAGCCATCGGCACGCACATAGGCGTGATAGCTGACGATCTGCTCTTCGCCCCCTTCCACCGCCGCCTGCACCAGCATGTCGCTGACATGTCCGGCCAGCAGCCTGAGCTGCCGGTCCAGCGCTTCGCGGTTCTCCACGCGCAGGGCCTTCTGGTTGCAGCCGATCGTCTGGTACCAGTTGGTGCGCATCGAAGGCTTCAGCACCGCGGGGAAGGCATCCCAATCCTTGAGCTTGTCGAAGAAGTCGTCACCTTGCCGCAGGCGCAGCGTGCGCGGCACCGGCAGGCCGCGCTCACGCGCGACATCCTCGAACTTCAGCTTGTCGGTCAAGACCTCCACCATCTCGGCGGCGGGCAGCACGAAGCTGAAATGCGGCGCCAGGCGTTCCCGCGCCCTGGAGATGGCCACCAGATCGTGATCGCCCTGGTAGAAAAGCACCGGCTTGCGCGGCTGGCGCCGTCCCCAGGCGACCAGGGCCTCGATGCAACCGGCGGGATCATCGACCCAGCCGGGGACCTCGATCACCGACTTGACGTACTTGGAGCGCGCGGTCAGCGAATCGGGCTCGCTGGTGATCAAGGCAACGGAGATGCCTTGGCGGCCCAGAGGCCGCACCATGCTGATCTCGCCGGCCACGCAGGCCAGCGGGGCGTCGGATGGATAGGAAGAATGACTCATCAGGGAAACCCAGGCAATGGGAGCGCCTTGCGCACCCGGCTCTCATGACGCTACCGCAGCACGGCTGCGGGGCCTACCCCCCGCCGCGAGGCCCGGCGGACCCGACCCTTGTGCTTCAGCTGCCGGCCGCCGGGCTCTGCGCGGGCTTGGCACCCACCCAGCCCTTGACCTGGCGCAGCGCGGCCCGCGCCGGCGTGAGCATGGGCGAATTGCGCGCAAACGCCACGCTGGATGTCCGCATCCTGCGCCAGCGGCTGGCCAGGGACGGGACCAGCACACTGCCCTCCAGCAAGGGCAGCGAGTGCGTGGCGAAGGAGCGCTTGTAGGCATCTTCGCCCTTGCCCAGATCGACGTGGCGCATGCCCGCAGCCGCGGCCGCTTCGGCCACCTTCAGCAGCAGGATGCCGCCCGGCGAGTGGTCGGAAAAGGCGTCGTTGTAGGTCGGGAACCACCAGTGCCACACCGTCGCGCTGCGCATGCCGAAATGGGCGGCGAGCACCACGTCACCGTGCCAGAGCACCGACAGGCGCCCGGCAAAGCCCGGTGTATCCGTTGCGCCGATCTGCTCCAGCAGTGCCGTGGTCCAGCCCCAGGACAGAAAGTCGGGCACGCCGGTGCGCGCACACTGTTCGCGCTTCCATTGCACCACCTGGGCAAAGGCGCGCGGATCCTTGCAATCGGCCTCGAAACGCATCGGGCCGACCTCGCGCTCGAACTTGCGCGCCTTGCGCTGCATCTGCGCGATGCGCTGTGCGCCGGCCGCCTTGCGCTGCTCAAGATAGGCGCCGTAGCCCCCGGAGACATCCATCACCGGCGAGACCTCGTGCAGCGTGGCATGCGGCAGGAAGGCGGCCTGGCTGGCCGGCACATGATCGAAGTCCCAGATGCTGAAGCCGCTGCCGCGCACCACATCCAGGGCGTTCCAGTCCAGACCCGCAGCGCAGACGAGCCCGTGGCAATCGGACAGCCGGCCACCCACAGGCCCCGCCACCGCGCGGGAGACGCTCTGGTGCGGAAAGAAGCCTTGCACACGGCCGTCGTGCTCGAGGATCGAGACGAAGACATCGCCGCGCACACGGGCGGCCGCCTGCGTGTACTCCACACTGAAGTACGGGCTGGCCAGATCGGGGTTGGCGTCGGTCAGCTCGCGCCAGCGGGCGACCAGCGGCGCGTCGAGTTCCGACGCGCGGATGCGCGTGATTTTCATCAGAAGGGCCGCTCAGGAACGGGCGGCGTGTTGCTCAAGCCTGATCGACCACCTGGCCAAACATCTTGCGTCCCAGGTCGGGCAAGGCACCTTCGCTCCAGAGCTTGAGATCGACCATCGATCGGTTGACCTCATACCGCGGCAGGGCCCAGGGGTTGGCTGCCGGGGTGATTCGCTCGGTGGGCTGGGTGCGGAAGGCGGCCTCGATGCCCAGTTGGGCCAGGCCTTCGATCAGCGGCATGGAACAGCGCCCGTAGGGATAGCTGAAGTAGCGCGCAGCGTAACCCATCTCGGCCTGAAAGCGATCCTGCGAATGACGCACCTCGGCCAGCGCATCTTCGACGGGCAGGGTCGCCATCTCGATGTGATCGTGGGTATGCAGACCCAGCTCGAACTCCGGATACTCCCGGCGCATGCGGCGCGCATCGTCCCAGTTCAGCGTCAGCCGTGGCATCCGACGGCTGGGCTGCAGCTGGGCGATCACTTCATCGAGCAGTTCGCGGCGACGGGCGTAGCCGAAGCGCAGCAGCTGCATGGCCACCGTGATGCGGGCGTGGGCTTCCGTGCGCTCCTGGGTGAGATCGAGCACCATCGGAAGCACCGACAGCGCCAGGCGGTCTCTGGTGCGGTAGGTGAAGGCGAAGTGCAGTTCGTCCACCCACTGCGGCTCGGCGCGGTCGACATAGCCGGTGGCCAGAAACAGCGTCGCCGGCATGCCGTACTTGCGCAACAGCGGCGCGGCAACCTCGAGGTTGTCCAGATAGCCGTCATCGAAGGTAAGCACCACGGCGCGCCGCGGCAGGCCTGCCTCGCCATCGAGATACCGCAGCGCATCGCGCAGGCTGATCACGGTGCAGCGCGCCTGAAGCTGCTGCAGCTGACGCTCGAAGAGTTGGGCCGGGATGGCACCCGCGGCGTCCACGCAGTTCTCCCGCGCGGCATCCGGGATGCTGTGGTACATCAGGGCAATGAAGCCTTCGTGCGCGGCGAAGCGGCGGTCCAGTCGGGCAACCCCCGAATAATGGAGCGATCGCTGCAGGCCCAGAATGGCCTTTCGCTTGATCTTGCGGACGCTGCCCTTTGCACCTGCGAGTCTCTTGCCCGGTTGCATGGTGTTTCCTCTCTGGCCTCAGATCTTGTTGCCCACCTCCCCGTAGCCATCGGCGGGCCCTCTTGTCTCTCAACGCGCCTCCAGAGCCGGCCGCCCTGGGGCAGCAGACGTCAAATGCGTGCACATTCAACGTTTTCTGGGGTTTTTCACGCCTGTCACTTGACACATGACGAAACAGAGTGTGTCGTTTTTCGTTTGCGGCAGTCACCCCCAAAAGGTGGTGACCCCGGTGAACTTGGGGGGGGGGGTCACGATGGTCGGTCGCTCAGGTGCCGCTGCATCCGGTGAGGCACCGGGGACCCGGGGCCAACCCAACGACTCAGGAGCAAAGCCTTGACGACGATCCCGCTTTCAACCCGTCCCGCGGCGACGAGCCCAGCGCACCTGGCCGAGCGCTATGCAGCCGTGCGGGCGCGTACGCAGGCCCTGATCCAGAGCCTGAGCCCGGAAGACTGCCAGGTCCAGTCGATGCCGGACGCCAGCCCCACCAAGTGGCATCTGGCTCACACCAGCTGGTTCTTCGAGACCTTCATCCTCGAGCCCCAAGAGCCCGGCTTCAGGCCGATGGATGCCGCTTACCGGGTGCTGTTCAACAGCTACTACCACGCGGTGGGCCGCAAGCATCCCCGGCCCCAGCGCGGGCTGGTTACCCGCCCTGGCCTGGACGCGGTGCTGGCCTACCGCGCAGCGATCGACGAGCGCGTGCTGCGGCTGCTCTCGCATGAGCCCCAAGCGCGCTGGCTGCCGCTGCTCGAACTGGGCATCCAGCATGAACAGCAGCACCAGGAGCTGATCCTCACCGATCTGAAGCACCTGCTCTCGATGAATCCCAGCCAGCCGGTCTTCCGGCCTGCGAGCAAGCGCCAAGGCACGACTGCGCTGCCGCTGGCCCTGCTGCCGCAGGCCGACGGGCTGGCGTGGATCGGGCACGATGGGCCGGGCTTTGCCTTCGACAACGAAAGCCCGAGGCACCGGCACTTCCTGGCGCCGCACGCCTTGTCCAACCGGCTGGTGACCCAAGGGGACTGGCTGGCCTTCATGGAAGACGGGGGCTATGCCGATCCCCGGTGGTGGCTGTCCGCCGGCTGGGATTGGGTGCAGCGCGAGAGCATCGACGCCCCGCTGTACTGGCAGCGGGACGGCCAGGGCGGCCAGGGCGGCCAGGGCGGCCAGGGCGGCCAGGGCGCAGACTGGCACAGCTTCACCCTGCACGGTCTGGCCCGCGTGGACCGGCACACGCCGGTATCGCACATCAGCCTGTACGAAGCGGATGCCTACTGCCGCTGGCTGGGCGCGCAAGGCATGGCCTGGCAAGGCGCGCGTCTGCCGACGGAATTCGAGTGGGAGCCGGCCGCGGCCACCTTGCCGGCGGAAGCCATGGCCAGCGCCAACCTGGCGGAAGCAGATGCCTGGCATCCCTTGCCATCAGCGCAGCCCCACGCCGGCCTGCAGCAGATGTTCGGCGATGTCTGGGAATGGACCTCCAGCAGCTATGCCGCCTACCCAGGCTTCGTGCCTTGGTCGGGCGCTGTCGGCGAGTACAACGGCAAGTTCATGGTCAACCAGTACGTGCTGCGCGGCGGCTCCTGTGCAACGCCGCGCTCGCACATCCGCGCCAGCTATCGCAACTTCTTCCCGGCCGAAGCGCGCTGGCAGTTCAGCGGCCTCCGGGTGGCCCGCTCCCTGCCCTGAAGCGTGTCCGCAGCGATTCAGGGCTTGGGCGATGCCTTGGCCGCCGCCACGGCCCGCGCCAGCTCTTCGCCGCTCTGGTAGTGGCGCACGCGCAGGACGAGGCGCTTGGTGCGCTGCCAGAAGCTGTTGCTTCCGGCGACCTCGTCGCGCCAGTAGCGATCGGCCAGGGCCACGTTGCCCTTGAGGTCCAGTTCGAAGGCGGCCTTGGACCCTGTGCCTCCAAAGATGAACAGGCGACCGTTGTCCATGCGCCAGGCATCGGCGTCACCTCCCCAGGGAATGCCGTAGACGATGCCGTTGGCGCAGTAGCCGCCGTACTGCGGCAGGTACCGGGTCGGATCCTTGTCGAACAAGGCCTGGTGCTCGGCGCTCATGAAGTGGAAGCTGACGCCTTGGTAGACACTCTTGAAGCGTGGATCTCCCATCGCGTGGCGGCCCAGCGTCCAGTAGGCGACGACGTCATGGCCCTTGAGCATCACGCGGTCTTCGCCGGCCATGGGCACGGCGTTCACTGGCCGCAGTGTGCCGGACGGATTCTGCGCACTCATGCCGGCGCAGCCCGCCAACGCGATCAGTGCGACCAGGCCCGCGGTGGCCGTGGCACGTCGAAGGCCTGCACGGCCAGGATTCGGTCTCATGGGATCACTCCTGAAACGGGTGTGGGTGGAAACGAGGTCGCCGCCTCGGCGGCCTCGGCATAAGGCGCGGGCCAGCCCAGCAGGGCCGAAGCGGCTTCGCAACGCGCGCGCAGGTGCTGGGGATCATCGCCGCCCAGATGCAGGATGCCGTAGCGATGGCTGCCCAGCCACTTGAAGTCGCGCTCCAGGCCATGGCCCTTCTTGGGCATGGCCATCAGCCAGGCATCGGCCATCTCCCGCTGCAGCCGCTGGCGCTGCGCAGCGGTTGGCGGCGGTGGGACGTTTGCGGCCACGAAGCTGCGATAGACGAAGCTCGCCGCCGCGCCTGCGGTGGGAGCCTGAACCGCAAGCTGCCGTGGATCCCGGCCCATGACCAGCTCCAGCGCCATGCGGTGCGCGTCGACACCCTGGACACGCCGGTACAGATCGCCGAACTGCGAGGCCAGGCGCGGGTTGAACTCGATGACGCTCAGGCGCCCCGAGCTCGCATCCAGAAAGAACTCCATGTTGAAGAAGCCGTGCCGGTAGTCTGCGGCCGCCAGAAACCGGCGCGCCACATCCACCGCCCTGGATCGCGCCTGCTGCGGCAGCCGGGAGGGCACTTCGAAACGCATGAAGGCCTGCGTGCCGGGATACATCTGGGCATCCACAAACCCGAGCACATGCAGTTGCCCGTCATGCACCCACCCGTCCAGGTTGTACTGAGGGCCGTGCACGGGCTCTTCCATCAGCATCCGGTGTGCCGTGCCGGCCTGCGCTGGCAGGCGCTGCCGAGCAACGCGTTCGAAGGGCTCGACCAGGCGGCGAATGACCCACAGCTCGCGGCGGCCGAATCGCGTGAAGCGGTGCAGATCCTCTTCATCAGCCACTTCCCGGGCCAGCACGGAAAACGCGGCCTTGACCGGCTTCACGAAGCACGGGTAGCGAAGGCCGCGCGGGATCGGGCCACCATACCGGGCGTCCAGACCCTGGAACCAGGGGCAGGCCTCGGGTGCCACACGCTGCAGCAGCTGGCGTGCCAGCAGCTTGTGCTGGCACGCCAGGATCGATTCCGGGCTTGCGCCGGGCAGGCCCGCGCGTTCGGCCACCAAGGCGGCAGCCAGCGCGCCGAACTGCTCGTGATGCGAAACCACACCGGCCCACCCCGCCTTGCGGGCGCGCCGCGCCTGGCGCTGCGCAAAGCGCTCCAGATCAAAGCCGATCAGGCGTGCGTTGCTGGGAAAGCTGAAAAGATCGAAGCCGGCCCGATCGAATTCGTAGTCCGGTGTCAGCCGCCGGTGCGCCGTGGCGTCCCAATCAAAATCGAACAGCAACCCCACACGGGGCGCCGGTCCGCGCGGGCCGGCTGCAGCTTCGGCGGCGGCCGGCGTCCAGCGCCCCGAGACTCCGTCCGTCATGGCACGACAGCCGACGGACCGGGCCAATAGGCCCAGGCACCGATGCCGGAGCCGGCCCAGGCATAAGCAGCGCTGCCCAGGCTCATGCCCAGCGCGCTGACCCAGAAAAAGGTCCAGGTCGGCATCGGCGTCAAGCCCATCAAGGGATTCACGAGGGCGTAGGGCAGCACGGGGGCCAGGCGCAAGAGCAGCAGGTATCGGATGCCAGCCTTCTGGATGCCGCTGTCGATGCGCTCGAAGGCGGCGGCAAAGCGAAGGCGCACGCGCTCTCGCCCCATCCCGCGCGCCAGCTGAAACGGCACCAGCGCCCCGGCAGCACTGGACAGCGTGATGAGGGCGGCCCCCCACAGAGGGCCGAATATGGCACCGGCGCCCAGCGCCAGCACCGAGCATCCCGGCAGCGACACGGCAGACAGCAACGCAAACACCGTGCAGAAGCCCAGTGCGGTCAGCACCGGTTCGTGCAGGCGCCAGCCGGATCCCAGTGTCACCAGATCCCGCAAGGCTTGCTGGAGACTGGCACTCCAGGCAGGCGCCCAGAGCACCAGGGCCAACAGCACAAGCCCGAGCGCCAGCCCCCAGGGCCAACGCGGCGCCAGAAAACGGGATCCATCCTCGCGCGGCCGAGCGGCCAGCCGCAACGCGGCATCGCGCCGCCAATCAGCAAAGGCGAGTTCCCATCGGTTCATCCCGGATCCATTCGTCGACCATGCCGCTCAGGTTACGCCAGAAAGCGGCAAGCCCGCCGGATGGCGGGCTTGCGGGGGTGTGGATCGCCTGATGAACGACGACCGTCAACCAGCCCGGCTGCGACGGCGCGCAGGCCGCCGCAAGCCGGTACGCCGATCAGCGTTCGCTCAGCGGCTTGACATCACGACGCCCGGCGCCGGTGTAGAGCTGACGCGGGCGGCCGATCTTGTACTCGGGGTCGCCGATCATCTCGTTGAGCTGCGCGATCCAGCCCACGGTGCGGGCGAGCGCGAAGATCGCGGTGAACAGCTGCACGGGGATGCCGATGGCGCGCTGCACGATGCCGGAGTAGAAATCGACGTTCGGATAGAGCTTGCGGGCGACGAAGTACTCGTCTTCCAGCGCGATCTTCTCCAGCGCCATCGCCAGCTTGAACATCGGATCGTTGCCCAGGCCCAGCTCGCTCAGCACCTCGTGGCAGGTCTCGCGCATCAGCTTGGCGCGCGGGTCGTAGTTCTTGTAGACCCGGTGGCCGAAGCCCATCAGCTTGACGTTGGAGTTCTTGTCCTTGACCTTGGTGATGAACTCGCCGATGCGCTCGACGCCCCCTTGGCGCTGGATGTCTTCCAGCATGTTGAGCGCGGCCTCGTTCGCGCCGCCGTGCGCCGGGCCCCACAGGCAGGCCACGCCGGCAGCGATGGCCGCAAACGGGTTGGTGCCCGAACTGCCGCACAGACGGACGGTGGAGGTGCTGGCGTTCTGCTCGTGATCGGCATGCAGGATGAAGATGCGATCCAGCGCGCGCACCAGCACTTCGTTCGGCTTGTACTCTTCGCAGGGCGTGGCGAACATCATGCGCATGAAGTTCGCCGAGTAGCTCAGGTTGTTCTGCGGATACATGTACGGCTGGCCGATGCCGTACTTGTAGGCCATGGCCACGAGCGTGGGCATCTTGGCGATCAGGCGGATCGCCGCGATGTCGCGGTGCTTCGGGTTGTTGATGTCGGTGCTGTCGTGATAGAAGGCCGACAGCGCTCCGACCAGGCCGGTCATCACGGCCATCGGGTGTGCATCCCGGCGGAAGCCGCGCAGGAAGAACTGCATCTGCTCGTTGACCATCGTGTGGTTGGTGACGAGCTTGTGGAAGTCCTTCTGCTGCTGGCCATCGGGCAGATCACCGTACAGCAGCAGGTAGCAGGTGTCGAGGAAGTCGCACTTCTGCGCCAGCTGCTCGATCGGGTAACCGCGGTAGAGCAGCTCTCCCTTGTCGCCATCGATGTAGGTGATGGTCGACTGGCAGGACGCGGTACTCAGAAAGCCCGGGTCATAGGTGAACTTGCCGGTCTGCGCATACAGCTTGCGGATATCCAGCACATCCGGACCGTGCGTGCCCTTGTAGATCGGCATGTCCATGCCGGGGCTGCCGTCGCTGAAGGACAGGGTGGCTTTGATGTCGGAGGGGGTCATTTCTCGTTCCCTTTCTCAATGGTCAATCAGGCGAGGTCGGCACGCGGAACGGGCCGCTGCCTCAGTTGCTCAAGCACCTCGGTCACTTCCGGACGGTCCAGCTCATCCTTGGGCTGCGTGCGGCGCAGCAGCAGGTCGAGCAGGTCGTTGTCGGACAGGTCCATCAGGGCACTCAGCCCCGCGGCCTGCCGCGTGGTGAGGGTCTCCTCATGGCTGCGGAAGAAGCGCTCGATGAACAGATCGTTCTCCAGCAGGCCCCGGCGGCAACGCCACTTCAGCCGGCTCAGCGAGCGCTCGTCCAGGCGAGTCTCCATCACTTCGCTTTCGGCTGACTGAGGCGGCGCCGTCATCACACCGTCCGCCGCACCATCAGTTCCTTGATCTTGCCGATGGCCTTCGTGGGGTTCAGGCCCTTGGGGCAGACGTCCACGCAGTTCATGATGGTGTGGCAGCGGAACAGGCGGTACGGATCTTCGAGGTTGTCCAGACGCTCGCCGGTGGCCTGATCGCGGCTGTCGGCGATGAAGCGATAGGCCTGCAGCAGACCCGCCGGCCCCACGAACTTGTCCGGGTTCCACCAGAAGCTGGGACAGCTGGTCGAGCAGCTCGCACACAGGATGCACTCGTACAGGCCATTGAGCTCATCGCGCTCTTCCGGCGTCTGCAGGCGCTCCTTCTCGGGCGGCTGGGTCTCGTTGACCAGGTAGGGCTTGATCGAGTGGTACTGCTTGAAGAACTGCGTCATGTCCACGATCAGGTCGCGGATCACCGGCAGGCCCGGCAGCGGCTTGAGCACCACCACGCCGGGCAGCGTGCGCATGTTGGTCAGGCAGGCCAGGCCATTCTTGCCATTGATGTTCATCGCGTCAGAACCGCACACGCCTTCGCGGCAGCTGCGGCGGAAGCTGAGCGTCGGATCGACCTGCTTGAGCTTGATCAGCGCGTCGAGCAGCATGCGCTCGGACCCGTCAAGCTCGACCTCGAGGGTCTGCATGCGCGGCTTGTCGTCCTTGTCCGGGTCGTAGCGGTAGATCTGGAAGGTACGCTTGGTCATGGATCGCTCGTGGTTGGATCTCTAACTCTCGTGATCAGCTGTCTCGATCAGAACGTGCGCACCTTGGGCGGAACGCTCTCCACCGTCAGCGGCTGGAGGTTGACCGGCTTGTACTCGAGGCGGCTGCCCTCGCTGTGCCACAAGGTGTGCTTCATCCACACCTTGTCATTGCGGCCGAGCGGGAACTCCGGGTCGTCTGCGCCGCGCTCGTAGTCCTTCACCGTGTGCGCGCCGCGGCACTCCTGGCGCGCGGCGGCGGACACCATCGTGGCGCGGGCGGCCTCGATCAGGTTCTCGACCTCCAGCGCCTCGATGCGCGCGGTGTTGAAGACCTTGCTGGTGTCCTTCAGGCCGATGGCCTTGACGCGCTCGGCCAGGGCCTCGATCTTGCCCACGCCTTCGTCCATGCTGGCCTGCGTGCGGAAGACACCGGCATGCTGCTGCATGCAATCGCGGATGTCGTTGGCGACGTCCTGGGCGTACTCGCCGGAGCTGGCGGCCTCGAGCTTGGCGATGCGCTCGAGCGAACGATCGGCGGCATCGGCCGGCAGCGGCTTGTGGTTCTTCGTCTTGCCGATGTGATCGACGATGTGCAGGCCCGCTGCGCGGCCGAAGACCAGCAGGTCCAGCAGCGAATTGGTGCCCAGGCGGTTGGCGCCGTGCACGCTGACACAGGCGCACTCACCCACCGCGTAGAGCCCGTTGACCAGGGTGCTGGGGTTGCCGTTCTTGGGCGCCACCACCTGACCGTGGATGTTGGTGGGGATGCCACCCATCTGGTAGTGGATCGTGGGCACCACCGGAATCGGCTCCTTCGTGATGTCCACATTGGCGAAGTTGTGGCCGATCTCGAAGACGCTGGGCAGGCGCTTCATGATGGTGTCGGCGCCCAGGTGGGTCATGTCGAGCTGGATGTAGTCCTTGTTGGGACCGCAGCCACGCCCTTCCTTGATCTCCTGGTCCATGCAGCGGCTGACAAAATCCCGCGGCGCCAGATCCTTCAGCGTGGGGGCATAACGTTCCATGAAACGCTCGCCATTCACGTTGCGCAGGATGGCGCCTTCGCCGCGGCAGCCTTCGGTGAGCAGCACGCCCGCGCCGGCCACGCCGGTGGGGTGGAACTGCCAGAACTCCATGTCCTGCAGCGGAATGCCGGCACGGGCCGCCATGCCCAGGCCATCGCCGGTATTGATGAAGGCGTTGGTGCTGGCCGCATAGATGCGACCCGCGCCGCCGGTGGCAAACAGCGTGGTCTTGGCTTCGAGGATGTGCACCTCGCCCGTTTCCATCTCGAGTGCCGTGACGCCCAGCACATCACCTTCTGCGTCGCGGATGATGTCCAGCGCCATCCATTCGACGAAGAAATTGGTGCGGGCCTTGACGTTCTGCTGGTACAGCGTGTGCAGCATCGCGTGGCCGGTGCGGTCGGCCGCCGCGCAGGCGCGCTGCACCGGCTTTTCGCCGTAGTTGGCCGTGTGGCCGCCGAAGGGGCGCTGGTAGATCGTGCCGTCCGGATTGCGGTCGAAGGGCATGCCGAAGTGCTCGAGCTCGTAGACCACCTTCGGCGCCTCGCGGCACATGAACTCGATCGCGTCCTGGTCACCCAGCCAGTCACTGCCCTTGACGGTGTCGTAGAAGTGATAGTGCCAGTTGTCCTCGCTCATGTTGCCCAGCGAGGCGCCGATGCCACCCTGGGCGGCCACCGTGTGCGAGCGCGTGGGGAAGACCTTGGACAGCACGGCCACATTCAGGCCGGCACGGGCCAGGCGCAGCGAGGCCTGCATGCCGGAGCCGCCTGCGCCGACAATGACGACGTCAAACTTGCGCTTGGGGAGGTTCTTGGTTGACATGAGGATCACAGCCTCCAGAGCACTTGCACGGCCCAGCCGGCACAGCCGACCAGCCAGACGAGGGTGAATACCTGCAGGGCCAGGCGCAGGCCCACGGGCTTGACGTAGTCCATCCAGATGTCGCGCACACCGACCCATGCATGCCAGGCGAGCGAGACGACGACGACGAAGGTGAGCACCTTCATCCACTGCGTCGCGAAGATCGCCGACCAGCGGTAGTAGTCCAGCGGCCCCCCGAAGAGCACCTGGGCCAGCAGCACCAGGGTGAACAGGGCCATCAGCACGGCCGTGATGCGCTGGCTGAGCCAGTCCCGCATGCCGTAGTGCGCACCCACGACGATGCGCTTGGATCCGTAGTTCTGTGCCATTTGCAGCTCGCCTCGAATCAGAACAGGCCGAACAGCTTGGCGCCCAGCGCCAGCGTCAGCAGCACACCCAGCCCCAGCGTGACCAGGGCTGAACTGTGGCCCTGTTCCTTGGTCACGCTGTGCGTCGCGTCCATCCAGAGGTGACGAACGCCGGCGATGAAGTGATGCAGATAGGCCCAGATCAGGCCCAGCACGATCAGCTTGATGAACCAGCCCGGCAGGCCCAGTGCGCCGGCGGCAAAGACCGCCGTGAAGCGTTCGTAGCTCATCTCCGAACTGACGCTGACGTCGAAGAGCCAGACCAGGAAGGGCAGCATCAGGAACAGCGCCGCCCCGCTGACACGGTGCAGGATGGACACGATGCCGGCCGGCGGCAGCCGGTAGGCGACGATCTGGCTGATGTGGATGTTCCGGAACTCCGGACGTGGCTTGGTGGTCTCGGCCATCGATGATCCTTGGTCTTGTCGTCGTCCTGTGTGGGGCGCCTTCGCCGCAGCGGCTGCAGCGGGCCCTCGTTCACGTGCGCCTGGGCAAGCAGCGCGAAAAACTTGTGGAGTTTATTGCATCGCAACAAGCTGACATGGCGGATACGAATCGTTTACGGTTGCTGTCCACGCGGCTCCCAAGGAACCGACGATGGCCGGAGTCTCCTGGGCTGCGGCGGTGAGCGGGTTGGGCGCCATGCGGCCGCAAGGGTGATCAGATGAGCTCGTTGCGATAGTGATGGCACTCGGTGCGATAGAGGCCGCGACGCAGTTCGACGGCGCGGTCGCCATAGGTGAAGGACAGCCGATCGACCGACAGCAGCGGCGCGCCCGCCTGCACCCGCAGCAGTTCGGCCTGTGCGGCGTCGGCCGCGATCGCGCGGATCTTCTCTTCGGCACGCACCATGTGCACGCCGAATTCGGCCTCGAAGAGCCGGTACATCGGACCCTTGTAGGCGCTCATGCGCTCGGCGCTGAGCCCCTTGAAGAGCGCGCCGGAGAGGTAGATGTCGTCCAGGACAACCGGCGTTCCTTCGACAGGACGCGTGGTCAGCAGCATGCGGCGCACCCAGACCACCGGGTCGCCGCTCTTCAGGCCCAGCGCGCGCGCCACATCGGCGGGCGCGCGCAGACGCCGGCACACCAGCAGGTGGCGCTGCAGACCGGCCGCATCGCCCTCATCGGGCGTGAGACGCAGAAAGCGGTACTGCGTGCGTTCCTCGGCGTGCGTGGCCACGAAGGTCCCCTTGCCCTGCCGGCGCACCAGCAGGTGCTCGGTCGCCAGCTCGTCGACCGCCTTGCGCACCGTGCCCTGGCTCACGCGGAAGCGCGCCGCCAGCTCCATCTCGCTGGGAATGGCCTCACCGGGCTTCCACTCGCCGCTTTGCAGACTGCGGGTGAGCAGTTCCTTGATCTGCTGGTAGAGGGGGCTGAACGCGGGCGCGGATGCCGAGCCGCCAGCCTCGGGCAGGCGATCGGCCGATGGCGCGGCGGGCGGGGACGGCATGGCCGCCATTCCAGCACAGGCCGCGAGTGCAGGGCAAGATATCTTGTAGAAGATATAAGACCGGCCGTGGCCTTGTCAGGACGGAGCAGGCCGCGCCGCCGTACACTCGCCGCCGTTTCCGCCAGCCGTGACGTGCGCCCCGGGCGATTGAACGAGAAGGACGCCGCGCGGTCAATGACCCTGCTGCCGGGTCACCTGATTCGCAACCCCCTCCCCCGAAGGAGCCCCTGATGAGCAAGAAACCCGTTCGCGTCGCTGTCACCGGTGCCGCCGGCCAGATCGGCTACGCCCTGCTGTTCCGCATTGCCAGCGGTGAGATGCTGGGCAAGGACCAGCCCGTGATCCTGCAGCTGCTGGAGATCCCGGACGAAAAGGCCCAGAAGGCGCTCAAGGGCGTGATGATGGAGCTGGACGACTGCGCCTTCCCGCTGCTGGCCGGCATGGAAGCCCACGGCTCCCCGGACACGGCCTTCAAGGACACCGACTACGCGCTGCTCGTGGGCGCCCGCCCGCGCGGCCCCGGCATGGAGCGCGCCGATCTGCTGGCCGCCAACGCGCAGATCTTCACCGCGCAGGGCAAGGCGCTGGACAAGGTCGCCAGCCGCGATGTGCGCGTGCTGGTCGTGGGCAATCCGGCCAACACCAATGCCTACATCGCGATGAAGAGCGCGCCCAGCCTGAAGCGCGGCAACTTCACCGCCATGCTGCGCCTGGATCACAACCGCGCGCTGAGCCAGATCGCCGCCAAGACCGGCAAGCCGGTGGCCGCCATCCGAAAGCTCGCCGTGTGGGGCAACCACTCGCCGACCATGTACGCCGACTACCGCTTCGCCACCATCGACGGCGCCAGCGTCAAGGACATGATCAACGATCAGGTCTGGAACAAGGACACCTTCCTTCCCACCGTGGGCAAGCGCGGCGCAGCGATCATCGAGGCCCGCGGCTCGTCGTCGGCGGCTTCCGCCGCCAATGCCGCCATCGACCACATGCGCGATTGGGCGCTGGGCACGAACGGCGAATGGGTCACCATGGGCGTGCCCAGCAACGGCGAATACGGCATCCCGAAGGATGTGATGTTCGGCTACCCGGTCACCTGCGAAGGCGGCGAGTACAAGATCGTCGAAGGCCTGCCCATCGATGCCTTCAGCCAGGAATGCATCAACAAGACGCTGGCCGAACTTCAGGGTGAGCAGGACGGCGTGAAGCACCTGCTGTAAGGACACTCCCTTTGGCCTGCAAGGGCCGCCTGACGAGCCGGCCCGCGAGGCCGGCTTTTTCTTGCCCTGGGCTCATGTCTTTACGAGCTCAGCCGGGCAGCGTCTCCAGCACCGTCTGTTCGATGATCTCCGGCCACACCGTGTGGAAGAACTCGCCCTCGGCCCGGTCGATGCGCTCATAGGTGTGGGCGCCGAAGAAATCGCGCTGGGCCTGCAGCAGGTTGGCGGGCAGCCGCGCGGTGCGCAGGC
Source organism: Rubrivivax sp. (assembly GCA_016790225.1). The sequence goes on from JAEUOZ010000002.1 coordinate 128,882, forward strand.
TGTCGTAGTAGGCCAGCGAGGCGCTGAAGGCCGGCACGGGGATGCCTTCGCTCACCGCCAGGGCCACCACCTCGCGCCAGGGCTGCTGCGCGCGGTTGAGCAGGTCCCTGAAAAAGGGCGCCAGCGCCAGGTTGGTCAGCCCCGGTTCGGCGCGGCAGGCCTCGGTGATGCGGTTCAGGAAACGCGCGCGGATGATGCAGCCGCCGCGCCAGATGGCCGCGATGGCGCCCAGATCCAGGCCCCAGGCCTTCTTCAGGCTCATCGTGTGCATCAGGTCCAGGCCCTGGGCATAACTGATTACCTTGGAGGCATACAGCGCCTCGTGCACGGCATCGATCAACTGCTGGCGCGGCCAGCGTGAGGCCACACCGGTGCCGGCCGGCCCCTGCAGCAGCTCGCTGGCCCGCACGCGCGTGGCCTTCAGGGCCGACAGCACGCGCGCCTCCACGGCGGCATTGATGGTGCTCACGACCACGGCGTTTTCCGCCGCGTTCATCAGCGTCCAGCGACCGGTGCCCTTCTGCCCCGCCTTGTCCAGGATCAGCTCGACGATGGGCTGTCCGGTTTCGGGGTCGAGCTGCTCCAGCGCCTTGCCGGTGATCTGGATCAGGTAGCTCTGCAGCGGACCTTCGTTCCAGCGGTTGAAGACCGTCGCCATCTCCGCCGAAGAGAGGCCCGCGGACTTGAACAGCTGGTACGCCTCGCAGATCAGCTGCATGTCGCCGTACTCGATGCCGTTGTGCACCATCTTCACGTAGTGGCCTGCGCCACCGGGGCCGATGTGCGTGACGCAGGGCTCGCCCTCGGCACGCGCCGCAATGGCCTCGAAGACCGGGCGCAGCTCGGCCCAGGTGGAGGCCGGGCCGCCGGGCATGATCGATGGCCCCTTGCGCGCGCCCTCTTCGCCGCCGGAGACCCCCGTGCCGACAAAGCGCAGGCCCAGCGGCGCGAGCCAGGCATCGCGCCGCTCGGTATCGGTGTAGAGGCTGTTGCCGCCATCGATGACGATGTCGTCCGGCTCCAGCAGCGGCAGCAGCTGTTCGATCACCGCATCGACCGCCGCGCCGGCCTGCACCATCAGCATCACGCGGCGCGGTCGCTTCAGGCTCTGCACGAAGTCCGCCAGCGTGCGTGCCGGTGCGAGGGCCTTGCCCGGATTCTGCGCGACGAATGCGGCCGTGGTCTCCCAGGTGCGGTTGAACACCGCCACGCGAAAGCCCCGGCTCTCGATGTTCAGCACCAGGTTCTGGCCCATCACGGCCAGGCCGATCAGGCCGATGTCGCTGTTGTCGTTCATCGTGTCTCCTCGACGGCTGCCGAGACGGCCGCCGGGCGGCGCGTCGGTCACCACGCGGTCGACGATAGCGCATAGCGGGCAGTGCGCCTTCCAGGCGACCGCTCATCGGGTAGCGCAGGTCGCTGGCTTCAGCGCAGAGACTTGCGTGAGCCACGCGCCAGGTCCTGCCCGGCTCCCGCTTCTGGACGCGCTGCGCCGGCCTCTTGCCGTCGCCAGCGGCACAGCTCAGGAACAGGCCGGATCGGGCGAAGCTTGGTCCAGCACGGCAGCCAGGGCATCCACGCCGAGGAAGGATGTGGCGCAGAGCTTGCCGCCCCGATCCTTCAGGCGCTTGACCACCTCTTCGGGCACCCACTGCCGGATCGGCGGCTTGCCAGGGTCGGCGCTGGCAGGCCGTGTGGACATCAGCAGGGCCGCCGTGCCGGCCACCCAGGGGGTTGCCATGGACGTACCGCTCCAGGTGCCGTAGCCTCCACCAGGAACCGTGCTGACGATCCGGTCACCGGGTGCCGAGATGCCGATCCAGCTGCCCCAGTTGGCAAAGCCCGCCAGCTTGCGCTGCGCGTCGTGCGCCGTCACGGCCAACGTCCCCTTCACCTCTTCGGCGGCCGGGTAGGTGCGCTCCTGATCGCTGCCGCCGTTGCCGGCCGCCGCCAGCACCACGGCGGCAAAGCCGTTGTCGCAGCGTGCACGGTCGGCCGCGAAACCGGCGTCCTGCATGAAGTCGTCATCGTCGTCGGACTCGCACGTGGCCATCTCGGCCACGCGCTTGAGCAGATCGGTGGGCGTGGTGGCGCTCAGGCTGAGATTGATGATGTGCGCGCCATCATCGGTGCTCGGGTCGCCATCGGGGTCGAGTGCCCAGGCCAGTGCCTCGGCCAGGACCCAGGCATTGCCTACGCCGTTGGCGTCGAGCACCCGCACCGGCATCAGGCGTGCACCCGGAGCCGTGCGGGCCACGATGCCCGCCACGTGAGTGCCGTGCCCAAAGCCGACACGCCCCAGGGTCCCGCCCTCGGCGGGTACGAGATCGTCGTCGACAAAGTCGCGGCCAAGCACGCGGCCGAGCGGGTCGCGCGCCCAGCGTGCGGCGAGGGCTGGGTGCTCCAGGTCTGCACCCGTATCCAGCACCGCCACGCGCACGCCGCCGCCACGGGTGAGCTCCAGGGCCGCATCCAGGTTGATCAGCCCTGGCGCGTACTGGGTTGCATAGCCTTGCGCACTCTCGCCGACCGCCCAGACCGAAACGCGCCGGCTCTCGGGGTTGGCCACTGCGACGTTCAGCTCGGCAGCCCGCACCGACGTCTCGCCGCGCAAGCGCTCCACCAGGACTGAAAGCTGGGTACCAGGGGCGGCGCGCAACCGGTAGATCGGCCGCTGGCCAAACTGTTCGGCCAAGGTCAGGCGGTATCGGCGCAGCAAGGGCTGGAGGGGGTAGCCGGGCTTGAGCATGAGCACGACATCGGTATTCAAGGCCACCGACAAGGGCGGCACGGACCTTGTCGACAGTGCGCGCTGCTCGGGGACAGCCGCCAGCGCCGCGGGAGCTTCAGCCGTCGGCTCGCCCCCGCCGCCGCAGGCAGCCAGCAGAGATACGGCGCACACTGCGGCCAACCTGCGCATCGTTGTCATGCAGCTCATGGCCGCCCTTTCCTTGTGGGTGGATGCCCGTCCCTCACAGAGACCCCAACGGCACTACCGATACATCGGCAACCCGGAATTTTTCGCCTGCCTTCGATCATCCCGGGCCGAACAAGGTCATTGCGGCCCAGCGGAAGGGGTGCTCGCCCTCGGCGATCGCCTGCCGGTGTGCCATCTGAACGGCCTGCGCGGGCATGTGTCCTGAGGCCAGCGCCGAGTGGAAACGGCGCATCCACACCGCCGTGCTGGCATCGTCCACGGCCCACTGGCTGGCCAGCACCCGCCGCGCACCTGCCAGCACAAACCCCCTCACCAGGCCGATCAGCTCGTCGCCCGGCGCCACGCGGCTCAATCCGGTTTCACAGGCGGACAGCACCACCAGCGACGCCCGCAGGCGCAGCGCCCGCACATCGTTCAGCGTGAAGGGCCCGTCGGCCAGCGCCAGCGCCGAGAAGGCAGGGTTGTCCGCGCGAAACCGGCCATGACAGGCCAGGTGCAGCACGTCGGCTGCGGGTGCGCGCTCGCGCAAGCTGGCCGCGTCGCAAGCGAAATCCACGCTCACCTGCGCGTGCGTACCGAAGGCCCCGCGCACCGCCTGCAGTTCCTCGCGCACATGGTGCAGAAGCTCGCCACCAGCCCCCAGCGCCACGACGACCCCCGGCGTCTGCCAGGGCACCGACACCTGGGAGAGCCAGCCCTGCACGCTGGGCAGCTGCGTCAGGGCCATGCGCTCGATGAGCCACTGCCGGCCATCGTGCAGGCAGCTCCACGGCACGTAGTGCAGCACGCGGTGCGGCACCACCATCAATCGGGCAACGCCCACGAGATCCGGCTCTGCGGCTGCGAGCAGGTGCTGGTAGACCTCCTGCGCCTGGCGACGCACACGTTGCTGCAGCTGCTTCTGGTGGGCATGAAGCCCGGCCGCCGGGTAGCGAGGCGTGTCGATCTGGAAGCGCAGGCTCTCGATGGCGCGGGCCAGCTGCGGTGCTTTCAGGCGGAGGACGCGCACCGCTTCGCGACGCACCAGCACCAGCGTGAGCTCGTCTCCATCCTGATGCGCACTCAGCAGCGCGTCGTCGGCCGCCAGTCGCTGCTGGGTTCGCATCAGGAGGGCCGCTTCGCCGTTGAGCGCGCCGTCGGGGCTGCGCGACATTCCGGCACCGGCACCGCCCAGCAGGGCCTGCCGGCGCGCGGCCTCCAGCCACGCGGCCTCTGCCGCGCGCAGTGCCACCGCCTGCGCGGACGCGCCTGAGGCCTCGCCCTGCAGCACCGTCTCGCGCCAGCGGTCCCTCAGCAATCGCAGCCGCGCTGCGGAGGCCTCATCCTCCGGCACCTGCTGGCCAGGTGCATCCGCCGCCGCCGACAGGGCGGTGGCCAACGCCCGCGCGCGGCCGCGCTCGATGGCGCCCAGCACCGCGCCTGGGTCGGGCGCCGCAGCCGCTGACGTCGCCCGCACCAGCACGTCATGCGCGCGCTCGGCGAGTGCCGCGATCGCCGAACGGAACTCGTCACCCGGCAGCGCATCGCGCGCCCGCTCCACCAGATCCATGGCTTCGCCCAGCGGCACCACAGCGTCCTCGTGACGCCCTTGCTGCCAGTACCACTCACCCAGGCCCACACACGCCGCCAGCTGCAGCGACAACACACCCTGGGTGCGACCCGCGTCCAACAGCTGCTCGAAGTCGACGCGTGACTGCACGTGATCGCCCAAAGCCAGGCGCGCCTGGGCCACCAGGCTCAGCGCCTGCCCGTGCGCGCCGCTCATGTGCAGGGCAGCCAGGGTCTCGCTCGCCCTCAGCGCCAGCGGCAAGGCCGTCTGCGCCTGCCCCGCCGACAGCTCGAGCGCCGCCTCGGCGACGTCGGCGTCGGCCAGGGCTGCCAGGTTGCCCGCCTCCAGGAAGATGGCGCGTGCATCCTGCAGGCAGCGCCGCGCGAGCACCAGATGGTTCAGGCGGCCGTGCGCACGCGCCTTCTCGATCAGCGCCCGCGCACGCTCGGTGGGCAGCTCGAGCTCATGCGTGGCCGCGATGACCTGGTCATACAGGTTGACCGCCTCGGGCAGCAGGTTCAGCGCGAGATAGGTGTCGGCCAACGCACTCGAGGCCTCCATCAGCTGCTGCGGCGCAGCCCCCACCTGCTCGAGCTGGCGTACCGCCTGCACCAGATGGGCCAGCGCGGTGTGCCACTGGCCGCGCAGCAGCTCGATGCGCCCGATCGCCAGCTGGGCCTGGCCTTGCAGCGGCCCCAGCCCGCGGGCCTCGGCCCGCTGGCGCGCGCGCTCGTTCACCCGCAAGGCCTCGGCAAACTGGTACTGCCAGGTCAGTGCCTGCGCCAGGCCGATGTCGGCCTGGATCGACAGCACGGCATTGCCCACACGCGCACCGCGCACGCTGGCGCTGCGGTAGTGGCGTGCTGCCTGATCGTGCAGATCCAGGCGGGTGAGCAGTGTGCCCAGGTTGATCTCCACCTTGCCCGCACCCAGCTGGTCACCCGCAGCCAGCAGTCGGTCACGGGCATCCTCGCCACAGTGCAGCGCGTCGTCGTGACGCCCCAACATGGCCAGGGCGATCACCTTCGGCACGCGCGCCTGCGCGCCATCCAGCGCCAGGCCTTCTCGCTCGAACAGGCCGCAGGCCTGGTCCAGCCGTGCCAGGGTGTCTTCAAGGCGCCCTTCCACCAGCATGGCAATGGCGGCCGTCCAGTCACTCATCGCCTGCACGACCGGGCTCTCGCCGTGGCGCTCGGCCAGCGCGGCGGCGGCCGCGGCGCAGCGCAGCGCACGCGGAGGATCCTGCGTCCACGACTGGAGTGCCGCGTCCTTCAGGGCGCGTGCAAGCCCCATGGCCTGCAGCGGCTGCAACCGCGCAAGCTCCGCTGGCGCCGGGGCTGCGTCCGCGTCCGTCAGGGATTGCGCCAGCGAACGAAGGTCAGCAACGAAAGGGTCGGACACGCTCAGGCCGGCACGTCGATCGTCGGCAGCGCCAGCTCCCACGCTGCGGTCTTCAACACCAGCAAGCAGGGCCCCTGGGGCACGCCATCGAAGCTGAACTCGCTCAGCTCGTCCCAGCTGGCCTGCCGCATTTCCTGCCCCGCCCGCAGCTCGGCCGTGCCGGCCGTGTCCGGGCCCAGCACCTGTCCGGACAGCCGCCACTGGCGGCCCTTTGGCGTGTGCATGGGGCTGATGCGGATGTCGATGTCCCGACCCTCGCTGAAGAACAACAACTGGCGGGTGCCTTCCGCATCGCTGCGCAGACCGAAGGCCTGCTCGCTGCCCGAGGCGCTGTCGAAGCGCAGCTCCGCGCTCAGGCGCTTGAGCAGCCCCGCATGCACCGGTTCGGGCAGGCGTGCGCTGAACAGGCCGATGGCCTGCTGGATCAGCCGCTCCGGCGCCTCGTCCAGGCCGCGCATCCGTGACAGACGCGCAACCAGTTCATCATCTTCGGATTCAGGCGGTCGCGGGCTCATGGCGGAGGATGGAAGGGTGATGCTGCGACACAGAGGACCATCGACACCGTCTGATACATCGTTGGTGGAAGATCATGCGCGCTCGCGAGACAGCTTGTCCATCAGGACGCGCAGCTTGTCGAGAACCCGGGCGCGGGTCGGTCCGATGCTGCCTTCGGCAATGCCCAGGCGCAAAGCGATCTCGGCATAGGGCAGCGGCTCAGCCTGCAGGAACATCAGTTCCACCAGCTGCCTGCCGCGCGGATCCAGGCGCTCGACCGCCAGGCTCATCAGGTGTTGCTGCTGCAGATCAGCCAGCAAGGCCTCGGGCAAGGGATCCGGCGAAGGCAGCTGGTCGAAGGGATCACCGCCCTCCCCTTCGGGCTCATCCGGGCGCGGGTCCAGCATGCCGACACGTGACTGCGCCTGCAAGCAGCGCAAGGTCTCCCGGCGCGCGGTGGTGACGAGCCAGGCCCGCACGCGGGAGGCATCCTCGATGCGATCCAAGTACTCCACCAGGCGAGCAAAGCAGGCCTGGAACACATCGGCCGCGGCCTCTTCGCTCAAGCCTGCCCTGCGCGGCACGGTGTAGATCAGGCGCTGATAGCGACGCACAAGCGTGCTCCATGCTGCGTGGCGGCCGGCCCTGCACTGAGCGATCAGTTCTGCATCGTCGAGCTCGTCGTACACACACCATCCCGCAGGCGGAGAACCCCATTTGCCGCTGTGGACATCATGCCATCGCTGCGGACACGGGCTGCGCAGGGCCCATGCGTGCGGCCTCAGGGCGGCCGAAGACAGAGCGCGCAACTCGCCCATCGATACAAGTCGTCTCCCTGGGGATGGGTGCGGCAGCTTCGATGTATTTCCGCGCCTTGGCCCCGCTCTGTGGGCCAGCGCCCACCGCACCCGACATGCGGATGACGCCAGTCCCGCGACCGGCCTCGAGAGATGCACGACCGTCATGCCGAAACGGCTGCCGGCCTCCCGCACCGGTACTCCAACTTTTGACATGAGGATCACATGATGAACCGCACCCGCACTCCCCGAGGACAGCTCCTCGCCCTGGGCCTGGCCGCGATGCTGGCCGCCTGCGGCGGCGGCGGCGGCGACGAACCCCTGGCCGACACCGAGCAGCCCCTCGACGCCGACGGGCGACAGGAAGCCCTGGCCGTCATCCCCACCGGACTGCGCGCGGCACCGGCCGGCCTGAGCGGCAACGTGGTCTGCACCAACTGGCGCATTGGCGCCGTGGTGCTGGACAACGTGGAAGTCGCCCCTGGCGCGGCCTGCCAGCTCAACGGCACGATCATCCGCGGTTCGCTGCAGGCGCAGCGTGCGGCGGTCATCGATGCCAACCGCGTTCAGGTCGCCGGCGACGTGCAGTCCGAACAAGGCGCCTACATCACCGTTCGCAATGCCAGCCGGGTCTCCGGCAACATCGAGGTGATCGAGGGCGGCGGCGTCGATGTGCGCGCGAGTAGCGTGGGCGGCGGCATCCTGATCGATGGCCTGACCGGCGTGGTCCTGCTGAGCGGCAACCAGGTCATCGGCAACGTGCAGGTCACCGACAACCTGGGTGGCGGCTCGATCGTCAACAACCGCATCACCGGCGCGCTGCAATGCACGGGCAACTTGCCGGCTCCGCTGGCCAGGGGCAACACCGCCTCCATCATCGAAGGCGACTGTGCGGCCGGTGGTGGCAACCCGCCGCCACCACGGCTCACAGGCAACGTCACCTGCGTGGGGCTGACCATCGGCGCCATCCCGCTGGACAGCGTGATCGTCCCGGCCGGTGCGACCTGCTCCCTGGTGGGCACGCGCCTGAACGGCAGCATCGAAGTGGGCGCAGGTGCCAGCCTGGTTGCCGATGGCGTGACGGTGACCGGCGGCCTGATCGCCGACGGTGCAGCCCGCCTCACGCTCGGCGGCACCAGCACGATAGGCGGCTCCGTGCAGGTGCAGCGCGGCGGGGCCACCAGCATCGTCGGCGCCACGGTCCGTGGTGACCTGCAGATCGATGCCATGGCCGGCCCTGTCGTGGCCTCGGTAAACCAGGTCTCGGGCAACCTGCAGGCGATGGCCAACCGTGGCGGCGTGACCCTGTCGGCCAACCGCATCGTCGGCGTGATGCAGTGCAAGGACAACCTGCCCGCCCCCGCCGGCAGCGGCAACGCCGCCAGCCTGAAAGAAGGCCAGTGCCGGGGCCTGTGACCTGACGCGCGGGTGCTGCGCACCCGACGGCAGCCCGGCGCGCAGCAGCGAATTTTCCCCGGGCTCCCAACCCGATGTGGCTGGAGGCAAGTAAGCTTGCCTCCAGCCTTTTTCGCTTTCGGGCGGCCGAACCGACAGCGCCTCCCCACCGCCATGACCGCAGCCCATCCGCGCCAGGCCCTCTTCGACCCCGGCGAACCCAACGCCACACCCCTGCCCGTGTGTGATCACTACTGCGGCGTCGAAGCCCGCATGCGCAAGAGCCTGGAACTGCAGGCGGAGATGGGCCCCGTCTTTGATGTCACGCTGGACGGCGAGGACGGCGCGCCCGTGGGCGCAGAGATCGAGCACGCGCACCTGATCAACGAGCTGATCAATGGCAGCACCAACCGCTTCGGGCGGGTCGCGGTGCGCGTGCAGCCGATAGACCACCCGCGTTTTGAGGACTTTCTGGATCTCGTCGTGCGCGGTTCGGGCGAACGCGTGCCCTTCCTGATGATTCCCAAGCCGCGAGGCCTGGCCGACATCCAGCGTGCCGCACAGGCGGTGGACGACGCCTGCCGGCGCCATGGCATCGATCGCACGATCCCCTTGCACGCACTGGTAGAGACCCATGGCGCACTGCGCGAGGTGGATGCGCTGGCGGCGCATCCGCGCATCGAGTCGCTGTCCTTCGGGTTGATGGACTTCGTCTCCGCGCACCGCGGCGCGCTGCCCCAGTGGGCGATGAGCGTGAAGGGCCAGTTCGAGCATCCGCTGGTGCTGCGCGCCAAGCTGGAGATCGCAGCGGCCTGCCATGCGCACGGCAAGACCCCTTCGCACTGTGTGGTCACCGAGTTCAAGAATGTCACGGCCCTGCAGCAGGCGGCCGAGCAGGCGGCACGACGTCTGGGCTATACGCGGATGTGGAGCATCCACCCGGCGCAGATCCGCCCGATCGTGGATGCCTTTGCGCCGACAGTCGCGGAGATCGACCAGGCCATCGAGATCCTGCAGGTGGCGCAGGCGGCGCACTGGGCGCCCGTGCGCCACCAGGACACGCTGCATGACCGGGCCAGCTACCGCTACTTCTGGCACGTGCTGGAGCGCGCTCAGCGCACGGCCTTCAGCGGCGGGCCGCAGCTGCCGCAGGCGATACGCCAGGCCTGGTTTGCCTGACCCTGCCCCGCGCGGCGCTGAAGTGTTCGCAAGCGTTTCGGCCGCTGTCGCCCCGGTTGCGACTGGTTGCCAGCGGTTGCACCAAGAACTAGGGGGCCTCCCGGGAAGACCCTCACAATCGCGGCTCCCTGTACCAGAAGGAGTCAGCCCCATGCTGAACAAGACCTCTCTGTCGTTGGCCCTCGCGGTGGCTGCACTCGCCAGCGGGACGGCGCTGGCCAATCAGCCGGCCAAACCCGCAGCCGCTGCCAGCCCCAAACCCACGGCCGCCACACCTTCCGGCGCCACCGCAGCCGCGCCCGCCCGGCCGGCGGCTCAGGCCCCCGCCAGGCCCGCTGCCAGGCCGGCGACGACCGCGGGCACGGCCCGGCCCGCTGCGGCGGCTGCAGCGGCCGCGCCCGTGGTGGCGCTCACCGCAGGCCAGATGGATGCTGCGCAGCGCGTCTTTGTCGGCAAGGCGGATTGCGAATTCGGCGAAAAGATCGACGTGACCGCGGTCGATGGTCGCCCGGGCCACTTCCAGCTCAAGCACAAGGCCGCCACCTACAACCTCGTGCCGGAAGAGACCACCACCGGCGCCGTACGGCTGGAGGACAAGCGCGCCGGCATCGTCTGGCTGCAGATCCCGTCCAAATCCATGCTGATGAATGCCAAGATCGGCCAGCGGGTGGCCGACAACTGCCAGATGACGCAGCAGAAATCCTGACGGCAGGCTGGCGCCTGCGCCCGTCCCGGCCCGCCTCGGCGGGCCTTTTTCGTGCCCGCAACCCGTGCAGCATGTCGGGATAGCCCTTGTTAAGTCTTATATAAGACCTAAACTACGGGTTTGCACCGAATCCCCCGCCCGCCCCTGCAGGCTGGCCATGCTGTCCGCCCTCTTCCTGGAGCTTCTCGATGCTTGCTGCCTACCGCCAACATGCCGCCGAACGTGCTGCCCTCGGCATCCCCCCGCTGCCGCTGGATGCCAAGCAGGTCGCCGCGCTGATCGATCTGATCAAGAGCCCCCCCGCCGGCGAAGAGGCCTTTCTGCTGGACCTGCTCACGCACCGCGTGCCGCCGGGCGTGGACGATGCCGCCAAGGTCAAGGCGAGCTTCCTGGCCGCCGTCGCCCATGGCGATCTGGCCGTCGCCCTGATCGGCAAGGCCAAGGCCACCGAGCTGCTGGGCACGATGGTCGGCGGCTACAACGTGCACCCCTTGATTGAACTGTTGGACGATGCCGAAGTCGCCCCGGTGGCCGCCGCCGCGCTGAAGAAGACGCTCTTGATGTTCGATTACTTCAACGACGTCGCCACCAAGGCGCAGGCCGGCAATGCACACGCCCAGGCCGTGATGCAGAGCTGGGCCGATGCCGAGTGGTTCACCAGCCGCCCGGAAGTGCCGCGCACCATCACGGTCAGCGTCTTCAAGGTGCCTGGCGAAACCAATACCGATGATCTCTCCCCGGCGCCCGATGCCTGGAGCCGCCCGGACATCCCGCTGCACTACCTGGCGATGCTGAAGAATACGCGCCCGGACGCCGCCTTCAAGCCCGAGGAAGACGGCAAGCGCGGCCCGATGCAGTTCATCGACGACCTGAAGAAGAAGGGCCACCTGGTGGCCTATGTCGGCGATGTGGTCGGCACCGGCTCCAGCCGCAAGAGCGCCACCAACAGCGTGATCTGGGCCACGGGCCAAGACATCCCCTTCGTGCCCAACAAGCGCTTCGGCGGCGTCACGCTCGGCGGCAAGATCGCACCGATCTTCTTCAACACGCAGGAAGACTCCGGCTCACTGCCCATCGAGGTGGACGTGGGCCAGCTGCAGATGGGCGACGTGATCGACGTCATGCCCTACGACGGCAAGCTGGTGAAGAACGGCAGCACCGTCGCCGAGTTCAAGCTCAAGAGCGACGTGCTGTTCGACGAAGTGCGCGCTGGCGGCCGCATCAACCTGATCATCGGCCGCTCGCTCACCGCCAAGGCACGCGAGTTCCTGGGCCTGCCCGCCAGCACGGTCTTCCGCCTGCCGCAGCCGCCGGCCGCCACCAACGCCGGCTTCACGCTCGCGCAGAAGATGGTCGGCCGTGCCTGCGGCCTGCCTGAAGGCCAGGGCATCCGCCCGGGCACCTACTGCGAGCCGCGCATGACCACCGTCGGCAGCCAGGACACCACCGGCCCGATGACGCGCGACGAACTGAAGGACCTGGCCTGCCTGGGCTTCAGCGCTGATCTGGTGATGCAGAGCTTCTGCCACACCGCGGCCTACCCGAAGCCCGTGGACGTGAAGACGCACCGCGAGCTGCCGGCCTTCATCTCCAGCCGCGGCGGCGTCAGCCTGCGCCCGGGCGACGGCGTGATCCACAGCTGGCTCAACCGCCTGCTGCTGCCCGACACCGTGGGCACGGGCGGCGACAGCCACACGCGCTTCCCGATCGGCATCAGCTTCCCGGCCGGCTCCGGCCTGGTGGCCTTCGGTGCCGCCACCGGCGTCATGCCGCTGGACATGCCTGAGAGCGTGCTGGTTCGCTACAAGGGCGAGATGCAGCCGGGCGTGACGCTGCGCGATCTTGTGCACGCCATCCCGCTGGCAGCCATCAAGGCCGGCCTGCTGACCGTGGCCAAGGCCGGCAAGAAGAACATCTTCTCCGGCCGCGTGCTGGAAATCGAAGGCCTGCCCGATCTGAAGGTGGAGCAGGCGTTCGAACTCAGCGATGCCAGCGCAGAGCGCAGCGCAGCCGGCTGCACGATCAAGCTGAACAAGGAACCGATCATCGAGTACCTGAACAGCAACGTCGTGCTGATGAAGAACATGATCGCCGACGGCTACCAGGACAAGCGCACGCTGGAGCGCCGCATCCGCAACGTGGAAGCCTGGCTGGCCAACCCGCAGCTGCTGGAGGCCGACAAGGACGCGGAGTACGCCGCCGTCATCGAGATCGACCTGAACGAGCTCAAGGAACCGGTGCTGTGCTGCCCGAACGATCCGGACGATGCCAAACTGCTGAGTGAAGTCGCCGGCACGAAGATCGACGAAGCCTTCATCGGCTCGTGCATGACCAACATCGGCCACTTCCGCGCTGCCGCCAAGCTGCTGGGCAACCAGCGCGACATCCCGGTCAAGCTGTGGGTCGCGCCGCCCACCAAGATGGATCAGAACGAGCTGATCAAGGAAGGCCATTACGCCGCCTTCGGCACCGCCGGTGCGCGCACCGAGATGCCCGGCTGCAGCCTGTGCATGGGCAACCAGGCCCAGGTCCGTGAAGGCGCGACGGTCGTCTCCACCAGCACGCGCAACTTCCCCAACCGCCTGGGCAAGAACACCAATGTGTTCCTTGCCTCGGCCGAGCTGGCGGCGATCGCCTCCAAGCTGGGCAAGCTGCCCACCGTGGCCGAGTACCACGAAGCCATGGGCGTCGTGAACAAGGACGGCGCCTCGATCTACAAGTACATGAACTTCGACCAGATCGAGGAATACGCCGACACCGCCAAGGCCGTGACGGTCTGACAGCAGGGTCGCCCGCGGCTTCAGGCCGCGGGCGCGCCGCCCAGCGCCTCGCGGATGGCGCGCGCCAGTTCCATGCGGCGGTAGGGCTTGGCCAGCAGATGGACACCCGGGTCGAGCCGCCCGTGGTGGACGATGGCATTCTCGGTGTAGCCCGAGGTGTACAGCAGCTTGATCGCCGGGCGCAGCTGCCGCGCGGCATCGGCCAGTTCGCGTCCGCTCATGCCGGGCATGATGACATCGGTGAACAGCAGCGCGACGTCCTCTCGCTGGGACAGCAGCGCCATCGCCGCCGCGCCGCCTTCGGCTTCCAGCACGCGATAGCCCAGCGAGCGCAGTTCGTTGCAGGCGTAGCGGCGCACCAGTTCGTCGTCTTCGACCACGAGGATGGTCTCCGCGCCTCCTTGCACGACCTGCTCCGCCACCGCGGGCAGTTCGGCGCTCAACAGCCGCTCCGCGCGCGGCAGATACAGCTTCACCGTGGTGCCCTGGCCCGGCTCGGAATAGATGCTGACATGGCCTGCAGACTGCTTGATGAAGCCGTAGACCATGGCCAGCCCGAGCCCCGTCCCCTTGCCCTTGGCCTTGGTGGTGAAGAAGGGTTCGAAGACCTGATCCAGGTGCTCTGGCGCGATGCCTTCACCGGTGTCGGAAACCGCCAGCAGCACATACTGGCCGGGCGCCAGATCCTGGTAGCGATCGGTGTAGGCCCGGTCCAGCGAGGCATTGGCCGTCTCCAGCGTGAGGCGGCCGCCACCCGGCATCGCATCCCGCGCATTGAGACACAGGTTGAGCACCGCGTTCTCCAGCTGCCCCGGATCCACCTGGGCCTGCCACAGGCCGGCCCCGCGAACGGACTCGATCTCCACCTGGGCGCCCAGCGTGCGGCGCAGCAAGGGGTCCAGGGCCGCCAGCAGCTGGTTGACATCCACCGCACGAGGTGCCAGCGGCTGCTTGCGCGCGAAGGCCAGCAGCTGCTGTGTCAGCTCAGCCCCGCGCTGCGCAGCCTGCTGGATCATGCCGGCCAGCGCCTGCTGATCGGGCCGATCGGCATTCATCTCGGCCAGCAGTTCCGCATTGCCCAGCACCACGGTGAGCAGATTGTTGAAGTCATGCGCCACGCCGCCCGTGAGTTGCCCCACCGCCTGCATGCGCTGAGACTGGCGCAGACGGTTGTTCAGCCGCGTGATGTCGTCGCGCTGCTCCTGCAGGGCTTGAGCAGTCCGGTTCATCACCCCCATCAGATCGCCCAGTTCGCCCCGCGGCAGCGGCGGCGCGATGCGCGTCTCCAGCCGCCCGGCCGCCAGCTCGCGGGCCATCGCCGACAAGCGGCTGATCTGGCGCCGCAGGGCCACTTCCGACAAGGCCCAGAGCAGCGCAAAGAGCAGCACGGCCGCGATGGCCAGGCCGAACAGGTCCTGCGCAAAGCGCCGGTTGGCGGTCTGCACCAGCACGCTGCGCGGCGCGCCCGTCAGCACGTACAGATCGGCTTCCGCGGTGAGCCGGCGGTCGGCCACGGCCCAGCGAAAGGTCTCGCCATCCGGGCCCGGCAGATCGGCGCTGTCCAGCGCCTGTTGCGAGGCCATCGCAAACAAGGGTGAATCGGCGATCGAGCCACCGCCGGACATTGCCGTGCCATCGGCCCGCGTGCTTGCCAGCACGCTGCCCTTGCGGTCCACCAGCAGCACCTGCATCCCGGGCAGGCGCCGCAAATCGCTGGCCGCCAGCAGCTTCAGGTTCAGCGAGGCCAGCAGCACGAAGCGCAGTTCGCCCGCCGGCGAGCGCACCGGGTGCGCCACCTGCAGCACCGGCGTGCCGGTGAGGCGGCCGAATACAGGCTCCAGGATCACGCCGCCCCGGGACGTCAGCGCGGTCTTGAAGTAGGCACGGTCCTTCAGATCCAGCTCGCGCCCGGAGCGCAGCGAGTCGCAGAAGAGCCGCCCGTCCGGACGGATGGTGATGATGCCGGTGTACTGCGGATAGGCTTCGCGCACCTCGGACAGGAAGGTCGAGCAGGCCTCGCGGTCTTCGGTCTGCAGCACGCCGGCACGCGCCAGCCCGTAGAGCAGTTGCGCCGTGCCTTGGCTGCGGTCGTTCAGTTCCTCGGCCAGCCGATTGGCTGCCGAGACCAGGGCGGCCGTCTCGTCCCTGACCTCGTTCTGCCGGTCCTGCGCGAAGCGCAGCACCACCAGCAGCGCCGGCACGGCGACCGCCAGCAAGGCGATGAGGAGGAGTCTCGCGCGGGTTCCCATGGTCGACCGATGCTAGCCCAAGGGTGCACCAGCCCCGAACGCGCGCGGCCCGAAGCCGAAGCGCGCTGGCATCCCTCCCGTGACACACAATCGACGGCCCCAAGGAAGCGCCTGACCGCTCACGGGCAACCCCTGCCATGACCGAGCGCCGACTGCTGATCCTCGATGACGACGCGACCATCGCGCAGATCCTGCTCGCCAGTGCGCGTGCTGCCAGCCTGGCGGCGCGCTGGCACGCGCGGCTGGCGCCCTTCCTGGAAGACGCTGCCGACTGGCAGCCCACTCATCTGCTGATCGACCTGACGCTGCCGGAACAGGAACCGTCGCAGGTGATGCAGGCCCTGGCACACCAGCGCTGCACGGCGCAGATCATCATCTGCAGCGGCAGGGATGCCGGCGAGTGCCAGGCTGCGCTGGCGCTGGCCGGCAGCCTGGGCTTGAGGCCGGGCGGCGTGCTGACCAAGCCCTTCACGCAGCAGCAGTTCCGGGCCTTGCTGGCGCCGGCCGGCGCCTGAGAGCACCCCCAGGGCCGGGCTGCGCCCAGCCCGCCCCCCGCGGGGGGTTCAAGCAAAGTGGCAAAGCCACATTTGCTTCTGAGCCTCAGCCTACGGCTCGCCCTGCGGGCGACGTTCGCCAAGGTGCTGCGCCGTCCTCCGGTCTGCGCACAGGCTCACCGCTTGCAGGCTCACCGCTTGCCGCCTCACCACTTGCAGCCGCTGTCCTTCTTCATGCTGTCTGCCGCAATCGCCACGGCGCCGAGCAGGCCCTTGTCCGCGTGGGCCTTGCGGCAGTCCTCCTTGGCAGACTTCTCGATGTCGCGCGCCAGGCGCGTGCGTGTCTCTGGCGGTGGCGGCAGCAGGCGCAGTGCATTCGGGTTGCTGCCAGGCGGCAGCAGCGGGGGCTCACCCGGCCGTGCGCGGGGCAGTTCCAGCTGCAGCCGCCCCGGCACCGCGGCCGACGCTGCAGCGGCCGCGGCTGTTGGCGGAGGTGGGAGGTTGATGATTCCGCGCAGGGCAGGATCCACGCCGGCCGGCCCTGGCTGAGCGGTCAGCGCGCCCGTGGCCGGGCCGGGCACGGGCCGGGCAACCGGCGCTGCCTCGCGCGGGGACGTGACCGCCGACGGCCCCCCCGACCCCGCGACGGAGGGCACCGGGCTGGCGGGCGAGGTCTGGGTGGGGCTGGCCAGCGAAGGCGGCAAGGCCGGCGGCGGGCTGGGGGGCGCGGCAGCCGCGGCAGGCTGTGGCGCGACGCTGGCCGGCGCCGCGGTGGGCGGCGGCAGCACCGGGCTCACCACCGCCGCCGCACGCGGAGCCGCCTGCGGCACGGCAGCGGGTGCTGCCGGCAACGGCAGCGGGGGCGGGATCGCGGCCAGCGGCGGCGCAGGGGGTGCCACGGGTGCCGGCGTCGGGCGCGGCGCAGGCGGCACGGCGACCGGCGGCAGCGCCACCGGCGGCAGCGCCACCGGCGGTGTCGCCAGCGGCGGCGGCGCCAGCGGTTCCACGATGCGTGTCTGCGTCTCCAGGCTCTGCAGGGCCGGCAGCGCACGCGGGATCTCGGGCTCGCGGGCCGGTGCCGGGGTTGGCGCGGCCACTGCGGGGGCGGGCTCGGCCAGGGCCGGCGGCAGGGGCGTGCTCACCACCGCCGGCGGCGCCGCGGGCGGCACCTGGGGCGCCGCGGCGGGCGCCGAGGCCGGGGCCGCGGCGAGCGGGGTCGCCACCGGCCCGAGGCTCGGCGCCACCGGCGTCTTGCGGGCGGCCTCCGGCAGGCCCTGGGTCGGCCGTTCGGAGGCCGGCAGGCTCGGCCGCTCGGCTTCCACCAGCGCCGGCATGCGGCGGCCGGTCGCCTCGATCGTTTCGCGCGAGGGCAAGGCCGGCGCCGGTGGCGTGGTGCGGGCCGGCACCGCCGGTCCGGTGCGTGCCGGCGCTGCAGCAGCCGGCACGGCGATCAAGGCCGGGGGCTCAGGGGCGGGCGGCTCGACGGCGGGTGGCAGGGGTACGCGCGGGGCCGGCGGCAGCGACAAGGGCGCGGGCGGCGGGGCCTGGAGGTCCGCAAGGTCGGGCGCGGCGGGCAGGCCGGAATCCAGGCCGCGCAGCAAGGCGCCTTCTGCGGCCTGGCCGGCCAGCGGATCCGTGGCCGGCCCCAACTCGGGGGCGGTGTCGCGGCGGTCGCTGTCGGGCGCCACCGCCGCACGCGGCTGGGCGCGAGGGTCAGCCTGCGGCCGGGCTTCGGCCCAGGGCCGCGGCGCTGCGACGCTGTCCGTCACGCCCGGTGCCGCAGCGCCGGGCAACTGCAGCTGCAGCTCGGAGACCGGCCCGGCCCAGCCGCCCGCCGAGCCGCCGTCGCCGCTGCCAGACTCCGTGCCTACCCACAGCAGCATCAGCGCGTGCAGCAGCCCGGCCAGCAGCAGACAGCGCATCAAGGAGACATCCGCCGGCCCGTCGGGCAGCAGGACCGGCTCTCGGATGTCAAGGAAGCGGCTGTCGATCGTCGCGGTACTCATCGGGACCCGGCAGCGCCTGCACACCGGTCGGCGGCAGGGCTCGCGCCGTGCGTGGCCATGTCAGATGGCCCGCAGTATGGCGCCGCACGGCCTGCCCACGGCGATGAGCCGCGGCCGGCCCCGCCCGGCTTCCTAGAATCCGTGGCGTGAGCGCCACCATCCTGAACCTCAGTGCCTACCGCTTCGTGCCGCTGGACGGCCTGCCGGCGCTGCAGGCGCGCATCCGCGAAGCGGCCGAAGCAGCCGGCCTGCGGGGCACCGTGCTGCTGGCGGCCGAGGGCATCAACCTGTTCGTGGCCGGCCCGATCGCCGCGGCGCGCGCCTGGCTGGAGGCGCTGCGTGAAGATCCGCGCCTGGCCGGGCTGCAGGCCAAGGAAAGCCTCAGCGAGACCCTGCCCTTCCGGCGCCTGAAGGTGCGCATCAAGCGCGAGATCATCCGCATGGACATGCCGGTGATCCAGCCGGCCGAAGGCCGTGCGCCCGCGGTCGCGCCGCAGACGCTGGCGCGCTGGATCGAACAAGGCCAGGACGACGCCGGGCGCCCGCTGCGCCTGCTGGATACGCGCAACGCCTTCGAGGTGGATGCGGGGGCCTTTGCCGACGCCATCGACTGGCGCCTGAACCGCTTCAGCGAGTTTCCCGCCGCGCTGGCCGCCCACCGCGACGAACTGCAGGGCTGCACGGTGGTGAGCTACTGCACCGGTGGCATCCGCTGCGAGAAGGCCGCCCTGGTGATGCAGCAGCTGGGGCTCGACCACAGCTACCAGCTCGAAGGCGGCATCCTGCAGTACTTCCAGGCCACCGGGGGCCGGGCACCGGGCTGGCAAGGCCGCTGCTTCGTCTTCGACGAGCGCGAGGGCCTGGACCCCCAGCTCAGGCCTGTTGCCGGCCTCCCCACCCCCGACCCCACTGCGCCGAGACCAGCATGAACCCCAACGCCGAACATCCGCCGCACACCCTGGCCGATCTGGAAACCCCGGTGGCGCTGCTGGATCTGCCGCAGATGGAGCGCAACATCCGCCACATGCAGACCGCGGCCGATGCGCTGGGCGTGCGGCTGCGCCCGCACGTGAAGACGGCCAAGTGCGTGCCCGTGGCGGTGCGCCAGCGCGAGGCCGGCGGCCACGGCATCACGGTGTCCACGCTGAAGGAGGCTGACGCCTTCTTCGAGGCGGGCTTCGACGACATCCTCTATGCCGTGGGCGTGGTGCCCAACAAGCTGGCGCATGCGCTGGCGCTGCGCCAGCGCGGCTGCCGGCTGCAGCTGATCGTGGATTCCCTGGCCGCGGTGCAGGCACTGGTGCAGGCGGGCCGGGCGGCTGAGCACGCCTTCGAGGTGCTGATCGAGGTGGACGTGGACGGCCAGCGTGCCGGCGTGCCGCCGGATGCCGAGCTGCTGCTGGAGATGGGGCGCGCCCTGCTCGCGGGCGGCCAGCGGCTGCTGGGCGTGATGACGCACGGCGGCGGCTCCTACGGCATGCGGGGCGCAGCGGCGCTGCAGGCCTTCGCCGAGCAGGAGCGCAGCCGCTGCGTGCAGGCTGCCGAACGCCTGCGCGCCGCCGGCCTGCCCTGCGAGGTGGTGAGCGTGGGCTCCACGCCCAGCGCGCTGAGCGCCCGCAGCGCCGCCGGCGTCACCGAGATCCGCGCCGGCGTCTACGTGTTCCACGATCTGGTGATGGCCGGTCTGGGTGTGTGCCGCCCCGAGGACATCGCCCTGAGCGTGCTGTGCACGGTGATCGGCCATCAGGCGCACAAGGGCTGGGTGCTGGTGGATGCCGGCTGGATGGCGCTGAGCCGTGACCGCGGCACGCAGGGCCAGCCGCTCGACCAGGGCTACGGGCTGGTGTGCCGCGAGGACGGCCAGCCGCTCATGAACTGGACCGTCAGCGCCGCGAATCAGGAGCACGGCATCATCACCGCGCGCGATGGGCAGATGCCGCCGGATCTGGCCGAGCGATTCCCGCTTGGCAGCCGGCTGCGCATCCTGCCCAACCATGCCTGCGCCACCGCGGCCCAGTTCAGCGAATACCTTGTGCTGGGGCCCGAAGGCCCGCAGGCACGCTGGCCGCGATTCGGCGGCTGGTAGCGCGTCAGCGCAGCAGCTGGGTACTCGGCTGGACCGTCAGCAGGTCCAGGCGCGCCGTGGGGCCGATCAGGCCGCTGCCTTGCAGCCGGATGCGGTTCACGCCGGCGACCAGGGAGACGCTGACGGTCGGCGTGCTGGCGTAGCGTGTCCACGCGCCCGAGGGCGGCAGCACGAATATCGGCTGGGTGGCCACGCTGCGCTGGCGCACGCCGTTGACCCACAGGTCCACCGCGGTCGAGCTGCCCAGCCCGTTGGCGTAGCGCAGGCTCAGCGTGGCGCGGCCCGCCCGAGAGGTCTTCAGGAACAGGTCCACCGTGGCGGCCGGTCCGCCAAGCTGGCTGACCACCGCCCCGCCCGAGGCGCCGGCCACGGTCTCGCGACGCGCCGTCCCGGCCAGCACACCGCGTTCGACTTCCAGGCGCAAGGCGCCGGTGGCGGGCAGCGCCGGGGGTTCGCCGGGCGGCGGCGGCACGAAGGGATCCGAGGGTCGCGGCGGCGCCGGCGCCGCGCCGGGCGGGCCGCCGAGCTCCTGCAGATAGCGCACCAGGGCCTGCAGATCGGCGTCTGTCATCAGCGTCGGCGGATGGGCGAGGATGGCCTCCTGCAGCGTCGGCGCAGAGCCGTCGTGCAGATAGGGGGCGCTGCTCCAGACGTCGATCAGCGTGGGCACGTCGATGCCGGTCAGCGGCCCGCCGAGCCGTTCTCCGCTGGAGCGCTTGATGGTGCCGATGACTGCGGCAGGCGCAGCCGCCGAGCCCGTGAACGTGGGCCAGATGTGGCAGTTGATGCAGTACTGCTCGGTGAAGACCTGACGCCCACGCTCAGCCTGCGCGCTGTAGCTGCCATCGGCCGGCCGCAAGGGGCTGAAGTCGAAGCTGTCCAGTGACGCGACATAGGCTGCCAGCGCATCCAGATCGGCGCTCACGCCGGCCTTGCGATCGCCCAGCGGCTGGCTGCGCGTGCCTGTATTGAACTGCGCGTCACTCATCAGACCCGTGCCGCCCGCCAGCTGGCGGATCTGCTGCTCGAAATCCTGCACTTCATCGAAGTTGCCGCTCCAGTGCAGCAGCCCGTGCGCGCCCGCACGCCCACGCAGGCTGGTGGTGTTGCGCAAGCCTTCGCCGAACTGCTTGAAGTCCCAGACCCGGCCGTCGTGGCCGCCGTCGTTGTGGCAGCTGGCGCAGCTGATGTACTTGTCGCGCGACAGCCGGATGTCGGCCGCGTCGTAGAAGAACTGCTTGCCCAGCAGCACGGCCGGCGTCAGGCGTTCCGCGCCGATGGCCGCCATCGTGCCCAGCAGCGGCGTGTCCAGCAGACCGGTGTAGAGCGGGCGCAGGTCGTGCGCCGAGACGCTGCGGTCCATGAAGTTGTTGACGAACAGCGTCAGGCCGTCCGGGGCGATCGCCAGCCCTTGCGGCGCCCGGCCCACATCGATGCGCATCAGCTGCTGCCCCGAATGCGCATTGACCACCGCCACCTCGCGGCTGGTCTCCAGGGCCACAAAGAGCAGGTTGCCTCGCGGATCGAACACCGCCGCGCTGGCCACGCTGGCGTTGTCGTGATCGATGCGGCGCGACAGATCTTCGCTGCGCGAGGCGATCACGACCCGCGAGCTGACGGCCCGCACGGTGTTCTGGAAGTTCAGCGGCAGGCCATCGCGCTGCTGGCCGCGCAGGATGTTGTCCTGCTTGGACGGCACGAAGCCCTGGCTGCCGTCCGGCGAGATGGCCAGCGCGCCCAGGTAGTTGGGCAGGCCCCGGCCGGTATTCTCGGTATCGGCCACGGCGCTGTGGCGCAGCGTGACCGTGCCTGCCTGCGACAGCGAGGCCGCATTCACGACGAACAGCTCTCCGCCCTGCGTGCCGGGCGTCACGGTGATGGTGCTTTCACCGGGCAGCGGCGCGCTGATGAAGCGCGAGGCGAAGAGCGTCGCGCCATCCCCGCTGATCGCCAGGTGACGCACGGCAGCGGGCAGCGAGATCTCGCCCGTCTGGGCCGCGCTGGCGGTGTCGAAACGCAGCACCTGGCCTGTGCCCTCCAGGGCGACAAAGGCGGTCTGCCCCTGGGGCGCCATCACGATGCCGAAGGGCTGGCTGCCGCGCGGCAGGCCGATCGTGCGCAGGAGGTTGCGCGTCTGCGCATCGATCACGCTGATGCTGGCCGAGGCCTTGTTGGTGACCCACACCTCGCCCTGCTCCGAGATCGCCAGCGCGCGTGGCGCGGCGCCCACCGGCACCTCGGCCAGCCGCGTGCGGCCCAGGGCATCGAAGACGCTGACCGAATCGTTGTCCTGGTTCACTACCCACAGCCGCGCACCGGCAGGCTGCAGGGGCTGGTAGGCGATGTTGGTCGAGGCCCTGGCGGCCTGGGCGGTCAGCGGCAGGTGCACCTGCTGCATGAAGGTGCGGCTGACGATGCCGCCGCGGTCGTCGGTGGCGGATACCGTCACGAAGAACAGGCCGGCATGGGGGTAGCGGTAGCTGGCCGAGGCGGAGCTGGACCAGGCCGTCGGCGCAGAACCATCGCCCCAGTCCACGCGGTAGCGCGGGTTCACGCCCGTGGCGCTGGCGGTCACCGTCAGTTCGCTGCCCGACATCACCGCCCCGGCGCTGGACAGGGGCTGCAGCACCAGCGGCACGATGCTCTCTCCGCTGACCTGCCAGCGAAACGTCGTGACGGCGTTGCTGCTGCCGTCGCTGATCGCGATGACCGGGTCGTAGCTGCCCGGGGTGGTGAGCATGCCGCTGATCACGCCCGTCAGAGGGTCGATGCGCAGGCCGGGCGGCAGGCCCGCTGCAGACCAGCGTACGCCGGCCGCGCCGTTGGGATCGCTGCCCACCACGGCCAGGTTGATGGTCGTGCCCGTGCTGTGGGTCTGGTGTGCAGGCGGCGTGATCACCGGCACCTGGGCCGCATCGCGCGCCGGCACCGTATTCATGCGCACCGTGCGCGCCACCGACGGCGTGCCCGCCTCGTCGAAGGCAAAGATCAGGTAGAAGCCGGGCGTGACGTCCACGCCGCGCGAAGGCACCTGCACGGTCAGCTGGCCGTCCGGCTCCCGAACGAAGGGCAGCTCGGTGAAGCGCTGATCGAAATTGAAGCCATGCGAGGTGGAACCCGTCTTGAGCAGCGTGAGGCGCGCGACGCTGCGATCGACGCTGAGCGAGAAGGCCGTGCCCGGGTTCAGCACCGTGGGCGCCGCGGTGATCACGGGCCGCGTGGCCAGGCTGCCGTCGTTGTTGTAGAGGTAGGACGGCGCGTAGATCTCCGCGTTGAACTCGTTGGGTGGCGCGGGCTGAGCGCCCGATCCGGACACCAGCACGCGGGCATCGGGCAGCAGGATCGCGGTGGAGTGGTAGACACGGCCGCGCTGCGCATTCGGGCCATAGCTCCAGTTGCCGGTGACCGGATCCCACAGCGCCGGCCGCATGGCCAGATCGGCCACCGAGAAGAAGGCCTCGCTGCCACCCGTGACCAGCACCCGCCCATCGGCCAGCAGCGTCTGGTTGGATGACACCCGCGTGCGGTCGATCGGTGCGATGGACTGCGTGGACGGCGCCGCGCCATCCATGAAGCCATCGATGCGCATCACCTGGGCCGATGAGCCGCTGATGTGCAGCAGGCGGCCCGGACGGTATTGCGACGTCGTGCCGAATCCAGCCATCGAGGCGGGCAACTGCCCCAGGGACGCGATGGAGCCCGTGCCCGAAGTGGAGACGACGAACATCCGGCCGTTGGTATCCAGCCCGAAGACGCGGTTGCCGTTGATCGGAAAGACGCGCGGGTACTCGAAGTACAGGCTGCTGGTGTCGGCGCCGGAAAGGAAGCGGAAGCTGCCGTCGGTCTGCCGGACCTCCGGGTTGGTGTTGCCGCCGCTGTTGCCACCTTGCAGGTAGATCTCGCCACCGGGCAGCATGATGGCCGAGCCGTACCAGCGCTTGGACCACATCGAAGGGCCGCGGCTCATCTGGTTGTTCGACGGCGTGAACAAGGTGATCTCGCGGTTGCCGGAATTGCCGGCCGAAGGCCCGCCGAACCAGGTATCGCCACCGGCGATGAAGACCTGCCCGGTGCTGGGCAGCAGCAATTGCCCGCTGCAGAACAGATCGTTGCCGGTGGTGTTCAGCAGCGTGGTGTGTCCGCCTTGCAGGCCACCCGCGGGATCCCACACGTCGTACTCGAAGCTGCCGGTCTGGAACCCGGCCGCGTTGCTGCCGAAGGTCAGCACCCGGCCATCGGGCAGCAGCGTCATGTGCACGGCGATGATCGGCCAGGGCCCGATGCCCTGCCACAAGCCCTGGGCCGCCGGCCCGCTGCTCGCGCCGAGCGCACGTTGCCTGCCTTCGGTCGGCGCGGCGGTGGGCGGATCCGACTCGTCGGCCCCTCCGCAGGCCGTGAGCAGACCGCCGGCGGCAAGAAGCAAGCCGGCAAGGACCAGACGACGACAGGCAGACAGCAGCACGCGCGATTTCTCCCGTTGGGCAGGGCATCGTGGCCGCTTCCCATGAACCCACTCACGGAAAAACGCCGGCAATCCCCCCGCGCTTCCCGAACCGGATTTTGCGAAGCGGCCGCTGCCCGGCACCCAGCCGAGCCCCCCCTAGGATGAAGGTAGCGCTTTCAGCCAGCCGCGCGGCAGGCCGCCGCGGGCGCTTCGCCCAGATCCCACCACAGCCCGGCCATCAGCTGCAGCGCCTCGCGCGCAACGCTGCCCAGCAGGTGCTCGTCCGGGGCGTGCTGAGAGCAGGCGGGGTAGGAGTGCGGCACCCAGAGCGTGGGCAGGCCCAGGTCATCACTGAAGATGTCGTTGGGCAGCGAGCCGCCCAGGTTGGGCAGGAGCACGGGTGTCTTGCCGGTGCTCTGCGCCATCGAGTGCAGCGCCCAGCCCACCCAGGGATCGGCCGGATCGAGACGCGAGGCTTCCATGACCGTGCCGCTGGGCGAGACCTGCACGTCGCTGAAGCCGTGCTGATCCAGGTGCTCGCGCAGGTGGCTCAGAAAGCGGCCGCTGTCGCTGCCCACCACGAAGCGCAGTTGCGCGTGGCAGCGCGCCTGGCCGGGGATGGCATTCACCGGGGCCTCGGGGTTGCCGGTCTTGAAGGCCAGCACTTCCAGCGCATTCCAGCCGATCACCCGTTCGGCCGGGCTCAGCCCGGGCTCGCCCCAGTCGGCATCGATGGCTGGATCGCCCGGATCGCCGCCGAAGCTCACCCCGGCCAGGGCCTGCCGGACGACGGCACTCAGCGGCGGCGGCCTCAGGCCCTCCACGCGGATGGCGCCGCGTTCGTCCACCAGCGAAGCGATGGCGTGCGCGAGCCGCGTGCCCGGATTGCGCAGCAGGCCGCCCCAGTTGCCCGAGTGGTGGCCCCCGGCGCGCAGATCCACGCTCAGATCGAAGTTGAAGGCTCCGCGCGAGCCCAGGAAGAGCGTGGGCCGCCCCGCCGCCAGGCGCGGCCCGTCGGAAGCCAGGAAGAGATCCGCCGCCAGTGCCTCACGCTGGGCCAGGCAGAACTCGCGCAGGCCGGGCGAGCCCGTCTCCTCGCCCATCTCGACCAGCAGCGTGAGCGAAAAGCCCAGCTGCCCGCCGCGCGCGGCCAGCACCTGCTGCAGCGCCAGCAGGTTGATGCTGTGCTGGCCCTTGTTGTCGGCCGTGCCGCGGCCATACCAGCGATCCCCTTCGACCTGCAGCCGCCAGGGATCGCGCCCGTTGCGCCATTGCGGCGCGTAGCCGCGCACCACGTCGCCGTGTGCATAACTGAGCACCCGAAGGGACGCGCCGGGCTCCTGCCGCGTCGCGATCATCAGCGGCGGATGGCCCGCAATCGGGTTGTCGAAGACCTGGGTCGCAAAGCCCAGCGACTGCAGCTGCGGCGCGAGGCCTTCATCCAGGTACGCCCGCCACAACGGCGCGCGGCTGGGCTCCTGGCTTTCGCTGGCCAGGGCCACACGCGGCGCCAGCTGGGCCAGCAGGGTGCCGTCGTCGAAGGCGCTGGCCGCGCGGGCCAGGGCATGGGCGCGTGTCATGGCGGGTCTCCTGTCGGGTCGTCGGGCGGGCCGCCTGGCGCCGCCCGCACAATGGCAGCCAGCATACGGCAGGGCATCGCCCTGCACGCCCCGCATCCACCCTTCCGCCCGGCTTCCATGGATTCCCGCTTCGAACAGGCCCGCGAGCTCTTTCTGCAAGGCGTGGCGCACCACGAGGCTGGCCGGCCGGCGCAGGCCGAGACGGCGCTGCTGGCCTCGCTGGCGCTGCTGCCCGGCCGCGCCTCGACGCTGATGAACCTGGGCGCGGCGCGGCTGGCGCTGGGCCGCCCTGCCGAGGCGCTGGAGGTCCTGGAGCAGAGCCTGGCGGCCGAGCCGCAATCCGCGCTCAGCCGCTGCCACCAGGCCGCCGCACTCGTGGCGCTGCAGCGGCCGCAAGAGGCCTTGCAGGCCTATGAGGCCGCGCTGCAGATCGAGCCCGGGCTCGCCGCGGCGCGCTTTCACCGGGCGCAGGTGCTGGCCACGCTGCAGCGCCATGACGACGCGCTGGCCGCCCTCGAGCCCTTGCTGGACGAGGACGATGAGCGTTCGGCACCGGCCTGGCTGTGCGCCGGCCAGGCCTTGCAGGCGCTGGGGCGCCACGCGCATGCGCTGCAGCCCTATCGCCACGCTCTGACACTGGATCCGCAGCTGCCGCGCGCCGCGGCCCTGCTGGGCCAGCTGCTGCAGACCCTGGGCCGGCCCGAGGAGGCACGCGCCGTGCACGCCGAGGCCGTCAGCCGCGGCGTGGACACTGACTTGAATCGTTATCTTCTGGCTGGCCTGGGCGGCGGGGCTGCGCCAGCGCTCAGCCCGGTGGCGTACGTTCGCGCGCTCTTCGATCCCTACGCGCAGGGATTCGACGAGCACCTGGTGCAGCAGCTGCGCTACCAGGGGCATGTGGCCGTGGTGCAAGCCGCGCGGGCAGCCGCCGTGCAGCCCAGCGAGGCGCCGGACCCTGCGACGCCGCTCTGGCCCGCCGTGCTCGACCTGGGCTGCGGCACGGGCCTGTGCGGCCGCCTGGTGCGCCCCCACACCGGGCACCTGAGCGGCGTGGACCTCTCGCCCACGATGATTGCGACGGCACAGGCCCAGGGCGGCTACGACACGCTGCACCAGGCCGACGTGGCCGACCACCTGCATCAGACCGAGGCGCGTTTCGATCTGCTGCTGGCCGCCGATCTGTTCATCTACATCGGCGCGCTGGAACGCGTGATGGCCGGCGCGCGCCGCGTGCTGCGCCCAGGCGGCCACTTCTGTCTGACGATCGAAACCCCGCTGCCGGGTGAAGCCGCGCCCGCGGGCTTCTGCCTGCGGCCCAGCCTGCGCTACGCCCAGGAGCCGGCCTATGTCAGCGCCTGTGCCGCGCAAGAAGGCCTGCTGACCCTGTCCTGCCAGCCGCTGGTGCTGCGCGAGGAAGAACGCCTGCCTATTGCCGGCATGGTGATCACGCTGCGCGCTTGAGTCGGGCCTTCGGCGGCGCTGAGCCGCGGACGGCCCCTTGCGCCTTCCTTGAACCAGTTCAATGACGCCCCGCCGGGCGCGTCCGACGATGACTGCCAGTCACCCGAGCGGATGCGGCTCCAGCCGGGCACGGGATGCGGCAGATGTGCGGCATCCAGGACAAGCGAGCCGCTGATGGCCAAAGCCCGACGCAGGCCAGGCCAACAAGGACTGGAGAGGACTCATGACACGCTCGACCCTGTCGCGACTGATGCTGGCCCAGGTGGCCCTCCTGGGCGCGACCTTTGCGGCCGTAGCCCAGACCCCGGCGACTGAAGCACCGGCGATGACCGCTGCCGAGAAGGAGCAGGGCAAGAAGATCTACTTCGAGCGCTGCGCGGGCTGCCACGGCGTCCTGCGCAAGGGCGCGACCGGCAAGAACCTGGAGCCGCACTGGACGCGCAAGGCAGCCGACGGCAGCACCACCGAAGGCGGCACGCTCAAGCTGGGCACCAACCGGCTGGAGAAGATCATTGCGCTGGGCACGGAAGGCGGGATGGTCAACTACGACGACATACTGACCAAGGAAGAGATCAACGTGATGGCGCGCTACATCCAGAACACGCCGGATGTGCCGCCCGAGTTCAGCCTCAAGGACATGGAGGCTTCGTGGAAGCTGCTCGTGCCGGTGTCGGAGCGACCCCGGACGCAGCAGAACAAGATCAACCTGAAGAATGTCTTCGCGGTGACGCTGCGCGACACCGGCAAGCTCGCCCTCATCGATGGCGACACGAAGCAGATCTGGCAGATCCTGGATACCGGCTACGCCGTGCACATCTCGCGGCTGTCGGCCTCGGGCCGCTACGTCTACACCGTCGGCCGCGATGGCCTGGTGACCTTGATCGATCTGTGGTTCGAGAAGCCGCGCACGGTGGCCAGCATCCGCATGGGCAGCGACGCCCGCAGCGTGGACACGAGCAAGTTCAAGGGCTTCGAGGACAAGTACCTCATCGGTGGCTCGTACTGGCCGCCGCAGTACTCGATCATGGAAGGCGAGACGCTCAAGCCCTTGAAGGTCGTCTCCACGCGGGGCATGACGGTGGACGGCGAGTACCACCCGGAACCCCGGGTGGCGTCGATCGTGTCGTCGATGATCAAGCCCGAGTGGGTGGTCAACATCAAGGAGACC
Source organism: Rubrivivax sp. (assembly GCA_016790225.1). The sequence continues at coordinate 157,610 of JAEUOZ010000002.1, forward strand.
GGGCAGATCCTGCTGGTCGACTACAGCGACATCAAGAACCTGAAGACGACCACCATCGAGTCGGCGAAATTCCTGCACGACGGCGGCTGGGATGCGAGCAAGCGCTACTTCCTGGTGGCAGCCAACGCCTCGCACAAGATCGCGGCAGTCGACACCAAGACCGGCAAGCTCGCCGCGCTGGTGGACACCAAGAAAATTCCGCACCCAGGCCGCGGCGCCAACTTCGTCCATCCGAAGTACGGCCCCGTATGGGCCACCGGGCATCTGGGCGATCCTTTCGTCTCGCTGATCTCCACGCCTTCGGACAAGGCCGCAGACGCCCGCTTCAAGCCCTACAACTGGAAGGTCGTCGAGGAACTGAAGATGCCCGGCGCCGGCAATCTGTTCGTCAAGACCCATCCGAAGAGCAGCAACCTCTGGGCAGACATGCCGATGAACCCGGAGCGCGAGCACACCGAATCGGTCTACGTCTTCGACCTGAAGGATCTGAGCAAGCCACCGAAGAAGCTCGACGTCGCCAAGGACTCGGGCCTGCCCGAGACGAAGGCCCTGCGCCGCGTCACGCACCCTGAGTACAACCAGGCGGGTGACGAGGTCTGGCTGTCGCTGTGGGGTGGCAAGACGGATCGCTCAGCCATTGTCATCTACGACGACAAGACGCTGAAGCTGAAGAAGGTGATCACCGACCCGAACATGATCACGCCGACCGGCAAGTTCAACGTCTGGAACACGCAGCACGACGTCTACTGATGTCGAGGGTCTGGCGCGGCCGCGTGCCGCGCCAGGCGAGCCCGCTGGATCAGGATGGAGATGGATGTGCCACAAGACCCGGACACGCGCACTGGCGGTTGGTTCGCGCGCTTGCGCCGGCCCAGCACCCGTTGGTCGCTGCTCACGCTGCTGATGTTCGGCTTCATCGCCGGCATCGTCTTCTGGGGCGGCTTCAACACGGTGGTCGAGGCCACCAACACCGAGGCGTTCTGCATCAGCTGCCACGAGATGCGGGACAACGTCTACAAGGAATACGCCGACAACACGATCCACTACACCAATCGCACCGGCGTGCGTGCCGTGTGCGCCGACTGCCACGTCCCGCGGGCCTGGGGTCCGAAGATGGTGCGCAAGATCCAGGCCTCGCGAGAGCTGTACGGCAAGTTCACCGGCACGATCGACACGCGCGAGAAGTTCGAGGCCAAGCGTCTCGAACTGGCCGAGCGGGAGTGGGCGCGCATGAAGGCCAATGGCTCGCTCGAGTGCCGCAACTGCCATTCGTCGCAGAGCATGGATCCCGAGAAGCAGAAGCCGCGCGCCAGGAAATCGCACGAACTGGCCGTGAAGAACAACGAGACCTGCATCGATTGCCACAAGGGCATTGCCCACCACAAGCCCCAGGGCGCCAAGGAAGATGAATGAACGAGAGGAATCCGCCATGAAGCGTCAACGTCTCACCCGCATGACCCTGGGCGCACTGCTGACCCTGGCGTCTGCCGCTGCCCTCGCCGCGGCGCCCGACTGGGCCAAGGTCCCGGCGACGAAGATCACCGTCTTCTACCCCGGCGCCTCGCCGATGGAGTGGATCACCAAGGGCAGTGAACACGGCGGTGCGCGGGCACTGCGCAAGGGCGAGACCTGCGCCAGCTGCCATCACGAAGAGACCGCCGACATGGGCAAGAAGCTGGTCAGCGGCCAGAAGCTCGAACCCAAGCCGATCAAGGGCAAGGTGCCCAGCATCCCCGTGCAGGTCCAGGCTGCCCACGACGGCGTCAATCTCTATCTGCGATTCAGCTGGAAACAGCCACCCGGCGGTGCCGAGAAGATGGACAAGGACAACGCCGTCAAGCTGGCCCTGATGCTCGAGGACAACAAGGTCACGGGTGCCAACCTGTCCGGATGCTGGGAAAGCTGCCACGCCGATGCCCGCACCATGCCCGATGCCAAGGACGACAAGAAGACCAAGTACGTCAAGGAAGGCGCGCTGGCAGGCGGCAAGTTCTACGACCTCATGCAATGGACCAGCAAGGGCGGCAAGTCGGACGGCCACGTGGCCGACCGGCGCGTGATGGAAGGCGGCAAGGCACTTCAGGATGCCAAGGGCGAGAGGAAGGGCGACGAGTGGAGCGTGGTCTTCACGCGCAAGCTCTCCGGCGGTGAGGGGGACGTCACGCTGGCCAGTGGCAAGACCGTCAACTTCGGCTTCGCGATACACGACGACCATGCCATCGGCCGCTTCCACCATGTCTCGCTGGGCTATACGCTCGGGCTCGACGTGAAGGCGGACATCAGCGCCAGCAAGCAGTGAGACGGCGAAGACTCACCTTCGGCCTGTCACTGGCCTGGCTGGCGACGCTGCTGCCGCGGCGCGCGCTGTCAGAGGCGACACCAGCCGAGGTGCGGATGAAGGGAAATCTCTTCGTTCCCGAGTCAGTGACCATCCAACCGGGCACGAGCGTGCGCTGGATCAATGACGAGCGGCGCACGACGCACTCGGTTCTGTTTGCCCAGGAAGCGGGTCTCGAATCGGAGCGCCTGTTTCCCGGCGACAGCTGGACTCGGCGTTTTGACCAGCCAGGCCACTACCCGTACACCTGCGGGCCGCACCCGGAGATGAAGGGACTGATCATCGTGCAAGCGTGAAGCTGCCCAGGACTTCACCCGACGCTTCACTCAGGACCTCGACTCGATCTGCATCGCCGGCCCCGCGGCTGAGCAACAGGACCTGCGTTCCATCGCGCCCCATCTCGAGCACGCTGACACCTTCACCTGGCCGGATGGGCCGGCCGACCGGCTGCAGCGTGCGCCTGTCCAGCGCCTGAACGTGGTCAGGCCTGCCCCTTGCATCCTGCACCGAGACCCACAGGTTCAGGGCGCCGGTGTGGCCATGCCACGCTTCACTGACCCATGGCCACTGTGCCACCGGCGTCCAGCGACGCGCTTCGAGATCCACCCGCAGCAGCCGCGTGCCGGCCGGCAAAGACTGGACGAGCAGCAAACGCCCCTGTTCATCGAACACGGCATGGCCCGGCAGGGGCAGCGTCACCGGTACGGCAAGGCTCGCCAGCTCACGCCGCACGTCCAGGTTGATCACCCGCAGCGCCTCTGCCTGCCTGGCTGCGCCCTGCGCCCCCGCGCTCACGCCCAGCGCATGCATGCCGATCGGATCGGCGATGACTTCAGCCAAGGGCTCGGGCAAGCGGATGCGCCGCACACCCAGGAAGCCGCGCATCGGCACACCTTCGCCCATGCGGAAGTCGTGCACCAGGCCTTCGTAGATCTCCTCGGCCCGCGGGTTGTACGAGATCTCCCAGATCTCCGGCAGGTCCTGCAGAGCCACCAGAAAGCTGCGGCGCGCGGTCGCGTCGACCACGGCGCTGACCCGGGCTGTCAGCAGCCCGTCGCGCGAACGCAGGGCATGGGTCTGCAGCACGCGCCCTTCACGACTCAGGATCTGCAACACGGGCAGTTGCTCGTGCACCAGCAGCAGGTACAGGCCGTCGCCGCTGAGCACGCGCAGGCGCCAGGGACCTTCGCCGAGCTGCACCGGCGGGGCTGTGGACAGCCCCGTGTCGTGTCGCCACAGCCGACCCTTCGCATCCAGCCAGAAGTGCTCGCGCAGGACTGGCGTGCCCGCCCCGCCCGAAGCCGGATGCTGCGCGGCCGCCCAAGGTGAACACCACCAGGGCAGCGCCCAGGCCCAACGGAGCAGGCCGCGCCGCGCGGACAGGCTCGTGAGGGGGCGCGGCAAAGTCACTGGACTAGGAGCGTGGGCGGCAGAAATCGGCACCCGCGTTGGGCTCGATTCGGGGCGAAGGCAAGGCGCGGCGCGCAGCCCGGGCTGGATGCCCGGGCAAGCGCTGCAACGCCGCATGCGCCCCGAATCGAGCCGAACCCGAAGGGCCGGGGTACCCAAGGCCGCTGGCGGTCGTTGCGTTGCTTGCGCGGGCGTCCAGCCCGCGCCGCGCCACGCGCCTACGCCAGTGGCCTTGGCCACCCCGGCGCGGGTGCCGATTTCTGCCGCCCACGCTCCTAGCCTCCGCTCGGCGCGCTCATGCGGGCTCTCGCACCGGCAGTGCCATTCCGCTGACTTCACGGCTTGGCGTCACGTCGCTCAAGGCACGGCCCGCGATCCAGGCCAGGCCCACGGCTGCGCTGAGGTTGTGCAGCAGTACCACGGCCAGGGTCGGACTCGCGATCAAGGCCCAGGTCCCCAGCAGAGCTTGCATGCCCAGCAGCGCCAGCAGGACCCGGCCTTCTGACCCAAGGCCTGCAGTGCGCAAGCTCAGGACCAGCCAGAACGCCAGCGCGAAGGCGAGCACCGCCAGCAGCAGGTGCAGGATCGGTGCGACGCTGCCCGCACCAACACCGGCCGCACCGGACCAGGCACCGCTGGCGGCCTGCGCCAGCCACGCCAGCGCGGCCCAACGGGCACGCCGCCGGACCTGTGGTGTGCAGCTCCGGGGACCGGCCAGGCGTCGCACCAGCGTCCAGGCCAGCGCCAGCATCGAGAGGCCGCCCAGCAGGTTGCCCAGCATCGGCAGCCCTTGACGTGCGCCCGGCACGGCAATGCCCAGCGCCGAGAGGCCGATTGCGAGTGCCAGCAGGCCCCACAGGCTGCGCTTCAACACGGGCTCGCAGTCCGACGAGAGCGCCCGGCAGCGAATCAACATGACGATGATGACCAGCAGCGCCAGACTGGCCGAGGCGCGGTGCAAGCCGCGCACTGCCGTTTCGGCCGCAGCAGGCAGGGCCGCTGCTGCGACGCGCTGCGCCACCGGCCCCTGCACCAGCCGGCAGGTGGGCCACTCCGGGCAGGCCACGCGCGCCTGCGACAAGCGAAGTGCCGCGCTGGAGGCCACCACCAGCAGCATCAGACAGGCACAGACCCAGGCCCAGCGCCTGAGTCCACGCCGCCGTGCCGCGCACCGCGCGTCTGGAGAGTCTGCATCGTCACTCATGTGGTGAGCCGGATGTTGCGGCAGGCAGCTGGGCAGGGGAAGCCTTTTCAGGCGTGGCCTGCGCAAAGCTTGAACTGGTTCATTTCCGCGCGCGGTTTTCGAACCACAGAATGATTTCCAGCCAGAGCATCGGATGGTTCGCAGTCACGCCGCGCTGCGCCGCCTGCTGTTCCGCGCTGTTTGCCTGGCTGGCCACATGAGGAGAAGACGATGAGCCCGTCCCCGGACGACAACGATCAAGACGTGCCCTGGATGCAGCAGCTGCTGGACAACCCCTTCCTGCTGCTGTTCCTTGGCGTTATGGTTCCCATGATTCTGTACACCGCCTGGGGCGTCTGGGACATCCTGACGCTGCCGATGGCCAAGTGAGCGAAGGAGACCCCGCATGAGTGCCATCCTCCCTCCGTCAGAACGCCTCTGGTACAAGCACCCGATCGACCGCGTCGAAGGCACGTGGATCGTCATCGCGCTCATCTGGTGCCTCATCATGTTCTTCATGATGATCGGCTGGCACATCTGGGGCAAACAGAACCTCAGCACCGAGACCTACCGGACAACGCCCGAACTCTTCATGACGAAGACGCAGGCGATGGTGGACAAGTACACGGTCCGCACCGAGACCGAAGAGAAGATCCCTGTGGTCAAGCCGCCGCCGGGCAGCGACGTCTACATGCTGGCCCGCCTGTGGGCCTTCTACCCGATCCTCGAACTGGAGAAGGACAAGACCTACCGACTGCACCTGACGGCGATGGACTACAACCACGGCTTCTCGCTGCAGCCGGCCAACATCAACATCCAGATGGTGCCCGGCTTCGAGCACGTGGTGACGGTCACTCCCAATCAGAGCGGGACCTACTCGGTCGTCTGCAACGAGTTCTGCGGCATCGGCCACCACAAGATGGTGGGTCGCATCTACGTCAAGTGAGGAGGACGAGATGAGCACCACTTACCGCACCTGCCCGCGCAGCGGGCTGCAGTTCGAGAAGAACGCCGAAGCCCTGATGAAGGCCAACGCGTTTGTCGCCGTGGTCTGGCTGCTGATCGGCGGTCTGCTGGCCATCGGCGTGGTGATGACGCGCTGGCCGGCCTTCCGCTGGCTCGAGGCCGACACCTTCTACCAGGTGTTGACGGCGCATGGCATCGACATGCTGATCTTCTGGATCATCTTCTTCGAGGTGGCGATCCTCTACTTCGCCAGTTCCACGCTGCTGCGCTGTCGAATCGCCACGCCCAAGGTCGCCTGGCTCGCCTTCGCGCTGATGCTGATCGGCTCCGTGCTGAACAACGTGACGGTACTGAGCGGCGCATCCAGCGTGATGATGACGAGCTACGTTCCGATGATGGCCGAGCCCAACTTCTACCTGGGCCTGATCCTCTTCGCCGTGGGCGCGCTGATCGCGTGTTTCGTCTTCTTCGGCACGCTCGTCGTCGCCAGGAGGGAGAAGACCTATGAAGGCTCGGTGCCGCTGGTCACCTTCGGCGCCATCACTGCGGCCATCATCGCGGTCTTCACGATCAGCTCGGGCGCCATCATCCTGATACCGACCTGGCTCATGTCGCTGGGTGTGGTCAAGGAAGTGGATGCGCTGGTCTACCGCACCATCTGGTGGGCTTTCGGGCACAGCTCGCAGCAGATCAACGTGGCCGCGCACATCTCCGTGTGGTACCTGGTGGCGGCGATCGCCTTCGGCGCGAAGCCCATGAGCGAACGCGTCAGCCGTACGGCCTTCCTGCTCTACATCCTGTTCCTGCAGCTGGCCAGTGCCCACCACCTGCTGGCGGACCCCGGTCTGTCGACGGGCTGGAAGGTCGTCAACACCAGCTACTTCATGTACTTCGCGGTGCTGGCCTCGATGCTGCACGGGCTGACGATCCCGGGTGCGATGGAAGTCGCACAGCGCCAGAAGGGCTTCACCAAGGGCCTGTTCGAATGGCTTCGCAAGGCGCCCTGGGGCAACCCGACCTTTGCCGGCGTCTTCATCTCGATCATCGGCTTCGGCTTCCTGGGCGGCATCTCGGGCGTGATGATGGGCACCGAGCAGCTCAACATGATCATCCACAACACGATCTATGTCCCGGGCCACTTCCACGCCACGGTGGTGATCGGCACGACGCTGACCTTCATGGCCCTGACCTACTACCTGATTCCCGTGCTGTTCAAGCGCGAGATGATCGCCCCGAGCCTGGCCCGGCTGCAGCCGTACCTCTTCGGCTTCTCGATGTACGCCTTCGCGCTGGTCATGATGGGCGCCGGCACGCTGGGTGTTTCGCGGCGTCACTGGGACATGGCCTTCCAGGGCGCAGCACTCGCGTACGAGTGGCCGGGCGCGGCCTACCTGATGATGGGTCTGGTTGGACTGACCGGCATCGTGGCCATCGTCGGGGGCGCGCTGTACATCTACATCACCGTCGGCTCGCTGCTGTGGGGCCGCAAGCTCGACAGCGGCGCAGAGAGCGCGAAGTTCACTCCGGTTCCCCGCGCGGCGCCGACCGTGGTCGCGCAGAGCTACGGCTCGATGGGCTTCGCCGCCCCCGGCACCTTCTCGCTGGCGATGGTCTTCCTGGTGGCCTTCGTGCTGTATTACTTCATCAACTGGAAGTACCTGTCCACCCTGTGGGGCTTGAGCTGATCGAGGAGCGGCGATCATGAACTCCACCTCCTCCGTCGCACCGCAAGCGGCCATCGGCATGGCCGCACGGGTCAGGCTGGTGCTGTCTGTCTTCAAGCTGCGCATCGCCACGCTGATCATGATCACGGCCCTGGGAGGCGTGGCCGTGGTCCAGGATGGCGCGGCGACGCTGTCCCAGGTGCTCGTCCTGGCGCTGTGCGTGCTGGTGGCGGCCGGCAGTGCCGGCGGCATCAACCAGTTCGCCGAAGCCGGCAGCGATCGCCTGATGGCCCGCACGAGGGGCCGCGCCTTTGCCAGCGGCGCCCTGCCGCGCAACTCAGCGTGGCTGTTAGGCATCCTCAGCCTCGGTGTGGGCGCGGTGGCGGTGTGCGCCTGGTGGGTCAATGGCACCGCGGCGTTCTTCGTCGGGCTGGGCGCCTTCACCTACGCCGGCATCTACACGCTGGGACTGAAACGCCGCACGGCGTGGAACATCGTGATCGGCGGCCTGTCGGGCAGTTTTGCGGTGCTCGCCGGTGCCGCGACGGCCAGCCCGGCCATCCCGCCCGCTGCCTGGGTTCTGGCGCTGGTGCTGTTCCTGTGGACGCCGCCCCATTTCTGGAGCCTGGCCATCGCCAGCGAAGCGGAATACCGCGCGGCGGGCGTGCCGATGCTGCCGGTGGTGGTCGGCGCGCAGAGGGCAGCTCACATCGTGCATGCCAGCACCTGGATGCTGGTCGCCTCGACACTGCTGCTGCTGCCCTTCGTGATGGTCCATGGCGCCGGTTGGCCCGTTGCGGCAGGGGCCATCGGTGGCGGCGTGGTCTTCCTGCGCAAGACTGCTGCGCTGCGCCGCGCGCCGAGCCGCAAGACGGCCCTGGCGGCCTTCTTCGCCTCGATGCTGCAGCTCAGCGTGCTGCTCGCGGGGGTGGCTCTCGATGCTGCGATCCGTTGATGCGCCAGCGGCCAGGCCCCGCCCCACGGCCCCCGGCCGACACAGGGCTTCGGGCCGCTGTCGCCTGAGCCTGATCGCTGTGCTGCTGGCGTGCGCCTGGCTGCTGCCGGGCACGGCCCGCGCCGCAGCGCAGGGCGATCAGGCCCCCAGCGCCGTGGTCGAGCGACAGCCCGGCCAGGTGCCGCGGCTGGACGAGCAGGCAGCCCTGGCCCTGGCGCAGGCCGCCATCGGCCGTCAGATCCCCGATCTGATGCTGCTCGATGGCCGTGGTGATCCCGTGCGACTGGCTTCCTTCAGCGGCAAGCCGCTGCTGGTGAGCTTCATCTACACGGGATGCTTCCAGGTGTGCCCCACGCAGACCCGGGCGCTGCAGGAAGCCGTGCGTGGCCTGCAGCGCATGCTGGGGGAACACCAGTTCAACGTGGTCAGCATCGGCTTCAATCAGCCTTTCGATTCCCCTGACGCGATGCGCTCGTTTGCGCGCCAGCACCGCATCCAGGCATCCAACTGGGCCTTCCTGAGTCCGCCCAAGGATGCGGTTCAGCCGCTGACACGGACCTTCGGCTTCAGCTACGTGCAGACGCCTGCCGGCTTCGATCATGTGCTGGGCGTCACCGTGGTCGATGCGGCGGGCCGGATCCATGAGCAGATCCTGGGCGACAAGCTGCGGGCTGAGCAGCTGGGCCGACCCCTGCGCCAGTTGCTGCTGGAGACGCCCCTGCCCTCCGTGCCGGTCTCCACCTTGTCTGCCGTGGTCGAGCGCGTGCGCATCCTGTGCACCGTCTACGACCCCGACACCGGCGAGTACCGCTACGACTGGAAGCTGATCTACGAGCTGATCGGCGGCTCGCTGTTCTTCGGCAGCGTGCTGATCTACGGACTGCTGGAATGGCGGTCGCGCCGGCGCACGGCGCGCCAGTCATCATGTCAAGCATCGGCGCCGGACTTGAATCCCCAGGGCTGAAGACCTGGCGCAGCGCTGAACGCCTGTTCGATGCCGCGTTCGGCCCGGGTCTGAATCCGCTGCGGCACCTGGGGGCGATCGGCATGCTGGCCTTCGCCTTGCTGCTCGGCAGCGGCATCGTGCTGTACGTGCTGTTCGACACCTCGGCGCAGCTGGCCTGGCGATCGGTGGATCGGCTCGATGATCTGCCGCTGGCCAGCGGCCGCTGGCTGCGCGGACTGCACCGCTACAGCGCAGACCTGCTGGTGATCAGCCTGGCCCTGCACCTGCTGCGCGAGTGGCTGCATCACCACGAACGCGGCTTCAGGCGCTTTTCCTGGCTGACCGGCGTGCCACTGATCCCGCTGGCCTTCGCCGCCGCCATCGTGGGCTTCTGGCTGAACTGGGATGCGCTGGGCCAGTATTCAGCCATCGCCAGCGCGGAATGGATCGACAGCCTGCCCGGGCTGGCTTCTCCGCTGGCGCGCAACTTTCTCGTCTCGGCACAGGTCAGCGACCGCCTGTTCTCGCTGTGGGTCTTCGTGCACATCGGCGTGCCGCTGCTGATGGTCTTCGGCCTGTGGTTCCATGTCCAGCGCATCTCGCGTCCGGCCTGGATGCCGCCCAAGCGCCTGCTGCTGGGCACTGTGCTGATGCTGTCGGGCCTGGCGCTGCTGCTGCCGGTACGCAGCCATGACCCGGCCTTGCTGGCCGAAGTGCCGCAGGCCCTGCGCCTGGACTGGATCCTCCTCTTCATCCACCCGCTGGTGGATCTTGTCGGCGGGCCCTGGGTCTGGCTGGGCGTGGCCGGCGCCGCGCTGCTGCTGACCGGCCTGCCCTGGCTTCCCTCGCGTCGCGTGAGCCTGCCGGTGGCTGTCGTGGATGCGGCCAACTGCAACGGCTGCCAGCGCTGCTTTGCCGATTGCCCCTATGCGGCCATCACGATGAGGACCCATCCCAACCAGCGCGTGGGCCGTCTGCTGGCGGTTGTGGACGCCGAGCTGTGCGCAGGCTGCGGCATCTGCGCGGGTGCCTGCCCTTCGTCGACCCCCTTTCGCAGCGGCGAGACGCTGGTCACGGGCATCGACATGCCGGCCTTGCCCATCCAGGTCCTGCGCCAGCAGCTGCGCGAAGGGCTGCAGGCGGCACGGCGCAACGCGCCTCAGGCGCCGGGACCGGTGGTGGTCTTCCGCTGCGCCCGCGGTGCCGATCGGGTCGCGGCCGAAGGAACGCTGACCTTCGACCTCATCTGCGCCGGACAGCTGCCACCGTCTTTCGTCGAATACGCGCTGCGGGACGGGGCCGGCGGCGTGGCCGTGTCGGCCTGCTGCGACGGCGCCTGCGAATTCCGCTTCGGCGAACGCTGGACCGCGCAACGCCTGGCGGGCACACGCGAGCCCCACTTGCGCGCCAGCGTGGCGGCGGCGCACTGGCGCCTGGTGCAGACGCGGCCCGGGGACGAGGCACTCCTTGCCGAGACCATCGATCGCCTGCGCGATCACCCAGCTTCCCTGGCCCGACCCTCACCATCGGCATCGTCGCCGGCGGGCAACCCGACACCATGACGGCATCGACCCCCAAGACCACGCCGGTCGCCTGGCTGGGCCAGGCGCTGCTCTACGGCCTGCTGGCGGCCTTCATCGGCAGCTTCTCCCAGTGGCCGGTCTACCACCCGCTGGGCGCCGATCAGGCCCTGATCAAGCTCAGCTTCAGCCGGGTGGGCAAGCCGGTGGGCGACTGCCGCACCCTCAGCCCCGAGGAGATGCAGCACCTGCCGCCGCAGATGCGCAACCCGCTGAGCTGTCCGCGCGAGCGCTCCTCGGTGGCCGTCCGGCTGGACATCGACGGCCAGCGCGTGCTCGAACGGGTGGCACCGGCCACCGGTCTGTCCAAGGACGGCGCGGCCACGATGTACGAGCGTCTTGTGGTGCCCGCGGGCGAGCGACGCATCACGGTGCACCTGTCCGACGATGTGCGCGCCCGGGATGCCGGCTGGAGGAAGGACGCCACCGTCAAGCTCAGCGCCGGCCAGGTGCTGGTCATCGACTTCGACGCCGCCAAGGGCGGCATCACGCTGCAACAGGCACTGCCATGAACTCAAGCCTCCTCATGCCTCTGTCCTCGCCCATCACCGCGCGCGCGGCGGCGAGCGACTATGCCCTGCCCGAAGTCACGGCCGCCGATCGCCCGCTGGCGCGCGCCTGGCTGCGACTGGCGCTGCTGGCCCTGGTGGGCTCAGGCCTGTTCTCGGTCCTGCTGGTGCTGGCGCGGACGCCGGGCATCAACCGCTTCCTGCCGGCCGGCGACTTCTTCCGCGTGGCGCTGGTGGTGCATGTGGACCTGTCGGTCCTGGTGTGGTTCGTGGCTATTGCCGGCCTGCTGTGGAGCCTGAACCTGCGCCATGACGGGGCACGCTGGCCACGACGCGCGGGCTGGGCTGCGCTGGCGCTGTGCGGCGCCGGTGCACTGGGCATGGCCCTGGCGGCCTTTGTCGATCCGGGCACACCGGTGATGGCCAACTATGTCCCGATGCTTGACAGCAGCCTGTTCAAGCTCGCTGTAGGCGTCTTTGCGCTGGGCAGCACCGTCCTGGTCGCACTCGGCCTGCTGCGCCCCGCGCGGGTCGGCTTGCGGCTGGATGGCCCGGGCGCACTGCGCTTCGGTCTGCATGCCGCCCTGGTGGCCGGCGCCGTGGCCCTGCTGGCCTTCGCCTGGTCGCTCGCCGTCGTGCCGCGGGATCTGCCGGCCAAGGCCTACTACGAGATCCTCTTCTGGGGGGGCGGCCACGCACTGCAGTTCACCTGGACGCTGCTGATGCTGGTCGGCTGGCTTGCGCTCGCACAGGCCTGTGGCGGGCGGCTGCCGCTGAGCCCGCGCGTGGTGCTGCTGATGTTCGGCATCGCAGGGGTCAGCGTCTTCGTCACACCCCTGGCCTACCTCATGCACGATGTGAGCACGGTGGCACACCGTGACATGCACACCTGGGGCATGCGCTTCGGCGGCGGCGTGGCGATCCTGCCGCTGCTGCTGGCCGCCGGGCTGGCCATCGGCACGGCGTGCTCGCTCTCGCCGAGCCAGCGGCCCCTGCGTGCCGCGCTGCTGTCCTCGATGCTGCTGTTCGTGGCCGGCGGCCTGATCGGGCTGACCATCAGCGGCAGCAACGTCAAGATCCCTGCCCACTACCACGGCTGCATCGTCGGGGTGACGCTGGCCCTGATGGGCGTCGTCTACCACCTGCTGCCACGGCTGGGCTGGGCAACGCCTCAGGGTCGTGGCGCGGTGGCACAGCCCTGGCTGTACGGCGTGGGCCAGTTGCTGCACATCGTGGGGCTGGTGTGGTCCGGCGGCCATGGCGTGCAACGCAAGGTCGCCGGCAGCGAGCAGGTGCTGCGCAGCAGCGCCGAAGTCGCCGGCATGGCCCTGATGGGCCTGGGCGGTCTGCTGGCCATTGCCGGGGGACTGTGGTTCGTGATCATCGTCTGGCGCTCGATGCGCCACGTCCCGGCAGAGGCGGCCAGCCGATGATGTCGATCGTGCAGCGCTCCCTGCGCGCCGGATTCCTGCAGGTCGAGGGCCTGTTCAACCGCGCCTTCGGCGACAAGCTCAACCCGTTCTACCACCTGGGCGCGATCAGCTTCTTCCTGTTCTGGGTGGTCTCGGTCACCGGCATCGTGCTCTATGCCTTCTTCGATACCAGCGTGGCCGGCGCCTATCCGTCGGTGCAGCGCATCACCAGCGGCGGCTTCGGCACGGGCCGCGTGTTGCGCACGATCCACCGGCACGCCACGGATGCCATGCTCCTGATGATGCTCATCCACCTGGCGCGCTACTTCGCGCTCGACCGGCTGCGCGGCTTCCGCTGGTTCTCCTGGCTCACCGGTGTCATGCTGTTGTGGCTGGCCTATGTGGCTGCCGCCAACGGCTACATGCTGCCCTGGGACAGGCTGGCGCAGTTCGTCACGCAGACCAGTTTCGAGTGGCTGGACTGGCTGCCCGGCTTCCGCGGCACCTTGATCCGCAACTTCATTGCCAACGAACATGTCAGCGACCGGCTCTTCTCGCTGCTGGTCTTCATCCACATCGGTGTGCCCCTGGCCATGCTGCTGCTCGCCTGGGTGCATGTGCAGCGCGTCCCCAAGGCCAGCACCCAGCCCCCGAGGCCCATCGCCCTGGCGCTGCTGGCGATGCTGTTGGTACTGGCGCTTGTGGTGCCCGTGAGCAGCCACGCCCCGGCCGACTTGAGCCACTCGCCGCTGGAGCTGCGGATGGACTGGTTCGTGCTGCCGGTGCTGACCCTGGTGCACCAGTGGCCGATGGCTGCCGTGTGGGCCCTGGTGGGCGGCGGGACCGCCCTGCTCGCCCTGCTGCCCTGGCTGCCACCCAGACACAGCGGCAGCGCAGACCAGATCACCCTGCACCCAGGCCCGGTGCGCATCAGCGCGCGCAGCGGCGAAACCCTGCTGGATGCCGGGCTGCGCGCCGGATTGGCGCTGCCCTACGACTGCCGGGCGGGGGGCTGCGGCGTGTGCAGCTGCACCATCCTGAACGGCAGCGTGGAGCTGGGCGCCTTCCAGGACGCCGCGCTCACACCGGCGATGCGCGCACGCGGCCAGGCGCTGATGTGCTGCGCCACGGCGCTTGGAGACGTGGAGCTCGAGATCGGCGGCGTGAGCAGCCTCGCCGAGCCAGCGGCCGCCGATCAACCACGCCGCTTCAGCGCCCACGTCCGGTCCCTTGAACGTCTGGCGCCCGAGCTGATGCTGCTGCATCTGGCCTTGCCTCCAGGCGAGCATCTGGCCTTCAAGGCGGGCCAGTACCTCAACGTCATCCTGGAGGACGGCGCCCGGCGCGCCTTCTCCTTCGCGAATGCACCTTCTGCGGAGTCTTCGTCTGTGACCCGCTTCGATGGCGAACGCATCGAACTGCATGTCCGCCTGATTCCCGGCGGCCGCTTCACCACGCACGTCTTCCACGCCATGAAGCCGGGCGACCGCCTCGACATCGAGGGACCGCTGGGTCGCTTCGCGATGAACGACAGCAGCCGGCCCATCCTCTTCGTGGCCGGCGCCACGGGCTTCGCCCCGGTCAAGAGCCTCCTCGAAGACGCCTTCCGTCGTGGCGTTCAGCGTCCGATGACCCTCTACTGGGGCGCGCGGCGCCAGCAGGATCTCTACCTGCAGGATCTCGTGCGGGGCTGGGAGCGCGACCACCCCGGCTTCCACTACGTGCCGGTGCTCTCCGAGGCCGCTGACGATCCGGGCTGGAGCGGCCGCCGAGGGCTGGTCCATCAGGCCGTCCTGGAAGACCACCCGACCCTGGCCGGCCACGAGATCTATGCCTGCGGATCCGTGCGGATGGTGCAGGCCGCGGTGCCGGACTTCCTGAACCATGGGCTGGACGAGCAGTCCTGCTTCTCCGACGCCTTCACACCCAACGCAGCGTCATCGGCCCAGCCAGGGCCTTCTGCGTAGCAGGATGCCGCAGAGCGGCCAGGAGTCAGGGCGGCGCGGGCTGCTGCTGCGTCAACACACCGCTTGCTGCGGCGCCTTCAGCGGCGCAACGGCGGCCTGTCTCGATGGCGCGCACCGGGCCAGCAACAAGCTCAGCAGCAGGACCATGGCCGCCGCGCCGCCGGCATGGACCAGGGCCGCGGCCAGAGGCCAGCCCAGCACGATGTTGGACAGCCCCGTGAGCAGTTGCAGCAGCGTCAGGCCGATCAGGCCCGCACCGAAGCGTCGCGCTTCGGGCAGGTCCTGCCGGCGCAGTCTCAGACCCAGCACCAGCAGCGCCAGCGCCGCCACCACGGCAAACCAGCGATGGACAAAGTGGATCGCCACCAGGGCCTCAAAGGACAGCAACTCGCCATCGGCACGATGGCCCAGTTCTCGAAACGGCGCGAAGCCGTTGCGGAAGTCCATCGAAGGCCACCACTGCGCGTGGCAGGTCGGAAAGTCCGGGCAGGCCAGTACCGCATAGTTGGTGCTGACCCATCCGCCCAGGGTGATCTGCAGAGCCAGGATTCCCAGCGTCACCAGCGCCAGACGGCGCACACCGCACGCCAGTGCGAAGGGACGCGCACGGTAGCGTTCATGCTGCACCGCAAGCAGGGCCAGCAACAGCAAACCCCCCAGCAGATGGGCGGTGACGATCGCCGGGTAGAGCTTCCAGGTCACGGTGTAGCGGCCGAAGAGCCCCTGAATCACCACCCACAGCAAGGTCAGCGTGGGCCACCAGGGCGAGTGCGGCAGCTCGCGACGCCGCAGCCAGCTCACGGCTGCCATCACCAGGATCAGCACACCCACGCTCATGGCCAGGTAACGGTGGATCATCTCGATCCAGGCCTTGTTCCAGGTCACCGGACCCGATGGCATGGCCTGCTCGGCCGCGGCGATCTGCGAGGCTGCACCCAGGGGGCTGGCCTGGCCGTAGCAGCCAGGCCAATCCGGACAGCCGAGCCCGGAATCCGTCAGCCGGGTGAAGCTGCCGAAGACCATCAGGTCGAAGGTCAGGAAGAGGGTCAAGGCGGTCAGCTGCGCCAGACGCTGACGGATCGGCGCACCCTGCCGAAGCCAGACCCGCGCCAGAGGAATCATGGCCAGCAGCAAGGCCAGCAGGCCCAGCTTCAAGGCCGGGGCATAGTTGACGAGCGCGTCACCGTCCATCGGGTGCTCCATCGGCAGCCCCGCGGAGCGCTGCGCCCTGCAGCGGCCGGGCCTCGGACGGGCCTGCGTCCGGCGGCGGGTCGATGTCGGCAAACAGCAGCGGCTCGTCGCGCACGTGGTAGCTGCGCACGGCCCACAGGTCGTGGCGGCTGTGCTGCAGGCCGGCAGCCTGCAGCGCACGGCCCAGCAGCGGCAGCGCCACGCCCGGCAGCCAGGCCGCCGTGACCAGGCTGGGTCCGCCATCGCCAGGCCAGGTGCGCAGGCTCAGCACGCCCGGAAAGGCCCGCAGCACCTGCTGCGCCGCATCGGAAGGCGGCTCGCCCCACAGCGCCGCGACGGTGTGCAGGCTCTGCGAACGCAAGGGCCGTGGCGCCAGGCCCATGTGGGCGAGCCGCCCGGCGCGTTGCCAGCGGCGCAGCGTCAGCACCAGATCGCGCTCGCTGCGTTGCAGCTGCCAGGCCGCAGCCCGATAGGGGCGGGCCACCACCGGCAAGCCCGTCTCGCACAGGCGGGCCAGCTGCGGGTCGGAACAGGGGCCGTCGCGCTGCCCGCAGGCGCAGCGGTGCTCGGCAGACAGCTCGGCGCGGGTCGACTGCTGCCAGCCCATCCAGGGTGCGGCCCGCTGCAGAGCCTGAACCTGGGCGTTGGCTGTCTCGGGGCTGCGCGCCACCAGATCGAACCACAGCCGCGGAAGGGCGGGCCCGTCGTGGCCGTGGCCGCTGGCCAGGACCTGCTCGCGCTCGTGCCAGGCCGTCAAGCCCGGAAGGGCTGTCAGCGCAGCCTGCACGGCCGGGGCATCGCCGCCCTGTTGCGTGCTCCACATGCGCCAGCTCTGCAGGTGCAGTGCTTCCGGCCAGTGCGCCGAGATGCCGGCTGCCAGGCCCTCGGCATCGAGCGCCTGGCACTGGTGCAGGACCTCGCGCACGCTGCTGCCCAGGCGCCGTGCCACGGCACGAAACGGCGTGGGCTCCAGCGGAAAGCCCTGCTGCCAGTCGTGCAGCAGCGCGTGCTTCAGGCCGGCACGGCGCAAGCGATCGGGCGGGTCTGCACTGGGAAAGTCAGGCATGGGCGGTCTCCTCATCGGGAAGACAGGACCGGCTGCGGGGCAGACACGGCGGGGGCCGATGCTGCGTCGCATGGGCCCTGCTTTCCTTGAACCGGTTCAAGGGCAGGTGCGGCCGCGCTGGGCCCGATGCATGCCTTGATGGGGGTCAAGCCGGCATCTCAGGCCGGGGCCTGACGCGCAAAAGGCAAGACAGATCAAGGATCGCGCCCCGCCTGGCGTCGGATCGTTGCGGCTGTTCAGCCACACGCCACAGCACTGCGAGGAGAGCCATGACGCGCCCGACCCACCCCAGGCTCCACGGCCGCTTGCCGAAGCGCCGCTCGCGCGGGCTCGCCGGCTGCGTGATGCTGCTCGGCCTGAGCGCGATGGCACAGGCCCAGCCGTCCGGGCCAGCGTCAGCCGACAGGACAGCCGGCGAGTCCCTGGCCCAGGCCACAAGCCCCGGTGCGCTGCAAAGCGTCGTGATCACCGCCTCGCGCCATGCGATGCTGGCGATCGATGCGCCTGCCTCGCTGAGCGTGGTGCCGCGCGAAGCCATCGAGGCGCGCGGCGCCGACAACGTGCTGGAAGCCGTGCGCGGAGAGCCCGGCCTGTCGCTGCAGGGCCGGGCCATCGGCGGGCGCAAGGTCATGGGCCTGCGCGGCCTGGATGCGCGCCACACGCTGTATCTGGTCAACGGCCAGCGCATCAACGCGAGCGACGGCACGGTGGGCGCCAGCGACTTCCAGTACGACTGGCTGGCAGCCGAAGACATCGAGCGCATCGAGATCGTGCGCGGGCCGCTCTCGGTGCTCTACGGCAGCGAAGCCCTGGGCGGCGTCATCCATGTCATCACGCGCCGGCCCGGCAGCACCTGGCGCCTGGGCGCGTCGAGCGAGGGCAGCGCAGCCGCAGGCGCACGCGGCGGCGACGGCTGGCGTGCAGCGCTGCGCGCCGACGGGCCGCTGGGCGGCGGCTTCACGCTGAAGCTGGGCGCCTCGGCCAGCTCGCTGGAGCCGCTGGCTTCGCCTGCCGACGCGCGCCTCAGCGAACTGGAGGGGCGGGACAAGCGCGACGCCTGGCTCGCGCTGGGCTGGCAGCCGGCCCCGGGACATCAGCTGATGCTGGAGCACCGTGCCGGCGAGGAGACGCGCGAAGCCGGCGCGCGCGAACGCAGCGGACAGCGCCGATACCACACCAGCTGGAATGACCTGCAGCGCGACATGAGTGCCTTCGCGTGGGAATCCTCCTGGCCCTCGCTGTCCGCGGGCAGCGCGCCGCTGGAGACGCAGCTGCGCCTGTACCGTGCCGCGCTGGACGTGCGCAACCGCCGCACGGCGGGCGTGGCCATCAACCCTCACCAGCGCCTGATCGACGAGGTGCTGGATGGACAGGCTCGCCACGAAGCCGCTGCACAGGCCTGGACCGGGGGTTTCGAACTGCGGCAGGAATCACTGGAGGATCCAGGCCTGCCGGGCGGGCGATCGCAGGCGCGCCACCGCGCCCTGTACCTGCAGCAGGAGTGGACACCGCAGGCCGCGCTGACGATCACCAGCGGCCTGCGCCACGACGATCACTCGCTGTACGGCGGGCGGTGGAGCCCGCGCCTCTATGCGGTCTGGCGCGCGGCGCCCGGCTGGACGCTCAAGGGCGGCTACAGCCACGGTTTCAAGGCACCGAACCTGAAGCAGATCGTGCCCGGTACGCGCGCCGAAGGCCCCAACCTGGTGATCGGCAATGCGGAACTGCGCCCCGAGAGCAGCGACAGCCTGGAGCTGGGCCTGGGCTGGCAGCGCGGGCCGCAGCAGCTGCAGCTGGTGGCGTTTGCGCAGCGCGTGCGCGATCTGATCGACCTTCGGCTGGTGCGGGCGGGCAGCGTGCCGGGCACCGGAACCTACCTGTACGAGAACCTCGCCAGCGCCCGCCTGCAGGGCCTGGAGGCGGTCTGGCAGCAGCCGCTGATGCCGTGGCTGACGCTCAACCTCAGCTACGCGTATCTCGATGCCCGAAGCGCCACGGGCCAGCGGCTGGACAAGCGGCCGCGCCATGGTGCCACGCTGCGCCTGGAGGCACGGCAGGGGTCCTGGCGCGCAGGGCTGATGGCCGAGTTCAGCGGCAGCCAGCTGCTGGCCTCGACGACGGTGGGCGCGCCGCCGCAGCCGGTGCCGGATCTCACGCTGCTGGGCGCCCACCTGACACGTGCCCTGCCCCGAGGGCTGGAACTGGGGCTGGGCGTGCGCAACTTGGGCAATGTGCGGCTGGCCGACAAATCGCCGCTGTTCACGCACGCCGAAGCGCCGCGCACCTGGCGCGTCAGCCTGCGCGGGCGCTGGCCCTGAGCCGCCGCCTGGGCCGTAGACTCGCGGCCGAAGCAACCATGCAACACCAGAGCAGCATCGACATCGAAGCCCCGGCCGCGACGATCTACGCCCTGTACCAGGACGTCGCCCGCTGGAACACCTGGGATCCGGATACCCGCTCGGCGTGGCTGGACGGCCCGTTCGGCGTTGGCGCCCGCGGCAAACTGGTGCCCACGCGCGGAAGACCCGTCCCCCTGTGCATCACACAAGCCACCGAAAACCGCTCCTTCACGGCGCGCTGCGCCATTCCCGGCTTCTGCATGGACTTTGTCCATGAACTGACGCCGCTGTCCACAGGCACGCGCGTGGTTCAGCGGCTGGAGACCTCGGGCTTCCTGGGCTTCCTGCTGAATCCCGTGATCGGCCCGCAGGTCCGCGAAGGCTTTCCCAAGACCCTGGCCGCGCTGAAGCAGCTCGCCGAGTCGCAGCATGCGGGGGATCGTGTCACGCGCTGATGGCGGCGGGCCCGTCCGGCCCGAGCCACACGGGCCACACGGGCCCGGCAGGCCGGCAAGGACTCAGGCCTCCAGCGCCGCCACCTCGCCGGTCAGGTGCGCGATGGTGCCGCTGGCCTGGCGCAGCACGTTGCGCATCAGGCGCACGCACAGGGCGGGGTAGTCGGCCTCCAGCTGCGCGAAAGCCTCAAGGCTGAGGGTGCCGCAGCGCACCGAGGTGTCGGCACGCACATCCGCCGTGCGCAGACCCGAATGAAGCAGTGCGGCCTCACCAAACAGCATGCCCGCGGTCAGGGTGGACAGGCGCCGATGGCCGCCCTGGGGCAGATCCACGGTGACGCTGACCTCTCCACGCAGCAGCAAGTACAGCGCGCGTGCCGGCTCGCCCTGGCGCACGATGAGCGTGCCGGGCTCCAGCTCCTGCTGTTCGATGCGGGCTGAGAGCAGTTCCAGCTCCGCCGCGCCCAAGCCATCGCACAGCCGGTGGCCGGCCAGCGCACAGGCGCCGTCGTCGGTGACCGCCGGCGGGTGCTGCTGCAACAGCGCACGTTCGCACCATTCGAGGCCCAGATCGAGTTGCGGCTGCAGGTTCAACGCACGGGCAAAGCGCGGGTCCAGCTCTTCGCCCAGGCCGGCCAGCAGCTCACCGCGCCGAACGCGGGTGAAGACCAGCTGCTGCCCGCGCGCCGCACAACAGGCCAGCAGCTGGGCGAGCATGCGCACGGCCGTCGGATCGGCATGGCTCACGCGCTTGAAGTCCAGCACGGCAAGGTCCAGCCCGGCCGATGGCTCGGTGATGGCTCGCATCACCGGTTCCAGCGTGCTCAGGCGCAGATCGCCCTGCAGTTCGAATACCGCGGCGCGATCACCATGCAAGTCCAACATCGCCCGTTCGGCCGCGCGCCGCTGGCGCTTGGAGCGCACGGCTTTCAGCGTGTAGCGGGCACGGATGGTGGACGCCGCCGCGCGCGGTGGCCGCAGAAAGTGCAGGCCCAGCTCAGTTGACAGCAGCTCGAAGGCGCGCACGCCCCGGGCGCTGTTGCCCTGCGCGTCCAGGGCCGGCGAGAACACGGCGATCCCCAGCTGCCCAGGCAGCACGGCCATGATGCCGCCGCCCACGCCGCTCTTGGCCGGCATGCCGACGCGCAGCACCCATTCGCCGCTGAAGTCGTACACGCCGCAGGTCGTCATCAGGCTGAGGATGGCGCCCACGTGTTGCTCGTCCACCGCACGCTGGCCGGTCACCGGGTTGACGCCGCCATTGGCCAGCGTGGCCGCTGTCAGGGCCAGGTCACGCGCGTGCACCTGCACCGCACACTGCTGGAAGTACAGGTCCAGCGCGGGCTCGGGGTCGCTGCCGATGATCTCGTAGTTGCGCAACAGGTGGCCGATGGCACGGTTGCGGTGGCCGGTGGCGCGTTCCGATTCGAAGACCGCCGTGTCGATCTGCAGCGGCCGTCCAGCGTAAGCCGAGGTCACGGCCAGCAGTTGCGCCAGCGCATCGCCGCCGTGCGCGGCCGCGAGCATCGAAGAAATGGCGATGGCCCCGGCATTGATCATCGGGTTCAGGGGCCGGCCGGTGCTGGGCTCCAGGCTGATCGAGTTGAAAGCCTCGCCCGAGGGCTCGACGCCCACACGCTGGCCAACGGCTTGCGCACCGCAGTCCTGCAGGGCCAGGCCGTAGGCCAGCGGCTTGGACACCGACTGGATGGTGAAAGGCACGCGGCTGTCACCCACCTCGTAGACCTGCCCGTCCACCGTGGCGATGACGATGCCGAACCAGCCCGGGTCGGCCTTGGCCAGCTCGGGGATGTAGGTGGCCACCTGGCCATCGGTCAGCGGCAGCAGCCGCTCGTGCAGCCCGGCGAGGTAGGCAGCAATGGGGTCCAGGGCCTTCGGTGAAGCGGCCGCGGCAGGGTGGGTGGATGGCGTCATGGGCCCCCATTCGCAAGGACCGTGCAGGCTACTGCACACAGGGCATTTCGTGACGCCGCCCCAGGCCACTGCAAACCGCACGCAAAAGGTGCAAGAGCGTACCCAGTCGGTGCGCACCAGGGTGGAGCCAGCCCGCGTGGCCCCTTCAGCACCGGATACGCATCCGGCGGATCGGAAGCCGCCCGCTGGCGCCAGACGTGCGGCGTGACGTGCCCAGGGGCACCCTGACCGCTGCCCTGTGCCTAAGGTCCTGCCAGAGTCCGGCCTATCATGGGTTTCCGGCGGCGCCGGCTGCACGGGCCAGGGCCCGCGCCCCACACGCCGCCGCAACCCCCCCGGAGAAACCGAGCATGGGCGCCTTCAGCTACTGGCACTGGATCATCGTCCTGCTCATCGTGGTGGTGATCATGGTGCTGCCCCAGCGGCGGCCCGGCGGCAGGCCGCGGGATGCCGGCGCGCACCCGGTGTTCTCGGCCGTCAGCACCCAAGGCCAGGAAGTGGAGCGCATCGACGAGCGCCTGCCCCGCCGTCCCTGGCGCATGTTGGCCCTGATGCTGGCCGTGGCGCTGGTCGCGGCCATCGGCGGCTTTGCGTTGCGGCACTTCGGCCTGCCGTTCCTGAACTGAGCGGTTCGGCGGCGATCCCGGCTCTCACGGCACCCAGAAGCCACTCATGTCCTGGCTGCGCGCGTTTCTGCAGTCCTTGCTGAGCGCCAGCTTCATTGCGCTGGTGGCGCCGCCCATCGCGGCTGGCCTGGCGGTGCTCATGATGGTCAGCCTGAGCGGATGGGCCAGCATCAGCCTGCCGGGCCCGGGGGATCTGCTGCTGGGTGCCCTGGGCGTGGCGATCGGCGGCTACGTGCTGGGCGGCCTGCCGGCCTTTGCCGCAGGCCTGGCGCTGCCGCTGCTGCGCCGTCATCTGCCGCGTGCCGCCGCCTGCCTGGCCACCGGGGTGCTGGGGATGACGGCCTACTTGCTGAGCTTCGGGCAGCCGTGGCTGGTCTGGCCGCTCAATCTGCGCAATCTGTCCACCTTCGGCCTGCCGGCCTTGGCCAGCGTGACCCTGGCGGCCTGGCTGTTCACGCGGCCGGGTAGGGGCAACTGAAGGCGCGCCGATCTCGGCTGCGGGCGGCTGAGGGCTGCTGAGGGCGGCTCGGGCGGCTCAGCGCAGCTCAAAGGCCCGGCACGCGCACCTTCTGGCCCTGGCGCCTTGCCCAGGTCAGGCTGGCCATGAACTTGGGTGACTTTGCCGGGTCTTCCTCGGCGTACTGCAGCAGGCCCCAGCTGCCCCACTTGGACCATTGGGCCACGGAATTGAAGTGGCAGTGCAGATCGCCACCCAGTTCGGCCCAGGCGTCGAAGTAGCGCTGGTAGAGCACGCCCATGCGCGGGTGGGCATTGGCGGCGTGCAGCAGGCGCGTGAGGTTATCGCGGTTCTCGGCCCCGAAGATGCCCACCAGATGCTGGCCGCCTTCATAGGCCACCAGCTTCACGCCGTACTGATCGGCCACCGCCTTCTGGGCCTTCATCCAGCCGATGCACTCGGGCAGCGCCTGGCTTTCCAGGTGGTCCAGCAGCATGTCCACCGACCAGGCCTCCACCTCGGCGGCAGAGAGGCTGGCGCCGCCGCTCTTGTCCGGCGGCAGGTTCAGCGAGAGGTAGGGTGCGATCGCCAGCGCATCGCAGCTCTTGAAGCCATCGCGGTGCTTGAGCATCTCGTCCGACAAGTATTTGTTGGCCGCCTGCGAAGGCATCACGCGCACCAGGCGCTCGCGCCCGCCGAAGGCCTGTTCCCAGGTGCTGAAGAGCTGCACCGAGCGCTGCGAGATCCACTGGCCCAACCCCATCTTGGCGGCCTGCGCGGCCATCTGCGCATCGCGCGCCTGCTGGAACTGGCCGTTCCAGAGCTCGTTGCTGAACTCCAGGTAGACCTTGAGCGTGGGCTTGAGCTGGGCCTTCACCAGCTTGGCAAACTGTTGAACATATTCGTCATCGGCGCCGTGCGGCATGCAGAACCAGGCATCGGCCTCCAGCCGGTTGACCAGATCGACCATCAGCTCCACCGGCGTGCCCTTGACGGAGAACGTGGCTTCCTGCGGCGTGGGGCGATCCTTCCAGGCCGACTGCCTGGAGTTGTTGGTATGCATCCAGTCCATGAAGCGCACGCAGGCCACGCCCTGCCAGCGCTCCAGGAAGCCGGGATGAAAGGCGTTGTGCGGCGTGGCGGCGGGCTCGTAGCCGGGGCGCAGCACGCGGATGTTGCGCACCGGATTGGCCGGATCGGTCTTCTTCAGGCGCAGCCAGATCGGGCCGCGCGACGGGGTCACCTCCACCGTCAGGCTGCCCGGCGCGCTGGCGATCACGCGCCCGCTGCCCCAGAAATCGATCTCGCCCGCGCCTTCGTAGCTGACCTTGTAGTTGCCCTGCGGGTAGATGCTGCCGGTGGCCGTGCACATGGGCGTATCGGCCCAATGCCCGGGCTCCAGGGACTTGATCCAGCCCTGCTCGTCCAGCGCCAGCTTGGGGCCCTTGCCCCAATCCCCCGTGGGCAGCTGGCTGATCCACTCGCGGCTCATGCGGAAGAAATCGATGAAGGGCAGCTCGGTATTCCAGTCCACCGTCTCGGCCAGGTTGATGCCCAGGCGCGGCATGCCCGGCGGCGCGGGCTGGCTGGCGCCCTTGCTGCAACTGGCCAGCCAGGGGGCGGCAAGCAGCGGCGCGCTGTGGCGGAGAAAACGGCGGCGTGGCGTCATGGCGGGCAGTGCAGGCAAAGGCAAGGCCGGCATCGTAGACGCCCGCGCCGCGGCGCCGCGGGTCCGACATAGGGAGGCGGCCGCGCCTCAGGCCGAGCGCGGCTGCGCTGTCCCCTGGGGCGGCCGCCCGGACAGCGCGCCGCCGCTGCTGCCGCGGCCGCGCGTGACGCGCCACCACAGCCAGCCGGCGATCAGCAGGTTCAGTGCATTCCAGGCCAGGCCGTTGGCAAACGCGGCATCGTAGGAGCCGCTGAGATCGAAGATCTTGCCGCTCATCCAGCCGCCCAGCGCCATGCCGAAGAGCGTGAACATCAGCACCGTACCCACGCGCGCGCCGGCCTCGGCCGGCGGAAAGTGCTCGCGCACGATGATCGCGTAACTGGGCACGATGCCACCCTGGAACAGGCCGAAGAGCGCGCTGATGATGTAGAGCGACACCAGCCCGTCGAAGGGCAGGAAGAGCAGCAGCGCCAGCCCCTGCAGCGCGCTGCCCAGCAGCAGCGTGCGCAGGCCGCCGATGCGATCGCAGATCCAGCCGCTGATCAGGCGGCTGGCGATGCCGAAGGCCAGCATCAGCGAGAGCATCTGCGCGCCACGCGCCGCGCCAAAACCCAGATCGCTGCAGTAGGCCACGATGTGCACCTGGGGCATGCTCATCGCCACGCAGCAGGAGAGCCCGGCCAGGCACAGCAGCGCCTGCGCCTGGTTCAGGCTCAGGCCGAAAGGCCGGTTGGACGGCACCGGCCGCGCCGTCGGGGCACCCTTGGCCGGCGCTGCCGATGCCTGCACGGCTGGCGCGGCTGGCGCGGCGGGCAGGGCTGGCTCAGCGGGCAGACGTGCCCGCAGCATCAGCGACAGCAGCGGCATCGTCACGGCGCATACGACGCCCAGCACGACATAGGCGCTGCGCCAGCCGGCCGCCTCGGTGATGGCCTGCACGATGGGCGGCCACACGGCGCCGGCCAGGTAGTTGCCGCTGGCACAGATGGCCACCGCCACGCCGCGGCGACGCACGAACCACAGCGAGGTATCGGCCACCAGCGGCGCAAAGGTGGCCGAAGCCCCCAGCAGCCCCAGCAGAATCCCGTGCACCAGCGCGAAGACCAGGATGTTGCCGGCCATGGCCGCCGCCACAAAACCGAGCGCCAGCCCAACCGTGCCGATCCACACCGGCACGACCACGCCGTGCCGATCGGCCAGGCGGCCCATCAGGATGCCGCCGAAGCCGAAGCCCAGCATCAGCAGCGTGTAGGGCAGCGAAGCCTCGGAGCGCGCGACGCCGAACTCCTGCTGCACCGCAGGTAGCACGACCGAGACCACGTACATCGCGCTGCTGCCCACGGTCATCAGGCCCAGCGCCGCCATCAGGCGCAGCCAGGCGTAGCGGCTGTCGGGCGTGTGCGCGGCCTCGGGGCTCACGCGGGGCACCTGAGGCTACACACCACCGGCGGCGATGCTGCCGTAGGCGTTGTTGAGCCACAGGCGCAGGCGCTGGCGCTCCATCAGGCTGAGGGACGCGCCGTCGATGGCGTTGCTGTTCTTGGCGTTCCAGAAGCTCGCGTTGCGCGCATCGATCTTCTGCACGATGCCGTCATGCAGGTGCTTCAGATCGATGACCCGCGCGCCCAGGCCGCGGGCGCGCACCAGCTGGCCGGAACGATCGAGGATGCTGAAGTCGTCGCCGCGCAGGTGGTTGCGCACGATCACGTAGTGCAGGCGCTGGCCGAAGCGGTCCAGCAGGCGGCGCAGCAGCTCCACGCTGTCGCGCCCGGCATCCATCACGTGCCAGTACTGCACCGTGATGTCGGAGACCTCGGCCATGTCCAGCACGCCGGAGTCATCCATCCACCGCACCAGCGGCTCGTGGGTCTGCGCCGCCAGATCGACCAGCACACGACGGCCGGGCTGCTCCAGCGCCGATTCGACGATGCGGTCCAGCGCCTCGTAGTTCTCCGCGATGGCCGGTTGCGTGTAGTCGGCATAGAAGCGCGCCAGCGTGCCGTGTGAACGGTCGGTGTCGAAGGCGACAAAGGGCAGGCTGTTGTCGATGCAGTACTGCGCCATCAGGCGCGACAGCATGGATTTGCCGACGCCGCCCTTTTCGCCGCCAATGAAGTGGATGCGCGAGACACCGCTGACTTCCAGTGTGGGAATCTCGCGGTCGGCGGCGGCCGGCGGCACGACGCCGGGCATGGGGATGTGGATATCGGCCGCGGCCGGCGGTGCGGGCAGTTCATCGGTCAACTGCGGTGGAAGATTGGGCATGGCCGGCGCCTGGAGCAGGGAGGGCATGGCCGCAGCGGGCTCGTCCCAGACCAGGCCAGGGCCCGCTTGCACGGCGGCGCCGGGTGTGCCCTCGGCGCCCGCCGGCGGCAGGCCGGTGCTGTCGGGCGAATTCGCCGCATCGGTTTGGGGGTTGTTCATGCTGTTCCTCCGCAGGGTTCCAGGGGCAGGACCGCCGGCCGGGCGCAGGGCGCCGGCCCGGGGCATCAGGTTTCCGGGGCCACCTGTTCAGCCCAGTCCACCAGCCACGATAGCAGTTGCTGCGCCCGTTCGTCGCCCTGCAGCTCCGCGACCTCGTTGAGCTGATCGATGCGGTCCATCCAGGCCGCCAGCGGCGGATGCCCGTTCACACCCTCGTGCAGCCGCGCGTGGCGGTGCGCCTGCCAATGCTGCTGTTCCTCGGCGTTCAAGGTCTCGGGGAAGTTGCGTGCGCGGTAGCGCAACAGCAGTTCGTCCAGCCGCCCATCGGCAAAGCGGGGTCGCTGCAGCGCCAGCTGAGCCGGCGGCAGATCGCGCAGGCGCTGCAGCAGGCGGCGGTCTTCGTTGCCGACAAAACCGCCGTACAGGTCTTCATCCACGTCCGGCGTCTCGGCCGGGCCTTCGCGCGCAAACACGCCGGGCCAGACACCCGCCATCTCGCCCGTGATGCGTGCCGCCGTCTGCGCATGCCGATCGCACAGGGCACGGTCCACACCCCAGCGTTCGGCCATCACGGGCGTCAGCGTCTGGAGCTGGCTGATGACCACCGGTGACTTGTTGATGTGGATGGTCTTCAAGGGCAGGCGCTCCAGCCCCAGCGCGGCCAGACCTTCGCGCGATGTGAAGAGGCGCTCGCGCAGCTGCGGCGTGCTCAGCGCCATCAGCTGCGCAGGATCCTGCGCCAGATCCCAGACGATGACCTCGTTCTTGTTCGTCGGGTGCGGCGCAAACGGCCAGACGATGGCCAGGCAGCCGCGTTCGGCCGGGATCATGCCGCTGATGTGCAGCACCGGGCGCCCCAGCACCAGCTCGGCCTGCACGGCGGATTTCTGGCGCAGCTTGAGACAGAAGTCCCACAGCCGCGGCACCCGCGCGCGGACCAGCCGCGCCAGCGCGAGCGTGGCGCGCACATCGGACAAGGCATCGTGCGCCGCCTCATGCTGCAGGCCGTTGGCCTGCGTGAGCTTTTCCAGGCGGAAGCTGGGCTTGCCCTCTTCGCGCGGCCACTGGATGCCGTCCGGCCGCAGCGCGTAGGCACAGCGCACGGTATCCATCAGATCCCAGCGGCCGCACTCGTTCTGCCATTCACGGGCGTAGGGATCGATCAGGTTGCGCCAGAACAGGAAGCGCGTCACCTCGTCATCGAAGCGGATGCTGTTGTAGCCCACGCCCACCGTGCCCGGGCGGCCCAGCTGCTGCTCGATCTGCGCGGCAAACTGGTGCTCCGGGACGCCTTGCGCCAGGCAGTGCTGCGGCACGATGCCCGTGAGCAGGCAGCTCTGCGGGTCGGGCAGGCTGTCGGTGGGCGGCTGGCAGTGCAGCATCACCGGCGCATCGATCTCGTTGAGTTCGGCATCGGTGCGCAGCCCGGCAAACTGCGCCGGCCGATCGCGCCGCGGCGTGCGCCCGAAGGTTTCGTAGTCGTGCCAGAAGAAGCTGAAGGGGGCAGGCATGAGGGGACGATAGCGCAGGCAAGGAGCGTGGGCGGCGGGAACCGTAAGATGCGGCGATGCTGCGATGCCGCGTCCCCGCTGCACGCCTTCCCGCTGAACCGCAACAAGCGGCCGGATGCCGTGCGCAGCGCTTGCTTCATCAAGATCAGTGCGCCGGGCTGCCGGCACTGCAGCGGCGGGCCGCCGCCGGTCTTTCGCTGATGCGCTCCGTGACGCCAGGCTTGGTGCTGACCCTGGTGCTGACCCTGGTGCCGAGCCTGACGCCGAGCCTGGCGCTCGCTCGGGTCCCGACCGCGGGCGCGGGCGCCCAGGCAGCACGCGCCGAGGTCCGCGGCACCTGGCTCACGACCACCGCCAACACCGCCATCGCGACGCCGCAGGACACCGCGCAGACCATGCGGCGCCTGCGCGAGATCGGCCTGAATACCGTCTACGTGGAAGCCTGGAAGAACGGCACCACGCAGTTCCCTTCCGAGGTGCTGCGGCGCACGCTGGGCCTGGCGCAGCGCCCCGCGGCGGCGCTGCAGGATCCGGCCGATCGCGGCAAGGCCGCCGCGCCGGTGCGCGATCTGCTGGAGGAAATGCTGATCGAAGGGCACCGCCAGGGTCTGCTGGTGATCGCCTGGTTCGAATACGGCTTCATGGCCGCGCACGGCAGCACGCACAACACGCTGCGCAGCCGCAAGCCCGAGTGGCTCAGCCGCGATCGGCAGGGCCGCGAGGTGGCGCCCAACGGCTTCGTCTGGATGAACCCGCTGCACCCGCAGGCGCGCCGCTTCCTCACCGATCTGACGCTCGAAGCCATGGGACGCTACGATCTGGACGGTGTGCAGTTCGATGACCGCATTGTCTGGCCCCACGTGAGCATGGGTTACGACGACACCACCCGCGCCGCCTACGCGGCCGAACACCAGGGCCGCGCCCCGCCTGACGACCCGCAGGATCCGGCCTGGATGCAATGGCGCGCCGCGCAGCTGGATCGGCTGGTGCAGGAGTTTCTGCGCGAGCTGGCCCAGGCCCGGCCCGGGTTGCTGCTGTCACTGAGCCCCGCTGTCTACCCCTGGAGCTGGGAACACTACCTGCTGAACTGGCCCGCCTGGTCCACCTGGCCGCGCGGCCAGCGCTGGGCGGAGTGGGTGCCGCAGGCCTACCGCAGCAGCTGGCCCGCCTTCGAGCGCAGCTGGCGCGAGCAGACGCAGGCGCTGCAGGCGGCTGGCGCCTATCACCCGCAGGAGCTGGTGGCCGGCATCCGCCTGGTCGGCGAAGGGGCGCCGTCCAGCTGGGAGCAGCTGCAGCGATCGATCGAGCTGGTGCGCAGCCTGGATCAGGGCGGCCATGTGCTGTGGTTCAGCCGCGGCGTGCTGGATCTGCATGCGCAGGCGCTGCAAGCCTTCTACGCGCGCACCGACGGCGCGGCCGGCCCGGCGCCCTCGCCCCGCTTTGCGCCGCAATGGCGCCGCCCGGCCGTGCCGCTGCAGCGCGATGCCACCGAGGGCTTGTGGCGCCTGCCGCCGCAGCACGGGCTGCCCGAAGGGCGCTACCGCGCCATCGCGCACGATGGCCAACGCTGGCGGTATCTCGACGGCACGGTCACCGTCGATGCGGCGCTCGCAGCGGCGCAGAGGGTCAAGGCGGAGCCGGGCGATCAAGCGGTGGAGCTGCTGGTGGATCGCCGCGCCGATCTGCGGCAGGATCCGCTGGCACCCCCGCTTCGATGAACCGCCCCCCACTCTCTGCGCCTTCGCCGCCAGGCCTCGGCATCGACGTCGGCGGGCGCGCCACGCGCTGGGTGCTCGCGCAGGCCGATGGCAGGCTGCTGGCCCGCGGCGAGGTCGAGGCCTTCAGCGGCAACCAGATCGCGCACCCGGCCGGGCATGCCGCGGTTGAACGCATCCTGGGCGATCTTCGGCAGGCCGTGCAGGCGGCGCTTCTCGGCGGTGGCCTGGCCGCCGGCCCCGTTTCCGCCCACACCAGCGAGGCCGCGCGGCCCCTGGCTGTGCAGGCCGCCTGGGCCGCCGTGACCGGCTTCGACGAAGGCTCGGGCCCTGAACTTCACACGCTGTGGGCCCGGCAGCTGCAGCTGGCGCCCGAGCGGCTGCTGCTGCGCAACGATGTGGAGATGGCCTGCCGCCTGAGCCTGGAGCGGGCCACCGGCTCCGAAGCGGCACCCGGCAGCGGCTTCTTTCTCTACGCCGGCACGGGCAGCATCGCCTGGTTTCTGGATGCCCAGGGCCAGGCGCACCGCGTGGGCGGGCGCGGCAGCATCGTCGGCGATCACGGCGCGGGGCACTGGATCGCCCGCGAAGCCTTGTCGCGCCTGTGGCAGCAGGAGGACGAGGCACCGGGCTCGGGCAACGCCACGCCGCTGGGCCGCGAGCTCGCGGCCGCCGTGGGTGGACCGACCTGGAACGATGCCCGGCGCTTCCTCAGCAGCGCAGACCGTGGCCAGGTGGGCCTGCTGGCGCTGGCCGTGGCACGCGCTGCGCACCAGGGCGATGGGCGGGCGCTGGCGCTGTTGCGTGATGCGGGGCAGCAGCTGGCGCAGCTGGTCGCCGTGCTCGCGCGCCGCTTCGGCCGGCAGCCGCTGGCCATGGCCGGGGGCGTGCTGGAACTGCACCCCGCCCTGCGCGAGGCGATGGACTGCGCGTTACCGAGCGGTCTGCCGCGCGTGCCGGCCGTCGATGATGTGGCCCTGGCCGCTGCCGTGCGTGCCGCGGGTGCCGGGCCGCTGGCGCCACCCGGCACCGAACCAACTTGATGCCCACGCCCATGAATGCCCCGCCGGTGCCCGCCACCGAATCCCCCAACGCCGAACATGAGGCGCTGGACACCTACGCCACGCTGGCCGTGGCGCGCGCGCTGATCGACGACCAGGCCCATGCGGTGGCCGCCGTGCAGGCTGCCGCTGCGGCGCTGGCGCAGGCGGTGGATGCGGCGCTGCCACGCATCCGCCACGGCGGCCGCCTGGTCTATGTGGGCGCCGGCACCTCGGGCCGGCTGGGCCTGCTGGACAGCGTGGAGCTGCTGCCCACCTTCTCCTGGGAGCCTGAGCGCGCCATCGCGCTGCTGGCCGGCGGCGAGCGCGCCATCCGCCGCGCGGTGGAAGGCGCGGAAGACAGCGCCGAGCAAGGGGCCGAGGATGTGATGGCCCATCAGGTCGATGCGCAGGATGTGGTGCTGCTGATCGCGGCCTCCGGCTCCACCCCCTATGCCCTGGGCGCGCTGCAGGCGGCGCGCCGCGTCGGCGCGCTGACCATCGCGCTGGCCAACAACCCGGATGCGCCGCTCACGGCGCAGGCCGATGTGGGCATCACGCTGGACACCGGGCCGGAGGTCATCTCCGGCAGCACACGCCTGAAGGCCGGCACGGCCCAGAAGATCGCGTTGAACACCTTTTCCAGCGCCCTGATGGTGCGGCTGAACAAGGTGTACGGCAACCTGATGGTGGATCTCAAGCCCACCAATGCCAAGCTGCACCGGCGCTGCCTGCGCCTGACAATGCTGGCGACCGGCTGCGATGAACACGCCGCACGCACGGCGCTGGCCGACAGCGGCCACCACGTGAAGACCGCCATCGTGATGATCCGGCAGGGCCTGTCGGCCGAAGCCGCCCGCGAGCGCCTGCAGCGCATGAACGGCAGCGTCAGACAGGCGCTGGGCGAGGACGGAGAATGAATCACGCCGCCACCGCTGGCGCCCGGCCCTGGCTGTGGATTCCCTCGCTGTACTACGGCCAGGGCATCCCGTACGTGGTGGTGATGACACTCTCGGTCATCCTCTACAAGAACCTCGGGCTCAGCAACACCGACATCGCGCTCTACACCAGCTGGCTCTACCTGCCCTGGGTGATCAAGCCGCTGTGGTCGCCGCTGGTGGACATGTTCCGCACCAAGCGGGCGTGGATCGTGAGCCTGCAGTTCGCCGTGGGCGCCTCGCTGGCCTTCGTGGCCTTCACGCTGCCGATGCCGGGCTTCTTCCAGGCCTCCCTGGCGGTCTTCTGGCTGATGGCCTTTGCCTCGGCCACACACGACATCGCGGCCGACGGCTACTACATGCTGGCGCTGCAGCAGCACCAGCAGGCGGCCTTCGTGGGCGTGCGCAGCACGTTCTACCGGCTGGCGATGATCTCCGGCCAGGGCGCGCTGGTGGTGCTGGCCGGCCGGCTGACGGAGCAGACCGGCAACACGGTGCTGGCCTGGCAGATCGTCTTCGGTGTGCTGGCGCTGCTCTTCGTGCTGCTGGCGCTGTGGCACCTGGCCGTGCTGCCCCGCCCGGCGGCCGATGGCCCGGTGCGCAGCGGGCGCGGCATCTTCGGCGACTTCTTCGACACCTTCGCCAGCTTCTTCGCCAAGCGCGACATCCTCATCGCGCTGGCCTTCCTGCTGACCTACCGGCTGGGCGAGGCGCAGGCGCTGAAGCTGATCACGCCCTTCCTGCTGGATCCGCGCGAGCAGGGCGGCCTGGGACTGAGCACCGCGCAAGTGGGCATCGTCTACGGCACGGTGGGTGTCATCGCGCTCACGCTGGGCGGCATCCTGGGCGGCTGGGCGATCTCGCGCCGGGGGCTGAAGTTCTGGCTCTGGCCCATGATGCTGTGTGTGCACGTGCCCAACCTGGTGTTCGTGGCGCTGGCCGCCTGGCAGCCCGGCGATCCCGCGCTGATCGCCGGCGCCATTGCCATCGAACAGTTCGGCTACGGCTTCGGCTTCGCGGCCTACCTGCTGTTCATGATCATGATCGCCGACGGCGAACACAAGACCGCGCACTACGCGCTGTGCACCGGCTTCATGGCCCTGGGCATGATGCTGCCGGGCATGGTCAGCGGCTGGATCCAGTCCCAGCTGGGCTACTTCGCGTTCTTCATCCACGTGTGCGTCTGCACGCTGCCCTCGATGCTGGTCGCCCTCTTCCTGAAGATCGATCCGGCCTTCGGGCGCAAGCAGGAGGAGAGCCGATGAGCGTGCGCATCGAGGACCGCCTGGTCTCGCTGGATGCCTTTCGCGGCTTCACCATCGCCGGCATGGTGCTGGTCAACAACCCAGGCGACTGGAAGCAGCTGTACAGCCAGCTGGCCCATGCCCCCTGGAACGGCTGGACCTTCACCGACTGGATCTTTCCGTTCTTCCTCTTCATCGTCGGCGCCTCGATGGTCTTCTCGCTGGCGCACAAGCCCATCGGCGCAGGCCAGGGGCCGGCGGTCGTGCTGGGGCTGTGGCGGCGTGCTGCGGTGATCATCCTCATCGGCCTGGGCCTGAACCTGGTGCCTGCCTTCAGCCTGGAGAGCCTGCGCGTGCCCGGCGTGCTGCAGCGCATCGGGCTGTGCATCCTCATCGCCGCGCCGCTGGTGGTGGGCTTCGGGTGGCGCGTCTGGGCGGGCGCCATCGGGGTGCTGTTCACCGCCTACGCGCTGCCGATGCTGCTGTGGCCGGTGGCCGGTGCCGATGGCGTGGTGGCAGCGGGCCGGCTGGAACCGGGCCTGGACTTCGCCGCTCATCTGGACCGTTGGCTGCTGAGCGGCCATCTGTGGGCGCAATCACGCACCTGGGATCCCGAAGGCCTGTTCAGCACCCTGCCCGCGGTGGCCACGCTGCTCTTCGGTGCCCTCGCCGGCCGCTGGCTGCTGCAGCCCCTTGGCGCCGCCGAGAAGACCCTGTGGATGGTGCTGGCCGGGCTGCTGCTGGTCTGGCTGGGCGCGATGCTCGATGTGCTGCTGATGCCCATCAACAAGCCGCTGTGGAGCGTCTCCTACAGCGTCTTCATGGCCGGCTGGGCCGCCGTCGTCTTCGGCGCCTTCTACTGGTTCATCGATGCCTCCGGCCGCCCGGCGCTGATGCAGGCGGCGCGCCGCGCCTTGCTGCCCTTCACGGTGTACGGCATGAATGCGCTGTTCATCTTTGCCTTCTCCGGCCTGGTGGCCAAGGCGCTGGGCTTCGTGAAGCTGCCGCAGGCCGATGGCAGCAGCGCGTCTCTCAAGGCGCTGCTGTTCGCGCCCTTGCGCGCCCTGCCCGTGGAGCCGCAGATGGCCTCGCTGCTGTATGCGCTGGCCTTCAACCTGCTGATGCTGGCCGTCGCCTGGTTCATGTGGCGGCGGCGCTGGTTCGTGAAGGTCTGATCCGGGCAAGTCCCGACAGGCGCCGTGCCAGACCGATACGCCTCCTGCGCTCTCAAGCAAATGTGGCTTTGCCACTTTGCTTGAACCCCCTCGGGGGGCGGGCTGGGCGCAGCCCGGCCCTGGGGGCGCTCTCAAGCAAATGTGGCTTTGCCACTTTGCTTGAACCCCCGCGGGGGGGCAGGCTGGGCACAGCCCGGCCCTGGGGGCCATCAGTAGGTGGAGCGCCCGCCCGTGATGTCGAATACCGCGCCGGTGGAGAAGGAGCAGTCTTCGCTGGACAGCCAGGCCGCCATCGCGGCGATCTCCTGCACCTCGACAAAGCGGCCCATGGGGATCTTGCCGAGCATGTAGTCGATGTGCTGCTGGGTCATCTGCTCGAACATCGCCGTGCGGGCCACGGCCGGCGCGATGGCATTCACCAGCACGCCTTGCGTGGCCGTCTCCTTGGCCAGGCTCTTGGTCAGTGCGATCAGGCCGGCCTTGCTGGCGCTGTAGTGCGAGGCATTGGGGTTGCCTTCCTTGCCGGCCACCGAGGCGATGTTGACGATGCGGCCATAGCCCTGGCGGATCATGGCCGGCGCCACGTGGCGGCAGGTGAGGTAGGGCGCGATCAGGTTGACCTCGATGACGCGGCGCCAGACCGCCGGATCCAGATCCCAGGTGCGGGCATTGCCCCCGGTGATGCCGGCGTTGTTGACGAGGATGTCGATGCGCCCGCGGCTGCGCAGCGTGCTGGCGGTGGCGCGCGCCACGGCCTCGTCATCGGTGAGCTCGACGACCTCCACCTCCACCGGGCCCAGGCGCGAGAGCGCACCCATCGCGGCCTCCAGGCGCGCCGCATCGATGTCCCACACCACCACGCGCGCGCCGCTGTGCAGCAGCCGCTCGCTGATGGCGTAGCCGATGCCCTGCGCGCCTCCGGTGACGACCGCGACGCGGTCCTTGAGATCGATCTGGTTCATGGCGAGTCTCCGTTCAGGTGTCTGGTCAGCGGCCGGCAGCGCCGCCCGCGGCAACGGGATGTGTCAAGCCAGGCCCTTCAGGGCGGCCGGGTTGTCGGCCCGCGCATCGGCGATGTAGTCGCGGATGATGGCCTCGAAGCTGGCATCGGGCTGCAGGCCCAGCGCCCGCGCACGGGGCGTGTGCACGCCGCGCGGCCAGTTGGCCACGATGCCCGCGATGCGCTCGTCGCGCTGCAGCGTCACGCGGGCGCGCACCGCCGGGCCGGCCACGGATTCCAGCGCATCGAGCATCTGGCGCACGCTGACATTCAGGCCCGGCAGCGTGATCGCCGATCGGCCGACAAAGGCCTCGCGGCTGGCCTCGAAGACGGCGATCAGACCTTCCACCATGCGCTGCACGCTGGCCACCGGGTGCTGCACCTCCAGATCCACGGGCAGGATCGCCTCTTCGCCCGCCAGCGGCTCGCGGATGATGCCGCTGAAGAATGAGCTGGCGGCACCGTTGGGGCGGCCGGGCCGTACCGTCACGGTGACCAGTCGCGCGGCGCGACCATCGATGAAGCCCTTGCGCGTGTAGTCGGCGATCAGGTGTTCGCAGATCAGCTTCTGCGTGCCGTAGCTGGTCTGCGGCATCGGCAGCGTGTCATCCCCCACCTGCGCCGGAAACGGGTACGCGGGATCCGGCCCGAAGACCGCGATGGAGCTGGAAAAAACCAGCCGCACGGGCGCGCTACCGGCCTGCTGTCGTGCTCGCAGGGCATCCAGCAGCGCGCGTGTGGAATCCAGGTTGGAGCGCAAGCCCAGATCGAAATCGGCTTCGCACTCGCCCGAGACGGCCGACGCCAGGTGGAAGACCGCGTCCATCGGCTCCTGGCGCAGGGCTTCGCACTGGTCCAGCAGAGGGCCCACGCGCGCCTGCACGCGCGGGTCGGCCGTCAGCCAGGCCGGCGGCGTCACCTGATCGGCCAGGATGAGCTGCGTCAGCGCGCGGTCCCCCAGCCGGCCACGGGCCAGCAGGCTGCGCGCCAGACGCGCGCCGACAAATCCGCCGCCGCCGGTGATCAGGACTTTCATGGACGGGTTCCTTTCAGGTTCAGGCCGGCGCCGGCCAGCCCGGCAGGCGCTTCAAGCCCCACAGCAGCAGCAGCGCCGCGGCGGCAAAGAGCAGCACCACCAGGCCGCTCCAGGCCAGCAGCTGCGCCGCGACGGGCGTGACCAGGGCCACGACCAGCAGACGTGTCAGCGCGCCCAGCGCCAGCACCGACTGCAAGGCGCCGTTGAGCATGCCTTCGCGCCCGGTGTGGCCCAGCGCCAGCACGGAGCAGAAGGCGGCGCACATCACCACGGCCCAGGCCGCGCCGGCCAGCAGCTGGGCGGTGGCCAGCAGGGACAGGCCCGCGGCGATCTGCACCAGCGCCAGGGCCGCAGTGGCCAGAGCCAGCCCCAGCGCCAGCACTCGCGGCGCGCCCAGCGCCCGGGCCCAGCGAGAGGCCGGCCACAGCGCCAGGTTGAAGCCCACCCAGAACAGCGGCAACCACTGCGGCAGCTGCGCCGCGCCGTCCAGGTGCCGCAGGTACAGCGGCCCGCTGATGAGGAAGACATGCGCCTGGAAGGCCAGCGCCGCGAGTGCACAGGCCGCCAGCAGGCACAGCGCCGCGGCGCCGGGCCGGGGCGGCGCGGCCGCGGGTTCAGGCGAAGCGTCGGGCACCCGCGCGGGCGCGGGTGCCGCCGCGGACCTGGGCATCGATGCCGAGGGCTCGTCAGCCGGCGTGGCGCGCGCCCGCGCCAGCGCCGCTTCGGCGCGATGCATGCCCAGCGTCACGGCCACCAGCACCAGGGCCGACAGCGCGAAGGGCCAGCGCGGATCGATGGTCTTGAGCTGCAGCGCCAGATACGGCGCCAGCGCGTTGCAAAGCCCCAGCCCAAGCGCCATCAGGGCCACCAGGGCCGGCTGTGCCGGGCGGGATACATAACGCCCCAACAGCGTCAACGGTGGCGCACGCAGCGCCGCCGAGGTGATGGCCCAGAGCACGGTGAGCGCCAGGAACAGGCCCAGCGAGGTCCCTGCCGCCACCTGCGGCAGCAGGGCAAAGGCCCCGCCGGAGACGAGGGTGCCGCCCAGCATCCACAGCGACAATCGATGCAGCACCTGGGCGGCCTGATCGCTCCATGTCCCCACCAGCCAATCGGTGAGCAGGAAGATCAGCTGGTCCATCGCCAGCACCCAGGGCACGATGCGCTGCTCCTGCCCTTCGAAACCCAGCTGGCGCAGCAGCTGCGGCAGGTAGGCGGCATAGACCACCCAGCACAGCGCAAAGGCAAACTGCAGCACGCCCAGGTACACCCCCACGGCGCGGGGCACAGTGCCGGTGGCTGCCGCTGGCACGTCGGTGTCCGTTGGCCTCAGGCGCGGCGGCGGGATGCCGCGCCGCGGGCCGTGCTGCGGGCAGGAACACCCGCGGATCCGGCGGCTGCGGCCACCGCGGCGCCCTGGCTGGCAGCACCCGCCACCGGTCGCAGCCGCTGCGCCGGTGTGGCCACCGAAGGCAGCTTGCGGCGCGAGGCCAGCACCCGCTCCATGTCGTCTCGCGCGCTGTCGATCAGGTGCAGCGCGGCGCGCTCGGCGGCCGCCGGATCGCGCGCGATGATGGCATCCAGCACCGCGCGGTGCAGCGGCAGCGAGGTGGCCGGGCCGTTGGCACGCGAGGTGCTGATCTCGAAGGCCACGCGCAGCAGCGCGCCCAGGGCCTTGCCCATCTGCTCGACCATGCGGTTGTGCCCCGCGCGCAGCAGGCCCAGGTGAAAGCGCAGGTCATGAGAGACATAGTCGCCGCCGTGTTCGATGGCGGCCTTCATGCCGGCGTACGCATCCTCGATCTCCGCGATGTCCTGTGCCGTGGCGCGTTCAGCCGCCATGCGCACGCTGGCGGGCTCCAGCACGCGGCGCAGCTCCTGCAGATCGCGCAGGAATTCGCGCGTCACGCCGGCCTTGCACTGCCAGGCCACCACGGCCGGATCGAACCAGTTCCAGTGCTGCGGGGGCAGCACCCGCGTGCCGACCTTGGGGCCGGTGCTGACCATGCCCTTGGCGACCAGCGACTTGATGGCCTCGCGGATCACCGTGCGGCTCACGCCGTAGGCTTCGCACAGCAGGGGCTCGGGCGGGATGGCGCCTTCGGGCCCGTAGTGGCCGGAGACGATCGCTTCGCCCAGCCGGTCCAGCGTGAGACCGAGCACATTGCGCACCAGGGTCACGGCCTGCACCCTCGCATTCAGGCGCCTCTGACGAACAGGGTCACGAGCGGATCCGGCCCCAGCTGCCGGCTCCAGTGTCCGTGAACCGTGGCATCGAAATGGGCGCCCTCGGGCAGCACGTCGGCCGAGTGGAAATGCTCCCCCGGCCCGAAGACGCGCGAGCTGCCGTCCTGCAGGCCGATCTCCATCTGCCCGCGCAGGATGAAGACCCACTGCGGGCTGCCCGTGCAATGGAAGCTGCTGCGAAAGCCCACAGGGCTCTCGCGCAGCTGAAAGCCGCCGCTGGCCATCAGGGCGGACAGCCGTGCCTCGGGCTTGCCTTCGGTCAGCGGCACGCGCTCTTCGCGGAAGCGGGCGCGGC
Organism: Rubrivivax sp.; assembly: GCA_016790225.1. The sequence goes on from JAEUOZ010000002.1 coordinate 196,903, forward strand.
CGTCGACATCGGTGAACAGGATGACCTTGATGAACTCGCTCATGCGGTGACCGGTTGGATAAGGAGGCGCCGCGGCGCTACAGGCTGGCCGTGACGCCGCCGTCCACGTAGAGGATATGCCCGTTGACAAAACTGGAGGCCTCGCTGGCGAGGAAGACCACCGCGGGCGCGAGCTCATGCACCTCGCCCCAGCGGCGGCTGGGTGTGCGCTGCGTGAGCCAGGCGCTGAAGGCCTCGTCCTTGACCAGCTTGTCGGTCAGCTCGGTCTTGAAGTAGCCCGGCCCGAGCCCGTTGACGCGGATGCCGTGCGGCCCCAGATCGATGGCCATGCCCTTGGTCAGCATCTTCAGGGCGCCCTTGGTGGCCGCATAGGGCGCGATGCCCGGGCGGCCCAGCTCGCTCTGCACCGAACAGATGTTGATGATGTTGCCGCGCCCGCGCTGCACCATGCGCCGCGCCACGGCCTGTGCCACCACGAAAGGGCCGTGCAGATTGGTGCGCAGCAGATCCTGCCAGTCCTGGGCCGCAAACTCGTGAAACGCGCCGCGCCGCTGGATGCCGGCGTTGTTGACGAGGATCTCGATGGGTCCGAGCTCGCCTTCGATCTGCGCCACGGCGGCGTCCACGGCCGCCGCCTCGCAGACGTCGAAGGCGCTCTCGCGCACCGTCAGGCCTTCGGCCCGCAGCGTCTCGGCGGCCGCGCGCAGCCGGCTGGCGTCGCGGCCATTCAGCACCAGGCTGGCGCCGGCCTGGCCCAGCCCGCGCGCCAGCGCCAGGCCGATGCCGGCCGAAGAGCCGGTGATCAGCGCCAGGCGTCCGTCCAGCCGGAAGGTCGAGGCATCGATCATGCCGGCCCCAGAGCCCGCAGCGCCACCGCCAGCAGCTCGGCCGATGGCGCCGCGATGTCCAGCTCGATCGGCTGCTCGTCCGCCGCCGGCGGCTCCAGCGTCTGCAGCTGGCTCTGCAGCAGCGAAGCCGGCATGTAGTGCCCCTGGCGCTGTGTCAGGCGTTGCGCGAGCAAGGCCTCGTCGCCGCGCAGATAGACCAGGCGCAGGCCCGGCGCTGCGGCGCGCAGGCCATCGCGGTAGCTGCGGCGCAGGGCGGAACAGGTCACCACCAGGCCTTCGCCGGCCGCTGATGCGGTGGACAGTTGGGCGCCGACGGCCTGCAACCAGTCCTGGCGGTCTTCATCGGTCAGCGGAATGCCCGCCGCCATGCGTTCGATGTTGCGCGGCGGATGCAGCTCGTCGCCTTCCACATAGCGCACGCCCAGCGCCTGCGCCAGCCCGCGCCCCAGCGTGCTCTTGCCGCAGCCGCTGACACCCATCACCACCACCTGCGGTGCACCCATGGCCGCCGCTCAGACGCGGCGGCCGCTGGCGCCGTCGAAGACATGCGCCTTCGCGGCCTCCAGTGCCAGATGCACCGTATCCCCCGGCCCGACCGCCGTGCGGCCGTGCATGACGACCACCAGCGTCTGCCCGCCCACCTGCACCAGCAATTCGGTTTCGGCCCCGGTGGGCTCCACCACCTCCACGGTGGCCGCGATGCCCTGGCTGGCCAGCTGCAGATCGGTCGGCCGGATGCCGTACTTGACCGCCTGCCCCGGCTTCACGGCACGCCCCGGCGCCAGCGGCCAGCGCGCACCCAGCGCCTCGACCTCACCGCCCTCGCGCACCCTGCCATCGAAGACGTTCATGGCGGGCGAGCCGATGAACTGCGCCACGAAGAGGTTGCCCGGATGGTCGAACAGTTCGAGCGGCGTGCCGATCTGCTCGATGATGCCGTCGTGCATCACCACGATGCGGTCGGCCATGGTCATGGCCTCGATCTGATCGTGCGTGACATACACCGTGGTCGTCTTCAGCCGCTGGTGCAGCGCCTTGATCTCGGCGCGCATGGCCACCCGCAGCTTGGCATCCAGGTTGGACAGCGGCTCGTCGAAGAGAAAGACCTTCGGATCGCGCACGATGGCGCGGCCCATGGCCACGCGCTGCCGCTGACCGCCGGAGAGCTCGCGCGGGTAGCGCTCCAGCAGCGGATCGAGATTGAGGATGCGCGCCGCTTCGTTCACGCGTTGGGCAATCGTGCCGGTCTCGGCCTTGCGCAGCCGCAGCGAGAAACCCATGTTCTCGCGCACGGTCATGTGCGGGTAGAGCGCATAGCTCTGGAAGACCATCGCGATGTCGCGGTCCTTGCTCTCCAGATCGTTGACGACCTTGCCGTCGATGACGATCTCGCCGCCGCTGATCTCCTCCAGCCCGGCCAGCATGCGCAGCAGCGTGCTCTTGCCGCAGCCGCTGGGGCCGACCAGCACCACGAATTCGCCGTCGTGGATGTCGAAGCCGATGCCGTGGATGACCTTGACCTTGCCTCCGTAGGTCTTGTGGATGTCCTTGAAGGAAACTGCGGCCATGGTGTCGATCTTGGGCGAGGGGCGTGGACGGAGGCGTGGGCGGGGTCAGGCAGGGACGCTGGCGCTCTCACGCTCTCAGGATTTCACGGCACCGGCGGTGAGGCCGGAGACCATGTAGCGCTTGAACGCGTAGTAGATGGCGGCCGGCGGCAGCGCATAGACGAAGCCGGTGGCCATCAGCACCTCCCAGGGCGAATCGTCGGCCGCCAGGAAGTTGCCCAGGGCCACGGAAAGCGGCAGCGTCTTCTCGTTGGACAGCAGCAGGAAGCCGTAGAGATACTCGTTCCACGCGAGCAGCAGCGAGTACGTGCCCACGGCCACGAGGGAGGGCACCATCAGGGGCACATAGACCAGGCGGAACAGCTGCAGGGCCGAGGCACCGTCGATGCGCGCGGCCTCGTCCAGCTCCCAGGGCAGCTTGTCGCTGGCCTGCTTGAGCACCCAGATGCAGTAGGGCGAGGCGATGGTCACCATCGCCAGCACCATGGACCATCGGTTGTTCAGCAGCCCGTAGTTGGCCATGGTCTTGTACATGGGCACGGCCAGGAAGGCGGCCGGGATGAAATAGGTGAACAGCGCCATGTTCAGCACCGTGCGCCCGCCCTTCACCCGCAGCCGGCTGATGGCAAAGGCCGCGCAGGTGGCCACCGCCAGCGTGATGATGCCCGTGGCCAGCGCGATGAACAGCGAGTTGCCCAGCTGCACCCAGAAGTGATGCAGGTAGAAGTGCTTCTGCTCGAAGACCGTGCTGAAGTTCTGCAGCGTGGGGTCCTGCGGCCACAGGCGGCCGCTGGTGGCCTTGTCGCGCGGGGAGATGGCAAACAGCAGCAGGTGGTAGACGGGCAGCAGCGTCCACAGCAGGACAGGAATGCCCACCAGCAGGAGCTGGGCTTCACGGGAGGCAGCGCGCCACGACAGCTTCATGGCCGGGCCTTCACTTGCTCAATCGCTTCATCATCACGAAGACCAGCGGCAGCACGAGGGGCAGCGCCACGACGATCGAGGCCATGGCCAGCTCGATCTGATCCAGCCGCAGGTAGCGGATGCCCAGCGTGGCCAGCACGTGCGTCAGATCCGCCGGCCCGCCGCCGGTGAGCAGGTAGACGCTGTTGAAATCGCCCAGGGTCCAGATCATCGAAAGAATCACCGACGTGAGGTAGAGCCCGCGCATCGCCGGCCAGGTGATGAAGCGGAACTTCTGCCAGCGCGTCGCGCCATCGACGGAGGCCGCCTCGTACTGTTCCGTAGGAATGGCCAGCCGGCCGGCAAGCAGGATCAGCGTCCAGAACGGCAGGCTCTTCCAGATGTGCATCAGCATCGAGAGGATGAAGGCCAGCGTCGGATCATTCAGCCAGTTGGGGCCGTCCAGGCCAGTCCAGCGGAAATAGGTGCTGTTGATCACGCCCCACTCGGGGTTGAGCATGAAGCGCACCGAGAGGATGGTGGGGATCGACGGTACGGCCCAGGGCAGGATGAACAGCACCGCCAGGATCTTGATCCACCAGCGCGTCTGGACAAAGAAGCCCGACAGCCCCAGGGCCACCACCATCTTGACGTTGACCGCCACGACGATGAAGACCACGGTATTGACGACCGTGCGGAAGAAGATGGGGTCTTCGGCGAGCTTGACGTAGTTCTGCGGATCGCGCGCCAGCCACAGGCCATAACCCACCGGGTAGAGCACGAACACCACGAAGATCACCAGGTAGGGCAGCACGAAGAGGCGGCCCCAGAATTCCCAGCTGCTCAGCGGCTTGCGCGGCCGGGCGGCGGGTGGCAGGGTGGCGGAGGCGGTGGTCACGGGCTTCATTGGGCAAGGCTGCGCCCGGCACCCGGCGCCGCAGGGCGCACGCCAGGTTGGCCGGGAGCCAGCACTTCAGTTCAGTGGCGAGCCCGGCCCCTCAATTGGCGGCCACGGTCTTGATGCGGGCGATCATCTCGTCCACCGCACGCTCGGTCGTCCACTTCTCGCTGAGCACACGGTTCATGGCCTTGGCCCAGACGTTTTCGTTGTTCAGCACCGTGAACTTGTAGTTCTTGGTGAACTCGAAAGGCGTGGTGCCGTTCATGAACTGGTTGTAGACCGCCAGGCGGTGCGAATCAGCCTTCCAGAAGGCACTCTGCTGTCCGGCCCGGGTCACCGGGAACCAGCGCCCCTGGGCCCCTTCCACATAGGGCGTGAGGTTGGCATCGTCCAGCATGAAGGCCACGAACTTGCGGGCCGCATCCTTGTTCTTGGCCGCCTTGAAGATGACCCCGGTCTTCACCGCTGCGCGGTAGGTCATCTTGCTGCCGTCCGGCTTGTTCGGGAAACCGGCGGTGGCGATCAGCTCGGTGTAGTTCTTGCGGGCCTGCGCACGCTGCGCTTCGGTGAGCGTGGCGTTGTTCATGTCGTCCAGGTGCTTGGCCGCGATGGAGATCGTCGCGTTGTGCGTCAGCACGATGGTCTTGTTGTGGAACGCGACGTTGTTGTCGGGATCCTTCCACGCGGTGGACGAGGGCGGCGTGCAGCCCTTGCCATAGACATAGGTGTAGTCGTTCATCGCGTTGATCAGGCCCTGGCGCACCGCCGGGTCATCCACCAGCAGCTTGCCGGAGTCATTCACCAGCTTGACGTTGTAGGCGTCCATGAAGGTGAGGAACGAGTAGAACGAATCGCTGGAGTCCACCCCCATCGGGAACCCTGTGCCGAAGGCACGGTTGCCTGACTTCTGGCGATAGGCCGGCTGCACCTTCTCGCACCAGAACTGCCAGTAGTCGGTCCAGCGCGTCGGGATGTCGCTTTCCTTGAAGCCCGCATCGGCCAGCATGTCCTTCCAGTACTGGATGTGCATGGTCTGCTGCTTGATCGGATACGCGTAGTACGAGCGCTTCTGGGCCGTGGCGTTGTACAGGAAGGTGGTGGCCAGCGCCGAGGGCTCGAAGCGGTTGCGCAGCGGATCGATGATGCTGGAGACATCTTCCAGCTTGTCTTCATAGGCCCACTTCGCCGTGACCTGGAAGTCGAACACGTCGCCATAGGCCACATCAGGTGGATTGTTGGCCTCCAGCGCGGCCACGGCCTTGGGAATGGCCTCCTGCGGCGCGTAGAGCGACAGATCGATCTTGATCTTGGGGTTGCGCGCCTCGAACTTCTTGATCGCGGCGAAGAGCGCGTCATCCTCGCCCTTGTAGAAACCCTTGGCCCACCAGACGGTGAGCTTTTCCTGGGCCCAGGTGGGGCCGGACATCAACAGCGCGGCGCCGGCAACGGCGCAGGCCAACCAGGTCTTCCTCATCAGCATGGACATGTCTCCTGTCTACGGGTGTGCGGGTGATCGGGCGGTCTTCGCGCAGCGCGGGCCGGCCTCTGGTCTTATCGTATGATGATTGAACCGGGGGGTGCTTGGTACTTTCCCGGTCCGGCGCGGGCCCGGCCCCCCTGCTGCCCAGGCTTCTAGCGACACTCCGGCACGGGCGTCAGCAGCGGCTGCCCGGCAAAGAAGGCCTTCAGGTTGTTCACCGCCAGATCGCACATGGCCTGGCGCGTTTCCTTCGTGGCGCTGCCGATGTGCGGTGCCAGCACCACCTGGGGCAGATCGATCAGGGCCTGCGGCACGCGGGGCTCGTCCTCGAAGACATCCAGCGCCGCGCCACCGATCACACCGCGCTGCAGCGCATCGATCAGCGCCGCCTCATCGACCACCGAACCGCGCGCCACGTTGACCAGGATGCCGGTGGGCCCCAGCGCCTGCAGCACCGAGGCATCGATGAGCTTGCGCGTGCCGGCGCCGCCGGGCGTGATGACGACCAGGAAATCGCTGCGCGCCGCCAGCGCCTGCACACTGGGCACGAAGCTGTAGGGCAGCTCGGGCTTGGCGCTGCGCGCCGTGTAGGCGATGGGCATGCCGAAAGCCTGGGCACGCTGCGCGATGGCCTTGCCGATGCGCCCCATGCCCACCAGACCCAGCCGCGCGCCGCTCATCTTGCGCTGCAGCGGCATCGGGCCTTTGAGCCAATCCCCGGCCCGCACGAAGCGATCGGCCGCCGGCAGCTGCCGCGCCACGCTGAGCATCAGGCCGATGGCCGTATCGGCCACCTCGTCATTCAGCACATCGGGCGTGTGCGTGACCATGATCCCGCGGCGCAGCGCCGATGCCACGTCGATGCCGTCGTAGCCCACGCCCATCACGGAGATGAGCTGCAGCGCCGGCAGCTGCGCCATCAGCGCCTCGGTCACGCGGGTCTCGCCCTGCGCCGCGATGGCGCGGATGCGCGGCGCCGCAGCGGCCAGCGCGCTGGGGTCGGTCTCGTGCAGGCGGTCGTGCAGCGTGAACAGCTGCTGCAGCTGCTGCAGGTACATCGGCGCCAGCCGGGCGGCGGCGAGTACCTCGGGTTGGGACGCGGCGGGCAGGGCGGCGGCAGACATAGGGCTTACACGATCTCCGTGTTCAATCGTCATACCATAGTATCGGCACTCCCTTCTCGCCCGCCCCCCGGGAAAGCCAGCAGACGATGAGCGCCGCATCCGATCCGTCCCAACGGAAGAAACAGCCCCAGGATCTGCGCAGCGCGCAGTGGTTCGCACGCCAGGACCGCGACGGCTTTGCCTACCGCAGCTGGCTCAAGGGCAAGGGCATCCCGCACGACCAGTTCGAAGGCAAGCCGGTCATCGGCATCTGCAACACCTTCAGCGAGCTCACGCCCTGCAACAGCCACTTCCGCACCCTGGCCGAGCAGGTGAAGATCGGCGTGCATGAGGCCGGCGGCTTCCCGCTGGAGTTTCCGGTGATGTCGCTGGGCGAGGTGCTGCTGCGCCCCACCGCCATGCTCTACCGCAACCTCGCGAGCATGGATACCGAAGAGAGCATCCGCGGCAATCCGATCGACGGCGTGGTGCTGCTGATGGGCTGCGACAAGACCACGCCTGCGCTGATGATGGGTGCGGCCAGCTGCGATCTGCCCACCATCGGCGTCAGCGGTGGGCCCATGCTCAACGGCAAGTGGCGCGGCCAGGAACTGGGCAGCGGCACCGGCGTCTGGAGCATGAGCGAGCAGGTGCGCGCCGGTACCCTGAAGCTGCAGGACTTCCTGGAAGCCGAGAGCTGCATGCACCGCAGCCACGGCCATTGCATGACCATGGGCACCGCCAGCACCATGGCCAGCATGGTCGAGGCGCTGGGCGTGGGCCTGCCCGGCAATGCCGCCTACCCTGCGGTGGACGGCCGGCGCAACGTGCTGGCCCGCCAGGCCGGCCGCCGCATCGTGGACATGGTCTGGCAGGACCAGAAGCTCAGCCAGATCCTCACGCGGGACGCCTTCGAGAACGCCATCCGCACGCTGGCGGCCATCGGCGGCAGCACGAATGCCGTGATCCACCTGATCGCCATCGCGCGGCGCGTGGGCATCTCGCTCACGGTGGATGATTTCGAACGTTGGGGCAGCGAGATGCCCTGCCTGGTGAACCTGCAACCCAGCGGCCAGTACCTGATGGAAGACTTCTGCTACGCCGGCGGCGTGCCGGCCGTGATGAAGACCATCGCGCCCATGCTGCACCTGGATGCGCCCACGGCCAGCGGGCGCACGGTCGGCGAGAACATCGCCCCAGCCGAGAACTTCAACCCCGCCGTGATCAAGACGCTGGAGCAGCCCTTCAAGGAAAGGGCCGGCATCGCCATCCTGCGCGGCAACCTTGCGCCGCGCGGCGCCGTGATCAAGCCCAGCGCCGCGACGCCGGCCCTGATGCAGCACACCGGGCGCGCGGTGGTCTTCGAGAACAGCGACGATTTCCATGCCCGCATCGACGACGAGCAGCTGGATGTGGACGAGAGCTGCATCCTGGTGCTCAAGAACTGCGGGCCCAAGGGCTACCCCGGCATGGCCGAGGTGGGCAACATGCCGCTGCCGCCCAAGGTGCTGCGCAAGGGCATCACGGACATGGTGCGCATCAGCGATGCGCGCATGAGCGGCACCGCCTACGGCACCGTGGTGCTGCACGCCGTGCCGGAAGCCGCCGCCGGCGGCCCGCTGGCCCTGGTTCACAACGGCGATCTCATCACGCTGGACGTGCCCGCGCGCAGCCTGCACCTGCACGTGGATGAGGAGGAATTGCAGCAGCGCCGCGCCGCCTGGACGCCGCCCCCGCCCGCCATGGACAGCGGCTACTGGAAGCTCTATATCGATCACGTGCTGCAGGCCGACGAAGGCGCGGACCTCGATTTCCTGGTCGGCATGCGCGGCGCCGCCGTGCCCAAGGACAACCACTGAAACCCTTCACCCGACGCGCTGCGCCGATCCCGCGCCGCCTTCGCCCCAACCTGCACGCTTTCACACCATGACTCAAACGGCTCTCATCACCGGCGCAGGCTCCGGCATCGGCCGCGCCTGCGCCCTGGCCCTGCTGGCCGAAGGCTGGCAGGTGGCCTTGCTGGGCCGCCGCTACGAAGCCCTGATGGGCACGATGGAACTCGCCGGCGCGGCGATCGATCGCGCCATCGCCCTGCCCTGCGACGTGGGCCAGGAAGACCAGGTGGCCGAGAGCTTCGATGCGCTGCGCCAGCGCTGGGGTCGGCTGGACCTGCTGTTCAACAACGCCGGCACCGGCCTGGCGGCGCAGACACCGGATCTGGTCAGCGGGGCGGAGTGGCGTCGCGTCGTGGACGCCAACCTGAACGGCTCGTTCTACTGCCTGTCGCAGGCCTTCAAGCTGATGAAGGCGCAGCGGCCGATGGGCGGGCGCATCATCAACAACGGCTCGATCTCGGCGTATGCCCCGCGGCCCGGCAGCATCGCCTACACGGCCACCAAGCACGCCATCAGCGGGCTGACCAGAACCGCCGCGCTGGATGGGCGGCCCTTCGACATCGCGGTGGGGCAGATCGACATCGGCAACGCCGCCAGCGAGATGACAGCCCGCATGGTCGATGGCGTGCCGCAAGCCGATGGCAGCCTGCGGCCCGAGCCGCGCATGGATCTGCAGTCGGTCGTCGATGTCTTCATGACCATGGCGCGCCTGCCGCTGTCCTCGAACATGCTGTTCGTCAACGTCATGGCCACCAAGATGCCCTTCGTCGGGCGCGGCTGAGAAGGCCACCCCTGACGCACAAGATCCGCGGCGGAACGCACCGCCGCTGCAGGAGACATCCCTCATGAAGATCGGCTTCATCGGCGCCTCGGGCCTCATGGGCCACGGCATGGCGCGCAACCTGCTGGCCAAGGGCCACACGCTCGGCCTGTGCGTGCACCGCCGCCCGGAACGTGTGCAGGATCTGCTGCAGGCCGGCGCCAGCCTGGCGGCCGATCCGGCCGAACTGGCGCGCGGCAGCGAGCTGGTGTTCATCTGCGTCACCGGCTCGCCCCAGGTGGAGGCCGTGGTGCTGGGCGACCAGGGGCTGCTGGCGGGCGCCGCCGAGGGCCTGACGCTGGTGGATTGCTCGACCAGCGAGCCCGATGCGACGGCGCGCCTGCGCGAGCGCTGCGCGGCACGCGGCGTGGGCTTTGTCGATGCGCCGCTGTCGCGCACGCCGGTGGAGGCCGAGGCCGGGCGCCTGAACGTGATGGTGGGTGCGAGCGACGCGCAGTTCCAGCGCCTGAAGCCCGTGATCGCCTGCTTTGCCGAGAACATCTTCCACGTGGGCGGGCCGGGCGCCGGGCACACGATCAAGCTGCTGAACAACTTCATCGCGCAGGCCATCTGCACGGCCACGGCCGAGGCCTTTGCCGTGGGCCAGCGCGCGGGCCTGGACTTGCGCAAGCTGGTGGAGCTGATCTCCGTGGGGCCGGTCAACAACGGCCTGTTCCAGCTGATGGCGCGCACGCTGGATGGTCAGATGGATGGCCTGAAGTTCGAGCTGGACAACGCGCGCAAGGACGTCCGCTACTACACCCACCTGGCCGAGAACCTGGGCATCCCCACGGTCGTGGGCGAGGCCGTGCACCAGAGCCTGGCGCTGGCCAGCGCGCTGGGCCACGGCCGCAAGATGGTGCCTTCGCTGGTGGAAGCGCAGGAACAGCTCAGCGGCGCCAGCATCGTGCCGCGCTGAGCGGGCACTCGACACCTTGGCGATCATGAATTCCCCGGTCAGCCCCGATGCCACCCTGACGCCCGCGTCCGCCGATGCCGTCGCGGAAGACGCCGGCCGGCCGCTGCGCCTGCGCTGCTGGTGCCTGGTGATCCACGCGCCGGACGATCTGCGCCTGGAGCAGCAGGCCACGGCCGCGCTGGGCCCGGGCCAGGTGCGCGTGCGCGTGGCCTATGGCGGGATCTGCGGATCCGATCTGCACTACTTCCATGCCGGCGGCTTCGGCACCGTGCGCATACGCCGGCCGATGATCCTGGGTCATGAGGTCGCGGGCACGGTAGCTGACGTTGCGGATGATGTGACGCGTGTCAAACCCGGCGATGCCGTGGCCATCAACCCCAGCCGCCCCTGCCGGGCCTGCCGCTACTGCCTGGAAGGCCTGCCCAACCAGTGCCTGGACATGCGCTTCTACGGCAGCGCCATGCGCGATCCGCACGTGGAAGGCGCCTTTCGCGACCAGCTGGTCTGCGAAGCGATCCAGTGCGAGCCTGTGGCGCCGCAGGTGCCGCTGCAGCACGCGGCGCTGGCGGAGCCCTTGTCGGTGGCCCTGCATGGCGTGCAGCGGGCCGGCCCCCTGCTGGGCCGCGAGGTGCTGGTCTCGGGCTGCGGGCCCATCGGCGCCCTGGCCGTGGCCGCTGCGCGCATCCACGGCGCCGCCCGCATCACGGCGGTGGATCTGACGGACGAGACACTGGCCATCGCCCGCGCCATGGGTGCCGACGAGACCGTCAACGTCAGCCAGGACAGCGGCTGGACGCAGCGCTACAGCGCGAACAAGGGCCACTTCGACGTGATGTTCGAGTGCAGCGGCAACGAGCGCGCGCTGCAGGCGGGGCTGGAGGTGATGCGCCCGCGCGGCACCGTGGTGCAGCTGGGCCTGGGCGGCGAGGTGCGCATCCCGCAGAACCTGATCGTCGCCAAGGAGCTGAGCCTGTGCGGCAGCTTCCGCTTCCACGCCGAATTTGCGCTGGCGGTGCGGCTGATCAACGAAGGCCGCATCGATCTGCGGCCCATCATCACGGGCGCCTTCCCGCTGGCCCGGGCGCGCGAGGCCTTCGAGCTGGCCGCTGACCGCCGCCGCGCGATGAAGGTGCTGCTGGACTTTTCCGCGCTGCCCGGCAGCGCCGATTGAACGCTGGAGACCCCCGATGACCGATCGACTCAAGGGCAAGATCGCCCTGCTCACCGCGGCCGGCCAAGGCATCGGCCGCGCCACCGCCCAGGCCTTCGTGCGCGAAGGCGCGCAGGTGATCGCCACCGACATCGACGAAGGCCTGCTGCGCGCGCTGCGCGAGGAAACCGGCTGCACCACGCAGGTGCTGGACGTGACCGATCCTTCGGCGATCCGCCAGACCGTGGCGCAGCTGGGGCCGATCGACATCCTGTTCAACGCTGCAGGTTATGTCCACAACGGCAACATCCTGGAGGCCACCGAAGAAGAGTGGGCGATGGCGATGGATCTGAACGTGCGCTCGATGTTCCGCATGATCAAGTCCTTCCTGCCCGGCATGCTGGAGCGCGGCGGCGGCTCCATCATCAACGTGGCCTCGGTGGCCGGCAGCATCAAGGGTGCACCCAGCCGGCTGGTCTACGGCACGACCAAGGCCGCGGTCATCGGCCTGACCAAGGCCGTGGCCGCCGATTTCGTGACGCAGCAGGTGCGCTGCAACGCCATCTGCCCGGGCACGGTCGAATCGCCTTCGCTGCGCGAGCGCATCGCGGCCCTGTCTGCCAGCACCGGGCAATCGCTGGCCGAGGTGGAAGCCGCCTTCGTGGGCCGCCAGCCCATGCGGCGCCTGGGCCGCCCGGAAGAGATCGCGCTGCTGGCGGTCTACCTGGCCAGCGACGAATCGCGCTTCACCACCGGCGCCGCGCACATCATCGACGGCGGATGGTCCAACTGACACGCTCGCCCGGCGCAGCCGAGGCGCCACCCCCCTTTCAACCCTGGAGACAGACCCCATGAAACTGCTGCGCCACGGCCCCAAGGGCCATGAGAGACCCGCCGCGCTGGATGCCCAGGGCCGCCTGCGTGATCTGAGCGGCCTGATCGGCGACATCACGCCGCGCCATCTCTCGCCCGAAGGCCTGGCCGCCCTGCGTGCGGTGCAGCTGGACTCTCTGCCCATCGTCAGCCCCGGCCGCGCCGGCGTGCCGTGGACGGACATCGGCAAGTTCATCGCCATCGGCCTGAACTACGCTGACCACGCGGCGGAATCCGGCCTGCCGATCCCGAAGGAGCCCATCGTCTTCATGAAGGCGACCAGCTGCGCCCAGGGCTGCAACGATCCGGTCGTGCTGCCGCAGGCTTCGGTCAAGACGGACTGGGAAGTGGAGCTGGGCGTGGTGATCGGCAGCCGCGCACGCTATGTCGCCGAGGCCGATGCGCTGCGGCATGTGGCCGGCTACTGCGTGATCAACGATGTCTCCGAGCGCGAATACCAGATCGAGCGTGGCGGCACCTGGGACAAGGGCAAGGGCTGCGACACCTTCGGCCCGATCGGCCCCTGGCTGGTGACGGCCGACGAGATCCCCGACCCGCAGAACCTGGGTATGTGGCTCGAGGTCAATGGCCACCGCTACCAGAACGGCAGCACCAAGACGATGATCTTCGGCGTGGCCACGCTGGTGTCCTACCTGAGCCGCTTCATGACGCTGGAGCCCGGCGACTGCATCACCACCGGCACGCCGCCGGGCGTGGGCATGGGCGTCAAGCCGAACCCGGTGTACCTGAAGCCGGGTGATGTGATGCGC